>NZ_JADBHF010000019.1 GCF_017808105.1 Brevibacterium renqingii | reverse complement strand
GACAGGGCAAATCAGCCATACCAGGACCAGCGACCAGACCCCGTTCAGGGCCTATGAATAAATATAGGGGCACCCCCGTTACCTTTTAAGTAGCCCCACCATCCGTCAGGATAGAAGGGCTCGCTGGCCTGAGGACTCCGGCATGATTGATGCCCCCAGTCATCATGATCCGGGGGGTGTAGTCACCGGGGTTCGAAGGCACCAGGGAAATCGCTGATAGGGGCCAGAACCACTGGCAGAACACATGCCTTGAGCCCGACCGTAACGTGGATGCCGAACCCAGGAGCCACCCAGCACCACCGGCCAGCCGAACCACAACCAATATCCGGTCACATGAGTCGAAGAAGATGAGTGACATGATTACCAACCACGCTGACATCGACGTATTCATCGGCATCGATGTCGGCAAACACAACCACCACGCCGTCGCACTCGACCGTGACGGAAAACAACTCCTGTCGAAAGCCCTGCCGCAGAACGAAACGAAACTGAAGGCCCTGATCACCCGCCTGCGCAAGCACGGGAGACTGCTGGTTGTTGTCGACCAGCCCGCCACGATCGGGGCGCTGCCCGTCACGGTCGCCCAAGCCCAGGGCATCATGGTCGCCTACCTGCCCGGACTGGCGATGCGCCGCATCGCCGATCTCCACCCGGGTGAGGCGAAGACCGATGCCAGAGACGCCGGCATCATCGCTGAAGCCGCCCGGACCATGCCCCACACGCTGCGGGGGGATCCGGGTTGCTGATGAGAATGTGGCCGAGTTGTCGATGCTGTGTGGCTATGACGATGACCTCGCCAAACAAGCCATCGCGACGTCGAACCGGATCCGCGGGCTGCTCACCCAGATCCACCCCGGCTTAGAGACCGTCATCGGTCCCCACTTGGATCATCCCGCCATGCTGGCCCTGGTGGCGAAGTATCCGACACCACAGTCTTTGCGGCATGCCGGCAAACGGCGTGTCGAGACGCTGCTGCGTAATCAGGCGCCCAGGGCGTGGAAACGGTGGGCGGCAGCGATCTTCACTGCGTTGGATGGGCAGACGGTGGTGGTGTCGGGCACCGATGCGGCCGGACTCGTCTTGCCCCAACTGGCGACGTCGTTGGCGCAGACACGCCAGTCGCGAGACGAGGTGTTCGCCCGCATCGAGGGCCTGGTCCAGGCCCATCCGCTTTTCGGACTCCTGACGTCGATGCCGGCAGTCGGCGTCAGGACAGCGGCGAGGATCCTGACCGAAGTGGTGGGTAAGGACTTCGAATCAGCCGGGCATCTCGCGTCTTATGCCGGCCTGGTACCAGTGACATGGCGGTCGGGAACCTCGATCCGAGGAGATCATTCCTCGCGTCGGGGCAATAAGGTCCTCAAACGAGCCCTGTTCCTGTCAGCGTTCGTCGCGTTGAAGGACCCGTTGTCGAGGGCGTATTACGACAAGAAACGTGCCGAGCATAAGAAACACAATCAGGCACTGATCGCGTTAGCGCGCAGGCGCTGTAACGTGCTGTACGCGATGCTGCGCGATGGTGCCTACTTCCACACACCCGAGGTGGCCACTGCTGCCTGAACCAGCCTGTAGCGAGGTGCCCGATCAGTCTGAGAGGCAGTTCCCGGACAGAACATCCCTGCCCTTCGGGCCTCACCGAAGAGACTACAAGATTCTGCCCGTTGCCCATTGACTTAAACCATAGGGGCACCCCCCGGCAGTAGAGCTGGCGAGAGAGCTTGAGAACCCGACACGACGCCGCGACGGGGGATAACGACGGCGGAGAGCTCTCTCACGAGCGGGTAGAGCCTTTTGACGGCAACTTCGGCTGCGACAAGTAGGCGGCTGCCCGGAGGACGACTTTGTTCTATTGCTCTAGCAGGCGAGACCGTCGCCGTAGCGCGCGAAGCTGAGCCGACTCGTCGGTGGTGGTGCCGAACTTGTTGCCGGCATCGATCTCGGCCTGGCGGATCCAATTGTTGATAGTACCTTCGTGGATGCCGAAGTTCTTGGCGACCTAGAAGATCGTGGTGTCCTTGTCCCGGCCTACTGCTACGCGGATGACGTCATCGCGGAAATCTTTCAAATAGGGTCGGGGTATGGTGTTCATCCATCCAGACTTGCCTGTGAACAAGCCAGATCAAATGTCGCCAATTCTCACACCATTCCCTTCAGGATAATCCGCCACCGAGCGGTTGCAGACCAGACGAGCGGCTCAAAGGCACTGTGACAGAGCGCGCGGTCGTGCCGCAGGCCTTTTGCTGGCTTCGCCAGAACCTGTCCGCCCAGCTCCTCGACCTATGTTCGATCGCACTTTGATCAGAATGCCAAAAAGTATCCTGCCCGCAACTATATATTGAACATTTCGCCTGGGGCCGCCTGACCGGTGACGCTCATTCGTCACAACTGAATGTACTCCGCGCTGATCTGGTCGTTATCATTCATCATCGACACAACAGTGGGTCAAGGACCGAGGTACGATAGAATAGCTATGACGATAATTCTTTCGCACTACAATAACGATGCGCCGGAGCCAGCGGACGATCTTGTTCTTTGGCGCTACCTGGATTTCCCAAAGTTTCTTGATTTACTCACGACAAACACTCTCAAAATGCCTCGCGCTTCATCAATGGAAGACGGTTACGAAGGAGTACTCGGCGAAGCAGCTACCGACACACAATTAAAAGCCTGGAAAAGGAGGGGCGCGCCGAGCTATCTTAGGCATGCCCTCTGGAATAGGGAACTCAAGGAAACATTTTTCTGGCGCGAGCGCACTTATATTTCTTGTTGGAACTCTTTTCCGACCGAAAACGCTGGGCTCTGGAGGATCTACGGCGACGACAAAGGTCTTGCAATCAAGACCTCATGGAAGAAGATGAAGGAATCGCTCATCAAAGGCGATTGCGTCGACAGGGTGTTTTATGGCCGCGTTGACTACAAGAATTTCTCTACGGAGGGCGCAAATTCCGATTCATACACGGATCAATATTTTTCTAAACGAATTGAGTTTTCTCACGAAAATGAGTTTCGACTAGTAGCCCATGACGCCTCTAAAGACCACAACTACAACGATGAAGATCTGACAGCGATACCGAAATTCGCGACAGTTACCTGCGACTTGAATATTTTAATCGATGAGCTGATAATCAGTCCACGCCTTGGAGGGTGGGTCAAAGGGAGCGTCGAAGAGGTTTGTCGGCAATTTGGAAATGACTGGCGCATCCTCCAGTCAAACCTGTATGAGATGCCTGAACGCATTTCCAATAAATTCTAGTTTCAGAGTCTTCCTTTACGGTTCCGTTCTGGCTCCTAAGAAGGGGAGAATTACGGCTTCCCAACGCAGCCAAGCGGAAATTTCCAGTCTTCCGTTCTGCTCATTATAGTTTCCCTTTACAGGTTCTTCGCAGTTGAGGTCAAACAAATGCGCGATTACACACGCGACGACGCCACATTCGACCTTCGAGGAGAATTGACCAGGGATCCGGCGTGGCCGCCCCCGATCCGCGATAGCAGCGGGAGTATCGTCGCAGGAGTCTCGCTGTCAGCCACACGTCCCTATATGCCGAAAGATCGGATGCATGCGCTTGTCCCGGTGATGAAGGCCGCCTCGAAGGAGATCTCAGTGAAGCTGGAATACCAGCAGGAATAATTGCCCCAGCGGTCTACTTATCGTCAACCGGTGTATGAGGACACCGAATACACTTTGACCGCTCCCGCCTCATTGCCCTTCAGCAACAGGTGCGCTGCGTACCAGCTGTACTCATCGTCCGGGTCGATCGTCTCGCCTGGTCCCTTCAGTCCGCAGATGACGTCGCCGGGCTCGATGGAATCGGAGCCCAAACCGCCGATTGCTTCCATCAGTTCAACACCATTGCTCATGGTGTAGCCCCCGTATTCCTCGTCCACGACTCCGATGAGTTCGCAGGTATCGACTTCGGTCCCGTCCTGGAGAGCCACGTTGCGGTACGTCAGCGGTGGGTTCGCAGATGCGTCCCCGATGACCGTATCCAGATCTCGCATCACCTCATCAGTGGCCATCGCACCGGCGGTGTCATCGTCGCCTTTCGCGGCCGCGTCGATGAACTTCTGAACTTCATCGACCTCCGGGACCCGGACGGTCGCTCCGTCAGCGTTGAACAGCACATCCTGAGGTTCGTAACCTCCCTTCGACCATGCGAAGCGAAGCTCTGCCTCCCCTGTGCGCTCTGCCGCGTTGTAGTCCTCGTCGCCATAGACGGCGATATTGCTCAGCGTCGCTGTCATATAGGGTCCGGTCATATCGACGGCAGAGACGATGCTGCGGTTGAAATCGGCAAGCTGCTGAAAGTCCGAATCCGCGCCCCACGGCTCGATCGAGGTCACCAGGTCGAGCTTCTGATCATAGACACCGACCGAATCCGTCACCCAATTCCCACCCGGATAGCAGACGAAGTCGATCGCGACCATCGGCTTCGGTGCGGCCAGCGACGTTGTCACGTCATTGATGGCGATCGATGACCCGTACTCCCCTTCTGCGGCCTTGCCGTCTGTGAACTCCTGCTTCGCTCCCTCGGCCATAGTCAAGTCTGCACAAGCAGGAGGGACCTCCAACTTCGCATTCCGGATATCGTCCTCCGACGGAAGCTTCGGTGCCGGCAGGGCCGAAATGCTCTCATCGAATCCTTTGTCGGCCGTCACTGAATCGTCGTCCGATGAGTCTGTGAAGTCGAACGAGCTCACTGCCCCCTCGTGCTGGATGCGCAGCTGACTGCCGGTGACCGCGAATCCGTCGGTCGGTGCGGACACTGCCCACAATTGGTCACCGGTCGAGACATCGAGGCCTTTGACCCCGTCCGAGGTTCCGATGATGAGAACATCGTCGACCGCCGCCCACGACGGGGTGACGCGTATGTCACCGAGTCCGGTCACCTCGGCGGCGGAGGAATCGAGATCCTGCGTCCATAGGACGCCGTCGGAATCGACGGCGGCAAGAGTCTGACCATCGGAGACCACCCACGGTCCGGTCTCCCCCGCCTGAGCACCGGCGATCATCGAGGCGTAGGCCTCCGGATCGAGGTTCAGACCGTCATAGGCCTGATCGTCCGGCCCGGTCACTGCCCCTTCGTCATCGGCTTCGAGAGGGACCCGCGACGATGCGGGATCGGGGTCGACCTCGGCTGTGCTCTCTGCCTTCGTCATCGACCCGTCGCTGAGTGCGACCGTTCGGTTCCCGCACTGGACAGCGCCGCTGGAGATTCGGCACGCGGCAGGAGTGCCCGCCAGCTTCTCCTCTTCGTCGGAAGTGTCTTCGGAGGACTCCGGGTCGAGCGCCTCGTCGAGCGGCTCGGTGTCGCCGGTGTCGATGTCCTGGTGCGGGATCGACACCGTCCAGGCAGGCGTATCGTCGTCACCCACTCGGGTGAGAATCGATGTGGTCGATCCGATGAACCGCAGGATCTGAGAGGAGGTCTCAGTCGTTTCGGCTGAGGCGGTCAGCGGCGCACCGTTTAGATGCATGTCTTGGCTCAATCCACTGAAGTCCATGACATCGGACTGGCTGGGAGTCTGCGCGTAGTCGGGTTCCGGATCACCGAAGGGGTTGTACCCGGAGAAGTAGGCGAAGGAGCCTCCGGCGATGAGCGCCACGACCGCGACCGCGGCAACGCCGAGCAGGACGGGTTTGGATTTCGATTTCTTCGTCGCGCCCGGCTCAGTAGGGGGCAGCTGTGGCTCACGAGAATATGGGTGGTCGCTCATACTCAGAGAATCTAGCAGGAAGCCCTGACGCGACTACGTGAACTGTAGTGAATGACTGAAATGTTGTCAGATCGCAATTGTCGTCAACGATGTCGAGGAGCCCACGTCTTCATCGACTCGATGACACTGCGCTGCTTGACACACCCACGAACTCCCGGATCTCCGGCAACTCGCACCGCGCTTGGGAGAGACCCATACGGTGGGCGGCGGCCAGGCGCGAGAGGTCGCGGGTGCTGTTGTCGACCGGCATACGTTCCGGAGCGAA
Organism: Brevibacterium renqingii; assembly: GCF_017808105.1. Lineage (GTDB taxonomy): Bacteria > Actinomycetota > Actinomycetes > Actinomycetales > Brevibacteriaceae > Brevibacterium > Brevibacterium renqingii. The sequence goes on along the minus strand of NZ_JADBHF010000019.1, from coordinate 37,636 downwards.
CACGTGCGCCTTCCCTTCGGCCTCGAGTGCGAAGATGCGCTCACGGGTCTCGTTGTATCTCTTCCACCTCGTCAGCAGCGCCTCCCCCAGCGCCGGGTACCGGCGGAAGATGCCGCGGTAGATCGCAGGGAACCGCTGCGGGGCCTTCCGGTACGACCGCTCCTGAGTGAGGACGATGACGAATTTCTCGAACCCTTCGCGCTGGGCCTGGCTCAGTGCGATCCCGCCGTCGTCGCCCATAGCGCCATCGACGTAGACGTGCCCGTTGAGGTGCACCGGCGGCATGAGCCCAGGCATCGTCGACGAGGCGCGCACGCGGATCATGAGGTCGTCGATGCGCGGGGTGTCCTTGCGCGACCACACGACTTCGTCACCGGATTCGGCATCGAAGGCGATGACCCGCAGCTGGCTCGGATTCGAGTCGAAGGTCTCCCAGTCGAACGGCAGCGCTTCGTTCGGTCCGCCTGCCTTCTGGTAGATGTACTCCGCGTTGAACATACCCTGTCCGCGAGCGAAGTAGCGCAGACCGCCGAACTGCTCGTCGGCGGCGAACTCGACGAAGGACCTGCGGGCACGACGGGCATCGTCGGACAGATAGTTCACGGCATTCGACGCCCCGGCGCTGATGCCGGCGACCCAGTCGAAATCGAGACCGGCGTCGAGGAGCGTGACGACCATTCCGCTCGTCAGAGACGCCCGCATGCCACCACCTTCGAAGATCAGAGCCGTGTCGGTGATACGAGTCGTGTTCGTGGTCGTCGGTTCCTGCCCTTCTTCTGTCATAGTCGCCATCCTAACCAAGCCGCCTGCGTGGATCACCGACAGCCAGATCCGGAACGTTCGACGTCTTGCAGATGGTGGTGCACCCGCTTCGGGACTTGGCCAACCGCCGTGGAAGGTTGAAACAAGTCACCAGCCATCGATGGTGTCGATCATCTTCCCGAGGCCGACAGCACGAACACGGATGCGAACGGTGTCGAAGTCCGCGTCGGCGGCTGGTTCACCGTTCGCATCGTCGTCCGAAGCCCGACGGTCGAGGGGAAGCTGGTCGATCGTGAACAGATCCATGTGACTACCTCGGCGCTCGGCGAAGCCGGTGAGGCAGAAGGCCATGCCGGTGGCAACATCGTCCCGCTGTTGCCGGAGGCGTGCGGCCGATCAGAAGCACGCGATCTCAAACGCACGGCACACCCGACTGGATTCGCTCTCATAGCCGGACCGACTACGATCATCCGTCTGGTCATCCCGCTCCTGGGGCTCGGCGCTCTGCTGTCCTTACTCGCGAACCGGTCAAAGCTTGGCTGTCTCGACATCTCACGCCGCTTCTCGAGCCGGTCATGAACTGGCTGACGCGTATGCTCGAACCACTCGGATCCCTGCTGTCTGCCATCGGCCGCTTCTTCGGCTGGCTGTTCGATATCCTCTTCGGCTGGCTGCCCAGCATCGACCTCCCCTTCGATATCCCGGACTGGGTGTGGACGACAGCGAAGATCAGCGTGCTCGCGCTCATTGCCGTCTCGGTCAGTCGAGCCAGCCTCAAGCGCCGGAAGAAGCTGTTCGAGGAGGCGAGCGCAGAGGCCAGGCGATGACTACCAGTGACGTCCTGGGCCTTCGGCAAAGTTGGGCATCAGCGCCGTCGGAACCGTTCCGGACTGATGGAACGAGGGTCGACTCCCGACGGCGTTCCCGGTTGGCCCCTCATCTGTCGAAGAACAATCGCCGAAGTAATCGGAGCTAGAACCAACCCTTGCTGGCCGTGCCCAGTGGCCACCGACAGCCCCGGATCGTGGGTACGTCCGACAACAGGCAGCCCATCGGCAACGCACGGACGAAGTCCTGCCCAAGTTTCGATGACCTCGCGAGACGAGAGGCCAGAAAAGACACTTTCGCCGGCTCTGATCATCGCACCCACGCGTCTGTGGTCAACAGAACTGTCCGATCCTGTCAGCTCCATAACTCCGGCAAGTCGGAGGCGATCGGGATACGGAGTGGCGACGATCATCTCGTCCTTGATGCCTATCGGGAAATCCGGGTCGGTTGAGGACTTCGCGAGATCCACGACATATCCTTTTCCGTTGATCAGCGGCAGGTGCAAACCACTCGGCCTGAGTAATCGCTTCGACGGCTCGGCTGCTGCTACAACTGTATGTTCTGCTTTCAGATCGCGGTACTCGGTACTCACACCTGTGGTGACGTTGTTGCGTTGGATCAGATCTTCTGCAGGTTCATTGAAGTGGAACTCAACGCCGAGCTCGGCTGCACGCTCTGATACGACCCGGACATATCTGTATCCATCGCAGTGTGCATCTCCTGTGGTGAGCACTCCGACTTCCATACCGACAGCCGTCGGAAGCTTGTTGGCAAGCTGTGCGGCGTTCAAGACAGAGAACGCAGGGCGCAATGGGTGACGGTGGAGATCGTCGATCGTCGAGCGTGCAGTGGCAGGCTCTCGGTAGACATCGAGCAGACCGGCCTGTCGAAATCCGGTGGCGAGTCCTGATTCCGCCATGGTTCGATGAATAGCTGTGCTCGCCCCGCTCAGGCGACGTTGGGTGTCGATCGCTCTCCCGTGTTCACGTGGCAGAGAAGCCAGCAGAAAGCGAGCGATCCACCTGACATTCTCGGGGCTCGGGACCAGCCTGAAAGGGCCATAGGGATTCGCGATGTTGTCTAGGCCAGCGCGGACACTGCTGAACCCAGTCAGAGGATGTGCGTGACTGGGGGCGAGGAGGCCAGCGTTGGCATAGGAGCATCCTGCCCCCACCTCGGACCCCGCCTCGATGATCGCTGTCGACAACCCTTGTTCTGCAGCATCCTTGGCGATCGTGACACCGATTGCGCCCGCTCCGATGACAATGAGATCGTAAGTTCTCTCACTCATCGGCGGGGGTCCCCGTGCTGGTGTTCCCCGACCGTTTCCATTTCGGAATATCTGAAAAGCGTGTTCCAGCAGAAACGAAGCCCGAGTGCTCCAACGTAGGCAACCCAGATGATGATGGCGAGGGGGATGACGATGAATGCTGCTGCGAGAACGATCATGATGTGACCACCTTTCCTACCTCAGTCTGGATGTTCTTCGGCCTATCGATCAGCATGTAAGTAGAAGCAAGGACGGCGATGTTCACCGGTAGAGCCACGATGATGGCGTTGATGTCGTTCGGTGCGCCGAGTACGAAGGTCCACACGATCGCAACGGTGACTCCGGCCAGCATCGAAGAGACGATCGCAACGGGGGCCCGCCGCTTCGACATGATCGCGAAGACGAATGGTACGACGACGGTCGGACCCCACAGTCCATAGGTGAGCATGAGCGCATCTACGATGGTCTCTGCATTGAGAGCGAAGAGCAGAGCACCGAAGCCGATGAGGAAGTTGCTGGACCGTTCGACCCAAAGAAGCTGTCGCCCGCTGAGGTTCGGTGCGATGAAGCCTTTGACGAGATCATTGGACAGAACCACTGACGCTGAGTTGAGCAGGGAATCCGCCGTTGACATGATGACCGCAACGAGCGAGGCAGCAACGAGGCCTGCGATTCCGATGGGAAGCATGTTGATGATGATCGTCGGAATCGCATCATCGGGCGTGATATTCGGGTAGAAAACGAGTGCAACTAAGCCAAGGCTGGCGCTGACGAAGTAGAAGACCAAACCGAACGCGCCGGCGCGGGCATACCCTTTTCTCGCCGATAATGGGTTCTGCGCAGCCAGAGCACGTTGTGCATAGGGCGGAATGAGAGCTTCTCCGAGGGCGAAGGCGATGAAAATGGCGGCGAACTCCCAGAATCCGTAGGCACCGAAGAAGTCCAGATGCGTGTCCGGAATCCTTTCGATAAGACCCATCGGACCACCAGCGCGGAATACGCCGATGAGTAGTCCCACTGGAAGGAACAGTCCCAAAAGCACGAATTGGAACACATCGGTCTGCACGTCTGCCCACATGCCGCCGGCAGTGGAGTACACGAGAACGACTCCCATGCCGATCACGATCCCCAGGGTGGCGTCGAGTCCGAAGACAACTTGGAAGATCGAGCCCAAGGCGAGTCCTTGAGCACCCAGAATACCGACTGTCACCAGCAGTCCGAGGACACCGACGATGAGACGAGCCAATTTTCCCGAGTGCAGGTCGAATACATCGCCGATCGTCACGGACTTCGTATAGGCGTTGAGTCGAGGAGCAATGAACCAGCCTGTCAACACCGTCTGCACGGGGAAGGCGATCGCAGCAATCATGAAGGCGTATCCGACCTCATATGACTCACCGGCACGTCCGAGCGTGGCTCCCCCGCCGAGGAATGTTGCGGCCAAAGTCGAGAAGACGACTGGCCAGATAAGGCGACGGCCGGCGACCGAGAAATCGTCGGCATTTTTGATGCGTCGAGCGGTTTGGAACCCAATGAAGAGGATAACGAGGAAATACAGTCCGACGATGATCAGGTCGAGGGGCGAGAGAGTCATGATTCGCCTTTCTTTCAACGCTGGAAGATTCGACTTGCTCACCACTGTCGAACGGTCTATACGATAAGTCCAATACCGTTATTTGATGATCCCCATAGGATAAACATATGTCTGAATTGACACTGAAACGCCTTGAGTACTTCTCCACGGTCGCTGAGGAGGGAAACGTCACCCGCGCTGCACGACGTCTGCACATCTCACAACCTGCCCTGAGTCTTCAGCTCAAGATGCTTGAGGAAGCGGTCGGGCGTCGTCTTATCACGCGCACCCCCAGAGGCATTATGCTCACCTCGGCCGGATCCGCTCTCAAAGCCGAAGCTGAGACTCTGCTCAACCAAGCTCAACTGCTGAGGCAGCGAGTAGACACCGCTGGAGAACAGGGTCGCGGAACTCTGACTCTCGGAGTCAGCCCGGTGGCATGCGAAAAGTTCCTTCCCTTCGTTCTCGGGCGGTTTCGCCGCAGATTCCCCGGCATCGACGTACGCGTGTCCGAAGGCGATGCCGCCACACTCGCAGACAAGCTCCAGGCGAAGACGATCGACCTCGCGCTAACCAGGCAACGCCATGAGATTGTCGGCAAAAGGAGCGACTCCAGCTTCGAGACGACTGTGCTGCTCGAAGAGAAGCTCATCCTGGCTGTGCCACGGGACAATAGTTTGGCGGCTAAACGACCTGTGGTCCTTGCAGACCTAGCCGAGCAACGTTTGATCATGTACGGGCGCAGTCGAGGTGCTCGGTACTTTGATGCTCTGGTCACTGCCTGCCGAGACCGAGGAGGATTCGACCCAACCGACATCGTCGAGGCCGAGTCGATCGGCGCTCAGATCGCACTCATCGCCGCGGGTTACGGCGTCGGATTTGTCACCGATCTCAGCGCCCTTCGCGCCGGCGGAGACGTGGCTTTCTTGGAGTGCCAGGATCTCAATATCGGATCACCGACAGTGATGATTTCTCGCAGAGCAGCAGCCTCAGCATCTGCCTTCAGCGAAGTTGCTCTAGACGCTGCATCAGAATTCGTCGGCACGTTCAGAGAACAATTGATCGGTGGTCTCGCAACACCGCGAGACCACACTGGTCGAGGCGGAGCCAGGTAACGAATAGGGTCCGCGGTGCGGCCACCGGATAGCCCCGACTGCATTCGCCGGTACGAGGAATTGTCAGCTGCCTGCGCCCCTGTTCTGAGGCTGCTCGTCCCGGATATGTCCACACCCATGAATAGAGAGACTTGCTGCAAGCAGTGCACCGACTCGGACAGGAAACAGAACGGATTGCCGCAGATTCCGACCGTTTTCGAGACCGCGAACGAGGGGAATCTCGCGCCCGAGGAGATCTTTGTTCGCCTTCGTCCGTCTGTCCTATAGTCAACACGTCGGCCTCACCCGCCGCAGAACGATTCGAGTCGAAGGAGACTTCATGCGCTATGTCGTCGGCATCACCATGGACAAACGCGGACGCGACGCGGTCTCGCTCGCCCTCACCCTTGCCCAGTCGACGCTGTCGTCCCACCCCGTCGAACTCAACCTCGTCCATGTCCTCCGCGGAGTCCCGCCGGAACAGGCAGCGACGAAACCCGAACGGGAGTATCAGAAACTCTGCCTCGACGAGGCCGAACAATGGCTGGCCAAAACGCACGACCTCATCCCGAAGAGCATCCGCTCGACGACCTCGGTCCATTTCGCCGATTCCATGGCGGCAGGCCTGATCGACACCGCCACGTCACGTCCCTGCGATCTCATCGTCGTCGGCGCGGCCAGCCACGGCCCGCTGCGGCGCTTCACCGTCGGATCGGTGGCCAATGCGCTCCTCCACTCCTCCCCCGTTCCGGTCGCTCTCGCTCCCTCGGGCTACCTGCCGCCCAGCCGCCTCACCCGCCTCACCTGTGCCCTGGGCACGCGCCCCGGCGCCGAGGTGGCCCTCAACGTCGCCATCCAGTCCTCGGTCCGGCACGACGTCCCCCTGCGGTTGATCTCCCTCATCGGCCTCGACTCCCGAGCCGACACCGATGAGATCGCGGAGGAAGCCCGAACACATGCAAAGAACCTCCTCCTGCGCGCCTCTCAGTCCGTCGACGACGCCACGGAGGTCATGGTCGACGTCGCCGAGGGCCGCTCCATCGAATCGGCCATCGACAAACTCTCCTGGGACGAGGGCGAGATCGTCCTCATCGGCTCCAGCAGACTGGCCCGAAGCCGCTCCATCTTCCTCGGCACGACCGCGAACAAGATGCTGCGCAGCCTCCCGGCTCCCATGGTCGTCGTCCCCCGCTACCCCGCTCCCGATATCGCTCCCGACAAAGACCTCTCCGTCTGAGCTGCGACACCTATGACCTCCCACGACCACAGCACCGAACCCGCCACCGGCCGCACGGCCCGGTCACCGATCGAGATCTCCCCGGACTCGAAGGAGCCGCTCTACCGGCAGCTGCGCCACGCACTCGAACACCAGATCCTGTCCGGAGGGATGAACCCGAATGTCCCGCTGCCGTCCTCCCGCGACCTGGCGAACGAACTCGGTCTGTCCCGGAACACCGTCAATGCCGCGATCCAAGAACTCGTCGCCACCGGCCTCATCGAAGCCCGCCCCCGCAGCGGACACTTCATCAACACCACCCTGCTCGCCGACGGCCCGGAGAAGGACGAGACGACCCGCCTCTCCGACGGCTCCATCGACTGGGAGGCGAAGATCCGTCCGATCCCGGACCGGCATCTGCCGCAGATCACGAAGACGAAGAACTGGCACACATATCCTTACCCCTTCGTCGCCGGCCAGGTCGACCCGGACGAATTCCCCCGACTCGCCTGGGCCCGGGCCTTGCGCACGGCCATGGATCCCGAGCACCTGCCGTTCTCCGTCCGCGACGCCATCGACGAGGACGACCCGCTGCTCATCGACCTGCTGTGCCAACGGGTCCTGCCCAGCCGGGGCATCCACGTCGCCGCCGACAACGTCCTCATCACTGCAGGATCCCAGCAGGGGCTCGACCTGCTCGCACAGCTCCTCGTCGGACCCGAGACCACCGTCGGCGTCGAAGACCCCGGCTACGTCGATGCCAAACACGCCTTCACACGCGTCGGCGGCCGACTGGTTCCTCTGCCCGTCGACAACCAGGGCATGATCCCACCCGAAGACCGGCTCGACATCGTCTATGTCACTCCCAGCCACCACAGTCCCACCAATGTCACCCTCGATCCCTCACGCCGGCTGCGGCTGCTCACGCACATGCGTGAGACCGACTCACTCATCATCGAAGACGACTACGACTCGGAGTTCAGGTACCGGGGCAAACCCACCCCCGCGCTCAAAGCACTCCCCCACTCCGAACACGTCATCTACCTCGGCTCATTCAGCAAATTCCTCGCCCCGGGGCTCCGGCTCGGCTACATCGTCGCCGAACCCGAACTGATCGAACGAATGCGCACCCACCGGCGCTACTCCATCCGCCACGTGCCCGGCCACACGCAGCGCGCCATGGCCCTGCTCATCGACTCCGGACAGTTCCATCGCACGATCTCACGTCGCCGCAACCACCTGCGCAGGAAATGGGAGACGCTCACGGCTGCGCTCGAGAAGCACCTGCCGTGGACAGTGCCTTTCCCCGCCGGAGGCGTGAGCGTGTGGATCGAAGCTCCTGCCGGGGTCGACGGCCGTGCCCTGGCCGAAGAATGCCTGCGCCGAGGCGTCGTCATCGAACCCGGCGACCCCTTCTTCCTCACCCCGGAAGACAACCTCAATCACTTCCGCCTCGGCTTCGCTGCCATCGACCTCGAGGACATCGAACCCGGAGTCCGCCTCCTGCGCGAGGCGATCGACGAGCTCAGCTGATCGACTGGCACCAAAGAACTCGCAACGGACTGGGACTTCATTCGGAACCAGATCACCACGAGAGTGATGTCAAGCACACCAACGAAGGAGTGCCGGAGTCGGGACGCCTCGACGTACCGACCCAGACAGTTCGAATGGAGGGTTCGCGTGACGATCTCGGATTATGCAAATCGTGCCCAGCAGCATCTTTTTCCCCACTTCACCACCGGCAAAGTGTGGAATGACGACGATCTTCCGATCATCGTCGAAGGGCACGGGAGTTACCTCACCGACGAACGAGGCGATCAGTACCTCGACGGTCTGGCCGGACTGTTCTGTGCGAACATCGGCCACGGACGCCAGGACATCCCTCAGGCGGCCTACGAGCAGATGAGCAAGCTCGCGTACTGGACGAACTGGGGTTCGGCCCATCCGGCGGCCGTGGACGCAGCGACACGCATCGCCGGCCACGCCCCCGGTGACCTCGACACCGTCTTCTTCGTGAATTCGGGCTCCGAGGCCGTCGAATCCGCCGTGAAATTCGCCCGCCAGTACCACCGCTCCCAGGGACAGCCCGAACGCACGAAGATCATCGCCCGGGACATGGCCTACCACGGCACCACCCTTGGCGCCCTCGCCGTCACCGGCATCCCCGGCTACAAGGAGCCCTTCGGCGAGCTCATGCCCGGAGTCTTCCACGTACCCAACACGCTCGGAGAAGAGGTCCCGGCAGGAGGCACCGCCGCCGATCTGCCCTCGATCCAGGCAATCAGGGAGCTCATCGAGCGGGAAGGTGGAGACACCTTCGCCGCCCTCTTCGCCGAACCGGTCCAGAATTCGCGCGGAGCTCTGGTGCCGCCGGAGGGCTACTGGCAGGAGCTGCGGAAGATCTGCGACGAGCACGGAATCCTCCTCGTCGCCGACGAAGTGATCACCGGGTTCGGTCGGCTGGGCGAATGGTTCGGCTCGATCAAGTTCGACGTCGTCCCGGACCTCATCACCTTCGCCAAAGGCTCGACCTCGGGCTACATGCCCCTCGGCGGAGTCATCATCCGCAAACCGATGGCCGAGGCCCTGCTCGACTCGCCCAATGCCGGAACGTTCACCCACGGCGCCACCTGGGGCGGCCATCCAGTCGCGACTGCGGTGGCCACAGCGAACCTCACGGCGCTGGCCGAGGAGAACATCCCCGGCAACGTCCGCAGCCTCGCGCCCTACTTCCAGAACGGCCTCGACCGGATCACCGACTCCTACCGCTGCATCAAGGAGTACCGCGGCACCGGGTTCTTCTACGCCATCGAGATGATGGCCGACCGCGACACCGGCGCCGAACTGACTCCTGAGGCGTCTAAGCAGGTGCTCACCGAAGTGATCCCGAAGTCGATGAAGGAGGCCGGACTCATCACCCGCCCCGACAACCGCGGTGCCACGATGCTCGTGCTCTCACCGCCGCTGGTCGCCGATCAGGCCGTCCTCGACGACCTGCTCGACAAAGTCGACCACGTCATGGGCACCGTCGACAAGCACCTCGGCGTCTCGACACTGTCGGCCGCGGTCTGAGAGACGGATCATGTTGAAGACGCCGGCAGCGCGCGAAGGCACCGACCCCCAGGGCACGACCATCGGGACCGATCACGGGTCCGTCAAGATCGACCCGATGCTCCTTGAGCGGGTGCTCGTCCTGTGCGAGCAGGGACCCCGGCCGAGGGCCGTCCTCGCGGAGTCCCACGACGAGCGTGTCCTCCGCGCTGCCGGCGTCCTCGCCGAGGTGGGCGTCCAGCCCGTCCTCATCGGAAACGGTCCCGAGATCCGGGACCGTGCGAAGCGGCTGGGCATCGCCGACACCGACGGATGGTCCGTCGAAGACCCGGCAGTGCTCGCCGCCGGACCCGCCGGTGAGAGAATCCGCAGCAGCGCAGAGAGGAAGCATCCCGAACTCGCCGAACAGTGGCTCGCCGATCCCGTCTTCCTCGCCGCCGCAGCCGTCAAAGAGGGTCTGGCCGATGCCGCCGTCGCCGGGGCGGACCGCCCCACCGCCGATGTCATCCGGGCGGGGCTGTCCATCGTCGGACTCGCCCCGGGCTCGTCTCTGCTCAGCTCCTCGTTCCTCATGCGGCTGCGCGACGGACGGTACCTGGGATTCGGCGACTGTGCTGTCATCCCGGTGCCCGATGACGAGCAGCTCTCAGCGATCGCCATCGCCACTGCGCAGACCTTCGCCGCGATCACCGGCCAGCCCCCATCCGTGGCGATGCTGTCCTTCTCCACAGCAGGTTCGGCCCAGCATTCCGACATCGATCGGGTCCGAGCGGCCACCGAGCACATCCGCAGCAGCTGCCCCGAACTCGATGTCGACGGCGAACTCCAATTCGACGCGGCCATCGTCGAATCCGTGGCGAAGTCGAAATGCCCCGAATCCGCCGTCGCGGGCCATGCGAACGTGCTCGTCTTCCCGAACCTCGCCGCCGGCAACATCGGCTACAAGATCGCCGAGCGACTCGGCGGGGCCGATGCGTTCGGTCCTCTGCTGCAGGGGCTGGCCTCTCCGATCAACGACCTGTCCCGTGGGGCGAGCGTCTCCGACATCGTCAACGTCGGACTCATCACCTGCCTGCAGGCGCTCACTCCCACGGCGCGCGCCCCGCAACCGACGAAACTCACTGCCCATACCTTCACAGCGAAGTGACGAAAGTAAGGTGCCATGTCGAAATCAATAGAGAACCCAGCGCAGAATGTCGCCTCCGCGCCGTCGGGGGTCAGCGACGGTCAGCAGCCGGAGAGGATGGCGAAGACGCTCAAACCGCGTTGGGTCTTCGCCATCGCCCTCGGCTCGGCGGTCGGCTGGGGGGCCTTCATCCTCCCCACGGACTGGCTGGCGACGGGAGGCCCACTGGGCACACTCGTCGGCTTCGCCCTCGGTGCCGGGCTCATGCTCGTCATCGCCGTCAGCTATGGATTCCTCATCCGCACCTTCCCCGTCTCCGGCGGTGAGCTGGCCTATGCCCTCATCGGGTACGGCAGAGTGCATGCATTCTTCGCCGGGTGGTTCCTCACCCTCGGCTATGTATGCATCGTCGCACTCAACGCCTCGGCCCTGGCCCTGCTGTTCCGCAAGATCATGCCCTCGGTCATCGAACAGGGCTATCTCTACACCGTGGCCGGCTGGGACGTCTATCTGCCGGAGATCATCATCTCGATCACGGCACTCGTCGTCTTCGCCGTACTCAACATCCGCGGCACCGCACTGTCCGGACGAGTCCAGTATTGGGCCTGTGTGCTCATGATCATCGCGGTCGCCGCGATCATCATCTCCGTCATCGCCAGCCCGACAACCCATTTCGGCAATATGTCCCCGGCACTGCCCGACGGTGTCAGCCCGGTGGCCGCGATCATCGCGATCGTCGCCATCGCCCCGTGGGCGTTCATCGGTTTCGACAACGTTCCGCAGGCCGCCGAGGAGTTCGACTTCTCACCGGCCAAGGCGCTGCGTCTCATCGTGCTCGCCATCGTCACTGCCGCCGCGCTCTACATGGCGATGCTCGTGTCCGTGTCGATGGCCGAGCCCTGGCAGGCGCTGGCGAATTCGGGATCGGCCTGGGGCACCGCCGACGCCATCACCGGCGTCATCGGCGGCTCGGGTCTGCTCCTGCTCGCGATCGCCATCACCATGGGTGTGAGCACCGGTCTCAACGGCTTCTACGTCTCGGCCAGCCGCGTGCTCATGGCCATGGGCCGTGCGCAGATGATCCCACCGATCTTCGCCCGCCTGCACGCGAAACACAAGACTCCGCACTACGGCATCATCGCGGTGCTCATCGTCTGCCTCATCAGCCCCTGGTTCGGTCGGGCGGCGCTGACCTGGGTCGTCGACATGTCCTCGATCGGAGTGACCATCGCCTACCTCTACACCTGCCTATGTGCCTTCCGGATCTTCCGCCCCACCCATGAGGCACGAGATCCCGAGGCTCTGCCCGGAATGTACTCGACGACGAAGAAGGTGCTGTCCGGTGTGGGAGCGGTGATCGCGATCATCTTCATGCTGCTCCTGCTCATCCCGGGCTCGCCCGGTGCGCTGGGACCACAATCGCTCATCGCCCTGGCGGTCTGGATCGTCATCGGGGTCGTGTTCTTCCTCTCCCGCATCCGGCACAACAGGAAGCTCACCGATCTGCAGGTCGATCGCCTCGTCCTCGGTGACGAGCGTCCTGCCGTCACCCGATTCAGCGAACGCGCTCATCTGCGTCGCGAAGGACGGTTGACCACGGAAGGCTGAGCCGAATCCGGGATACCCGGACAGCACGGCTGTCGGCCCGCTGCCAAGACGTACCGGCAGCGGGCCGACCGCTGTCGTCGGTTCGACCACCGAACGAGACGAAGGTCATCCCTCGTCGGGGCCGTCTCTCGCACGGTTCATGTTCGCAGCGCCCGCAGCAGCCGAGGACTGTCCTCACGCTCGCAACTCCTTCATCGGACGGGGTAGGCAGACAGTTGTTCCCGCATCTCGACGGCTGCGTTTTGAATTTCGCGTTTGCTTGTCACAATGCTGATCTCAGACCGCTTTGGCAATTGCGGCTCAAGCGGAGGCGCAGCAGCTTCATGGCTCAGCACGATCGTTAACTCTGCCTGCGATTCTGAAAGGCTGACGACCGCCAAGCTCAGGTTCGGTTCAGTGAATGTCAGCCACTCGGCCACCTGTCCATCTGCGTCTGTATTCGCTGTCGCCGTTGTGGCTTCCGCCGCGGTCTGTTGCAGCCAATCAGACAATTTAGCGACTTCCCAGGTGGTCAGGCACGGGTCCCGGAAAGTCCACTGTATGCCATCGCTCGCTCGCACTGCCCCTTCCACAACTAGCCAGTTGGAATCCCAGGAAGCGTCCGCCGGTCCGTCTGCAGTCTCCTGAAGCACGAACTGGTACCCGGCGATCCGTAGTTCCAGCTCCGTGGTCTCGTCGTGAAGTCGCACACTATCAGGGTACGACCTCATACAGATCCGCAACTCTGGCACTTGCAGTGCAAGAATCTTGAGATCATCAAGCTCATGACCCACCGCCGGATAATGAAACGTAGACTAGGCTGAAATGCGATTTCAGAAGACTGCGCTTGGTGCTGCCGCACTTGCATGTGCGCTGGCCTCACTGGCTGGTTGCACACCGGAGTCGAACGGTCCGCCAATCGAGGATGCAGAGCCCACGGAGAAGCGGACGTACTCCAAACCGACCGAAGAACAACCGCCACCCACTGCTGCGGCCAATGCTTGCTCGATTTCAGGCGACGGTCTTCGCGAGCCGGTGTGGACTGACAGCGGCGACGTCAACGTCAACCTTTCGCCAGTATTCGCGGGCGAGCCAGATATGGATGCCGTGTCCTATGACGACAGTCGCGCAGACAGCTACGACAACTACTCAGAAGAATTTGATCCCGAACGTCTGATCGTTGTCGTTCTCAAGCAATCCGATCTTCCCCTCAAGGCCGACGACCTCACCGATTTCGAGTTTCAGCCAGCCGAGGCAGAGCCAGGCACCAAGGTCTGCGACGATCCACTTGACACCGATGTGCGTTACATCGGCGCTCGCGACGCAGGTGATGGCGAATCGGCCTCCATATGGGAGGTCTCATCCGACGAGCCGTTCTTTGACAATTCGAATCTCGCCAAAGTCACTCTGGACGTTCGCCAGGCCCATATCGAAGCGTGGCCGGATAGGTACGTCAAGCGTCAGGAGCACGTCGAAAACGATGACCCCAGGGGCCCGCGAAGAACTCCGGCGTTCGAGGATCTTGAGTTCTACTACGAGAACCGCTGACAAGTGAGGAAAGACCAAGGCGGAAGGTGAGCGGCAAGTCCGAGAAGCCATTTGCGCTCCTTGGAATAGCAATTCCGACACCCGTCGTTATACCGACCACTCCAAGGACGCGCTTGCTGGTTCAGTCGTCAGCGAGCGAGGACGGTGCGGAGTCCGTCGACGATCGCCCGCACCGAGGTCCGGTCCCCCAGAGAATCGGCATCGAGTTCGACGCTGGCGGGATAGATGAGACCGGGATCCGTGCCGATGCCGACACCGAGCATCCCGATGTCGCCGGACCGTCGCAGACCGGCCACCGTGGTCTCGAGGTCACGAGCGAGGTAGTCCTCGTCATTGGCGAAGGTGGTGGCGGAGTCGGCGGGCAGACCATCACTGACGACGACCACGGCCGATTTCGCCGCCTGTTGGCTGCGCAGTCGGCCGACCGCCCAGCGCAGGGCCTCGGCGTCGACGCCCTCCCGATACAGCGAGGTCTTGAGCAGACCGCCGAGGTGGGTGCGCGTCCGCCGCCACGAGGACGCTGCGGACTTGATCACGAGGTGATGGAGTTCGTTGAGCCGTCCCGGCCGCTCGGGTGAGCCGGCCTTCTTCCACTCGCTTCGCACGCGTCCGCCGTTCCACGCATTGGTAGTGAACCCGAGGATCTCGGTGTTCACATCCAACCGGTCGAGGGCGGTGACGAGCACGTCGAGGAGGGCGCCGAGTCCGAGCGCATGAGGTTTCATCGACCCCGAGAGATCGAGCAGGAAGGTCACGGCGCAATCGGTCTCGGCCCGCTGCGATCGTCCGCGGAAGACGCGCGGGTCGCCAAGAGACGTGATCAACCGTGTCAGACGGGAGGGGTCGAGGGCCCCGTCCTCGGAGTCGACGAGCTCGTGAGCGTCTTTCGCCGCCTCGACGACACCGTGCAGGCGGGAGACGACGGGTGCCAGCGGCACCGAGCGGCGTGCCGTTTCGGCGGCGATGGTGGTCCGGCCGCTGCGAAGGCTCTCCGTCCGGACCACCTCGGCGATGGTCGATTCCCGGTCGAATCTCCTCGTCCACGCCCGGTAGCCGCGGGCGAGGTGAAGCTGCCCGCCGGAGTCGTCAGAGGCGGGGGCGAACAGATCTTCGGCGATATCGAAGACCAGCGGCAGGCTCGGGGCGGCGCGACGCTCGCGCGCTCCGGACCGGGTTCCCTCTCGCTCTTCGACGGCGGCGATCCGGCCGGCGAGCGTGTGCGCGAGCTCGCGGGCCACCTCGGCGAAGTCCTGCTGATCGTATCGGGCATCGCGCAGCGGGAGGAGGAAGGGGCCGAGCTCGGATGAGAGTTCGAACCGGGATTCCTCGAGCAGGTCGGAGTCCGCTCGACCGATCGGGTCTCCGGTCAGGACCGACCGGGTGACGAGGATGACCGTGTACAGCAGAATGCCCAGGTGGGTCTCGTGCAGGCGGCTGCGCAGGTACTCGCTGCGCCAGTGCGCGTGCCGCTGGGACAGGTTGGCCCGGACTCCCGCCTGCCGGGCCAGGGATTCGCACCGGAACTGTTCGAGGACCTCGACGATGAGGCGCTCTTCCCGGGCCTGCGGCAGCATCTGCCGGTGGAGCTCGGGATCGCTCCACTTCCGGCGCATGGCCATGGCGTCCGTGGCTCCGCGCAGGGAGGGCAGATCCGAGCGGGAGGGGTCCGAATAGAGGTGGGGGGCGTTCATCGGCAGCAGGCCGTTCGCATCTGCCGGTCGGTGCGCCCACAGGTCGACCCCGGGATCCTGGCTCAGTGCCCGGAACACGGAGGCCAATCGCCGCTCGAGGACGAGTCCTTCCCGGTCGGAACGCTGTGTCGACTGCGAACCGTGCGCGGTCATCAGCTTGCCGTCGCCGCTTGGTCGAGGACGAGCTCACCGCCGAAGCAGCGCTGATAGTACTCCGCGACGAGCGGATGTTCGGTGGCGTCGCAGCGGTTGAGGAACGAGAACCTGAAGGCCAACTCGACGTCGCCGAAGATCACTGAGTTCTCGGCCCAGGAGATGACCGTGCGCGGGGACATGAGCGCTGAGACGTCGCCGGCGGCGAATCCGCTGCGCGTCAGCTGGGCGACCTCGATCATCGTCGCCACCGTCTCCTCTCCCAGGCGCGTCTCCGCCTCGGGCACCTGACCGGTGACGACGAGAAGCTCTTCGGCCGGGTCGAGGTAGTCGAGTGAGGCGATGATGTTCCATCGGTCGAGCTGAGCCTGGTTGAGCCGGTTGACCCCGTGGTAGAGGCCGTTGACGTTGCCCAGGCCGACCGTGTTCGCCGTGGCGAAGAGCCGGAAGTGCGGATGGGGGCGGATCACCCGGTTCTGTTCAGTGAGGGTGAACAGGCCATCGCGTTCGAGCAGACGCTGGATGATGAACATGACCTCCGGGCGGCCGGCATCGTATTCGTCGAAGACCAGCGCCATCGGCCTCGTCAGGGCGTAGGGGATCACACCCTCTTCGAAGGCCGTGCGCGGCTGCCCGTCCTCGATGACGACCTGGTCCTTGCCCACGAGGTCGGACCGGGAGATCTGCCCGTCGAGGTTGACGCGCATGAGCGGCCAGTTGAGGCGGGCGGCGATCTGTTCGATGTGCGTGGACTTCCCCGTCCCGTGCAGACCCTGCACGAGCACCCGGGATCCGTGGGAGAACCCGGCGAGCACCGCCCGCGTCACCTCAGGGTCGAACCGGTAGTTCTCATCGATGCGCGGGACCAGATCGCTGTCGTCCTCGAGCATCGGCACGGGCATGTCGGCATCGATGCCGAACAGTTCTCGCAGGGTTGAAACGTCGGCCATGATCGCCGTCCTTTCCTCGTCGTGGTTCAGCCTCACCGCAGCCGGTCAGCTCGGTCGCGGTTCAGGCCGAGTTCTCGTCGGCGCGGTCGATCTCGTCGAGAACGGCCATGCGCTGGGCGGCCTCTTCCACCACCGGCAGCAGTTCGACGAGGTCGTCGATCGACTTCCGGATCACGGGAGCCTGGACCGCCAGGGCCTGGTTCGATCGACCGATATCAGTGGGAATGAGCACCGCGAGACAGACGAGGCCTTCGAGGTACTCCTGCCGGTCCAGGGCATAACCGCAGCTTCGAGCCGAATCGAGCTCAGCCTCGAGCTCGGCCGGATCAGTGAGCGTGTGCGGGGTGAACTCTCTCAGCTGTGAACTGCTCAGCAGCCTGCGGCGCGGCGTGTCCCCGTATTGAGAGGCGATCATCTTCCCGCTGGCCGAAGCGTGGATGGGCACGCGGCTGCCGGCTTCGAGATGCACGCGCAACGGGTGTGAGGTCTCGACGCGATCGAGGTAGATGACCTCATCACCGGAGACCGCGGTGAGGTTGCAGCTCTCACCGATCTCCTCGGACAGCCGGGACAGGATCATCCGCCGCGCCCCCTGGCGGGAGTCATTGAGCAACACGTCCTCGGCCATCCGCCGCAGTCGCGCTCCGGTGCCGTAATGACGGCCGTCGCTGTGCCGGGTGAGCAATCCCGCACCCTCGAGTTGCTGGAGCATCCGGTGGAGTGTGGGTTTGGGCAGACCGGTCTGCACGACGAGGGATTGGAGGGTGAAGATCTGGTCGCGGGTGGAGATGAACTCCAACAGCGACACCAACCTCAGCGCGGGTGTCTCACCGGCGAGAGAAACGCGTTCCTCGGACCCCGGCTCTGCCAAGTCATCCATGGTCGCCTACCTTCCCGGCCGCCCGTCGGCCATGATCTTTTCGTCTCGGAATATCGTACCAAATGAAATCTTTTTCGGAACTCTATTGACACCTGCGGAGCTCGGACCATAAATTCGAGGTGTTCCGCTTTTCGAAGTGCAATGAACACAAAACCGAGACCACAAAGCAGTGGTCCTTTGACGAACAGGAGACGTTGCGATGACGGAACTGGCCGATCGAACCGATGAGGCGACGCTGAGCGAAGCGGTGAAGACCCAGAAGATCACCTCCTCCGAGGCCTTCGTCGAAACGATGGTGAACTACGGAGTCACCGACATCTTCGGAATCATGGGCTCGGCATTCATGGATGCGATGGACATCTTCGCTCCCGCCGGCATCGATTTCATCCCGGTGGTCCATGAGCAGGGAGCCGCACACATGGCCGACGGCTACGCCCGCGCCTCGGGCCGCTTCGGCGTCGTCACCGGCCAGAACGGACCGGGCATCTCGAACTGCGTGACAGCGATCGCCGCGGCCTACTGGGCACATTCGCCGGTCGTCATCGTCACCCCGGAGGCGGGCACGAACTCGATCGGCCTCGGCGGATTCCAGGAGGCGAATCAGCTGCCGATGTTCCAGGAGTTCACGAAGTACCAGGGACATGTGTCCAATGCGTCTCGCATGTCCGAATTCACCGCTCGCTGCTTCGACCGCGCGAGGTCGGAGATGGGACCCACCCAGCTCAACATCCCCCGCGACTACTTCTACGGCGAATGCGATCCGCAGATCCCGACGCCGCAGAAGATCGACCGGGGCGCCGGCGGCGCCGAGAGCCTGGAGGAGGCGGCAGACCTGCTCGCCTCGGCGAAGAATCCCGTCATCGTCTCCGGCGGCGGCGTCGTCATGGCCGATGGCGTCGATGAGTGCATCGCCCTGGCCGAGCGTCTCGGAGCGCCGGTGGTCAACAGCTACCAGCACAATGACTCCTTCCCCGCCAGCCACCCGCTGTGGGCCGGACCGCTGGGCTACCAGGGTTCGAAGGCCGGGATGACGCTGATCAACCAGGCCGACGTCGTCCTTGCTCTGGGCACCCGCCTGGGGCCGTTCGGCACGCTGCCCCAGTACGAATTCGACTACTGGCCCACCAACGCGAAGATCATCCAGGTCGACGCCGATCAGAAGATGCTCGGCCTGGTCAAGAAGATCGATGTCGGCATCTGCGGAGACGCCAAGGCCGTCGCCGAGGAGCTGCGCAACCGCCTCAACGACCGCGAGGTCGCCTGCGACGCCACGAAGGACCAGCGCGCCGAACTCATCCGGGCCGAGAAGGAGGCCTGGGAGGCCGAACTCGATTCCTGGACCCATGAGAAGGACGAGTTCTCCCTCGACGCCATCGACAAAGCGGAGAAGGAGGACGGCAACTGGCTGCACCCGCGCCAGGTGCTGCGCGAACTCGAGAAGGCGATGCCCGCCGACGTCATGGTCTCGACCGACATCGGCAACATCAACTCGGTCGCCCACAGCTACCTGCGGTTCGAGCGCCCGCGCAGCTTCTTCGCTCCGATGAGCTTCGGCAACTGCGGCTATGCCCTGCCGACGATCATCGGCGCCAAGCGTGCGGCTCCCGAACGTCCGGCCATCGCCTACGCCGGTGACGGCGCCTGGGCGATGAGCATGGTCGAGGTCCTCACCGCGGTCCGTCACGACATTCCGGTCACCGCGGTGGTGTTCCGCAACCGGCAGTGGGGTGCGGAGAAGAAGAACCAAGTGGAGTTCTACGGCCACCGCTTCATTGCCGGTGAGCTCGACAACGGAGAGAGCTTCGCCGCCATGGCCGAGTCGATGGGAGCCGACGGCATCGTCGTCGACGACCTCGACGAGGTCGGCCCCGCTCTGCAGAAGGCCGTGGACGCACAGATGAACGAGGGCAGGACCAGCGTCATCGAGGTCATGTGCACGAAGGAGCTCGGAGATCCCTTCCGCCGCGATGCGCTGCGGAAGCCGGTTCGGACTCTGGACAAGTACAAGGACTACGTGTGAGTCCTCGATACTGGTGAGCGCCGGTCGCCGGAGGTGGTGGTCGGGTCGGACCCGACCACCATCTCCGGGGCTTCCGGTGCCGCCCATCACGCACGACACAATCGATCAGCGGCCCGTCGACGATGACACTGCCGCAGAAAGCTGGCGCTCACGCGATGAACTCGCCCGAACAGATCATCTACCCAGCCCGTACCGTGCGGACCCTTGATCCCGCACGACCCACCGCCGAGGCGATCATGGTCCGCGGATCGCTGATCCGAGCCGTCGGTTCTCTCGACGAGCTCAAGGCCTACGGTCCCTCCCGCATCGACGACCGCTATGCGGATGCCGTGATCTTCCCCGGAATGGTCGAAGCCCACGCACACGCGGGCAGCGGAGGCATGTGGGAGAACACCTACGTCGGCTTCTATACGCGCAAGGATCCCGATGGTCGGATCTGGCCCGGCTGCACGAGCGTCGACGAGGTGCTCGATCGGCTGCGGGACGCCGACGCCCGACTCGGCGACGGTGAGCTGCTCATCGCCTGGGGGCTCGATCCGATCTTCTTCCCCGGCGAGCGCCTCGACAAACGCCACCTCGACTCAGTGTCGACGACGCGGCCGATCTTCGTCAGCCACCAGAGCGGACACCTGGCCACCGTGAACTCGGCGATGCTGGCCCATGAGGGAATCGACCGCGACTGCCCGGTCGAAGGCGTCGTCCGCGGTTCTGACGGCGAACCCAACGGCGAGCTGCGGGAGCCTCCGGCGATCGCACTGATCTCGAGCGCCTCTTCCCTCCTCGGCGGCCCGTTCGATCCGGCCGCTCTGCGCGGTTTCGCCGCCGACGCCCGCAACCACGGGGTGACGACCTCTGCGGATCTCGGCAACCCCTACATCATGACCGATGCCCTCGACGAGCATCGGAGCATCATCGACGATGATGACTTCCCGCTCCGACTCTCGCTCTTCCACCTCGGCGGCGGCATGGGTGCCGGCGGCGATCCGCACACGGCGTCGCGCACTCTGGCGGATCTGGCCGAGACCGGCAGCGAGAAGATGCACCTCGGCGGGGTCAAACTCTTCCTCGACGGGTCCATCCAGGGGTTCACCGCCCGGCTCCAGGCTCCTGGGTATCTGTCCGAGGACGGCAACGGCATCTGGCTGTCCTCACCAGAGGAGTTCTATCGGGCCTTCCGCGCCTATCATGCTGCCGGCTCGGTCATCCATGTCCACTGCAACGGCGACGAAGCCACCGAGCTCTTCCTCGACACCGTCGAGCAGGTGCTGGCCGAGGTGCCCCGCTGGGACCACCGGCACACGGTCACGCACAGTCAGCTGACGACTCCGGCGCAGTACCGGAGGATGAAGGCTCTGGGGGTGTGCGCGAACATCTTCTCCAACCACATCTGGTACTGGGGCGACCAGCATCGGGATCTCATCCTCGGCCCCGATCGCGCCGAGCGGATGAACGCCGCCGCCACCGCACTGCGCATCGGGGTGCCGATCTCGCTGCACTGCGATACACCCGTCACTCCCCTCGACGCGCTGGCCACGGCCTCCTACGCGGCCGAACGGGCCACACCGAGCGGCCGCGTGCTCGGAGTCCACGAGAGGATCAGTGTGGCCCAGGCTCTCGACGCCGTCACCCTGGGAGCGGCCTATATGCTCAAGCTCGACCACCTCGTCGGGTCGTTGGAGGCGGGCAAATTCGCCGACTTCGCGATCCTCGACCGGGACCCCTACGACTGCGAGCCGGCCGAACTGCGCGAAGTCACCGTCCACGGGACCGTCGTGGCCGGCCGGCACTTCCAGGCGGCAGGCTGAGCGATGATCGAGCTGACAGTGATCGGCGGCTATCTCGGGGCGGGCAAGACCACTCTGCTCAACGAGATCCTCGATCGGACCGACGGTGAACGCGTCGCGGTCATCGTCAACGACTTCGGCACGGTCAATATCGACGCGGAGATCATCGCCAGCGACGACGGCCGGACCTGGGAGATCGCCAATGGGTGCATCTGCTGCGACCTCTCGGACGGAATGGCTTCCGCGATCGAGAGCATCCGGACCGCCACTCCCCCGGTGACGCGCATCTTCGTCGAGGTCAGCGGAGTCGGACAGCCCGAGGTCGTCGCACGCTGGGGCGACCATCCCGGTTTCTCCCGAGGCGGTTCCCTCGTCTGCGCCGATGCCACCTCCATCCGCCGGGACGTCAACCGGAAATGGGTGGGAGAGACGGTGCTGTCGCAGCTGCGCGGTGCCGACCGGATCCTGTTGACGAAGACGGATCTGGTGGACGAGCTGCAGCTGCGCGAGGTCGAGGACTGGCTGACAACACAACTGGACATCGATGCCGAGATCATCGATCGGGAACGAGTCCTGGTAGGTGGACAGATGCGGCAGTCCGAACATCCGACGACGGCGTCCAGCACCGCTGATTCGAGTCATGCCGCTTCGGCGCACACCTCATGGTCGATCACAACTACCGCGGCAGTCGATCCCGTTCGGCTGTGCGCACTCGTGCTCGACCTTCCGGAGATCGTCGTCCGGGCCAAAGGCATCCTGACCGATAGTCGGGATCCCGACCGTCGGTTCCTCATCCAATACGACGGCACGAGATGCGAGACAGACGATGTCGTAGCGGCGGGCGCGGCTTCAGACGAACCGGGGCACCTCGTCGTCATCGCGGCCGGTGACCATGTCAAGACTCCAAGCTCAGTGACCGCGCTGGCTCAGACGCTTCACGGGTGGGTCGGCGACTAGCCGACCACGATCATCTGAAAGGGAACAATGAAGTTCACCCTCAAAAACAATCGACACCGCGAGTCGGCCTCGCGGCGACAAGGGCTGCCAATGTCGCACCCGCCCCGAGCAGTACTCGCGATCGTCGCGGTGCTCGCGCTCCTATTCAGCGGCTGCGCTTCTCACACAGCGCTCGTGGGAAGCGACGACGACACTCTGATCTACGGAACCGGCGAAGTGCCTCGCGTGCTCAATCCCGCTGTGCAATCGGGTCTCGCCACGGCTACAAGTGGAGCCCAGCTGTTCGCCAGCCCTGTTCTTCTCACAAAATCCCTTGAGCCGAAGCCCTATCTGGCCAAGTCGTGGGACGAGTCCGATGACGGGAAGAAGGTTACTCTTCATCTCGTCGACAGTGCGAAATTCCACGACGGCGTCGCCATCACCTCCGAAGATGTCGCGTTCTCGCTCGACGTGGTGAAACGCGAACATCCTTTCGGCGCCAACCTCTTTGGGCCGGTGACGAGCGTCGACACTCCGGACAAGCACACGGTGGTCATCAACCTGTCACGGAGGCACCCAGCATTGATGACTGCCATGAGTCCACCCTTCCTCCCGGTCATTCCCAAGCACGTCTATGGCACTGGCGACACTGTTGCTGATCACCCGCAGAATTCTCAGAAAGTGGTGGGATCGGGCCCCTATCGCCTTCGCAGCCACAGCGAAGGAAAGAGGATTGTCTTCGACAAGGTCGATGACTTCTTCATGGACAACTCCAAAGCACCGAAATCCGTGATCATCGAAATCATCTCGGACGAAAACACCTTGTCATTGGCACTGGAGAAGGGCGAGATCGACATGATGACCACCAACACCCCGTCCGTGACGCAACGGTTGAGTCGATCTTCGGACCTGACCGTCGCCGAACAGGGGTATGAAGGCATCGGATCCCTCGGCTGGCTCGGCTTCAATGTCAAGAGCAAGTACCTCTCGGATAAGAAAGTCCGCCAGGCGATCGCCTATTCGATCGATCGAGATTACATCATCAATGACCTGCACCGAGGAAAACTGTCAGCGGCCACGAGTCCTATTGCGAGTGGGAGCCCCTACCACGATGACGATCTGCCCGAGTACGACCGTGATCTCAACAAAGCAGGTGACCTTCTCGACGACGCCGGCTATCCGTCGTCAGAGGACGGAAAGCGCTTCGACCTGCAGCTGGATTACGCACCTACGAGCAATGAGATGTCCACCAGCGTGGCAGAAACCATCAAAGCCAATCTGAAAGAAGTTGGCATCAACGTCCGCATTCGCAGCTCCGCCGATGCCCCCACCTGGGGAAATCGGGTTGCCAACTACGACTACGACATGACCTTGGACAACGTCTGGAACTGGGGCGACCCGGTGGTCGGAGTCGAACGCACCTATCTGTGCAGCAACATCAAGAAGGGCGTCCTGTGGGCGAACATGTCCCAGTACTGCAACCCGAAGGTGGATGAACTTTTCAAGAATGCCGCTGCGGCACCCGACGAGAAGACCCGAAAGGAACTCTACTTCGATGTGCAGGAGATCCTCACGGACGAGCTGCCGATTCTGCCTTTTGAAACGCAGCAATTCAGGAACATCTACAGCGACACAGTCGTGAATCCTCCGAACGGCCCGTTCGGCATCATGTCGCCGTTGCTAAACACCTCGATGGAAGGTTGACCATGTCACTGACAGCTCCACCGAAGATCAAGCTCAAAGGGCGCAGAAACATGGCCCTGGCGAGGTCCCGTTCGATCGCCTCACGCATCGCCCAGGCCGTCCTCCTCCTGCTCGCCGTCATCATCTTCAACTTCGTGCTCATCCACCTCGCCCCCGGAGACCCGGCGACGGTCATCGCCGGTGAGTCGGGCGGCACCACCCCCGAGCAGCTCGAATCGATCCGAGAGGCCTATGGGCTCAACGACCCGATCTTCGTCCAACTCTGGCACTACCTCGTTCAGATCGCTCATTTCGACCTCGGCTACTCGTTCTATTTCGGCCAGGACGTCACATCGCTCATCGGTGAGCGGCTGTACCCGACAGTCCTTCTCGCGGGAACCGGAATGCTCGCTGGGCTCATCATCGGCACCCTGCTCGGAGTCATCGCCGCGATCAAACCTCGGGGAATCCTCAGCTACTTCGTCACGGTCATTGCCCTCGTCGGCTTCGCGGCTCCAGTCTTCTGGACCTCCGTGCTGCTGCTCTTGGCCCTGTCGATCACTATTCCGATCTTCCCGATCCAAGGAATGAACTCGATCATCGTCTCCCCGCACGCCTTTCCACAGATCTGGGATACGACGATGCATCTGATCCTCCCTGCCACTGCACTGGCACTTATCTATGTGGCGCTTTACAGCCGCACTGCGCGCACAAGCATGCTCGAGGTCCTCGACTCCGACTACATCCGCACCGCATGGGCCAAGGGGCTGGGAGGCAGGATCGTCATCTTCAAGCATGCGCTGCGCAACGCGGTGCTGCCTGTCGTCACTCTGCTCGGTCTCCACGTCGGTGCGCTCCTGTCCAGCGTGGTGCTCATTGAGGTCGTTTTCAACTGGCCGGGACTCGGCTCGCTGCTGCTCGAATCGATTCTCCGCCGGGACACTCCTGTGATCCTGGGAATCCTCCTGGCCAGCTCTGTAATCGTCATCGTCGCCAATCTGGTCACGGACGTGGCCTACCGCATCATCGACCCGCGGATCGCCATCTCAGGAGGGCCACAATGACCGACATCATGTCACTGCCGAGCACCGGCCAGGAACAACCCGAGCAGCCGCCCCAGGTTGCGAAGCGGAAGCGGCCGACGACGGCATGGACACTGTTCCGTCGTAACCGTGTCGCTCTCATCGGTCTGTCGATGCTTGCGGCGATCCTGCTCGCAATCACCTTCGGTCCGATGATCTATCCGAACAACCCCTTCGAGATAGTCGGCATCCCGATGGAGGCACCAGGCGAATCCGAGGTCCTGCTCGGGACTGATGCCCTGGGACGCGATCTCTTTGCCGAGTTGCTCTACGGCGGTCGGGCCACCATGCTCGTCGGCGTGGTCGCGGCCGTCCTGTCCACGGCGATCGGCATCATGCTCGGCGGGTTCGCCGGCTATCATCGCGGGTGGGCCGATTCCGTGGCCGTGCGCATCACCGAGTTCTTCCAGGTTCTGCCTCCGCTGCTGCTGGCCATGGTACTCGTCACCCTGTTCACTCCGAGCCTGATGACGATCACCATCGCCATCGGCGTCGTCAGCTGGCCGGCGACCATGCGCATCACCCGAGCCGAGTTCCTCCGCATCCGCGAGCTCGACTACGTCAAGAACGACCGTGTTGCCGGAGCCAGTGACTTCTGGATCATCATGAAGACCATCCTGCCGAACGCGCTACCGCCGATCGTCGTCATGTCGACCTTGGTCATTGGTCAGGCGATGCTCTTCGAGGCGGGGCTGAGCTTCCTCGGCCTCGGCGACCCCAACACGATGAGCTGGGGCCTGATCCTTGGCAACAACCGCGAGCAGATGCTCACTGCCTGGTGGCCCGTGGCTTTCCCGGGTCTGGCCATTTTCCTCGCCGTGCTGAGCGTCAGCCTCTCCGGCGACGGACTCAACGACGCCCTCAACCCCAAAGGTCGTGAACGATGAACACTGCAACGATCAGTTCGACTGCCACCGCCGACGCCGAGCGCGGACCGGAGCCTGCGGGTGCCGACGAGTCGCCAATCCTGTCGGTGAAGAACTTGTCGGTGAAGTTCCAGGACAACACAGCCGTCGATGCCGTCTCCTTCGACGTCAGGCCGAGAGAGGTTCTCGCGATCGTCGGGGAATCCGGGTCGGGGAAGTCGGTGACCTCCCTGGCGATCATGCGCCTGGTCGAGCTCTCCTCCGCGGGCAAGGTCACCGACGGTCAGATGTGCTTCACTCGGTCAGGCGGTGAGGTCGTCGACCTGCGCACGGCTCCGGAAGCGACGATGCGCGCGATTCGGGGCAATGACATCTCGATGATCTTCCAGGAGCCGCTGACCTCGCTCAACCCGGTCTATTCGGTGGGCAATCAGCTCGCCGAGGTGTTGCGCGTGCACAAGGGGATGGCCCGTCGTGAGGCGAGGAAGGGCGTCATCGAGCTCATGGAGAGAGTGCGCATCCCCGAACCCGAACGCCGGGCCAGGCAGTACCCGCATCAGATGTCCGGCGGCATGCGGCAGCGCGTCGTCATCGCGATGGCTTTGGCCTGCCAGCCGCGGATCCTCATCGCCGACGAACCCACCACGGCACTGGATGTGACGATCCAGGCACAGATCCTGGCACTGCTGCGTGAGCTGAAGAACGACCTCGACGCCGGCATCATCTTCATCACCCACGACATGGGTGTCGTCGCCGAGATCGCCGATCGGGTCCTCGTCATGCGCAAGTCGCAGGCGATCGAGACGGGCAGCGTGGAGGATATCTTCCACAATCCTAAACACCCGTATACGAAGAAGCTGCTCAGCGCGGTGCCGAAGCTCGGGGCGATGAACGGCACCGACTCCCCCGCACTGTTCCGACTAGACGAGGAAGAGGCCTGCTGATGACGAAGATCCTCGAAATCGACAATCTGGTCAAGGGCTTTTCGATCTCCGGCGGGATGAAGGTCCATGCCGTCGAGGACGTCAGCTTCCATGTCGACAAGGCGGAGACGTTCGCGCTCGTCGGAGAGAGCGGGTGCGGCAAGACCACACTGGCGAACCTCGCGATGCGTCTGCAGAAGCCCGACAGCGGAACGATCAGGCTCCTCGACACGGATATCACCGATCTGGGAACACGCGGTCTGCGCCCGCATCGCCGTCACCTGCAGATGATCTTCCAGGATCCGTTCGCCAGCCTCAATCCGCGCAAAACCGCGGGCAGGATCGTCGGTGATCCGATGCGACTCAATCGCACGGCCTCGAACGGAGACGTCGAGGCCCGCGTGGCCGAACTGTTCGAACTCGTCGGCCTGAGTGCCGATGACATGCGGAAGTACCCGCATCAGTTCTCGGGCGGTCAGCGGCAGCGCATCTGCATCGCACGAGCGCTCACGCTCAATCCGAGCCTCATCGTCGCAGACGAGGCCGTGTCCGCCCTCGACGTGTCCGTGCGAGCCACGGTGCTCAACCTCATGATCGAGCTGCAGCAGGAGTTCGAACTGTCGTATCTCTTCGTCAGCCACGACCTGGCGGTCGTCGAGAGGATCGCGCATCGGGTAGCCGTGATGTACCTGGGGCAGATCGTCGAGATGGGGCCGCGGCGTCAGGTGTTCGAGAACCCGCAGCACTCGTACACACAACGCCTCATGGATGCCGCGCCGATCGCCGACCCGAGCCAGAAGCGCGAACGAGCCCTCATCGCCGGTGAGATCCCCAGCCCTGTCTGGCCCGAGGACCAGGGCCCGGAGAGAGTGACCTTGCGCGACCTAGGAGGCGGACACCTGGTGGCGGCCGAGTGACGGCTCACTGCTTGCCGAGGATGCCGTCCCCGCCGTCGACGTTGAGCAGGGTGCCCGTGACGAAGCCGGCGTCGTCCGAGCACAGCCATACGGCAGCGGCCGCCTGCTCCTGAGGACTGGCCATCCGCTTCATCGGGATGGCCTCGGTGACCTTCCTGTACTCCTCTGGGGACGCTTCAGCCCACGAACTCAACGCCGCCGTCATCGTCGCCGCGGGGCAGATCGCATTGACTCGAATGCCCTGTGCGGCGTATTCCAACGCTGCCGTCTGCGTCATTCCGTTGACCGCCCATTTCGAGGCGTTGTAGGGCGACAGCCCAGGACTGCCGTTCTTGCCCGACATCGACGATGTGTTGACGATAGCGCCGGACCCCTGTGTCGCCATCTGCCTCAGTTCGTGCTTCATGAAGCCCATGAGGCCGAAAACGTTGACGTCGAAGAGCCGCTGCCAGTCGTCACGGTCCTGGTCACTGAATGGCAGGGCAGCGGCTCCGAGTCCGGCATGGTTGTGTGCGAAGTCGAGGCTGCCCCATCGTGAGACGACTTCCTCGACGACGGCTGCAGCATCGTCCTCGGAAGACGCGTCGACGATCCTTCCTTC
Source organism: Brevibacterium renqingii (assembly GCF_017808105.1). Taxonomy (GTDB): domain Bacteria; phylum Actinomycetota; class Actinomycetes; order Actinomycetales; family Brevibacteriaceae; genus Brevibacterium; species Brevibacterium renqingii. The sequence goes on along the minus strand of NZ_JADBHF010000019.1, from coordinate 9,095 downwards.
GGCGGTGCCGCCCTCGGCGCGGATGAGTCGGCAGGTCTCCTCCACTGCCTCGCCGTCGATATCGGTGACCAGGACCGCGGCGCCCGCCTCGGCGAAGGCCATGGCGCTGGCGCGTCCGATTCCACTTCCTGCCGCCGTGACGAAGCCGTTCTTTCCCCTGAGATCTGTCATAACGTTCCTCTCTCCTGCCTGTGGCAGCGTGTGGTGGCGCCGGCATGTCGCCGACACCTGTCGACGGCAGCAGATTCTGCGCCGACTTCACCCACGTCGTTGCGGGAAAGCCTGGCAGCAGATTGCTGTTGCCTATGGTGAACTGTCATTAATCATAGAATTGATTCTATTGGCTGTGAACCGAATGCTTCCTTCTACCCCAGCCCGTCCCACACCATTCTCTGCCGCAGGGCTGGCGCCAGCACGAGGGCGGCGATGACGCTGCCGACCAGCAGCACCCAGGCACCGAAGTAGGTGAAGAGTTTGAGTTCGGGAGCCAGCTGCGGCCCGAAGTCGGCGGCCATGAGGATCACTCCCCCGAGGATGAGCGCCGTGGACACGATCACCTGGATGAACTGCTCGACGGTGGACTTGAGCAGGTTCTTGATCATCGAGATGTTCAGCCCTGATGTGCCGACGTCAAGCGTTCCGTCCTGCAGGTGGCCGGCGATGCGAGAGAGCTGTCCGGGCAGCTCGGCGATCTGCGGTGCAGTCGCGGCTGCATAGAGAGTGAATTCCTGCCGGTCGACGCCCAGTCCGCCGACCTCACGCAGCAGCGTCCTCCCGTTCTGAGTCACCAAAGCCAGCAGGTTGAGTTCGGGAACCAGCCGGGTGATCGATCCTTCGAGGGTGCTGATCGCGCGGAAGGCCGTCGCTACCGAGGCGGGCATCGGGAACCCGAAGTCGACGACGAAATCGATGAGCTCGCCGAACAGTGCCGCCGAGGTGGATCCCGGCAGTCCGTCACCGAACTTCAGCATGATCTGCCCGATCTCACGTTGCAGCTCCCGCAGGTTCACATCACTCGGCGTGCCCAGCAGCTCCAGGATCGCAGCTGTCGCCGCTTGCGAGTTCTGCGAGTCGAAGGCCATGAGCAGCAAGGCGATGGCACGCCGGTCACGTTTGTCGATGCGACCGACGGCACCGAAGTCCACGAGTCCGGCACGACCGGATTGGGAGATGACGATGTTTCCCGGGTGGAGATCGGCGTGGAAGATGCCTTTGCCGAGCACCTGACGTACGACCATGAGGAACAGGTCCTCAGCGATCTCCCTACGGGCCAGTTCGGAGAGGTTGTCGACCACCTCGGCGGCGTGGGACAGGGGGATGCCCTCGACGAGGTCCATGACGATGACGAACTCGCCGGAGAGTTCCTTGTGCACGTGCGGGATGTGGACCGTCGAGTCGGTCTTCGACGTCGAACGTCCGGTCTCGTCGGCGAGGCGGAGCGCTTCGATGTGCCCCAGTTCCCCGCGGTAGTCGAGTTCGCCCTGGAGTGAGTCGACGAAGCTGTGGGCGAGCTTCGCGATGCCGATCTTCTGCGCCCACTCCGTCGTCCGCTCCAGACGCTCGGCCAGGGTGAGGACGATATCGCAATCGGCGCGGACCTGTTTGCGGATCTTCGGTCGCTGCACTTTCACCGCCACCGCGCGACCTTCCAAGGTCACCGCACGGTGAACCTGCGCGACCGAAGCGCCTGCGAAGGGGACTTCGTCGAACTCGGCGAACACCTCGGCGACAGGACGGCCCCATTCGGCCTCGAGCTGGTCCTTGACCTCGGAGAAGGGAACGGGCTTCACGCCGGCCTGCAGGGTAGAGAACTCTTCGACGAACTCGTGCGGGATCATGTCACCGCGGGTGGCGATGAACTGGCCGAGCTTGATGAAGGTGACGCCTGAGGCGGCGAGGGCGTCGCGCGTTGTCGAGGCGATCTCACGCAGAGACACCCGCAGGGTCGGAATCCTCGGCTTGAGGTAGTGGGAGAGTCCGAACTTGATGAGGATCTTCTGGATCTGCGCGAGCCGGTTGAGTCGGCGATACCAGGTGGGGATCTTCGGAGCGTTGCGGATGAGTGAGCTGAGCGTGCCCGAGGGCATGACGAGTTCGATCGCCAGGAGGACGAACATCTGGATGACGATGAACCACGCGAAGAGCAGCAGGAAGACCATGATGGCCGGGAAGCTCATGTCCAGGGTCGGATAGTATCCGCCTGCGGAGATGCCGAGCATCTTGTAGGCCTGAAGTGTGATCGGCCAGATCGACAGACCCATGATGAGGGACACGATTGTATTGCGAGCGGCACCGGTGCCGGTGAACATCATCCGTCGGACGAGGAATCCGACGATGAGCGCGCTGAGGACGCCCAGTCCGATGGAGTAGAGGATCGTCATCCTTCATCCCTTCCGCCGTCTGTGGTCCCCGCCGAGGTTCGGAATCGTTCACCGAGGTTCGGGGCCGTCACCAGCCTAATAGATCAGGTGGGGTGGAGATTGAGAGTTCGCAGGGTGTCGACGGAAGGACGGTGCCTCCCACTCACTCCGGCCGATGCGCGGCCATCACCTTCTTGAACAGCTCGTCGCCGAGTTTGTCGTACGACGCGTCCTCCGGGTACCACTCGTCGAGTGAGGCGAATTCGCCCTTGTCGTCGAAGCCGAGCTCGGTCACGCTCTTCTGCCACTCCTCCCCCGCACTGCTCAGCGCCTTCGGGGCCTCGGCAACTCCGGCCTTCTCAGCGGTCTTGTCCGACAGCGTCTTCGCGTACTTCGCCATCTGCTTCTGGACATCGTCCTCGAACGGCTTGACGGAACCGCCGTTGTCCTTCGCCTGCTCGACGGCCTGAGCCTTCGCACCGATGACGACCTCCATCATCGTGGAGAACGTCGTCGACATCGCGTCGAATACCACCTGCTGATAGGCCACCGGAAGTTCCGAGTACTTCTTCCCGGCCGTGATCGCACCGGCCGAACGGGCGATTCCCGCATCGGAAGCGACACCGATGTGCGGTGCGACCTCGAAGGTGCCGGCCTCGACGTTCGGGGCCAGCTGACCGAGATCGCAGTCGACGGTGCCGCGCTGCAGCGCCTCATAGGTCTCCGGGAACGACAGAGACACCGGGGTCGCGCCGAGGTCGGTCACCTGCTTGCCGGCGGCCGCCGAGCCGACGCGGATCTGCTGTCCCTTCCAGTCCTTCGCGGCGGTCATCGGCTCGGAGCACATCGTCGAATACCCGCCCGCGGCGAGCATCGGAATGAGTGGGACGAGGTCCTTATTCTCGAACTCGGCAAGCACCTCGGGCGTCTCCCAGGCTGCTTGGACGCCGGCCGCATTCGCCGCCAGATCGCTTGCCACCGGGGAGCTCGGCAGGGTCGACATTGCGGTGCCGAGGGCATCGAAGGCCGGATACTCGGCTGGGGTGTAGGACGGCAGAGTGAACGCGAGGTCGACGCGGCCATCGGCCAGGGCATCATCGACGTCGGCATAGCTGGCGATCGCCTGACCCCACACGATGTCGACGGTGATCTTCCCGCCGGAGCGTTCCTCGATCGCCTTCTTCACATCGAGCCCGTTGGGCGCGAGGATTGACTTCTCCGACATCGCCGAGGGCTGGAACTTCAGAGTCACCGGGTCGAGGTCGGCCAGAGCCTCATCGATCTCATCTTGGGAAGCATCGACAGCGAAGCCCTCACCCGCGGCGGTCTCCGAGTCCGAACCGCCACCGCCGACCGATCCGGCACAGCCGGCGAGCAAGGCCAAAGATGCCGCCATTGCTGTGACAGTGGCGCGGCGGACTGCCGCCGTACGGATGCGCTGCATGGGACTCCTTTGAACGACGGCTGTGAATTCTCTTAGATCATAGATCCGAATCCGCTCGCCCCGACCTCGAAAGAACATGACTCCGCTCACACCGTGCGGAAGCGTTCCGACAGCACGTTCGTCGGTTCGGTGGGCCGCCTCGGCGGGGTCATCCGGCGGCCATTCCGCCGCTTGTGCGTTCGATGAGGTCAGGAAGCCACTCCGTCATCCCGGGGGCGGCGATCATGAGGACGAGGAAGACCACAGCCACGGGCAGGAACCACAGGAGTGAGGTGAAGATGTCCCGCAAAGTGACGGTGTGCCCGAGGTTGACGTCGGGGTGCTTGGCGATGCTGTGGACGATGTAGGGGATGATGCCGACCGGCGGGGTGATCATGCCGAACTCGCCGAGCAGGACGACGAAGACGCCGAACCACAGCGGGCTCACCCCCATCGTCTCGAGCGTCGGCAGCAGGATCGGGATGGTCAGCAGCATCATCGACATGGTGTCGAAGAACATGCCCATGATGATGTAGAGGACGATGAGCACGAGCAGGAAGCTCACCGTCGACAGCCCGAGGCTCGTGATGAACCCGGTGAGGATGGGGGCGAGCCCCGTGATCGCCAGCAGGCTCGTGAGCATCGTCGCGCCGATCATGATGAAGAAGATCGCCGAGGTGGCCGACACCGTTGCCAGCGCCGATTCCGCGACCTTGCGCCACGGCAGGTCGGCCCGTTTCTCCCACAGGCACAGCAGTACCGAGCAGAGAGCGGCGGCGGCTCCCGCCTCGGTGGGGGTGAAGATGCCGGAGAACATGCCGCCGAAGAGGACGACGAGGATGACCAGGAATCCCCAGACGCCGCCGAGCGAGGTGAAGCGCTGTCGCCACGTGGGGCGGGTTCGATCAGGGGTGGCGGCGTTGCGGCCGACGAGCGACGGTGCAACGAGGCCGATGGCGAAGATGAAGACGGCGAAGCAGAGGGCCAGGAGAATGCCGGGCAGGGCTCCGGCCATGAGGGCGGGGCCGACCGGCACCGAGGCGATGCCGGCGTAGACGACCATGAGGATCGACGGTGGGATGAGGTTGCCCGTCATGCCGGAGACCATGATCGTGCCGACGGCCATGCGTCTGTCGTAGCCGGCTTTGAGCATCTCGGGGATCCCGGCTCGGCCGAGAGCGTAGGTCATGCCGATCGTCGAGCCGGTGACGGCGGACAGTCCGGCTCCGGCGAAGGTGGTGCCGATGCCGATGCCGCCGGGCAACCATGAGAACCAGTGGTCGGCGACGCGGTAGATCTTCGCCGACAGCCCGGACTGGGTGAGCAGCATGCCCATGAAGATGAACATCGGCAGCACGCTGAGCGTCCAGTCCGAGACCGCGCTGAACGGCGCCGTGGCCAGGATGTTCATGGTCGCGGGGATGCCGGACACGGCGTAGACGCCGATGATCGACGGTACGGACAGGGCGATGGCCACGGGCACGGAGAGGAAGAGGAGCACGAGCATCATGGCGATGCACCAGGCTCCACCGACGGCAGCCGAGGGGCTGGTGAAAAGGCCGAAGAGGCAGACGGCGACGAGCCCGAAGCCGACGGTGAGTGCGAGCCAGCCGGGTCGCCTCCGTCGTGATCCGGTGGGGAAGAGGGAGGGGTGCTGTGTCGTGGCGTCCGGCGGCAGCGCCGCGGCGGAGGCATCGGTATTCGGGTTCACAGTTCGCTTCCGTCAGCGGGAGCACTGTCGGCAGATTGGTGTTCAGCTGGCCTGCCGGTCACGAGGTCGAGGTCGGGCTGACCGGTGCGGACGATGATGTAGGCGTCGAGCACGTAGAGGACGGCCAGAAGCACGAAGACCACTGGAACAAGAAAGTACACCGGCCAGGTGATGATGTCGGAGACGTCGGCGGTCGAACCGATCGCCATGTTCTCCATGGCCCGGTCGAGACCGAACCAGGCGAAGGCGAGGGACACGAGCGCACCGAGGACGCAGGCGAAGACCGTGAACACTGAGGCGGTGGCCGGGCGTGCACGCTCGATGACCATGGTGACTCGGATGTGTTCCTTCTCGAGCTGAGCGGCGGGGATGCCGAGCAGCGCCACGATCGGCAGGTACCAGTATTCGACGATCTCGTTCGTGCCGTAGATCGGGGCGTCGAAGAGGGAGCGTGCGAGGGCGTGGACGACGATGTGGACCATCATGACGATGACGGCTGCGGCAGTGGTGATCGTCAGGCACCTGTTGAGGACCCTCGCAAACCTCTGCATCACGCGTCACCTGAGCTGTCGGTGTCTGCGAGAGCGCTGGTCGACTGCGTTGTCCCTGCCGAGACGTCTGGTGATTCAGTGGTGACGGCCACTGCACGAAGCGCGTCGAGCAGGTCATCGACTTCCGAAGCGGAACTCAAGGCGTCTGGAATCATCGCGGTGACACGTCGTGCGCCCGCCTCGTCGACGGCGATCGGGTCGATGCCGTTCACCTGTGCGTAGCGGCGGGCGCTGCGGGGCAGAAGCGCCACGCCGAGGCCGTTGGAGACGAGTGACTGGATGGCGCCCGGATTGTCGGTGATGTGCCGGGTGCGCGGTTCGAAGCCGGCTTGTCGGCAGAGTCGTTCGGCAGTGGAGCGGCATCGCACGCATCCCATGATCCACGGCAGGTCGGCGACGTCGCTGAGGTGTTGGATCTGTCCGGCGCGGTTCCACCTCTCGGGGACGAGCAGGTCGAGATGGTCGTCACCGAGGTCGACGGTGACGTGGCCGGGGATCTCCGGTGGTTCTTCATCCTCGTGGTGGAACAGGAACGCCATATCGATGGCACCGTCTTCGAGCATGGTCATGGCTTCGGGTGGCTCCGCCTCGGCGACTTCATAGGAATGGTGCTGCGGTGATTCTGTTCCGGTGCCTGCATCCGCTTCGAGTCTGCCGAGCGCCGCGGACAGCGGGCCGATGACGAAGCTGGGGAATCCCGCGAGGCGGACATTGCGTCCGCCGAGTCCGAACGCTTTCGCCAGATCGCCGCGCAATCCCATCACCGAAGCGGCCACCTCGTTCGCGCGGATGCGGGCGAGCTGCCCGGCGGTGGTGAGGACGATGCCGCGCGGGGTGCGGTCGAAGAGTGTGACTCCGAGGTCCTTCTCAAGGGCGGTCATGTGTTGGGAAAGCGCGGGCTGGGACCAGCCGAGTTCGCGTGCCGCTGCGCCGATGCTGCCGGCTTCGGCGATGGCGCCGAAGATCAGCAGACGCTTCGTCTCCCCGACGTCGAGGGCTTGCTCGAACACATTTGCCATAAGGCCAGCTTATGCCAGGGCAGAGGGAACTGGGTCTACCGGGCGGTGCGGATTCGGCTCAGACTGGAGAGGACGGACAGTCGAACGAGGTTGAGGAGAGGGACAATGCGCAGGATCGGCCTTCTGGGTGGAATGAGCTGGCATTCGAGCATCGAGTACTACACGAAGATCAACGCGGCCGTGGCCAAGCAGCTTGGCGGTCATCATTCTGCGCAGATCCTCCTCGATTCCACAGACTTCGCCGATATCCGCGCGATGCAGGTCGCCGAGGACTGGGCCGGCAACGATGCCGCGCTGGCAGCGACCGGACAGCGCTTGGTCGAAGGCGGTGCCGAGGCTGTCGCGATCGCCACGAACCTCATGCACAAGTGCGCTCCTGCAGTGGAGACTGCGGTCGATGTTCCGCTCATCCACATCGTCGACTCGATCGCGACGACAGCCAAGCGCCGGGGATACTCGACGCTGGCAGTGCTGGGCACGAAGTGGACGATGCTCGACGGCTTCTACACCGAGCGTCTGGAGGCTCAGGGCATTCGCACTCTTGTTCCAGATGAGGAGACCTGCCTCGAGGTCGACCAGATCATCTTCGACGAGCTCACGCAGGGAGTCTTTACTGATGCGTCCCGCGCCCGGTATGTCGAGATCATGAACGACCTCAAGGCTCGCGGAGCCGATGCCGTGGCGCTGTCGTGCACGGAGATCGGCCTGCTGGTTCCGCCGGAGACCGCTCCCCTGCCGGCCATCGACTCCGTAGACGCCCATGTGGCTGCGATTGTGGAGTGGATGATGGCGGAGGAGCCTGCTCTGGCAGCAGTCTGACCGACTACGGGTCTCAGCGATCGTGCCCCTTCGCGTACGTCGCGTCATCGGTGATGTCACTCCGCGACCGGTCCTTGAGGAACCTCAAGGCAACCAAAGTGATGACCGCCGAGATCAGGATGTACACGGACACTGCATACCCAGTTCCGAACTGGTGGATCAGCCACGTCGCAATCAAAGCGGCAGGACCGCCGGCGATGATTGACGAGAGCTGGTAGCCGAGACCGGCACCCGTGTACCGGAGGTTTGTCGGGAACGACTCGGCGATGATCGACGCCTGTGGCCCGTACTGCATAGCGTGAGGCACGAGGCCGAGGCACAGTGCGAGGAACGCCAACCAGGTGACGCCGCTGTCGAGGAGTGCGAAGTAGACAAAGCCCCAAACGCCCATGATCGCAGCGCCCCAGGCGTAGATCTTCTTCCGACCGATCGTGTCGGAGTAGAGACCGAACAACGGAACCAGGATGAACTCCACGCCCGCCGCGACCAGAGTACCGATGAGCACGAAGTTGTACGTGTAATCGTGCCCGTTTGAGCCGCTGGTCATGTACGACAGCACAAACGCTGTAACTACATAGAACGGCATCTGCTCGGACATCCTCAAAAACGCCGAAAGGATGATCTCCTTCGGGAACCGACGGATGACCTGCATGAGCGGCGCGGCCGTTGTGGTCTGTTCCGCGACTACCTTCGAGAACTGTGGCGTCTCCATGATCTTCAACCGAATGTAGAGGCCGATCGCCACCAGCACCAGGCTCAGGAGGAACGGAATACGGAAGCCCCAGGTGATGAACGCATCTTTGCCCATAATCCCATTGAACAGAGACATCAGCCCGGTGGAGAGAATGAGACCGATGGCAACGCCGAGTTGAGGCCAACTGCCCATGAGGCCCCGCCGCTTCTGATCGCCCCATTCCATTGACAACAACACAGAGCCGCTCCACTCGCCACCGACCGCAATGCCTTGGAACACGCGGAGGAGGATGAGGATGATCGCTGCCGCGTCTCCCCATGTTGCTGAGCCTGGCAGGATGCCGATGAGTGCGGTGGAGATTCCCATCATCAGCAAAGTGACGATGAGCATGACTTTCCGGCCGATTCGGTCGCCCCAGTGCCCAAAGATCGCCGCGCCGACTGGGCGGGCTAGGAATCCGACGAAGTAAGTGGCGAAAGCCGCGAGGGTGCCGATATACGGCGAGACGTCGGGGAAGA
>NZ_JADBHF010000018.1 GCF_017808105.1 Brevibacterium renqingii | reverse complement strand
GTAGCTAAGCCCATTCGCGCTGATGGTACTGCAACTTGGTGGTTGTGGGAGAGTAGGTGACTGCCGCAATAATTTGTGGGGAGGCCTTGTCCGATGTCATATCGGGCAGGGCCTCCTTTTTTGCATTCACACCCCTGCGGCGGTCCGGGCAAATGGTCAGAATGTGCCGCCATCTGTGCCGTTGCCACCCGCCTCGAGTCTTCAGGGTTAATGATCAAAATGTGTGTACAGCAGCGGCGTGTCACGGCCTTTGAGGTCATCGTGATCGGCCACCCCAGCCCTTCTGGATCCCGTTGCCGTCCTCGATGCTGAATCCTGTCCCATAGAGCCGGTTCGTTTCGTCTCTGCCCGATCCAGAGTCGACGATGACGGTGTGTTTACGGTTGTATTCCCATGCCCCCGGGGTGACGAAAGACCATGGATCGTTGGGTGTCTCGGTCTGCAGGTAGAGCAACCAATCGATACCGCGTCGGGCGTGGTCGATCGACAGGCCCCGATGAGCACGGAGGAAGTCCTTGATCGCTTTGTTCGGGCCTCCTTCCAGGGTGCTCGTCGCCCGCGCCACTGTCAGCCCCGATTCGGTGAGTTCGAGCCAGGTGAATAGGTGTGAGTCCTGGATGAGTTCGGCGAGGAGTCTGCCCGCCCGTCGAGTACGGATGTGGGTGTACCACCACTTCTGTCCCGGTCGTGCATACGCTGGTCGTGGTGCCCCGGAGGCTGCGTAGGTGCGGTGTTTGAGAAACGGTTCCCAGCTCGCTTCCCACGACGCGAACGCTGCTGTCCACGCTGCGGCCTCGTCGAGGCTAGTCACCCTCGGCAGGGCTTTGTACAGGTTGAGAAGGTCGCGGTTGGCCGGCAGTCGCGGATGCCGTGTCAGATGCTTGTGACCAGCCTGCCGGACATGGAAGTAGCAGCGTTGGATCCGCGACTGCGGCCACAGGTTCTGCACGGTCGCGATCAAGGGACCATTGCCGTCGATGACCGCCACAGTCGGGGCTGGGATGCGGCAGAGCAATGCGGTCCAGGACGCGATCTTTTCCCGATCACACCATTGCCAATCGATGACGTATCCGCCGGTGTAGGCGATGAGGACGCACCATCCGTTGAAGTAGGTGCCATCGAGCATGATCTGGTCATGGATCTCGCCGGTGGGGGACACCTGGGCAGTGACGTTCCAGCACCACTGGGTGCGGCGACGAAAACTTCGCGATCGACTGGGCCTGTTCGGTTAGGCGGGCAGTGCCGAGCAGCCAGTTCAGGAAGGCCTGGAACACCGCTTTCCGAGTGATATCGGCCCGGGCCTGGGTGGTCGAGGCCCCACATGGTTGACACCGCCACCTGGTGCGGCCAGTGCTGGTCTTGCCGTTCTTGACGAGCTTGTTGGCACATACACCACAGGTGGGATGATTTCTGGGATTGGACACTGAACATGCTTCCAGAGCATGTTCAACCCTGTCTTGGCCTACTGACTACTGGGCAAGAGGCTTATCCTGTACACACATTCTGATCATTAACCCCGATGGGGCAGGAGGATGGTTGGGGTGAAAGAGTCGACGAAGAAGAAGACTTGGACGTCCGCCTGATGCTCTTCGTGCCGCATTCTCACAGCTGTGATGACCGTTCGGAACCAATACCCCAATTGAAGTCGCCAGACAGCCATGTCCATAATTCGGGCGGCGAATTTCATGTTATGCGCCTCACGGTATGTTTGTGCCCATGAGCCTACATCCATCACTGCAGCCAATCTTCGACACGGTGCTCCAACGGAACCCCGGAGAGTCGGAGTTTCATCAAGCGGTACAGGAAGTTCTCTATTCCCTGGGCCCCGTCGTGGACAAGCATCCCGAATACCTGGAACTCTCGGCGCTCGAGCGGCTGTGCGAGCCCGAACGCCAGATCATCTTCCGTGTTCCGTGGATCGATGACGCCGGCGTTGTCCAGATCAACCGCGCCTTTCGGGTGCAGTTCAACTCGGCTCTCGGCCCGTACAAGGGCGGCCTGCGGTTCCACCCCTCCGTCAACCTCGGAATCGTGAAGTTCCTCGGGTTCGAACAGATCTTCAAGAACGCGATCACCGGGCTGCCGATCGGCGGGGGCAAGGGCGGAGCGGACTTCGATCCCAAGGGCCGCAGCGACCGCGAGGTCATGCGCTTCTGCCAGTCTCTGATGACCGAACTCTCCCGCCACATCGGCGAATACCGTGATGTCCCGGCCGGGGACATCGGTGTCGGTGGTCGCGAGATCGGCTACCTCTTCGGACAGTACAAGAGAATGACGAACTCCTACGAGGCCGGCGTCCTCACCGGCAAAGGCCTATCCTATGGCGGTTCCATGGTTCGGACGGAAGCAACCGGTTTCGGTGTGGTCTACTTCCTCAAGGACATGCTCGCCGCTGCGAAGAAGAACATCGACGGCCGCACCGTTTCGATCTCCGGTTCGGGCAACGTCGCTGTCTTCGCAGCCGAGAAGGTCTCGGCGTTCGGCGGCACAGTCATCACCATGTCCGACTCCTCCGGCTTCATCCATGACCCGGACGGCATCGACACGGAGATCGTCAAACGCATCAAGTTCGAAGACCGCGGTCGGATCTCCGAATACGTGGATCAGCGAGGCGGTCGAGCCGCCTATCACGAGGGCGGAAACGTCTGGGACGTCGAGGTCGATGTCGCACTGCCGTGTGCGACACAGAACGAACTCGATGCTGATTCGGCAGCGACCCTGGTCAAGAATGGCCTCATCGCCCTCGCCGAGGGCGCGAACATGCCCTGCACTCCGGAAGCCGTGAAGATCTTCAACGACGCGGGCGTCCTCTTCGCCCCCGGCAAGGCCGCGAACGCCGGCGGCGTCGCCACCAGCGCCCTGGAGATGCAGCAGAACGCCAGCCGCGACTCCTGGGACTTCGATTTCACCGAGGCGCGCCTGGCAGAGATCATGGGGGATGTCCATGACAGCTGCGCTGCGGCTGCCGACGAGTTCGGTTCTCCCGGTGACTACGTCGCCGGCGCCAATATCGCCGGTTTCATCCGGGTCTCCGAGGCGATGCTCGCCCAAGGAGTCGTCTGATCTGCTGAACGGACCGCATCCGGGACCCGCCGACTGAAGCCCGCGGGTCCGCTGGGCGACGAGGAACCCCTGAGGTTCGAACCCATTCTTAGGGAAGGGGCTCGAACCTCAGGGGTTCGTCTCATGCGACGGCGAGGAATGGACCGCTCTCTCACCGAGGTCCCATGGTCCCGTAGGCCTTCCGCCAGCGCAGCAGCGGACGGCTCGTGCCGGCATCCCTGCCCGCGCCCAGAGACACCACTTCGCCGACGACGATATTGTGAGTGGCCACCTCGAGCACTTCGGTGAGTTCGAGCTCGAACCAGGCGATCGCCTCGGTGAGCACCGGTTGGCCGGCCTGCGGGGCCGGGAAGGTGTCGATTCCCTTGAGTGACCCGTACAGCGGCTGCCCGGAAGCGCCGAGTCGTTCGGAGATGTCCCTCTGATCCGAATTCAGCAATGAGATGGCAAAGTGCGAACTCGTCTCGAGAGTCTCCATCATCCTCGAACCCGAATAGATGCTCACAGCCATCGTCGGCGGATCGTAGGAGACGTCGAGAAACGAGTCGACAGTGATGGCGTGCAGTGCACTGCCGCGGGTCGCAGAGACGACCGCGACCGCCGCGGCGATGTCGTCGCTGAGCTCTCTGTACCGTTCTGTGAGCGAATCGTCGTGGGACTGGTCCATGACTCACATTCTAGGGAACTACAATGGAGCCATGACCATTCCAGCTTCAGGCGGTTCAACAACGATCGAACGTGAGCAGTCCGAGCAGCTTGTCGAGCCCGGAGACCACGAGCGATTCAGCCATTACGCGCCCAAGGACAAGATCATGGAGTCCATGGTGACAGGAACTCCGCTGATCGCCTTGTGCGGAAAGGTGTGGGTCCCGACTCGCGATCCCGAGCGGTTCCCGATCTGCCCCAAATGCAAAGAGATCTACGAGACGATGTCCGAAGGACCGCAGGAGTAGATGTCCGCGGAACGTCTCCCAGGAACACCAGGGACCTCCGCAGCTGAACAACTCCCACCGGCCTTCCCCGAGCGCGCCGCTTGGGGAACGGCCGGAAAGCTGCGTGCTTGGCAGGCCGAGGCCCTCGAGCAGTACTTCAAGAACGAACCGAAGGACTTCCTCGCCGTCGCGACTCCCGGAGCCGGCAAGACCACGTTCGCTCTGCGGCTGGCCGCTGAACTTCTGGCTCGCAGGATAGTCAATCGGGTCACGGTGGTCGCCCCAACCGAACACCTGAAGGTGCAGTGGGCCGATTCAGCGGCACGCGTGGGCATCAAACTCGACCCGCATTTCAAGAATTCTCAGGGCAAGCACGCTCCCGGCTATCACGGAGTGGCGCTGACCTATGCGCAGGTGGCGGCCAAGCCCACCCTGCACCACAACCGGACCGCTGCCGGTCGGACACTGGTGATCCTCGATGAGGTCCATCACGGCGGCGACGCTCTGTCGTGGGGCGACGCTGTGCGTGAGGCCTTTGGGCCCGCTGTGCGTCGTCTGTCCCTGACCGGAACCCCGTTCCGTTCGGACACCTCACCGATCCCATTCGTCACGTATGCCCCCGACGAGAACGGAATCCGCACCTCGGTGGCGGACTACTCCTACGGCTACGGTCGGGCGCTCAAGGACTCCGTCGTCCGTCCCGTCCTCTTCCTCGCGTATGCGGGAGCCATGTCCTGGCGGACGAAGGCCGGCGACGAGATGTCGCATGTGCTCGGCGAGGAGACGACGAAGGACATCAACGCGCAGGCCTGGCGCACTGCGCTCGACCCGAAGGGCGACTGGATCCCGGCCGTGCTCAAGGCCGCCGACATCCGCCTCACCGAGGTCCGACGAACCGTCCACGACGCCGGCGGCCTGGTCATCGCCACCGATCAGGAGGCGGCGCGGGCCTACGCGAAACGCCTGCACGAGATCACCGGCGAGAAGCCGACAGTTGTCCTCTCCGACGAAGCGGGCGCCTCGGAGCGGATCGAGCAGTTCCAGAACTCGACAGACCGGTGGATGGTCGCCGTGCGCATGGTCTCCGAAGGAGTCGACGTTCCGCGCCTGTGCGTCGGAGTCTACGCGACCTCCTCGTCGACACCGCTGTTCTTCGCGCAGGCCATCGGGCGCTTCGTGCGTGCTCGCAAACGTGGGGAGACCGCCTCGGTGTTCCTCCCTTCGGTGCCCGTGCTGCTGGCACTGGCCAACACGATGGAGGTCGAACGTGACCACGCCCTCGACCGGCCGAAGAACGACGACGAGAACGACGTCGTCGTCTTCGACGAGCAGGCCATGGACCAGGCGAACCGGAATGAGGGCGCCTCGTCCGACCAGCTCGGCTCGTTCGAAGCCCTCGGCGCGGAGGCGCTGTTCGACAGGGTCCTGTTCGACGGCGGAGAGTTCGGCACCGGCGGGGCCGTCGGCTCCGAGGACGAGCTCGACTTCATCGGGATTCCCGGTCTGCTCGAACCCGATCAGGTCCACGAACTGCTGCGGACCCAACAGGCACGCCAGGCCAAACGCAAGACAGCGGCGGCACCTGCGCCCGAGGCGGACACGAGCGAACTGGAACATAGGGCGATGAAAGAGGAGCGCAATCAGCTCCAGAGCCTCGTCGGAGCCTGGTCCCGGCGAACCGGGACGCCTCACCAGAACGTGCATGTCGAACTGCGAAAGGCATGCGGGGGACCTGCCGTGGCTCAGGCGACGCGAGAACAGATCCAGGCACGGATCAAGAAGCTGCAGGGCTGGTTCATCGGCCGCAAATGACCGAAAGCCGAGCCTTATGCCGAATAGAAGTTCGTCGGGATCGCCGGTTCGCCGTCCTGCAGCCGACGAGCAGAACGCGGCAGCTCGGCCAGGGACTCGTCGTGGCGTGCACAGGCCTGCTTCACACCGGCGGCACCGAGGAACGACTCGTCGACCTCACCGTCGACGACCAGGTCGACGCTCAGCCGGCGGCCCTCACCGAGATCATCGGGCAGTGAGGGGATGCCGACGGCCTCCTCGACGGCGATCGCACCATCGATGAGGCGCAGCGCCTCCTTGTGCCCGCCGCGGGAAGGCTTTCCGGTCGCGTGCTTGGCCACCGAGGTCCATTCTCCGGCCTCGTCGGCGCGAGCCACGAGCTTGTACACCAGACCTGCGGCAGGGGCACCGGAACCTGTGACGACACGGGTGCCGACTCCGTAGGAGTCGACGGGGGAGGCCGCGAGCGCGGCGATCGCATACTCGTCCAGATCGCTCGTGACGGTGATCGTCGTGTCATGAGCGCCGAGGCGGTCCAGCCCGTCCCGGACCTCCGCGGCCTGTTCGATGAGATCACCCGAATCGATCCGCACACCGCCGAGTTCCGAACCGGCGAGCTCCACGGCCACCTCCAGCGCCTCCTCGACGTCATAGGTATCGAGCAGAAGCGTCGTATCGGTGCCCAGCGACTTCAGCTGCGCGGCGAATGCCTCACGCTCGGAGTCGTGCAGAAGAGTGAACGAGTGGGCCGAGGTGCCGATGGTGCGCAGACCGTACTTCAATCCCGCTGCCAGATTCGAGGTCGATGCGAAGCCGCCGATGACCGCGGCCCGTGCCGCTGCCACCGCTGCATGTTCGTTCGTCCGTCGTCCGCCCATCTCCGCGCAGGGCCGGTCACCGGCCGCCTGCGCCATGCGGGAGGCCGCCGAGGCGACCGCACAGTCGTAGTTCAGAGCCGAAAGGATGAGCGTTTCGAGGATGACTCCCTCGGCGAACGTCGCTTCGATCGTCAGCAGCGGCGAGCCCGGGAAATAGATCTCGCCCTCGGCATACCCGCGGATGCTGCCCGTGAAGCGGTAGTCCGCCAGCCAGTCGATGGTGCGGGCATCGACGATCTGCTCGCGGCTGAGGAAGGACAGTTCGGCGTCGTCGAAGCGGAAGTCGCGGATCATCTCGAGGATTCTGCCGGTGCCGGCGACGACGCCGTAGCGGCGCCCTGCGGGAAGGGTGCGACCGAACACTTCGAAGAGGCTCCTGCGGTGAGCGGCGCCGGATTCCAGGGCGGCCTGCACCATCGTCAATTCGTACTGATCCGTGAAGAACGCCGTCGAATCGGTCCGTGTGAGATCACTCATAGGCGCGATCTTACGTCACGACAGCGTCAGTGTTCTGCCGTAAGCTGGAAACGTGAGCAATCCAACGACACCAGTTCTGGAGCCGGCGGTCGACGTCCGACCTGCCGAGGATCTGGCCAAGCCCTGGAGGACCGTGGTCTTCAACGACCCGGTCAATCTCATGAGCTATGTCAGTTTCGTGTTCCAGAGTTATTTCGGATATTCCGAGGACAAAGCCCACGCGCTCATGCTCGAAGTCCACGAGAACGGTCGCTCCGTGGTCGCCACCGGAGGTCGCGAAGCCATGGAGAGAGACACTCAAGCGATGCATGAATACGGCCTGTGGGCCGCCTGCCAACCCGATCCAGGATCCGACTGACACATGGCCGCCATCGACGCACGTGGGGACGATGTCGTCCTCAGACTCGAAGACAACGAACGCTCACTCATGCTCACGGTCTTCACCGACCTCTCGGCGCTGCTGTCCGAAGACGGCGACGAGGACGGGGATCGGCCGGACTCGGAGAACTGGGAGGCCCGTCTCGGCCTCGTCGACCGACCCCGCCCGGACGATCCTGCCCTTCTGAGGCTGCTGCCGGACGTCGATCCCGAAGACGAGGAGCGCTCCGCCGAATTCCGCCGTCTCACCGAATTCGACCTCAAGCAGGCCAAATCCCACAACGTGCGCATCGTGCTGCTGGGACTGAGCAAGGGCACCGAAATCACCCTGACCCATGACGAGGTCCTGGCCTGGATGAAGGGGCTCAATGATCTGCGGCTGGTGCTCGCCGTGCGACTCGGCATCGACACCGAAGAGGCACAGGAGGAGAAGTACGCCCACCGCGAGGAGCTCTCCGAATCAGAGGACCTCACACTGACTCTGTACGACTTCCTGACTTGGGTGCAGGATCGGCTGACGACGACCTTGCTGTCGCGGACGCAAGGGGAAGACGACGAATGAGACTCACTGCCATCGGCACCGCCGGATCCTTCCCGGGGCGTGGAGCGCTCGCCAGCTGCTACCTCATCGAAACCGAGGAGGACACGCCCACCCGCATCGTGCTCGACCTCGGCTCCGGTGCCCTCAGCCCCCTGCAGCAGACCGTCGACACAGACCGGCTCACGGCGATCGTGCTCAGCCACCTGCATCCTGACCACTGCATGGACATGACCGGGCTCTACGTCAAACACTGCTTCGACCCGAAGTTCTTCAACGGAGATATCTCCGACACGGGCACGATCCGCACCCGGACCCCGGTCTTCGCCCCGCCCCGAGCGAAGGAACGACTGACCCGGGCTTACTACACCGAACCCGGCAGATCTCCGGTCGCGAACGGGGGAGACGATTCGGACTTCGACCATGCCTTCGACTTCACCGACCTCGATCACGGCTCCCGACACCAGATCGGGTCCCTGACGGTCGAATCCTTCCTCGTCGACCATCCCGTGGAGACCTACGCGCTGCGCGTCACCGACGCGAGAGGCCGCGTCATCACCTATTCCGGCGACAGCGACGAATGCGACAATCTCGTGGCGGCTGCCAAGGGGGCCGATCTCTTCCTCTGTGAGGCGGCGTTCCAGGAGGACCGTGACACAGCTCGGGGAATCCATCTCACGGGCAGGCGCGCCGGACGCGTGGCACAGAATGCCGAGGTGTCCTCGCTCGTGCTCACTCATATCCCGATCTGGACCGACTGCTCCATCGTCCGCGGTGAGGCAGCCGGCGAATACCGCGGTCCCATCGAACTCGCCAAACCCGGAGCCACCTGGACCGTATGAGCCGACGCTCGCAAAAGAGAGCGCGGCAGCAACCGACACCGCAATCGAGACATGAAAGAGGCACACAGTGCGAGCAGACGGCCGTGCAGCAGACGAACTCCGTGAAGTCCGGATCACCCCCGACTGGATCAACACCGCCGAAGGATCCGCGCTCGTGGAATTCGGCAGCACCCGCGTCCTCTGCGCCGCTTCGCTGACCGAGGGGGTGCCTCGCTGGCTCAAGGGACAGGGCCGCGGCTGGGTCACCGCAGAGTACGCGATGCTGCCGCGGGCCACGGACTCACGCAGCACACGCGAGTCGGTCAAGGGCAAACAGGGCGGACGCACTCACGAGATCTCCCGTCTCATCGGCCGCAGCCTGCGGGCTGTCATCGACATGGACAAGCTCGGCGAGAACACGCTCGTCCTCGACTGCGACGTCCTCCAGGCCGACGGCGGCACCCGCACGGCCTCGATCACCGGTGCCTACGTGGCGCTGGCGAAGGCCATCGACAAGGGGCGCTCGACCGGGCTGATCCCCGCCGCCCACCAGCCGCTCATCGACTCAGTGGCGGCCGTCAGCGTCGGCATCATCGATGGAGAGCCCCTCCTCGACCTGCCGTACGTCGAGGACTCCCGCGCCGAGACGGACATGAATGTCGTCATGACCGGGTCCGGAAAGTTCATCGAAGTCCAGGGCACCGCCGAGGGCGCACCGTTCGACCGCGATGAGCTCGGCAAACTGCTCGACCTCGCCGGCCACGGGTGCACCGAACTCACCCGCATCCAGTCCGAAGTGCTCGCCGGATGACGACCTTCGTCCTCGCCACTCACAATGAGGGCAAGAAGCGCGAGCTGCTGACCATCCTCGGACCCGTCCTCGGCTCCGACACCCAGGTGCTCACCGCCGCCGAGGCAGGACTCGGCGATGTCGCCGAAACCGGAGTCACGTTCACCGAGAACGCGCTCATCAAGGCGCGTGCCGCGGCTGCGGCGACCGGTCACACCGCCATCGCCGACGACTCGGGCATCAGCGTCGACGTCCTCGGCGGGGCACCGGGCATCTTCTCCGCCCGCTGGTCCGGCCGACACGGCGACGATCGGGCCAACCTCGAACTCCTGCTCGCGCAGCTGTCGGACATCGCGTCCGAACACCGTGGTGCGCAGTTCCGCTGTGCGGCGGCCGCCGTGACCGCTGACGGCCGCGAATTCACCACCGAGGGCATCATGCCCGGGCGTCTTGCCACCGAGCCGGAGGGAGAGAACGGCTTCGGCTACGATCCGATCTTCGTGCCCGAAGGGTCGACGATCAGCGCCGCACAGATGAGTCCGGAAGAGAAGAATTCCCGTTCCCACCGTCGACTCGCCTTCGATGCCCTGGCCGAGATCCTGGCGGAGGAGCCGAACCTCTGAAGGCCGCCGCCCCGCAGGCTCCAGCATGCGAACGTGAGCGCCTCACCAGGTGAGAACATCGGATACACTGGCGATGCTTGTGTGTTGGTGAACGGCCCTTCGGCGGTCGGCGATTTCGAGGAGAACAATGAAGACTCCGCGCATGTGGGTGGCGGGCGCTGCCGCTGCGAGCCTGTTGCTGACAGCCTGCTCGGCAGGAGCATCCGACTCGGGCAGTGAGGCGGAGGAGAAGGACTCGATGAGCATCGCGTTCACCGCCGAGCCCGTGAACCTCGACTTCACGTCCACTTCGGGTGTGGCCATCCCAGAGGCCCTGATGGAGAACGTCTACGAATCGTTGGTCCGCCTCGATGAAGAGGGTGAGATCCAACCGGCCCTGGCCGAGGACTGGTCGCTCTCCGAGGACCGCAAGACCTACACCTTCGACCTGCGCCGAAATGTGACGTTCTCCAATGGCGCAGACCTGACCAGTGAGGACGTGAAATTCTCCTACGAGCGGGTGCAGAACGACTGGAAGAACGCGCTGAAGTCGAAGATGGACATCGTCGAGTCCATCGAGACCCCGGACGAACACACCGTCGAGATCGAGCTGGAGAGGCCGTCGAACACCTGGCTGTTCAACCTCACCAGCCTCGTCGGCGCCGTCTTCGACACCGAGGGCACGACGGACCTGGCCAATGAGGCGATCGGCACTGGGCCCTTCGCGATCGAGGAATTCACTCGCGGCCAGTCGATCGACTTCGCCGCCAGAGATGACTACTGGGGTGAGAAGCCGGCGCTGAAGACCGTGGAATTCAAGTACTTCAAGGACGCGGTCTCGGCGTCGAACGCTTTGAAGTCAGGAGAGATCGACCTCGTCTCCAACCTGCAGGCTCCCGAACTCGCGGGCGAGTTCCAGAGTGACGACTACCAGATCGTCTCCGGCACCACGAATGGCGAAGTCGTGCTGTCGATGAACAATGCAGAAGGCATCTTCAAGGACAAGAAGGCTCGCGAAGCCGTCATGCACGCCGTCGACCGCAAGGCCGTCCTCGACACCGCCTGGGCAGGATACGGCGAACTCATCGGCTCGATGGTGCCCCCGACCGACCCCTACTACGAGGACCTCACAGGGGTGTGGGAGTACGACCCGAAGAAGGCCGAGAAGCTCGTCAGCGAGGCCGGGATCAAGGGTGAGGAGTTCACGTTCACCGTGCCCAACCTCCCGTACGCCAAAGCGATCTCCGAAATCGTGTCCGCGCAGCTCGAAGAGGTCGGGCTCAAGGCGAAGATCAAGACCCAGGAGTTCCCGGCCGTGTGGTTGGACAAGACGTTCACGGAACACGATTTCGACATGTCGGTGATCAACCACGCCGAACCGAGGGACATCCTCACGGTGTTCTCCCACGACTACTACATCGGCTACGACGATTCGTCGATCAAGAAGATCGCGAAGAAGGCCGATACGGGAACCGAAGAGGACTACATCTCGGGGATGAAGGAGATCGCGAGAACGATCACCGACGACGCGGCCTCGGACTTCCTGTTCCTGTTCCCGAACCTCGTCATCGCCAAATCCGATATCGCCGGGATCCCCGCCAACAGGGTCTCCGACGCGTTCAGGATCGCCGATCTGAGCTGGAACTGACGACTCGGTTCGATGCTCAACTACGCGCTCAGCCGCGCGACCCAGTTCGCGCTCTCCCTCATCTTCGCTTCTGTGGTGGTCTTCGCTCTGATGAGCCTTCTGCCGGGAAACGCCGCACAGGTGGCTCTGGGCACGAATGCCACTCCTGAGGCGGTGGCGGCACTCGAAGCCCAATACGGTCTCGATCGGCCGCCCGTGATCCGGTACTTCGACTGGGTGCTCGGAATGCTCGGGGGAGATTTCGGCACCTCCTACGTGACCGGCGCCGAGATCACCCCCGTCATCGTCAGCAGCGTCCAGGTCACCGCGATCCTCGTCATCGCCGCAATCGCACTGTCGGTCGTCATCGCCGTGCCTCTGGGCACCTTCGCCGCTCTCGAGCAGCGCAACTGGATCGGGGTGACGATCTCCGCGGCGAGCCAGATCGGCATCGCGATTCCGAACTTCCTGGCCGCCATCATCCTCGTCATCGTCTTCTCGCTCACCCTCGGATGGTTCCCCTCCCAAGGGTGGATGGCACCGATCGAGGGCTTCGGTGGATTCCTGCTCCGCCTCGTCCTGCCGGTGGTCTCCCTCGCACTCGTGCAGGCCGCGATCCTCACCCGATATGTGCGGTCGGCCGTCCTCGACGTCATGCGCGAGGACTTCATCCGCACCGCCCGTGCGAAGGGTCTGACCCGGACGAAGGCCCTGTTCGTCCACGGGCTTCGCAATGCTGCGATCCCTGTGATCACCGTCGCCGGCGTCCAGCTGGCGACCCTGCTGGTCGGAGCCGTGATCATCGAGCAGATCTTCGTCCTGCCCGGCATCGGCTCCGAACTCGTCCGGGCGGTGGCCAACCGCGACCTCGTCGCCGTCCAGGGCATCGTCATGGTCCTCGTCCTGCTGGTGCTCATCATCAACCTCGTGGTCGACATCCTCGTGCCCGTAATCGACCCACGCATCAGGAGCGCCGCATGAGCCACAGACCCACCGGTGCCCAGAACCCCCGCGACGCCGCCGGCGTCGCCGCGCCCCCAGCGACCGCCGCGATGGCGATGGGACCGACCGAATCCCGCCGTTCGGCGCTGCGCCTCAACGCCTCGATGGTCATCGGCGCCGTGCTCGTCGTCCTCATCCTCGGTCTCGCGCTCGTCTCGTTCTTCTGGACCCCCTACGATCCTGGTGAGATCGATCCGGTCGCGCGACTGCAGTCCGGCAGCCTCGACCATCCGTTCGGCACCGACAAGTTCGGCCGTGACACGCTGACCTGGGTGATGTACGGGGCGAGGATCACCCTGCTGGTCGGCGTCGTCGCTGTCGGCATCGCCCTGCTCATCGGCACGCCGATCGGCATCATCGCCGCGATCTTCGCGAAGCAGCCGTGGGGCATCTGGATCGATGCGGTCATCATGCGTGCCAATGACATCCTCCTGGCGTTCCCCGCACTGCTGCTGGCGATCGTCTTCGCCGCGGTGTTCTCCCCGGGCACCGGTCCGGCCATGGTGGCCGTGGGCATCGCGGCGATTCCCGGCTTCGCCCGGGTGGCCAGGTCGGGGACCCTGCAGGTGCTCGGGTCCGAATACGTGCGCGCGGCCAAGGCCTCCAACCGCGGGGCCCCGGCCATCGCCGCAGTCCACGTGCTGCCCAACATCGCCGGCATGGTCATCGTCCAGGCCTCGGTGGCCTTCGCGATCTCCGTCCTTGCCGAGGCGGGGCTGTCCTTCCTCGGCCTCGGCACGCAGGCGCCCGTCCCCTCCTGGGGACGGATGCTCCAGGAGTCACAGCAGTTCCTGTCCACCCATCCGGAGCTCGCGCTGTGGCCGGGAGTGTTCATCGCCCTCGCGGTGCTCGGGTTCAACCTCCTCGGCGATGGGCTCCGTGACCGCTTCGACCCGAAGATGGAGGCGCGTGGTGCCTGAGAATCTGCTCGAGGTCCGCAACCTCACGATCACCCCTGCCGGTGCCGAGACTCCTGTGCTCCACGATGTGAGTCTGAGCCTGGCCTCGGGGGAGAGAGTCGGTCTGATCGGAGAGTCCGGATCGGGAAAGTCCCTCACCGCCCAGTCCGTGATGGGGCTGCTGCCCGAGGAGCTGCACGCGCAGGGACAGGTGAGTCTGGCAGGCCATGACGGCAATCTCCTCGACGCCGACGAAAGGACCATGGCCGCGCTGCGCTCGGACATCGTGTCCATGGTGTTTCAGGAACCCATGAGCGCACTCAACCCGCTCATGCGCATCGGCGACCAGATCGCCGAGGTGCTGCGCATCCACGGCAAGGTGCCGCGGACGCAGATCCCGGCACGCGTGCTCGCGCTTCTCAGCGACGTCCACATGCCCGACCCCGACAGCGCCCGCTACGCCTTTCCTCACCAGATGTCCGGCGGTCAGCGGCAACGGGTGATGTTGGCGATCGCCCTGGCGAACTCCCCGCGGCTGCTCATCTGCGACGAACCGACCACCGCCCTCGACGTGACCGTGCAGAGGCGCATGCTCGACCTCATCGCCGAACGCGTGGCAGCCGTGCATGCGGGGATGCTGTTCATCACCCATGACCTGGCCGTCGTGGCCGGTGTCTGCGACCGAGTCATCGTCATGTACCGCGGTCGCATCGTCGAGACCGGTCCCGTCGACAGGATCTTCTCCGCACCCGAGCACGAATACACGCGCGGTCTGCTGGCGTCCTCGGACCTCGAGGCCACGGACGACCACGGGCGACTCTTCACTCTGAAGACCGCGCTCGCCTACACCGGTCCGCGTATGCCGACTGCCGAAGGCGGTGAAGGGCGCGCGCTCGCACCCGACGACGAGAGGCGAGATCCGTCCCCGGCGCAGCGAACGGGTTCGCTTCGTGCCGCGCGCGGCGGCGGTGCCGACGGTGCCCGCGAGAAGGAGGACAGGGCCGCCCCGGTGCGCGATTCGGCACCGCTGATCGAAGTCTCGGACGTCTCTCGCGTGTTCCGTGCCAGAGGCATGTTCGGCCGACGGCGCTCGGCCGTCACCGCTCTGGGCGGGATCGACTTCACTGTCGCCGCCGGGGAGCGTCTCGGCATCGTGGGGGAGTCGGGTTCGGGGAAGTCGACTCTGCTGAACATCCTCTCCGGCCTCGACCGTCCCACCACCGGCCGCGTCCGGGTCGGCGACATCCGCGTCGAAGCGGCGAGTGCACGGGCTCTGCGCGCGCTGCGGGAGAACCTGCAGATCGTCTTCCAGGATCCGTTCGCCTCACTCGACCCGCGCATGAGAGTCGCGGACATCGTCGCCGAGCCTCTCATCGCAGCCGGCGTCGGACAGGACGAAAGGCTCTCGCGGGTCGAGGAGATGCTCGACGCCGTCGATCTCGACGCGAAATCGCTGCGCCGCTATCCCCATCAGTTCTCGGGAGGGCAGCGGCAGCGCATCTCGATCGCTCGAGCTCTGGTGAACCGGCCGCAGATCCTCGTCGCCGATGAGCCGGTCTCCGCCCTCGACGTCTCGGTGCGGGCTCAAGTGCTCAACCTGCTCACCGACCTCGTCGACGAGTATGCGCTCACTCTGCTCTTCGTCTCCCACGACCTCGGAGTCGTCAAACACCTGTGCTCTGAGGTGATCGTGATGAAGGACGGGGCGATCGTCGAATCCGGGGCCACCGATGACATCTATGCGAACCCGCAGGAGGAGTACACCCGTCGCCTCATCGCGGCGACCCCGAGCTTGGCCGAGGCGCTCGCCGCAGGCGGCCGAGTCGAATCGGGCATCTGAGCCACAGAACCATCGAGAGAAAGGGCAGCACGTGAGCACCACCACGCTCGCCGATCACACCGCAGCCGAGCTCGCGGCCGGATTCGCCGCCGGGGACTTCGACCCGATCGAGGTCCACGGCGCCGTCGTCGACCGCATGGACGAATGCGAACCGGTCATCAACGCCCTCTGCCACCGCGATGACGAACGGTCCCGGGCGGCGGCCGTGGCCAGCGCCGCGCGATGGCGTGAAGGCAGGCCCCTGAGCGATCTCGACGGTGTTCCGGTGACCATCAAAGAGAACATCGCTCGTCGAGGCGTGCCCATTCCCAGCGGCCATGCGTGGGTCGAGGTGCCCGTTGCCGAACACGACGCCCCGATCACGCAGAGGCTGGAGGAGGCCGGAGCCGTCATCCTCGGCTCCACGACGATGCCGGATTGGGGGATGCTGTCCTCGGGCGTCTCGTCTCTGCACGGAGTGACGCGCTCGCCGCTCGACCCCGCACTCACAACCGGCGGTTCGAGTGCCGGAGCCGGAGCGGCGGCCGCAGCCGGTTACGGCCCCATCCACATCGGCTCGGATATCGGCGGTTCGATCCGCCTGCCGTGCACATGGCTCGGGCTGGCCGGACTCAAACCCAGCTTCGGCAGAGTCCCCCTCGACGCCCCCTATCTCGGCCGGTGCGCCGGCCCGCTCGCGCGGGAGATGAACGATGTCAAAGCTGCCATGGACATCATCTCGGCTCCCGACGAGCGGGACTATTCCCGCCTGCCGCGCTTCGCGGTCGACGATGTGCGTCACCATCCCGAGAGTGAGTCGGGCGTCGCGTTCGACCCGCGTGGGCTGCGTATCGGGCTGCAGCTCGACGCCGGCTGCGGGGTGGGAGTCGACGGGCAGGTCCGCGCCACCATCGCCGAGGCGGCCGACCGCTACGCCGCGGCCGGTGCCGAGATCGTCGCGGTCGACCCGTTCATCGACGACGGCCTGCTGCGCGACATGGATCTGTTCTGGCGCGTGCGCTCGTGGGCTGACCTGAAGGCGCTGCCGGTCGAGGAACAGGCGCTCATCCTGCCTTACATCCAGCAGTGGGCCCAGGACGGAGCCGATATCAGCGGTGTGCAGCTGATGAACTGCTACCACAGCGTCCAGGAGATCCGACGGCGCACGGTCGCGGCCACTGCCGATCTCGACCTGATGATCTCTCCCACCGCTCCGGATGCGGCGTTCCCGGCCGAACAGCCGATGCCCTACCCAGAGGTGCACGAGCCGATGGGACATATCGGCTTCACTATGCCCTTCAACATGTCCGAACAGCCGGCAGCGACCGTATTGGCCGGGTTCATGGCCGACGGCCGGACCATCGGCGCACAGATCTCGGGGCGTCGCTTCGCCGACGAATTCGTCATGGCCGCCGGGGCCTGGTTCGAAGCCTCGGCCGGTCTGAAGCCGCCGGAGCGAGCAGCTGTGAACTGAGCTCGGTGAGGCGCCGAGGGCACCGGATGCAGAGATCGGGATGCAGAAGGCCCGTCTCGGTCAGAAGTCGAAGAACTCGACCGAAAGCTTGTCTCCGTCGATCTTCACGCTGCCGGAGACCGACAGCGAATTGCCGTTCGAGAAGTACGAGGATCCGGCCTTCTTGCCGTCGACCGTGAAGTTGAACTTTCCGGGCTTCTCGGTGAAGAACGAACCGGTGTTCGTGTCGCCCGCGCCGAAGCTGGCCTTCACCTTGGGCATCTCCTTCATGTCCCACTTCGCAGTGTTCTTCTTCGCCAGATCATCGAGCTTCTTGTCCGAACCGCCGACCGGGATCTCGGTAGGATCGAACTTGATGAACTTGCACTTGGGCTCGATGCTCTTGTTGTCGAAGCATTTCTCGAGTTCGGCCTCGACCTGCTTCTGAACTTCCTTCTCGAACGCCTTCGTCGGCGCCAGATCGAGGTTGAGGGTGGTGGGGGCGACCTGCCCCTCGTTCGGCTTTCCGCCCGGGGCGAAGGCCTTGGGGAAGTTCACTCCGGCAGTGTCGGATGCCTCTGAGACCCACTTGCTCGAGGGGATCTTGAACTCGTAGTTGCCGGGGTAGACGGCGAACGAGGTGGTGCCGGACTTCGCCTTGTAGTCCTCGCCGTTGACGGTGAGGCCGTCCGCGGCGGGGATGTCGAGGGAGACGACGTTGAGTTCGGGACCGGTCAGCGTCCATTTGTCGAAGAACAGATCCTGCTTGCCGTCCTTCTTGGCAGACAGTTCCACGTTGTACGGGCTGCCGTCGAGTTCGTAGGACACGACTACGGTGCCTTTGTCCCCGTCGACCTTGGAGGACTCGACCTTGGCCTTCTCGATCTTCGCCGACGAGGGTTCGGTGAATTCCTTCGACAGCAGATCGACGTTCGTGCCCTCCGGGCGTGGTGAGGGTGCGATCTTCTCCGCGGCGGCGAAGTCTCCCTTGTTCAGGGCGGCGACGTAGTCCTCGGCCACCTTGTCCGGGCCGTAGTTGTTCTTGTTGACGCTGCCGATGACGAGGAAGCCGACGAGGACGAGGACGATGACGAGACCCACGGCGCCGAGAGTGATGAAGAGCGGAAGTCTGCTCTTCTTCTGTGGACGCGAATCCGCACGGGAAGCAGCGGCCTGAGAGCCGGCGAAGCCGGGGGCCGGCGCAGGCTGGGGAATCGCCTGGGACTGCCCGGGACCCGAACCCGTCCGGTTGTGATTCGGCCCCGAGCCGGTCTGGAACTGACCTGCCTGATTCTGCGCCCCGGGGTAGGCGGGGCCACCCGGATACGGGCCGCCCGGATACGGGCCGTTCTGGTACTGACCGCCCTGGTGCTGATTGCTCTGGGAGTGGCTGCTCGGTGCCGGAGCCACAGTGGGACGGGGCGGCGCACTCTCGGCGGAACCGCCGAACTGAGGGGCCGGAGGAGGCGTCCGTCCTTCGCCGGCGCTCGGCTGGTCGGCCGAGGTCCCCAGCGGGGGCGCCTCGTCGTCGGGCACGGATGAGCTTTCGGAGGTCTGCGGCTGCGCGGATGGATCGTCGAAGTCGGGCGCGGGCAACGCCTGTGTCGCCTCGGCGTCCGAGGATGAGGCCGAGCCCGGGATCTCAGGAGCGTCCGAGTCTTCGCGGGATTCGGCCTGCGGGGCCGTCGATGAATTCGTCTCCTCGGCAGGCGTCGGGCGCTCGCGCCCCTCGTCCGTCGGGTGCTCCGAATGAGGCTTGGCACCGCCGGTCTCCGGAGGCTCGCTGGGTGGTGGCGGGAAATGGGGGTGATCGTTCCCGTTGCTCATCGTTGGATTCATCCTTTGTGTGTACAAGCCTGTCCTGGCGCAATTGTACGTCCCGGAACAGAGAATCGCCTTACCTGCGCAGGGAATCGCGTCGTCAATACCGAGAAGCGGCCCCGAAGTCAGCGAAAATGGGGATGATGCACACTTCTCCTCACCCCCAGTTCCTTCGTCGCACGGTCTTCGCAGCATTCCTCGAAGTCGTGAAGATCGACCTCATCGTCGTACCGGTCGCCTTCGTCGCGGCGACGGTCTTCTGGATCGTCGGACTCGGCTCACAGCTGCCCTATTCGGTGATTCCGGAGTGGGCATTCGCGCTGTGGGCGGCGGTCTCGGGTCTCAGTGTCTCGACTCTCGGCTTCGACTTCTCCCTGGCGCCGAGCCTGGTCACTCTCGGCCTGTGGTTCCTCGTGGCCGCTGCCGTTCGGCGACTGATCGCAGGCTGCGCAGCCGGGGGAGCGGACGACGGCGAGGACGTCCCGGGCGATTGGTGGAAGGCGGCAGCGGCCGCCTTGGCCACGTTCGTCCTCGCGTACGCCGGTCCGCTGCTCGCTCTCGCTGTCTTGGTCGGGGAGGCCACAGTGACTCCTCTGGGCTTCGGCCGTCTCTTCCTCTTCCTCGTCTCCGCCGTGGCCTTCGGCTTCTTCCGGGCCCGCGGCATCGGTGACATCCCGGGACTGCGCGTGATCGACGACGAGATCTGGGATATCGGCACCAGGCTGGTCCGTCGCCTGCTGTGGGGCGCTCTGGCCGCGTCGCTGATCGTGCTCGCGGCCGGCCTCGTCCTCCGCCGGCATGATGTCGCCGAGTCCCTGCAGGTCTACAGCTCACCGGTCGCCGCCGGCGTCGGTCTGCTCATCGTCCAGTTGCTGTTCGCCCCGGGAATTCTCTACTCGGTGCTGTCATGGAGCGCGGGCACCGGCGTCGGACTCGGAGGATCGGCATCGAGTTCGGCATTCCACTCGACCACCTCGCCGCTGCCCGATGTTCCCGTGCTGCAGCTGCTCACCGGGGACTACCCGGCGTGGACCGTGGCCGCGCCGGCGCTTCTCATCCTTCTGGGTCTGCTGTCGACCATTCTCGGACGAGCCCGCGCCGCTGAGGTGCGCGAGGGTGCGTGGACGGGGATCGGCGTCGCTGCGGTGCTCGTCTTCGTCTGCTTCGAGGTCCTCGCGCTCTTCTCGAGCGGCGCGCTGGGACCGTTGGGGCTGTCCGACTTCGGGCCCTCGCCCCTGACTTCGGCCGTGGCCGTCACGGCCTGGATCGGTGTGGGAATGGCGATCGGGCTGCTGCTGATCAGACTCTCCGCGCTGCAGGCCGAGCCGCAGGACGACGATTCCGTATTCTTCGGAGAGGATGCCGAAGGATACGGCGACGACAGTGCCCGTTTCGGTGAGGACGAGCCCCGGTGACGGTTCAGCTGCCGGCGGGCGTGCCTGGCAGGTGCGAACTCACTGAGTGCCCGGCAGGTCGAGGTCCTGGCCGGTGATCTGCTTGAACCAGTCGCCCAGGCCCGTCTGGTAGTCGCTCGTGCACGACAGCTGAGCCTGCTGAGTGATCGCATCGCGCAGGCACTCCTCGTACTTCGACTGCACCGGCCAGAGGATGACCGAGGACATCGTCGAGAAGATGAGGTAGAGGCTGAGCAGACCGCCGAGGATGCCCAAGGACATGTTCCTTCGCTGCTTCGTCCTCACCACGGCGACGATGTACTTCACCGACCAGACGACCGCAGCGATCGCGAAGCCGATGGCGGCGAGTTTGAACGGCAGCTGATACGTGAATGTCAGCACCGATGCGAGGATCAGCAGGATCAGGACGAGTCCGTGTCGTGCCGGAGCGGCCTGTCTCTCCTCCTCGGGAGTCGGCGCCTTCTTCTCTTCGGTGCTGTTTGGTGACGTCACCGTGCCAGTTTCTCACAGTCGACCGGCAAATGCTTCGACGGACTGAATCCGCGGTCCGGCCGCAGGAGAACGACTGTCAACGGCAGACGTTAGACTGGACGGGTGCGCATCGTTCTTCTGGCTTCAGGCTCCGGTACCCTCACGCAGGCGGTCATCGACGCATTCGCCGCCGGCACCCGCGGAGTCGAGATCCTGGCCGTCGGTTCGGATACGTCCACCGCCGGAGTTCTCGGCCGGGCCCGCAGGCACGACATTCCGACCTTCGTCGTCCGCCCCAAGGACTTCGCCGACCGTGACGCATGGAATGAGCAGCTCAGGGACACCGTCGCTCAGCTCGACCCTGACTGGGTGGTGTCGGCAGGATTCATGCGCATCCTCGGCCCGAGTTTCGTCGCGGAGTTCTCACACCGGATCATCAACACGCACCCGGCGCTTCTGCCGGCATTCCCCGGCGCGCACGGGGTCCGCGATGCGCTCGCCCACGGGGTGAAGCTGACCGGCGGCACCATCCACCTCGTCGACACCGGGGTCGACACCGGCCCGATCATCACCCAATACGTCGTGCCCATCGGAGATGACGACACCGAAGAGACCGTCCACGAACGCATCAAGACCCGTGAGCGGGACGAGCTCGTGCGCCTGCTGGCACACCTCGCTCACACTGATCTCGTCATCGAGGGCCGACATGTCCGCGGATATGCCGCCTCGGCGACGGCCGCAAACTGAACCCCGCCGTGAGAAGAGACGACCGGCAACCGAACCTCGAGGAGGATCTGTGACAGGAACCCGCGCGATCAAGAGAGCGCTGATCAGCGTCTACGACAAGACCGGCCTGGAGGACCTGGCTCGCGGACTCCATGCCGCCGGAGTCCAGATCGTGTCGACCGGATCGACGGCTGCGAAGATCGCCGAGGCGGGAGCGGATGTGACGAAGGTCGAAGAGCTGACCGGGTTCCCCGAATGCCTCGAAGGTCGGGTCAAGACTCTGCACCCGCGCGTGCACGCCGGCATCCTCGCCGATTCCCGCAAACCCGAGCACCGGGACCAGCTCGCCGAACTCGAGATCGAACCCTTCGACCTCGTCATCGTCAACCTCTATCCCTTCACGGACACGGTGGCCAGCGGCGCCGGGTTCGATGAGTGCATCGAACAGATCGACATCGGCGGACCATCGATGGTGCGTGCGGCCGCGAAGAACCATCCCACGGTCTCGGTCGTGACCGATCCGGCCGACTACCCGGCCGTGCTCGAAGCCGCAGAAGGAGAAGGATTCGATCTCGCGGCCAGGCGCTCCTTCGCCGCCCGGGCCTTCGCACACACGGCCGCCTACGACTCTGCGGTCGCCTCGTGGTTCGCTTCCGAACTCGCGGAGGACAGCCAAGCGGCATTCGCCGGGGTCACCGGTGAGAAGATCGCTGACCTGCGCTACGGGGAGAACCCGCATCAGGCCGCCGCGATCTACTCCGACGGCACTCGCGGCATCGCGGGGGCCGAACAGCTGGGCGGCAAGGCGATGTCATACAACAACTACACCGACACCGATGCCGCGATCCGCGCGGCCTTCGACTTCGACCAGCCGGCCGTGGCCATCATCAAACACGCGAACCCGTGCGGCATCGCCGTCGGTGAGACCGCGGCCGCTGCGCACAGGGCCGCTCACGAGTGCGATCCGGTCTCGGCCTACGGGGGAGTGATCGCGACGAACCGTGAGGTCGATGCCGAGCTGGCCGGTTCGATCAAACCGATCTTCACCGAATGCCTGGCGGCGCCGTCGTTCAGCGACGAGGCCCTGGAGATCCTGTCGACGAAGAAGAACCTGCGTCTGCTCGAACTCGGCGAGATCGACGTTCCTGCCTCGGAGGTCAAGCCGATCAGCGGCGGTTTCCTCGTCCAGGACCGCGACGCCTTCCAAGCCGAGGGCGACCGGCCGGAGAACTGGACGCTGGCTGCGGGCAAGGCCGCGACGCCGGAGGTCCTCGCCGATCTCGCGTTCGCCTGGAAGGCCGGACGAGCCGTGAAGTCCAATGCGATCCTGCTGGCCAAGGGCGAAGCCTCCGTCGGCGTGGGTATGGGGCAGGTCAACCGGGTCGATTCGGCGAGGCTGGCCGTCGAGCGTGCCGGTGCCGAACGCGCAGCCGGCTCCGTCGCCGCATCCGACGCCTTCTTCCCGTTCCCCGACGGTCTCCAGATCCTCATCGACGCCGGAGTCACCGCCGTGGTGCAGCCGGGCGGATCGATCCGCGACGAGGAAGTCATCGCGGCCGCAGAGGAGGCCGGCGTCACGATGTATCTGACCGGGAGCCGCCATTTCTTCCACTGAGATGAAGCGACCTCACCCCCGCCACGCACGGCGGGGGAGAGGCCCGATCGCCAAGCGATGGATCTACTGGAAGCGCCGGTATGCGCACCCCACGCGCCGCGATTGGGTGCTGCTCGGATGCCTGCTGGGAGCCGTTGCCGCGGCTGGATGCTCATTCGTCGATTTCCGGCTCGGCGCCGTCGTCTTGGCTGCCGTGCCGGCCGGCCTCGCCGTGTTCCGAGCGATGCCTCCGCCGTGGAACGAAGTGTGGACCAACCGCTCGAAGGCCGTCGACATCACCACCTGTCTCCTGTTCGCGGTGCTGCTGGTCGCCCTGGCGTTCCTCGTCCCACCGTCTCGGTGACGCAAGGCGGGTCCCACCGTCCCGGTGACGCAAGGCGGCTTGAGCTGATGATTGCTTTGGCCGCCTTTATGTGCATTCGCTGAGAAATGCGACTGTGCGGTGTCGCAACCTCGCTATAGATGGCAGGGTGAAAGACGTCAAGAGGTTCGCTTCGAACCTTTTCCGTTGAAAGGAGACAGTATGGGACTGGACGATCTGACGAACAAAGCCAAGGACGCCATGAATAGCGACAAGGGTGAGCAGATCAGCGACCAGGGCCTGGACAAGGCTGCTGACGCCGCCAACAATGTCACCGGTGGAAAGTTCGAGGACCAGGTCAACAAGGGCCGCGACGGAGCCGATGGCAAGTTCGGCAACGAATGATCTTCACTCCATAGCCGCGTCCGGCATGGAACAGGCGCCGAGGAGAACTCACGTTCACCTCGGCGCCTTCTTCGTCTGCCCTGCCCCGGGCGCGCAGGGTTCAGGCGGACGTGTCGGTCAGCCGAGTTTCTCGATCGGAGCGTAGCGCAGCAGCAGCCGCTTGGAACCGGCCGAACCGAAGTCGACGACCGCGACCGTCTTGTCCCCGACCCCGTTGACCTCGGTGACGGTGCCGAGGCCGAAGGACTCGTGCGAGACCTTCTCTCCGACCTCGACAGCGATCACCTCGCGGTTGGGCCGGATCCGATTGGGGAATCCGGCCACCGGCGCAGAGGAGCCGGCGCTCGCACGCGATCGGGAGGAACTGCCCGAGGAATGAGAGGATCCGAAACCGCGTGAGGATCCGGAATAGCCCGTCGAATAGCCGCTGGAGCCGTAACCGCCCGAACCGTATCCGCCGGAGAGCCCACCGGGGAAACCGCCGGAGAAGCTGCCCGTGTTCTCCCACGTGATGAGGTTCTCCGGGATCTCGGAGAGGAACCGGCTCGGAGGATTGTACTGCGGCTGACCCCACATGCTGCGGGTCTCGGCCCGGCTGACGAGCAGACGCTGTCGGGCACGCGTGAGGCCGACATAGGCCAGACGCCGCTCCTCGGAGAGCTCCTGCGGATTCTCGAACGACCGGGAATGGGGGAACCCGCCGTCCTCGAGGCCGGTGAGGAAGACGACGGGGAACTCCAGCCCCTTGGCCGTGTGCAGAGTCATGAGCGTGACCTGACCCAGTTCGGCGTCGGGGATCTGGTCGGTGTCCGAGGCCAGAGCCACCTGCTCGAGGAACTGATCGATGGCCGCAGGGCCCACGCCGGGCGCGGAGCCCGCCTCCGCAGCTGCGGCAGCGGAAGCGTCCTCGCTGCCCGCGGCGCCCGAGTCGGCGACCGTCTCGGTATCGTCGCTCGCACTCTCGAGCGCATCGGCGTCGGAGACGACGGCGGCCTGCCGGGTGGCGACGAAGTCCTCCGCCACAGCGACGAGCTCGGCGAGATTGTCCACTCGGGACTCGTCCTGCGGGTCGGTGCTCTTCTGCAGCGATTCGAGGTAGCCGGACTGTTCGAGGATCGCTTCGATGACTCGCGACAGCGGAGACGACTCGGCTGTCGAGCGGAGGTCCTGCATGAGGTCGTAGAACCTCTGCACCGAGGTCACGGCCCGTGAGCTCAGGTTCGGGATCTCCTCGAGGCGTCCCAGAGCCGTACAGAAGCTGATGCCCTCCCGGTCGGCGAAGTCCGCGATGAGACCTTCGGTGCGATCGCCGATGGAGCGTTTGGGGACATTGAGGATGCGCCGCAGGTTGACGTCGTCATCGGGATTCGCGATCACCCGCAGATAGGCCAGAGCGTCCTTGATCTCCTTGCGTTCGTAGAAGCGCGTGCCTCCGACGACCTTGTACGGAATGCCCGAGCGCACGAGGGCGTCCTCGATGGCTCGCGACTGAGCATTCGTGCGATAGAAGACGGCGAAGTCGCCGTAGGTGTAGCTCTCCTCGTCGATGAGGTCATCGATGCGGTCGACGATGAACCGGGCCTCGCCCTGTTCGTTCTCGGCCACCCAGCCGACGATCTGCTCGCCCGTGCCCTCCGAGGTCCACAGCTTCTTCTCCCTGCGGTCCTCGTTGTGGGCGATCACGGCATTCGCCGCGTCGAGGATGTTCTGCGTCGAGCGGTAGTTCTGCTCGAGGAGAATGGTCTCGGCGTTCGGGAAGTCCTTCTCGAACTCGACGATGTTGCGCACCGTGGCGCCGCGGAAGGCGTAGATCGACTGATCGGCATCGCCGACGACGGTGAGTTCGGCACCCGTCGCACCGCCGGCACCGTCTCCGGCCAGAGCCCTGATGAGCGCGTACTGGGCCGGGTTCGTGTCCTGGTATTCGTCGACGAGGATATGGCGGAAGCGCCGACGATAGGAGGCGGCGACCTCCGGGAAGGCGCCGAAGAGGTGGACGGTTTCGGCGATGAGGTCGTCGAAATCGAAGGCATTGGCCAGAAGCAGCCGGGAGGTATAGCGCTTGAAGACGTCCGCGAGCACCTCGTCGGCGGGGTTGTTCGGGCGGGGGACGAAGTCGTCCGGGGTCTGCAGCTCGTTCTTGAGGTTCGAGATCCGGTGCAGAACGGCCCGTGGAGCGTACTTCTTCGAGTCGAGGCCCAGTTCCTTGAGGATCTGTGCGACGAGACGCTGAGCGTCCTGTGCATCGTAGATGGTGAAGTTCGTGCTTCTGCCCAGGACCTTCGCCTCGCGACGCAGAATCCGCACGCATGCGGAGTGGAACGTCGAGACCCACATGGCGCGGGAGGCCGGCCCGACGATGGAGGACACGCGTTCGGCCATCTCCTTGGCGGCCTTGTTCGTGAAGGTGATCGCCAGCACCTCGCCCGGGTGGGCGCGTCCTGTGGCCAGAGCGTAGGCGATGCGACGAGTGAGCACAGAGGTCTTGCCCGAACCGGCACCGGCGACGATGAGCAGCGGGGAACCGGTGTAGATCACGGCTTCGCGCTGTCGCGGGTTGAGTCCGGTCAGGAGTTCGGCCGCTCGGGGGTCGGCGCCGGCGGCATGGTCGGTGTGTTCGGCTGCAGCAGTCATGTCGTCCCCAACGATACCGCCCGGGTCGGACACGGGACGATTCCCCTCACAGACACCTGACGGCGGCCCTGACACCTCGCGAGGTGTCAGGGCCGCCGTCAGGTGGTTCGAAGCGATCAGTGGACGAAGACGGCGACGAGAACGTTGATGATCGCGAAGGCGAACGTCAGATGCGCCATCGTCGCCGAGGGGTTCTTCACCGCCGTCGCCGCAGCACCTTCGGAGGGGGTGCCGCCTGCAGCGAAGGCCTTCTGCTTCCTGTTGCCGATGAAGGCGAAGACAGTGACGAGGATCGCCACGACAAGCTTGATGCCGAGCTTCATATGGTTGACGTCGCCATCGCCCATCTCGGCCAGCCCCATGAGCAGCAGGCCGGTGATCAGCTGCAGATAGGAGCCGTGCAGCATCCCGGGCATGACTTTGGGGGAGCGGATGACGGTGAAATAGCCGCCGACAATGATCGCCATTCCGACCAGATGCAGGGTCAGAAGAATCTCGCGTAGAATTTCCATAGAATTAATCGTAGTGGCATGATGGTGTCTCGTGAGCGCGGGCCCCTCTACTGGTGCACGCTGTTCCGCCCTGGTGTAATGGCAGCACGCCGGCCTTTGGAGCCGTGCAGTATAGGTTCGAATCCTATGGGCGGAGCTGGCCCGATCCGACATGCGAAGGATTCAACTATGCCGCAGACTCGTCCGACCGCCGTCATCGTCCTCGCCGCGGGCCAAGGCACCCGAATGAAGTCTTCTCTTCCCAAGGTCATGCATCCCCTCGGTGGTCGTTCCCTGCTCCATCATGCCGTCTCGGCTGCGGCCGGCACCGCTCCCGAGCATCTGGTCGTCGTCGTCAGGCATGAGCGCGAGCGGCTCGTCTCTCACCTCGACTCCCTGCCTCTGGCCGCGGAGCGTTCGCTGCTCATCGCCGATCAGGACGAGATCCCCGGCACCGGTCGCGCCGCCGAATGCGCGCTCACCCGGCTGCCCGAGGACATCAGCGGCACGGTCGTCGTCACCTACGGTGATGTGCCCCTGCTCACCGCGGAGACCATCGACGGCCTCGTCGAGGTCCACGAATCCTCCTCCAACGCCGTGACCGTCCTCTCCGCCGAGGTCGATGACCCGACCGGCTACGGCCGCATCGTCCGCGACGGCTCCGGAGCCCTGCTGCGCATCGTCGAGCAGAAGGACGCGAATGAGGACGAACGCGCCATCAGCGAGATCAACTCCGGAATCTACGCCTTCGACGCCGACGCCCTCAAGAAGGGGCTGGCATCCCTGACGACCGACAATGTGCAGGGCGAGAAGTACCTCACCGACGTCATCGGATTCTCCCGTGAGGCCGGCCTGCCCGTGGCCGCCAGCGCCACCGATGATCTGTGGCAGGTCGAAGGCGCCAATGACAGGGTGCAGCTGGCGAACCTGGGCAAGGAGCTCAATCGCCGCCAGTGCGAGAAATTCATGCGAGCCGGAGTCTCCATCATCGATCCTGACACCACCTGGATCGATGTCGATGTCTCCATCGCCGAGGACGTGACGATCCTGCCCGACACCCAGCTGCTCGGCGCCACCGACATCGCCACCGGCGCCGTCGTCGGCCCCTCCACCACGCTCAAGGACACCGAGGTGGGGGCCGGGGCGCACGTGGTGCGCACCCATGGCGAACTCGCCGTCATCGGCGCCGGAGCGGATGTCGGCCCCTTCGCCTATCTGCGTCCGGGCACCCGCCTCGGCGAATCCGGCAAGATCGGCACCTTCGTCGAGACGAAGAACGCGGACATCGGCGCCGGCGCCAAGGTTCCCCACCTGTCCTACGTCGGCGACGCCGAGATCGGCGAGGGCACGAACATCGGAGCCGCTTCGGTGTTCGTCAACTACGATGGGGTCAACAAGCACCGCACCGTCGTCGGCAAGCATGCACGCATGGGCTCGGACAACATGTATGTCGCCCCTGTCACCGTGGGCGATGGCGCCTATTCGGGTGCGAGCACGACCGTGCGCAAGGATGTCCCTGCAGGAGCGCTGGCCATCTCCGTGGCTCCGCAGCGCAACCTGGAGGGCTGGGTCCAGACAAACCGTCCCGGCACGCTTGCGGCGCAGGCGGCCGAAAACGCATCCGAAGGGGAACGGATTAGTGAATGAGATAACGACGGCGGGCGATAAGAAGCTCGTCCTGGTCAGCGGTCGGGCGAATCCCGAACTCGCCGAACAAGTCGCGGAGAATCTGGGGACCGAACTCCTCCCCACCGACATCTACAACTTCGCCAACGGAGAGATCTATGTCCGGTACTCCGAGTCGGTCCGCGGCAGTGACGTCTTCGTCCTCCAGTCGCACTGTGCGCCCATCAACGAATGGCTGATGGAGCAGCTGATCATGGTCGACGCC
Organism: Brevibacterium renqingii; assembly: GCF_017808105.1. Lineage (GTDB taxonomy): Bacteria > Actinomycetota > Actinomycetes > Actinomycetales > Brevibacteriaceae > Brevibacterium > Brevibacterium renqingii. Next base: position 29,407 of record NZ_JADBHF010000018.1, on the reverse strand, counting down.
CTCAAGCGCGCCTCGGCCAAGCGGATCACCGTCATCGCCCCCTTCTTCCCGTACGCGCGCCAGGACAAGAAGCACCGCGGACGCGAACCCATCTCCGCCCGTCTCGTGGCCGATCTGTACAAGACGGCCGGCGCCGACCGCATCATCACCGTCGACCTGCACACCGCGCAGATCCAGGGATACTTCGACGGTCCGGTCGACCACCTCATCGCGATGCCGATCCTCGCCGGCTACGTCAAGGACAAGTATCCCGGCGAGCTCGCCGTGGTCTCTCCCGACGCCGGTCGCATCAAAGTCGCCGAGAACTGGTCGAACTCGCTGGGTGGGGTGCCACTGGCCTTCATCCACAAGACCCGCGACATCACACGTCCGAACGAGACCAAGGCCAACCGCGTCGTCGGTGAGGTCGAGGGGCGCACCTGCGTCCTCGTCGACGACATGATCGACACCGGCGGCACCATCGTCCAGGCCGCCGACGCCTGCATGGCCGCCGGCGCGAAGGGCGTCATCGTCGTGTCCACTCACGCAGTGTTCTCCGGGCCCGCCGTCGAACGCCTGTCGAACTCCGTGGCCGAAGAGGTCATCGTCACCAACACGCTGCCGCTGAGCGAGGACAAGGTGTTCGACAAGCTCACCGTGCTCTCGATCGCTCCGCTCATCGCCCGTGCCGTGCACGAAGTCTTCGAGGACGGATCGGTCACCAGCCTGTTCGAGGTCTGAGGCGGAGACGCTCCTCTCCGGGCAGTGGACTGCGCCGATGGGCCACGGGACCCCGAGTCGATGATCGGCTCGGGGTCCCGTCGTCTTCGGGGTCGTTCTACACTGGAGGCAACACCTAAGCGAAGGGATCCGCGACGATGTCGTCTCACGATTACAACCGGTACCGGGTGGACGTGGAAGGCGGGCAGCTGTCCGTGGGCGTCTGGGAACCCGTGGCCTCCGGGCCCGGACACGTACCGACGGTATGCGTCATCCACGGCATCACCTCGAACCATCTCTTCTTCGCCGGACTCGTCTCCGCTCTGCCCGGAGTCCGCGTCATCGGCCCCGACCTGCGCGGCCGGGCGGATTCCCGGACCCTTCCCGGGCCGTTCGGAATGCGCGCCCACGCCGAGGACGTCCGCGCCGCCGTCGACGCCTTCGCTGAGGACGGGCCCGTGACCCTCGTCGGGCACTCCATGGGCGGATTCGTCGCGATGACTCTGGCCGGACTCAGCCGCCGCACCGGCGCCGAGGCGGTCCGATGCTTCCGCGGCCCCGTGCTCATCGACGGCGGCCTTCCCCTGCCCGTGGGACACTCGGGCGGCGGAGAGCCCGTCGATGACCTCAACGACGAAGACCTCGACACCGATGATCTCATCGCCGCCGTGCTCGGGCCCGCCGCGGAGCGGCTGTCGATGAGCTTCTCGACCGTTGAGGAGTACCTCGCGTTCTTCGCCGCTCACCCCGCCTTCGTCGACGGTCTCGACACCGTGGCCACAGAGAGCTTCGTCTACGACCTGGCGGCCAAGGACGATCATTCCTTCCAACCCTCGACCTCGATCGAGGCGATGCAGGCCGACTCCGCCGATATGTACACCGGAACTGACTACCGGGAGGCGTTGCAGACGATCATGGGAGACGAGGAGTCGCAGTCCGAGGTCGTATTCCTCTACGCCGAACGCGATCTCGTCGCCTCGGAGCCGGGGCTCTACCCGCCCGAGCTCGTGTCCGACTACGCGCGGCAGTGGCCGCGTCTGAGGACCAACGACGTGCAGGGAACGAACCACTACGACATCCTGCTGACGGAGACCGGCATCGACACCTGCGCCGCTGCCGTCGGCGACCGACTTGGTGCCGCCCCGGACGGTGCCGTAGAATAGCCTGGTTGCCTCGGCGAGGGAGACCCCCGGTCTCCGTGATCGACGCGGCCGACGTCCCACGAACTGCGCGAACCGATCGGATTCGACGGTCGACGGTTCGGAGCGGATCCAGGCTGTTTCGCCGTGGTGCTCGAAGGTAAGTTCACCACGAAGGAGAGAAAATGGCTGACTTCAAACTTCTGGCCGAAGCTCGCAGCGAGTTCGGCAAGGGCGCAGCGCGCCGCATCCGCCGTTCCGGCCGCATTCCCGCAGTCATCTACGGTCACGGCGGAGACCCCGTGCACGTTTCGCTCGAGGGCCATGCCACCATGATGGCGCTCAAGCACGCCAACGCCCTGCTCGAGATCGAAAGCACCGATGGTGCCAAGAACGTTCTGGCCATCGCCCGTGACGTGCAGATCGAGCCGGTGCGCCGCGAGATCGAGCACCTCGATCTCATCATCGTCAAGCGCGGTGAGAAGATCGAGGTCGACGTGCCCGTTCACGTCGTCGGTGAGGCCGCACCCGGCACCATGGTCTCGCAGGAGGAGTCGACCATCGCCGTCAAGGCCGATGCGACCAAGCTGCCCGAACTCATCGAGGTCACCATCGAGGGACGTCCCGCCGGTGAGCACGTGCTCGCAGGCCAGGTCGAGCTGCCCGACGGCGTCGAGCTCGTCGCCGACGAGGAGCTGCTCATCGTCAACGTCTCCGAGGAGATCGAGATGGATGTCGAGTCGGACGCCGAGGAAGAGGCTGCCGACGCCCCGGCCGAGGCAGCGGCCGCCGACGAGAAGTCGGATGCGGAAGCGGGCTCCGAAGAGGAGTGACCCCCTCTCGGCACAGCACCTCGATGCTGTGGTGAGTGCAGACTGAATACGGATTTCGGTGGGTCGTCGATCGGGCGGCCCACCGAATCCGTATCCGCCGGGGGCTTCCCGGAAACCACCGGTTCCGACCCGGGCAGCGGACACAGATGAGCGGAGGACGGCAATGACGAATGAGGCGTGGTTGGTCTTCGGGCTGGGCAATCCCGGCCCGAAATACGAAGCGACCCGTCACAACATCGGACAGATGGTCATCGCCGAGCTCGCCTCGCGGATCGGGACCTCGCTGACGCGGACGAAGCTGCGGTCGAACGTCGGGACGGGCCGACTGCCCACGGGCAGCACACCTGGACTGCCCGGTCCGCGTGTGATCGTGGGAACCTCGACCAGCTACATGAACGACTCGGGCGGCCCAGTGCGACAGCTGGCCGACTTCTACGGCATCGCCACCGAGCGGATCATCGCCGTCCACGACGATGTGGACATCCCCTTCGACGCCATCAAGGCCAAACTCGGCGGGGGAGAGGGCGGGCACAACGGTCTGCGCTCGATGACCTCGGTGCTGGGGACGAAGAACTACCTGCGCGTGCGAGCGGGAGTCGGACGTCCTTCGGGGCGACAGGACACCGCCGATTACGTGCTCCGACCGTTCTCCAAGGAGGAGCGGACGACGCTGCCGATCTTCGTCTCCGATCTCGCCGACGCCGTCGAGATCCTCATCAATGACGGTCTGGAAGCAGTGCAGCAGAAGTTCCACTCACGCTGACGGTCTGACCGTCGCAGTCGAGCGGAGGGACTCACTTCCTGCCGGCCGGCTTCTGCCGCCTGCGGTGGAGGAGCCAGGCGGCGAAGATGCCGCCGGCGAAACCGAAGAGATGCCCCTGCCAGGAGATGTCATTGGCCTGCGGCAGCATGCCGAAGACCATGGAGGCGCCGTAGGTGACGAAGATGAAGAAGCCGATCGCGAAGTAGACGATCTTGCGCAGAACATCGTCGGTGAACCAGGTCCGCACGGCCAGATAGCCGAAGAATCCGAAGACGATGCCCGAGGCGCCGACGATGTGCTGGCCCGGCAGGGTCGTCAGCCACGCTCCGAGACCGGAGCTGAGCGCGGTGATGCCCGTGACCTGCCAGAACCGTCGCGACCCCTCGAAGGCGATGACGATGCCGAGGACGAGGAACGGGAATGTGTTGGCCACGAGATGGCCGAATCCGGAATGGAGCAGAGGCGAGGTGACGAGGCCGTAGAGGGAGAGCAGGTTCCATGACTGCAGGCTGAAGGCGTCGAGACCGAGCGGGAGGACGGTGTCGACGATCTCGAGCGCCCACATGACGGCCAACAGCACGAGCACCGGGACGAACCGCGACAGGTGGTGGCTGCGGTCGACGCTGGTGTTGAGGTGCGCCACGGGTGGGTGCGAGGCGCGGCCGGACCGGGGAGAGCCGCCGTCGGAGGAATCGGAGCCGAAGAGGATTCGGGCTTCCTCTGCGGAGAAACGGGGGGAGTGGTTGGAACTCATGCTCCAATTGTGTGCGATGAAGATTGGAGAACCCCGAAAAATCGGGGTTGTCGTATAAACGTGACCGTACCGTTAGTCCCGTTATCCGTCCGAAATGTTCTCAGCCCAGCCGTCGGCGGTCGCATCCGCTCCGCGGCCGCGGTCTCGGCCGGTCCTCGCCCGCGGTCTCAGCCGTTCCGAGTGCCCACCCGCGTCGAGCCGAGTGACTTGCCGTCGGCATCGAGCGCCTCCACCACGATCGTCGACCCGTGCGGAGTGATGTCGGCGGCGGTCTCGAACCCTGTGCGCTCGACCTCGGCGTTCTCAACGAGCTGGTCCTCGCCGTCGCCGCTGAGGATCCTCCAGGAGGCGACTTCAGTGGCGCCGTTCCAGCTCATGTGGATGCGGGTGACCCCGGCTCGGGGCTCGGACTTCGACGCTGTCGGCGGTGCGGACGGCTGGGCATGCCAGTCGAAGCGGTAGGCGCGGTAATTCGAGCCGCCGGTGAAGGTCAGATCGGTGAGCAGCTTCCCGTCCTCGGAAAACTCCGAGACGTAGGGCTGCGAACCCCAGCCGATCACGACGTTGCCGTTGTCGAGCTCCTGCAGATTGCCCTGACTGCCCGAGGACCGATCGTCGGGCGCAGGATACTCGGTGACCACCTCGGCGCGTCTGTGCTTCTCGTCGACGTCGAGACGCAGACCGCGGGTATCTCCCAGCCGCGGGGCGGCATGGTTGTCGAACAGTGTCAGTGTGCCGTCGGCTTGACGCTGGGCGTCGTGCTGCCACGCGAAGGTCGCATCCTGACCCATCTCGAAGTCCGAGGCCTTGCCTCCGAGGACCCAGTTCAGCTCCGCCGTCTTCCGGTCGAGCTGGTAGACGGCATGCGTATTGCGGGCCGAGATGAGCAGTGCTGAGCCGTCATCGTCCTCGCTGACCGAGTTGAGGTGGATGTAGTCGAAGGGCTCGTCCTTCGTGCCCTCGCCGTCCTTGAGCTCGGCCTCGGTCTGCTCCACCGGAACGTCGTCGAGAGAACGCCATTCGACGAGTGGTTCGCCGGTGGCGATGTCGACCTCCTGGGCCACGCCCTCCCAGACCCAGCCGTCGGCGTCTCCGCCGATCTCGCTGAGGTCGGCCTGCGTCTTGACATAGGAGAGCAGGAACATGGTGTCGTCATCTGTGATCGTCGTCTCGTGCAGATCCGAGGTGTCCTTGGCCAGCTCGCCGCCCATGCCCACCCGTGCGATCTCCTCGTAGGAGGAGTTGAGGACGACGACCTCTCCGGCGGTGTGAGGGGTCTCGGCCAGGCCTTCCCACCAGGTGAGCACGGGCTGGTCCTGATACTCCTGGACGCGCAGATCCCACAGGGTGCCCGAATTCTCGCGCACCCAGACGGGGTCGCCGGCCGCATCGAGGATGAGCCCGCCGACCCAGGACTTGTCGTCGGTCTTCGTCTGTCCCTTCGGAGCCAGGAAGGTCTTGAGATCACCGTTGTCGTCGGGGAAGGCGCCGGAGTCGATGTCGACCTTCGGCGGTGCGAGATCAGGGCGGGTGTGGAAGTCCCAGCGTTCGGCGACCTCGACGTCGTCATCGGCATCGCCGGTGCAGCCTGTGAGCAGGAGCGCCGTGGCGGCCAGTCCTGCCAGGACGGTTCTCATCATGGCCATGCACTCATCCTCACACGTTTCCGTCGCTTCCGCTCGATCTCCCACCGCGGCGGGGGCGGACGTGGGTGTCAGGTGCGTGGCCTAGAATGTTCGGGTGCTCAACGGACTCGATCTCACACGCCAGAATCCCACCATCACCGGACTCGTCGAAGCCTTCAACGACCCGAGCACGAGCGGTGGGACGATCGATGCGATCAAGGGACTGTGGCCCTCGATCCTGCGCCGGACCGTCACCGCCGCTGCAGCCGCGTCATCGGGTCAGGACGAGGGTGAGGGAAGGGTTCGAGCAGCGGATGCCGCGGCCTCGGCGCCGCAGCTCATCGTCACCGCCACCACACGTGAGGCCGAGGATCTCGCCCAGGCGCTGGCCGACTGGGTGCCCGCCGCGTCGATTGCGATCTTCCCCAGCTGGGAGACTCTGCCGCACGAGAAGCTGTCGCCGCGGTCGGACACCGTCGGCCAACGGCTCGAGGTGCTGCGTCGCCTCACGCACCCTCGCACCGACAGGGAACTGACCTTCATCATCGCTCCCGTGCGGGCCTTCCTCCAGCCCCTGGCGAAGGGCCTCGGCGACATCGCTCCGGTGGAACTGGCGGTCGGTGACGAATGCGAGATCGACGAGCTGTCGGAACGACTCACCGAACTCGCCTATTCGCGGGTGGACATGGTCTCTCGGCGAGGCGAGTTCGCCGTGCGCGGCGGCATCGTCGATATCTTCCCAGCCACCTCGGAGCGGGCGCTGCGTGTGGAGTTCTTCGGCGACGAGGTCGACGAGATCCGCGAATTCTCTGTCAGCGATCAGCGCTCCGTTCCCGCAGACGACGACGCGGATCCTCTGCGGCTCTCGGCACCCCCGTGCCGAGAGCTGCTCCTGACCGACTCGGTGCGGGCCCGGGCGGCCGAACTCGCCGAGACCGTGCCCGGTGCGGCCGATATGCTCGAGAAGATCGCCGGCGGAGTCGCCGTCGAAGGCATGGAATCCCTCTCCGCCGTCCTCGCCGACGGGATGGAGCCGATCATCGCGCTGCTGCCGGCGGAGTCGAAGATCATCATCACCGAGCCCGAGCGCGTCGAGGCTCGGGCCGCGGACCTCGTGGAGACGACTAACGAATTCCTCGAAGCCGCCTGGACCGGAGCCGCGGCCGGGGGAGAGTCACCGATCGACCTCTCCGCCGCGAGCTTCCGCACAGTGGCCGAGATGGAGGAGGGCGCTCGCCTCATCGGCCTGGCGTGGTGGGAGATCGGCGGTTTCGCCGCCGATGAGGAACTGGCCGGTCCCGAAGAGAACATCTTCGCCGTGCCGGCTCGCATCCCCAAGGGATATGCCGGAGACGTCGAAGCGATCCTGGCCGACGTCAAGGGACTCATCCACGACAGATGGCGCATCCTCGTCCTCACCGAGGGACCGGGCCCGGGCAGGCGGATGGTCGAGGTGTTCTCCGAGGCCGGTGTGCCCGCGAGCTTCGTCGACGACCCCACAGATCTGCCCGAAGCCCTCGTGACCGTGACCACGGCGGCGTCCTTCGGCGGCTTCGTCTTCGACGATCTCAAGCTCGCCGTTCTCACCGAGGCCGATGTCCTCGGGCGGGCTGCGGCCACCTCGACGCGGGACATGCGCCGTCTGCCCACCCGTCGCAGGCGCAACCAGGTCGACCCGCTCAACCTGGCACCGGGCGACTACGTCGTCCACGACCAGCACGGCGTCGGTCGATTCGTCGAGATGACGCAGCGGACGACGGGAAGGGGCGCGAACAAGCACACCCGCGAATACCTCATCATCGAATATGCCCCGGCCAAACGGGGCCAGCCCGGGGACCGGCTCTATGTTCCCAGCGATGCGCTCGACCAGGTCACCCGGTATGTCGGCGGGGAGAGCCCGAGCCTCAACAAGATGGGCGGCGCGGATTGGCAGACGACGAAGGCCAAGGCGCGCAAGGCCGTCAAGGAGATCGCCGGAGAGCTCATCCGCCTCTATTCGGCGAGGCAGGCAACGGTCGGACACGCCTATGGGCCGGACACTCCGTGGCAGCGGGAACTCGAGGACGCCTTCCACTACGTCGAGACCGCCGACCAGCTGACCACCATCGACGAGGTCAAGTCGGACATGGAGAAGACGGTGCCCATGGACCGTCTGATCTGCGGCGATGTGGGCTACGGCAAGACGGAGATCGCAGTCCGCGCCGCGTTCAAGGCGATCCAGGAAGGCAAGCAGGTGGCGGTGCTCGTGCCGACCACGCTGCTCGTCCAGCAGCACTATGAGACCTTCGCCGAACGCTATTCGGGGTTCCCCGTCACCCTCGGCGCGCTCTCACGGTTCCAGACCAAACAGGAGTCCGAGAAGGTCAAGGAGGACCTGGCGGCCGGTAAGCTCGACCTCGTCATCGGCACCCACCGGCTGCTCAGCGGTGAGGTGAGATTCAAGGAACTCGGACTGGTCATCATCGATGAGGAGCAGCGCTTCGGTGTCGAGCACAAGGAGACGCTCAAGGCCCTGCGGACCAATGTCGACGTGCTCGCGATGTCGGCGACCCCGATCCCGCGCACCCTGGAGATGGCCGTCACCGGCATTCGCGAGATGTCGACCCTGGCCACGCCGCCGGAGGAACGGCATCCGGTTCTGACCTATGTGGGCAGACGTGAGGACAAGCAGATCAAGGCCGCGATCCGCCGTGAGCTCATGCGCGAGGGGCAGGTCTTCTACATCCACAACCGGGTCCGGGACATCGAGGCCGTGGCCGGGCACATCGCCGAGTTGGTGCCCGAAGCCAGGATCGCCATCGCCCACGGAAAGATGAATGAGTCTCGCCTCGAACAGGTCATCGTCGATTTCTGGGAGAAGAAGTACGACGTGCTCGTGTGCACCACGATCGTCGAGACCGGCATCGACATCGCCAATGCCAACACCCTCATCATCGACAATGCCGACCGCTACGGACTCTCACAGCTCCACCAGCTGCGCGGACGGGTCGGGCGCGGACGGGAACGCGCATATGCGTACTTCCTCTACCCGCCGGACACACAGCTGACGGAGACCGCTCACGACCGCCTGACGACACTGGCCGCGCACACGGAGCTGGGTGCCGGAATGCAGGTGGCGATGAAGGACCTCGAGATCCGCGGCGCCGGCAACCTGCTGGGCGGTCAGCAGTCCGGTCACATCGAGGGCGTCGGATTCGATCTCTACGTCCGCCTCGTCGGCGAGGCGGTGGCGAAGTTCCGCGGCGAGGACACCGAGCCCGAGGCTGACATGCGGATCGAACTGCCCGTCGACGCCCACCTGCCGGCCGAATACGTCGATCATGAGCGGCTGCGCCTCGAGGCCTACCGGAAGCTCGCGGCGGCGACGAACGAAGCCGAACTGCAGGAGGTCCTCGACGAACTCGTCGACCGCTACGGGCCCTACCCCGACGCCGTCGCCGTGCTCGCCGATGTCGCCCGGCTGCGCATCCGCGCGCGTGCATCCGGCGTCAGCGACATCGTCGTCCAGGGCAATTTCATCCGCTTCGGGCCCCTCGAGCTGGCCGACTCCCAGGTGGTCAGACTCAAACGGCTGTACCCGAAGTCGCTGCTCAAGCCGGCGCTGCGGTCGGTGCTCGTGCCCAAGCCGATGGCGGGAACCGGATTCGATGCGAAGGAGATGACCGATTCGGACATCCTGCGCTGGGCCCACCAGTTCCTCGACGCGATCGTGCCTGTCGTCGAGTCCGAGGCAGCGGCCCCGGAGCAGAGCTGAGAAGGCTGTGCGAATCCGCTTCGGCACCGCCGGCAGACTGCAGACGTAGCGTAGAGTGCGCAGTGCGGAGCAGACCGCAGTGATCGATGAACTATCCGCAGCAATCGATGAAGGAGAGATGTCATGGGCGTTGACGACAGGTTCCAGAATAAGGCCGAAGACCTCGGCGGACGAGCCAAGGAGACCATAGGCGACATCACCGATGACGACGAGCTGAAGGCCGAGGGAGCAACCGACCAGCTCAAAGCCAAGGCCAAGGACGTCGGCGAATCCGTCAAGGACCTCGGAGACTCGGTCAAGGACAGATTCTCGAAGTGACCATTCCGGCCCCCACCGCATCTGCGGTGGGGGCCGTTCCTGTCAGCAGGAGGACGATTCAGCAGGAGGACGTTGCGTGGACGAGCCCACAACGGGGCAGGTGGTGGCGGCGATGGCGACTCTGCGGCAACGCTGCCCATGGTCGAGCAGGCAGGACCATCGCAGCCTCGAGAAGTATGCTCGCGAGGAGACCGAGGAGCTCATCGAGGCGCTCGAGGACTTCGGAGCCGCACCGACGGCGAACAATCGTGCGGCAGTGGTCGAGGAGCTCGGGGACGTGTTCTACCAGGTGCTGTTCCACTCCGCGCTGCTCGACGAGAGCGGAGGGCACGACTACGGGCACAGCCTCGGCGTCATCATGGACGGTCTGGAGGAGAAGCTCGTCCGCAGACACCCACTGGCCTTCGGCGACGATGCCGGCAACGAGATGGCTTCGCTCGAGGACGTGGAACGGGAGTATCGCCGAATCAAGGCGGAGGAGAAAGAGGAGACGGCGCGGCGGGGACAGGAAGGGCAGCGATGAGTCTGGAGCGGCTCCCGATCGAGGGCACGTTCAATTTCCGAGACCTCGGAGGCGCTCGCACCCGGGCGGGGGATTCCGCAGTGCGTCGCGGGATCGTGTTCCGTGCCGACGGTCTGGCCCAGCTGACCGACAGCTCGCGTGCCGACATCCGTGCTCTGGGCATCGGGACCGTCATCGACCTGAGGGACATCGGCGAGCGGGCGAAGCTTCCCGATGCACTCGAGGGACTGGGGGTGGAACGGATCGAGCTGCCCGTCTTCGACGACCACTTCTTCCCCAGCCGACCGATGAGCGCCGAGGAGATGAAGGCCGCTGCCGAGGCGACCGGAATGGACCTCAGCGATCGCTCGCTGAGCCGGATCTACGATCTCATGATCACCCATTTCGGGCACAGGCTCGCGCTGGCCGTCGACACCGTGGCCGAACACTGTGCCGAGGGTGTGGTCTTCCACTGTTCCGCCGGCAAGGACCGGACCGGGGTGGTGGGGGCGTTCCTGCTCGACCTCCTCGGGGTGGGACGCGAGGAGATCATCGACGAATACGCGATCACCTCGACCCATCTCTCCGGGGGCTTTCTGCAGTCGATCACCCGGAACTTCGCCGATGCCGGCATCTCCGGCAACCTCGCTGAGACCGCCACGGCCTCCCCTCCCGAACTCATGCACGGAATCCTCGAACGGCTCGAGGCCGAGCACGGGGCCGCCTCGGCGGGGGAGGATGGAGCCGACAGTGCGGTGGAAGACTATCTGCGCAAGCACGGAATGGATCCGGCGACACCCGAACGGCTGCGTGCCCGCCTGCTCGGACCCGCGGACTAGATCCCGGACCAGAAGTCTGTGCATCGGCGGGCCCGAGTACTCGCGCAAAAAGCGTTCGTGCCGTGTCGGGCGAGAAGGACGTGAGCCCGGACCCCCGGTGCATTATGCTGATCCGCAGGCACATGTTCCCCATGTGAAACCAAATGTGAAGGAGTACTCAGTGGCTGAGATCGTTGCCGCAAACGCCCGTGAAATCCTGGATTCCCGGGGAAACCCCACCGTCGAGGTGGAAGTGCTGTTGGCCGATGAGTCCGTCGGTCGGGCCGGTGTCCCCTCCGGTGCCTCCACCGGCGAGTTCGAAGCCGTCGAACTGCGCGACGGAGATCCGGAACGCTACCTGGGCAAGGGTGTCACCCAGGCCGTCGACGCCGTCGTCGACGAGATCCACGAGGTCATCGTCGGCCTCGAGAGCGACGATCAGCGTCTGGTCGATCAGGCTCTCATCGAACTCGACGGCAGCGACAACAAATCCCGCCTCGGTGCGAATGCGATGCTCGGCACCTCGCTGGCGGTGGCTCGGGCGGCAGCGGTCTCGGCCGATCTGCCTCTCTACCGCTACCTCGGCGGACCGAACGCACACGTCATGCCCGTGCCGATGATGAACATCCTCAACGGCGGATCCCACGCCGACTCGAACGTCGATATCCAGGAATTCATGATCGCCCCGATCGGTGCCGCAAGCTTCCATGAAGCGCTGCAGTGGAGCGTTGAGGTCTACCACGCGCTCAAGGGCGTGCTCAAGGAGCGTGGCCTGTCCACCGGGCTCGGCGACGAGGGCGGATTCGCTCCGAACCTCGACTCGAACGCCGCGGCGCTCGACCTCATCATCGAGGCCATCGACATCGCCGGTCACCGTCCCGGACGAGATATCGCCGTCGCCCTCGATGTGGCCTCCTCCGAGTTCTACAGCGACGGAGTCTACGAGTTCGAAGGCGGCAGGAAGACGGCCGAGGAGATGGCCTCATACTACGAGGAGCTGCTGGCGAAGTACCCGCTGGTGTCCATCGAGGACCCCCTCGACGAGAACGACTGGGACGGGTGGGCGACGCTCACCGAAACGATCGGTTCGAAGGTCCAGCTCGTCGGCGACGATCTGTTCGTGACCAACCCCGAGCGTCTGCAGCGCGGAATCGACAACGCCACCGCGAACTCGCTGCTGGTCAAGGTCAACCAGATTGGCACCCTGACCGAGACTCTCGACGCCGTCTCCCTGGCGCAGACGAACGGGTACACGACGATGATCTCGCATCGTTCGGGCGAAACCGAGGACACGACGATCGCCGATTTCGCTGTCGCCACGAATGCCGGTCAGATCAAGGCCGGCGCACCGGCACGGTCCGAGCGGGTCGCTAAGTACAACCAGCTGCTGCGCATCGAAGAACAGCTCGGTGACGCCGCACGCTACGCCGGCCGCAAAGCATTCCCGCGCTTCGAGGCCTGAGCCGGCGGCCCGGACCGAGGGTTCGGAACCGGGCACCGGTTGAGCTCGCCGAGGCGGGGTCGGACGATCAGCAGCGATCGCCGGCCCCGCCTCGACGTTCCTGGCGATAGGGCGCTGCGGCAGCCCGTGAGGTCGAGCATCCGCCACCGCTGCCGTCGCTTCCGAGCCGGAGCAGAATCTTCGAGCGCTGCTGGCATTCCGCACCGCTGCTTCGGGAAGAGACGGCATTTGCGGTGAGGGATCAGGCCTGTATCTTCTGTGCGGCCCGGATGGCCCGCCTGATCTCTTCGAACTTCGCCTCCTGAAACAGCTCCTTCCAGCTGATCCGCACCACCCGCCAACCGCGGTCACGCAGCCACTGCTCGCGGTGGCGCTCCCTCTCGAGCTCCTCCCGGGGAACTCCCGTGATCTGCGGTTCCATTCCCGTGATGCCGTGTTGGAAGAACCTCACCGCGGCAATCGACTCGGCGGGGGACTCTCGACGAGGGTCGGAGAGATCGATCGCCGACCTGACCTTCGAGACGTTCCTCTTCTCCAGGCACTGTGCGAGAGTCTCGAAGGTCTTGGTCTTGCTCGTCAGTCCGCGGCGCAGCGCATCGTCGAGCATCGCCACGGAGATGTCGAGGTTGTAGCTGCGTGCGACGTCGATGAGTGTGCGCTCGAGGGTCGTCACCTCGGCGCCTCCGATGGTGGTCCGATGCGAGCGAGGGATGCGACTGCCGCGGACGTGGATGCTTTTGAACCGACGGTTGATGCCGGGGCGGACGACCTCGACCTGATGGGTGACGGGGTAGGCGACGGGAAGGCTGTGCATGAGGGCCGCTGAGATGTGTGAGAAGACCTCTGGCGGCGGATTCGATTTCCCTGCGTCGGTCAGTCGGTCGGAACGCTGGGCGTAATGAGCCATCACCGAGGCGTTGAGCTCTTCCACCTGGTCGCGCATGTCGCCGTGTTCAATGAAGACCTGGTGCACCTTCTCATCGATGCTGGCCCACAGAGGTCGGTGGAAGTCCTGGTCGCAGACATGTCTGACGAGGTACGTGCCCCTCGACAGCCGGCGCAGACAACAGGAACGGGCGCGTCTGATATCGCTGTGGTTGAATCCGAGCCGGACGATCTCTTCGGTGCTCACTCGTTTGTACATGGATACAAAGTGCATCAAACTACATGAAAGCGCAATGGCAGCGTGCCTGCCTGTGGATAACCCTGTGGATGACTGTTCGTCGTGTGCGAAGAGTCTGAACGGCATGACGTATGTGACGGGACCAGTCCCGCGCGCCACGCACCCGCAGCGTCGAAACATCGTGCAGGAACAAGAGGTCATGGTGCCGATGGTGATGGGTGCCTCAGTACGTGTAGGCGAAGCTGCTCGTGCGAGGGTGTACCGGCAGCGGTGCGGAATCGAACACGCCATGAGGGCGAAATCCTCGCGCTGCGTGTGCGGACACGGCAGACTTGGAGATGTTGCGACACCCTTCCCCGATCCCCGGTCGCAGAGGAAAGAAGCATGGTCCCGAGCAAGCCCAGAAGAAGTGCCCCGAAATCGGCTCCTGGCAAGGCCTCCCCTCGTCGACGCCCGAAACCGGTCGTCGAAGCCGATGCCTCCGCTGACGTGCACCGGCACCGCATGTCCTGGCGCACCGGAATGTTCCTCGTCGTCATCGCCATCGTCCTCTTCGCCTTCCTCGCGCCTTTGAATTCCGCGCTGAAGCAGGCCCAGCAGATCGCTGCGCTGAACAATGAGATCGAGACCACGCGCGCCGAGGTCAAGAGCCTCGAGAAGAAGAACGAGAACCTCAAGGATCCCGAATACATCAAGCGGAAGGCCCGGGCGGACCAATACTACGTGGAGAAGGGCAAGAACGCGGTCATCGTGACCAACCAGGAGGCCGTCGACGAGGAGTCCGAGTCGGATCGGACGGTTCGCAAGCAAGCCTGGTACCTTGAATTGCTGGAGTCGATTCAAGAGGTCGGCAATACCGTGGAGAAGAGCTGATGATCACAGAGTGCACCGAGGCGGATTTCGCGATCCTGAAGGACCAGCTCGGCCGCATTCCCCGCGGAGTCGTCGGCATCGCCGCCCGCAGCGGCTCCGGTGAGCCTCTCGTCGTCGCGACGGCTCCGCGACTCGAGGACGGCACCCCGTTCCCGACGACCTACTACCTCACCCATCCGGCCTATGTGGCGGAATGCTCTCGTCTGGAGGCCTCGGGGATCATGGCCGAATGGACAGCCGAGCTCGGCGACGACGAGGAGCTCGCCGGCGAATACGCCGCCGCGCACCGAGCCTATCTGGCCGTTCGGTCGGAGATCGGCTCCGCAGCGGGTCTCGCCGAGGTCGAGGAGATCAAGGACTACTCGGCCGGCGGTATGCCCAGTCGGGTCAAATGCCTGCACGCGCTCGTCGGCCATTCGCTCGCCGCCGGTCCCGGAGTCAACCCGATCGGGGATCGCGCGCTGACGTTCATGGACGATGTGCCGCCGGTGGCCGAGACGGTCGCCGAGCCCGCTTCCCGGGCCGAGACGGACGCGCCCGGGAGTGCGGACGTCGCCGAGGCCACCGCCCCCACCGAATCGACTGACTAGGACCCGACCATGCGTGTTGCTGCCCTCGACTGCGGAACGAACTCCCTGCGCCTGCTCGTCGCCGATGTCTCCGCCGACGGCGCACTCACCGATCTTCGCCGCGAGACCAGGATCGTCCGTCTCGGCCAGGGCGTCGATGCGACGGGCGAGTTCGCTCCCGAAGCTCTGGAGCGCACTTTCAGCGCGGCAAGGGAATTCGCCGAGGTGGCTGCGGAGTATGAGCCGGAGAAGCTGAGGTTCGTCGCCACCTCTGCCAGCCGCGACGTGAAGAACCGCGATGAGTTCTTCGCCGGCATCTTCTCGATCTTCGGCGTCGTCCCCGACGTCATCACCGGCGATGAGGAGGCGCGACTGTCCTTCCTCGGGGCCACCGCCGAGCTCGGCCCAGCAGACGGACCCTTCATCGTCATGGACCTCGGAGGCGGCTCGACTGAGCTCGTCCTCGGCACAGAAGACGTCGAGGCGGCCGTGAGCATGGACATCGGATCCGTGCGCCTGACCGAACGGCACCTGCCTGTCGAGACCCCTGACGACGAGCAGATACGGGCGGCGATCGCAGACATCGATGCCCAGCTCGACCAGGCCGCGCAGATCGTCGACTTCTCGGCCCCGCGCACCTTCATCGGAGTCGCCGGCACCGTCACCACTGTCACGGCAGGCGTTCTCGGCCTCGGCAGCTACCAGCGAGAACGCATCCACGGTGCCCGCATCAGCGTCGCCGACGTCGACCACGAGGCCCGGCGGCTGCTGGCGATGGACCGCCAGTCCCGTGCGGATCTGCCGTACATGCACCCGGGGCGCGTCGACGTCATCGGTGCAGGCTCCCTGCTCTTCGCCCGCATCGTCGCACGGATCGACCGCGCGGTGACCGAGGCCGGCGGTGAGCTCGGCATCCGCATCTCTGAGACCGACATCCTCGACGGGACAGCGCTGGATCTCGCGCTGACGCGGTCGTGAGAGCGGCAGCCAGACTCGCCGCCGTCGCCTTGCTGGTCCTCGGGCTCGTCGTCGGCACCACGCACCCGGTCATCGCTGCGCCCAAAGCCGGGCCCGGTCAGTGGTTCATCAAGGACTACGGCATCGACAAGCTCTGGAAGACATCCACCGGCAAGGGCGTCAAGGTCGCCGTCATCGACTCGGGCGTGAACGCCGACCATGAAGACCTCGGCGGTGTCGTCGGCAAGTCCAAGGACTTCAGCGGACTCGGCAAGGACGGCAAGACTCCGATCGGTGGGAAGACGACGATCCACCACGGCACCGCAGTCGCCGGAGTCATCGCCGGGAAGGGGACCGGGGCGGGTCCGATCGGTGTCGCCCCTGATGCGACGATTCTCTCGGCGTCGATGTGGCTGGGCCCCGACCGGCCGAAGGAGTCCGGCTCAACCCGCGAGCAGGCCGACAAGGCCATCCGCTGGGCCGTCGACTCCGGGGCGAAGGTCATCAACATGTCCCTGGGGTGGGACGATCCGGGGTGGCCGGAGAGCTGGGACAAAGCCTTCTCCTATGCCTACAAGAAGGATGTGCTCGTCGTCGCCTGCGTCGGAAATGCCTCCCAGGGCGCGACCCAGGCCTGGTCTCCTTCGACCGTGCCTGGGGTCATCGGCGTCGGGGGGCTGGACAAGAAAGGCAAGGTGCTCGAGGACTCCACCGCTCCGGGCACCGCTGTCGACCTGATGGGGCCGGCCGAAGACATCCCGATTCCGTACTACAGCGGAGGCTACGCAGAGGGCCAGGGCTGTTCCTTCGCCTCGCCGATCGTCTCCGGAGTCGCGGCCCTCATCCGAGCGGACGACCCGAAGCTCAGCGCCGATGAGGTGAGAGCGAAGCTGCAATCGAGCGCGAAGCCGGTCTCCGGACACAAAGGAGTGAGCAAGAAGGGTGATCCGGATCCGATCGTCGGATGGGGCCGTCTCGACCCGAAGGCCGCGCTCAAAGCCGAAGTCCCCGCGAAGGTGCCCTCCGCGGAGAAGCAGCTGGAGGACTGGGTGAAGATGCACCGCCGCGGGGAAGCGGAGGCGAAGGAGACTGAAACCGCGTCGCCGGACGAGAGCGAGAGTCCGCAGGCCGTTGCACCCACGGACATCGCCGCTTCCCAGCCGACGCCCACACTCGGCTTCGTCGCCCTCGGTGCGGGTGCTTTGGTTTCGGTGGTCCTCATGGTGGCCTCGCTGCTCTCCTTCGCCCGCCGCAGACGCTGATTCCCCGGTCCGGGACAGCTCTGATCTGGGTGTTCGAAGCCTGTGGAGAAACAATTAGTGAAAGTTTTCACAAGGGTCTAGCATGGGAATATGGCACTCATCAGAAACTCAAAACTGCGTCCACGAATCCTCGTCGTCGGTGGCGGCTACCTCGGCCTGACCACCGCCCAGAATCTGCTGAAGAACCTCGGTCGGGGCGAAGCCACCGTCACCGTGGTCGACCCCAACCCGTATATGACCTACCTGCCGTTCCTCCCCGAGGTGGCAGCCGGTTCGATCGAGCCCCGCCACGCCGTTGTGCCGCTGCGTCGCAACCTGCCGGGCGCCGAGGTCATCACCGCGAAGGTCACCTCGATCAACCACGCCGAGAAGTTCGCCACCATCGAACCCGAGAACGACGAAGCATTCGAGCTCGACTATGACCACATCGTGCTCGCCGCCGGTTCGGTCGCTCGTGCGCTGCCGATTCCGGGTCTGAAGGAGAACGCGATCGCGCTCAAGCGCATCGAAGAAGCGGTCGCGCTGCGCGATCACTTCCTCTCCCGTCTGGCCGATGCCTCGCTGATGGAAGACGACGAGGAACGCCGCAAGGCTCTGACCTTCGTTTTCGTCGGCGGCGGGTTCGCGGGCATCGAGGCTCTTGCCGAGCTCGAGGACATGGTCCGCTCGGCCATCGCCCAGTACGAGACGCTGACCGAGGCCGATGTGCGCTTCGTCCTCGTCGAGGCTGTCGACCGTGTCATGCCGGAAGTCGGCGAAGCTCAGGCCCGATGGGTCGTCGAGCACATGCGTGAGCGCGGAATCGACGTCTACCTCGAGACCTTCCTCCAGGACTGCACCGATAAGCACATCAAGCTCTCCAACGGTGAGGAATTCGACGCGGACACCATCGTATGGTCGGCCGGCGTCAAGGCGAATCCGGTGCTCATCGACTCCGATCTGCCGATCAACGAGCGCGGCAACGTCACCGTCCGCGCTGACCTGCGGGTCGAAGGCGATGACGGCGTCGTCGAGGGTGCCTGGGCCGCCGGTGACAACGCCGCAGTCCCCGACCTCTCCGGCGGCGGCGTGGGCGGCTACTGCGTGCCCAACGCCCAGCACGCAGTGCGTCAGGCTCCGGTTCTGGCCGCAAACGTACTCGCTGCGCTGCGCGGAGAGACCGAATTCAAGCAGTACTTCCACAAGACGATCGGCACCGTGGCGGGCCTCGGTCTGTACAAAGGCGTCTCGCAGATGGGCGATTTCGAGGCTCGCGGTCTCCTCGCCTGGCTCATGCACCGCGCTTACCACGGCTACGCCATCCCGACCGTGGACCGGAAGGTCAAGGTCTTCGGCAACTGGTTCTTCAACGCCATCCTCGGACGGGACACCATGCCGCTGGTCGATCTCGACGTTCCGCGCAAGAACTTCGTCGAGGCCGCGAACTCGAAGCCGGCACCGAAGAAGGAGTCCGCGAAGGCCTGATCTCAGGCATTCGCAGCCGGTGCCATCCGGTATCCAGCCCTGATGAGGCGAAAGCGCCGGGGATGCAGTCATGCATCCCCGGCGCTTGCCTATTCAGCACCCTCTGCGTCAAGCGCAGCCACCGTCAAGTCCAGTCTGCGTCTGTGAAAGGCGCCGGCGACGGCAGGGCACGCTTTGCCCCCGCCTGCGGGAGCCCGGCTCAGTTCGCGACGGTGAACCGGGAGTCGATGTGCTTCGGATCGAGGATCTCGTCGACCATGGCCACAGCGAAGTCCTCTGCGGAGATCGAGTCGCCGGCCGGAACGTCGAGTTCGCTGGTATAGATGGCGGTGCGTTCGCCCGGTGCGATCTCCGGGGCGGGGGAGATGAGCGTCCACGGCGAGGGATTCGCCGAGCGCAGCAGCTCGAGTGCCTTCGTGCCGGTCTCGGACTCGGCCTTGTAGGCGGGCGGGAATCCCGGAGTGTCCTTGAGCATCACATCACCGACGAACAGCGACCCCGCACCTCCGACGACGAAGAGACGGGTGTCGCCGCTGGCCTTCGCCAGAGTCGACAGGGCATCGAGCCATTCCTGGTGGTCCCCGCCGGTGCGGCTGGGGCCGGTCGTGGACACGATGACATCGTGAGTGGCGGCCATCCGGGCGGCGAGCTCGGCATCGGACATATCGCCTGTGAGCGAACCAGCCGCATGGGGGACCTCGGTGCCGGAGCGGGTGATGGCAGTGACCTCGATTCCGCGGGAGGCCGCCTCGGCGGTGACGCGTGATCCGATCATGCCCGATGCTCCGAAGAGTGCGATCTTCATCTGCTTCCTTTCGTATGGCATCGCAGATGCGATGCGTGGAGTCGTATGCCGACATGATCACAGTATCTTTGAGATATCGAGTACCTCAAAGATACTATTGGATCATGGCCATGAGAGTTCACTGGGAAGGCGATGCCTTCGACCCCGAATGCCCGACCCGGATCGTGCTCGACCGGGTCGGGGACAAGTGGACGGTGCTCATCGTCGATGTCCTCGACGCCGGCCCGAGGCGATTCAGCGAAATCCGTCTGGCCATCGGCGGGATCACTCCGAAAGTGCTCACCTCGACGCTGCGCTCCCTCGTCGCAGACGGGCTCGTCGACCGAGAGGTGTATGCCGAGACTCCGCCGCGGGTGGAGTATTCGCTGACCGAGCTCGGGCGGTCCCTGCAGGAGCCCGTCACGGCATTGCGCCAGTGGGCAGAGGCGAATGTCGCGGCGATCGCCGGGAATCGGAATCGTCACGAGGAGAGGACCGCTCGCGTCTGAGGACTCGGACGACGAGGATCGCGGCGATGATCAGCCGCGGGTGAGCTCGCCGAGAACGGCGACGAACTGGCGCAGACGGCCGGCGACTCGGTAGACGCGAGGGGTGCCGGAATAGACCCAGTTGTTCGTGATGAGCGAGGCGCTTGCACCATTGGTCGCCTGCTTGAACTCCTTCACGTCGAGCGTCGCTCGGGTGTCGTCGATGAGCCGCCGACGCAGCTCGTCGGTCATCTGAGTCCAGTGGTCGGCCGCTTCGAAGTCGACCTCGACCCAAGCGCCGTCCTGCTCACGGCAGGCGAGTGGTCGGGAGGCGATGACACCGGTGATCTGACGAGTCTGCGAAGTTCGACCGGAGGAGTCCGGGGCGGCGGCCGCGTCCACGATCACAGCCGGTCCCGGGAGCACCTTCGAATCATCGAGAGCGGGAATTCCCTGATCTGCGAACTCGTCGATTCGCTGTGGCTCGAGGCGCCTGTCGAGAAGAAGGATGGACATGAGTCGATCATGCCCCAAACGGGGCCGGGAAGCGAGGGGTGGGAAGGCGCCCCGATGTGCGGTCTCAGCTCGTCGTCCACCGCGCCTGATTTTGCTCTCAATTGAACAGTGTTCAATAATGACGATATGGATAGGTACTTGTCACTCGCGGAGCGGGTGCTCTCCGGTACTCCGGCTGCCGTTTCTGATGCCCGTGCGATTCTGTCGTCTCCTGATGAGGATCTGCTCGACCTCGTTGCGGCCGCAGGCCGACTGCGCCGTGAGCACTTCGGCAATCGGGTCAAGGTCAACTACCTCGTCAACCTCAAATCCGGTCTGTGCCCGGAGGACTGCAGCTACTGTTCCCAGCGACTGGGCTCCGAGGCGGAGATACTCAAATACTCGTGGCTGCCCCAGGCCGAGGCCAGACGGCAGGCAGAATTCGGCCTGGCCGGAGGCGCCTCGCGCGTCTGCCTCGTCGCCTCCGGCCGCGGTCCGTCGAATCGGGATGTCGAGCGCGTCTCAGGCATGGTCGAGGAGATCAAGTCCGCCAGTCCCGACGTCGAAGTCTGCGCGTGCCTCGGATTCCTCAGGGACGGCCAGGCGCAGCGTCTCAAGGAAGCAGGCGTCGATGCCTACAATCACAATCTCAACACTGCGGAGTCCCATTACGCCGACATCTGCTCGACCCATACGTTCGCCGATCGTGTCGATACCGTGGACAAAGCCCGCGGCGCCGGGCTCTCTCCCTGCTCGGGTCTCATCGTCGGCATGGGCGAGACGAACGACCAGGTCATCGAGACGATCGAATCGCTCAAAGCCGTCGATTCCGACTCGATCCCCGTCAACTTCCTCATCCCGTTCGACGGCACTCCTTTGGAGGGAACCAACACGCTGACCCCACAGCACTGTCTGCGGATTCTCTGCGCCGTGCGCTTTCTGTGTCCGGACCGCGAGCTGCGCATCGCCGGAGGCCGCGAGATGCACCTGCGCTCGCTGCAGCCGATGTCGCTGCACGTGGCCAATTCTCTCTTCCTCGGCGACTACCTCACCTCTGAGGGACAGGCTGCCGAAGAGGATCTCGACATGATCGTCGACGGCGGGTTCGAGATCGTCGGCACGGACAGTGCCCAGCAGCTGCGCGATGAGCTCAAGGCCTACCGGGCAGCCCATCAGGCCGCCTTCGACAGTGCAGCGCCCGTCGACACGAAGCGCGACGAGACGAGGGGCGAGGGCACAAC
Organism: Brevibacterium renqingii; assembly: GCF_017808105.1. Lineage (GTDB taxonomy): Bacteria > Actinomycetota > Actinomycetes > Actinomycetales > Brevibacteriaceae > Brevibacterium > Brevibacterium renqingii. The sequence goes on along the minus strand of NZ_JADBHF010000018.1, from coordinate 7,484 downwards.
TGCTGTCGATGCCGAGAGCGTGCCCCCCTCGGCGCCGACCGCGGCCACCACCCTGCCGTGCGGCAAATCGCTGCCGCCAGTCGGTCACGAGGCCGATGGTTCGGGTGTGAGGATTCCGACGATCCGTCGCCGAGGTGCCGGCACGGAGCTCTCTCCCAATGCCTGAGCCTGCACGGAGTCCCGGTCGAAGTCGCGCACAGGCTCGCCATCCCATGCAAGCGAGCCCGCGGACGCGACCGCAGACGCTTTCTCTCTCTCGAGTGCTTCAGCGGTTTCACGTCGCATCGTTGTCGGTCGGAGCCAATTCTGTAGTCCCCAGCGCTTTCAAGGACATTGTGGCTCAGGCAAGCTCTTTCCCTGAGGCGGAGTGATCCGTATCTCCGCAGGAGAGAAGCGCATCAGGTGCGTCGCCGATGCGGCGGATCGGCCTCCAGGGGCTCGAGCAGGGCCATTCTGATGTTCTTCGACATCAGCGTGGCCAGGAAGAGGAGGAGGAACATCATGACCGTGTTCAGGAGCACGACTGTGAGGAATACCAAGGGATCCTCGAAGCTGCCCTGGGCGACGATGACCGCGGCGGCAGTGTTGCGCTGTGCGGTGCCCAACGCCCCGATCTGCGACTCCGTCGGCTGGGCCAGACCAGCGCCGTGACCGACGGAGAAAGCGATGAGCAATGCCAGCACACCGGTGCCGAGTGCGACCCACATCCGCGCGTCTGCGAAGACGTCGATGTTGCCGACCAAGGTGGCCGCGAGCATCGCGTACAGAGTCACATTGGACAGTCGTGCCACCCATGGCTGGACGACAGCAGTGAATGATTCAGCCGCTGCGTGCAGGACCATCCCCACCGCCATCGGGGCGATCGTCTGCAGCAGGAGGCTGGCGATCATCGCCTGCACATCGATCTCGACTCCCGTGATCAGCAGCGGCAACAGGATGGGAAGGACGATGACGGTGCCGACCATGAGCACCGTCTGCACAGTGGCCCCGGCCGCGACGTCGTTGCGGCTGCGGGCAGTGAGTTTGATGAGCAGTGGGGCACCGGCCGCGGCCGAGAAGATGATCAGGCCCGATGCGTACGGCCCATCGACGCCGAAGATGCCGATGAGGAAGATCATCAGCGCGGGGACGATGATGAAGTTGGCCAGAGCCATTCTCAGCAGGTACTGCCAGTGGCGCAGGTGAGAGAGAATATTTGCGGGCTTCTGCGTCAATCCGACATTGAGCATGGCCGAGACGACGAACACCGGCGTCAGCCAACCCACCATGGACTGCGCAAGCTCCTGCATCCGCCGACTCCTTCGCTTTCTTCTTCCGCCCCGGATATTCTCAGACTAACCGGTGGCCGGCGGGCCCTGACCGGCTGGGAGGGCGGCGTGCCGCTGTGACGACGACGAAAGGGAGTGGAAATGGCGCACAAGCGACCGAACATCCTGTACATCCTGGCCGATGACTTGGGACAGGGAGACGTCTCCTGCTTCAATCCCGACGCACAGTTCACCACGGAGAACATGGACCGCCTGGCCCGAGAGGGCATGCGCTTCACCGATTCCCATTCGACGTCGGCCCTGTGCACTCCCTCACGCTATGGACTGATGACCGGCCGCTACAACTGGCGCTCCCCGCTGAAGCGCTCGGTGCTGCCGGGAGACTCGATGGCCCTCATCGAGAAACATCGTCTGACGGTGCCCGAGTTCCTCCGCTCGGCGGGATATCGCACGGCGGTCGTGGGCAAATGGCATCTAGGACTCGACTGGCAGCTCAAAGACTCCGGCGACGATCTCGAGTCATTCGGACTCGACCCTGACGAACACCCTTGCCCCGAGCATCGGTATGGCCGGAACGGGAACTTCGACCCGCAGCACCTCTACGAAGTGGAAGGCCTCGATATCGACTATTCCAAGCCGGTGACCTTCGGTCCCGATGAGATGGGCTTCGACTACTCTTTCATCACGGCGGCCAGTCTCGACCAGCCGCCATTCGTGTACATCGAGAACGGCCAGGCGCAGGGAATTCCGTCGACCTTCGGCGGGGACCAGTACCACCTCGACCGCCGCACCGACTCCCAGCAGCAGCAGATCCAGAAGGGTCCGATGGTCGACGGCTACGACGTCGCCCAGGTGGCTCCCCGCTTCCAGGCGAAAGCGCTGGAAGTCCTCGACGATATGCTCGCAGCCGACGATCCGTGGTTCCTCTATGTGCCCAGTCACCTCGTGCATGGTCCGATCATCCCGAACGAGCCGTGGCAAGGCCGCAGCGGTGTCGGACCATACGGCGATTTCGTGCTCCAGTTCGACGACTACGTCGGACAGCTCGTCTCTCGGGTCGACGAGGCTGGGGCCGCTGATGACACGATCATCATCGTGACTTCGGACAACGGAGCCTCCGGGGTGGCCGGACTGCCCGCTCTGCGTGCCCAGGGGCATGACCCGTCGAACGGCTGGCGGGGGCACAAGACGGACATCTGGGAAGGGGGCCACCGTGAGCCGCACATCGTCAGGTGGCCTGGGCAGATCGAACCGGGATCGTGCAGTCGTTCCCTCATCTCGCACTCTGATCTGTTCGCCACGATTGCCGAGGTGCTGGGGCTGGGCGTCCCTGATGATGCGGCGGAGGACTCGATCAGCAACCTGCCGCTGTGGCGAGGGAGCGAGGGCCCCGTGCGCACGGACGTCGTCTCCCACTCGGGCGGAGGGGGCTTCGCCTTGCGTCAGGGCGAATGGAAACTCGCCTTCACCACGACCGGAGACGGCATGGATGCCGACTGGGAGGCTGCTCACGGTGGTCCTGCCACTCGTTATGTCCCGGCCCAGCTGTATCATCTCAGCGAGGATCCTGGCGAGCAGAACAATGTGATTGACGATCACCCGGAGCGTGTGCACATGATGCAGGCTGTGCTCGAGGACCACATCGCTCGCGGCAGGAGCACCCCGGGGCGGGATCAGCCGAATCATCGCAATGATCCTACGGGGGAGTGGCCGCAGATCGACTGGATGAGCAGTGCGGATGAAGTGCGTGCCCGGGCGAAGAGCCAAGGTCTCGGGTGAAGACCTGCACGCCGAGTTTCTGCAGATCCCTACGAGCGCCAGCGGCTCTGCAGGTGTCGGAGATCCTCCGGCATTAAGGACTGAAACGAAGCAGTTGGGTTTCCGATGACTGCTCGATCTCCCGTTGAAGTCGACTGATCTTCGCAAATGGCATCGTCGCAGATGCCTTTTCCATGGTCCCCCCAGTGGGACTCGAACCCACACTGAATCGATGTGGAGTCATGGTTTTCGCGAGTTTCCGTGGGGTGGCGTCTGCCCCTAGAAGTCGGGGAACTATGCACTTTTAGAGTTCGTGTAGTTGCCATGAGTTTCCGTGGGGTTCCGTTGAAAAAGATGGGTAAGCGTGGGGCGAGTGGAGTGGCCGCTGTGGTTGATCCGGTGTTTCCTGCTGGTCATTCCCGAGCCTGTGGGGACGGGGCTGATGCCAGCTAGTTTCACGAACGCGGGTTCGGATTTGAGGAGGTCGGGATTCTCGCCAGTGACGATGAGGATGTCCGTGGCGGTATCGATGCAGAATTGTTCTATCAGTTGTGGTGCTCGAGCGTTGACAAGCTCAGCGATGAGACCGCTGAGGTCTTTGAGTTTGTCATCGAGGTTGATCCACCGCCGGGCAAACGAGAGCAACATGTGCCGAATTGGGTCATCGGGATGCTCCAGTTTGCGCGGTTGCAGAGCGGCGCAGTGACGAGCCAGGGTGATCTGAATTTTCCAGCAGTCTCTTCCCGCAGCTGCTCGGGAACGTGGACGAGCATCACTTTCAGAGTCACCATGGTGGCCGTTCGTGCTTTGATCGCGGTGTCGTGGGCGACCTTGAACTGGCGAATCATCTCCACAGCCCCATCCCCGGTCTTAGGCGCTGCAGTGGCGAAGCCGGCCAATACGGCACGGGCAGCGTCCTCGGCATCGAGCGTGTCGGACTTGCCTTTGAGATTTCGTAGTCGTCGATCCGGTCGAGATACTTCGACGACCGTGTGACCATGCCCGCGGACGAACGAGGTGAGTCCGGCACCGTAAGAACCTGTGCCCTCAACCCCGAAGGCGATGATCTTCCCGAAGCCTGTCGCTCACTCCGCGAGCTGCCTGAAGCCGGCAGAGTCGGTAGCGATTGTCAGACTTGCCAGGACCCTTCCCGGGGTGTCCACCACGGCGGCGACATGGATGTCTCCGTCAATGAGAGCGGAAATCGCACGGTCAAACTGTGGTCGTGAGGCTCGTGCTCCCGAGACCCCTTGATCGATGTAGAGGTCATCGTGGCGAACGCCTGCCGCACGCAGATCGTCCACTTGCCGATCGGTTGACTGATCGCGAGTTGAGACTCGCGCGTAGCCGATCAGTTTCCCCATCGAAGACCTCCATTGCGTCTCGAAATTCACGGCGACAACGCCATTCCACCTTCCAGATTACGATGCAAAATTGCGAGAAGGCATCGAGACTTAAGTGGTCCGAGATTTGTCCCGGCCATGTGTTTTAGTTCCGGTGATAGCTGGAGGTCTCTCGATGACGCTATGCCGTTGTGCGCGAGCCGCAGACGCTCAATTGCTAAAGGGCTCGGCTTTTGCATCCCGAGAACCCACTGGTTGACCGATTCTGTTCCGTGGGCTCCAGCAATGTAGGCAACCAGAAGAACCCCGAGGCGAGCTCTAAGTTCGACCGCCAACGACTCTAGAGGAAGGGTTTCAGCTTCCTCACGAGCGCGTTGTTCAATAGCAGCAGACATTTTCCAAGTGTACCAATTCTGCCTTGCGATGAGGGGCTCTGGATCGATTGAGACAAACGCCCGATGCCGATCGAGCCAGTCTTGCAACCCTAGGGATCCGGAACGTCTCATGGATGCCTGACTCAATCGTTGCTCGGTCAGGCTGAGTTCCGCGGGTTTTCAGTCTTCTTGAGCAGTCGGCGCTTTCTTGTATCTATGTCTTGTAACCTCCGAGGCGGATTGTTGTACTCACCGCTAGATATGAGACACAGTCGAGGAGGTCTCTGTCGAGAGTTGTTCGAGATGTCCGAGTATTGCCGTGCGACCAAGCTCGCTGGCGGATGCATAACGCCCTCAGCATTGCGACCACTCAGAGTGTGTCGCGCCGCCCTTTCAAATGAACCTGTCAAACGACCCATAGTTCATGCCCTTGGCTGGGCCCGGACGAGCTGCCACTTCTCCTGGGCTGGCGCGTTTTGAGCGTGAAGACGGTTCATTCTGTTGGGAACTTCTTGATTCCGGACCGGAACCGAGTATCCTCATACTGAACATGAAAATGTTTCATGTTTGAGTGGTTTCGGTCCGAGACCACGACGCGCAGACAAGGACGTTCGTGCAGGGGGAGTGATGACTCAATCAGATCCAGTTTCAAAACCGTTGAATCGACTACAAGGAAACCTTGGGGTAACAAGTATCGTCCTCATGGTGGTGGCCGCGGCGGCTCCGCTGACCGTGGTCAGCAGTAATGTGCCGCTGGCCATCGCTTTGGGGAACGGTGTGGGGGCACCCTATGGATTCATCCTCGCAGCCGTGGTGTTGTTTCTCTTCTCGGTCGGATTTGTGGCGATGTCGCCCCGGGTGACCAACAGCGGTGCATTCTTTTCATATGTCAGGCTCGGATTGGGCCAGCGCCTCGGCAATGCAACAGCTGCGATCGCGCTGATCGCCTACACGTGCATTCAGTGTGCAGTGTGGGGATTCCTTGGTGTCGCTACTAACACGCTCATCGAAGGTTACACAGGCTTTGGGCTGCCCTGGTGGGTGTATTCGTTTGCGTACATCCTCATCACAGGTGTCCTCGGCTACCGTCACATTGAGCTGAGTGCAAAAGTGCTAGGAGTAGCGCTTGGAGCCGAAATCTTGATTGTCGTCATCTACGACGTAGTCGTATTCGCGGTGAGCAGCCCTGCATCACTCGGTGGAGCTATCGGTCCAGTCGGTACACTCGTCGACCCGGGAATCGCGACCGCAATAACTTTCGCTATTGCTGGCTTCATGGGCTTCGAGGCCACAGTGGTTTTCCGGGACGAAGCAAAGAATCCCGAAAAGACGTTGCCTCGTGCTACATACATATCGGTCTTCCTCATTGGTGGCTTCTATGCTGCGTCAGGGTTCGCGTTGATTGCGGCGACTGGAGCTTCCGAGGCAGTGGCAACGGCAACCCGGTCAGTTAACGGTGATGGAACCATGTTGACGGACTCGATGGAGATGTACCTTGGGACGATTGCTGGGCATGTCGTTCAGATCCTGCTGGTGACATCGTTGTTTGCTTGTGCTCTGTCGTTCCACAACGTGATTGCTCGCTATGTGCTCGTAATGAGTCAGGATGGTCTGCTGCCGACGAGACTTGGGCGAATCCATGAAAAGCATCAGTCGCCCTATGCTGCTTCTCTCACTCAATCGATCAGCGCCGGTGCCCTACTACTGATCCTTGTGATATTCGGCCTGCACCCCATTGCGCAAATTTACGGCTTTATGGCCGGAGTGGCAGCGATCGGATTCCTACTGTTGATGACTTTGACATCGATTTCTGTCTGGTTCTACTTCCGGTCCCAGCCTCATCGACGAGGCGGAAGTGCGTTCAAGCTGCAGGTGATCCCCGCAATAGCGGTGATCGCACTGGTGGTCACCCTTGTTGTCGTCCTGAGCAAGTTCACCTTAGTGACCGGGCTCTCCGTCCCGACCAGCGCAGTAATCGCAGCAGTGCCCGCGCTGGCGGGTGTCATTGGCCTATTCGTAATGACTCGCACAAACCCTTCTGACGCTACCGATTCGAACATCCCGAGTAAAGGAAGACGATGAACATGAACCCTGAGCACGATTACGCACTACCGATTGAGGCGCGACGAGCAGACTATGATCCGCTCCACGTTGTCGACGCCAAAGGCGCATGGCTGACTCTGGCCGACGGCCGAAGGGTCCTCGACTTTCACAGTCAATATATGTGCATTGGAATCGGCCACAAACATCCCAAAGTGACTGAAGCTCTTCACCGCGCTGTGGATGAACTCGATTATGTGAGCGAGGTGATGATCCATGACAGAAGACTTGATGCTGCTAAGCGCATTACTCAGGAAACCGGAGACCCGGACCACTGGAGAGGATGCAGGTTCGTGTCTTCTGGGTCTGAGGCTGTCGAAATGGCAATCCTTATCGCTCGCACAGTGATGCGAAGGCCGCGCATAGTCGTGGCACAAGCGGGCTACCACGGCTGGACCTCATCGGCTGCTGCTTCGACGACCCTGCCCCACATGCGCAACAACTTTTTTGACTTCGGGAACAACCGATATACGAGCGTACTGACTGATCAGCCACCGTTCTTGGGAGCCCCCACGCCGACCCCAGGGGCCGATGAAGACGAGGTGGTGGATTGTTTGAGAGAAACCGAAGGGACTGCTGAAGGTTTGGTTGACTCCTGGGTTTATGCCGCCAGGGCGACGGCCTTTTGGTGAACAAGCTCG
>NZ_JADBHF010000017.1 GCF_017808105.1 Brevibacterium renqingii | reverse complement strand
ATGTTCAACCCGGTCTTGCCCTACTGGCTACTGGGCAAGCAGGCTATCCTGTACACACATTTTGGCCTATAACCCGTGAATGAGAAGAACCCCCATCCAGTTGAACTGGATGAGGGTTCTGCCACTTTGGTGGCGGGGGGAGGATTTGAACCTCCGACCTCCGGGTTATGAGCCCGGCGAGCTACCGAACTGCTCCACCCCGCGGCGTGTCCTCAACATTACACGAGGGGTTGTGTCGAGACAAAACCGAAGACAGGTGACCTCCGCCACATGTCCACTTGCCGTTCACTTCGGCTCAGCGGGGCTTGCTTATGGTTGAAACATAAACTATAGTCACTGCTGTACTTCAAATTTCAACCAAAAGGAGAAATCATGACTGCTCTGCCTCAGGGACTCACCGCCGGAACTTGGAACATCGACCCCGTGCACTCGGAGTTCACCTTCACCGCTCGCCACGCCGGCGTCTCCAAAGTCCGTGGCCACTTCGAGGAGATCGCAGGCGCTGCGAACATCGCAGAGACTCTCGAGGACAGCTCCGTGACCGCCGAGGCCACTGCCTCCTCGATCAACACCCGCAACGAGCAGCGTGACGGTCACCTCCAGGGCGGCGACTTCTTCCTCGCCGAGGAGCACCCGAAGCTGACCTTCACGTCGACCGCGATCAAGGCCGATGCTGCAGATGAGTTCGAGACCATCGGTGAGCTGACGATGCGCGGAGTGACGAAGGAGGTCGCCTTCTCGACCGAATTCGCCGGCGTTGCCACTGACCCGAACGGAAACCAGGTCGCCGGCATGTCGGCAGCTGCAACCGTCAATCGCCGGGACTTCGGCATGTCCTTCGACGCCGTCCTCGGTGGGGGAGAGCTGCTCGTGTCCGACAAGATCAAGATCGAACTCGAGCTCGAACTCGTCAAGGCCTGACGGGCACTCCTGCGTTCCGGCGCGCCCGAGACGGGAATCCCTCCCGGGCAGTCCGGCCGGTACCAGAGCTCGACAGAAGGGGCGAACCGCATACGATGCGGTTCGCCCCTTCGTGCGTCTCCGTCGGCGGAGACCGCGGAGACTCAGCTCCGAAGCTTCAGGGCCTCAGGGTACTGCCGGAGATGACTTCCGAGCGCGATGAACTGCTGTGCGCCCTTGTCGACGTCGGCGACGGACTTGCAGAACGAATACCGGATCGACGAGCGATAGGCGCTGTAGGCCGGGCTGCCGGGCCTGCAGAGAGCTGGCACCGGAATCCCGACGAGGGAGAATTCCCTGGCCAGCAGGTCGTTGAGCGCAAAGGCATCGAGATCGGTCAGCGCAGAGAAGTCCATGACGGTGAAGTACCCGGCCTGCGGCGTCGACACGATCGCTCCCGGCACAGTGCGGCAGGCGGGCACGAGCACCTCGGCGCGGGCGGCCAATGATGCGCGGTTCTCCTCAACGAAGCGGGAATCGCTGGTCAGCATCGTCGCCATGCCGATCTGCATCGGGCCGCCGGCGGTGAAGGTGAGGAACTGCTTGACCGCCTGGATCGCCTCACGCACCTCGGGAGGAGCGATGACCCACCCGATCTTCCATCCCGTGGCGTTCCAGGATTTGCCCGCCGAGGAGACCGTGACGACCCGTGCCGCGTCCTCGATGGCCACGGCCGGAGGAATATGGGCCTGCTCGGTGAGGACGAGCTGTTCGTAGACTTCGTCGGAGAGGACCCAGGCGTCTGCGGCTTCGGCGGCACGTCCGATATGAGCGAGGTCGTCCGCGGAGAAGATGCAGCCGGTGGGGTTGTGCGGGGTGTTGACGAGGATGATCGCCGGGTCCACCTCGCCGACGACCCGGTCGAAGAGGTCCCAGTCGGGTGTGAATCCCCCATAGCCGTCGGGCAGGATCGGCACCGTGTGCAGACTGCCTCCGGCAGCGGTGACGGCGGCGGGATAGGAGTCGTAGAACGGTTCGAAGGCGACGAGGCTGCGGCCGCGGGGCAGGAGTGCGAGGATCGCGGCCGTCAGCCCCTCGGTGGCGCCGGCGGTGTAGAGCACCTCGGCAGGATCGACCCGCTGCCCGAAATCGCGTTCGCGCTGCTGGGCGACGGCCTCGAGCAGCTGCGGAAAGCCCTGTCCCGGGGCGTACTGGTTGAATCCGGCTCGCATCGCCTCGGTGCTGGCGTCGATGAGTTCGGACGGTGGTTCGGTCCCCGGCGCTCCCTGACCGAGGTTGACCGCGCCGAGCTGTGCTGCGAGCTCGGTCATCTGACCGTAGATCGTTTCGCCGATGGTTCCATCGGGATTGGTCAGTCCCGCGGACTCGGCCATCGCGTGCCACAGGCCCGCGCGGCGGATATCAGGCATCACTCGGTCTCCTTCGGTGCGACTCGGCCGAGCCGGTCGAGGACCGACTCGTGGAATCGGGAGTTGCTCGCGACGGCATTGCCGCCGAAGGGCCCGGGGAGTCCCACGGTGTTCGTGAATGCTCCTCCGGCCTCGACCACGATGGGCGCAAGGGCTCCCATGTCGTAGAGGGCGAGCTCCGGTTCGCAGGCGAGGTCGACGGCGCCTTCGGCCAGGAGCATATACGAGTAGAAATCACCGTAGCCGCGGGTGCGCCACATGGATTCGGCGAGTTCGAGGAACTCGTCGAGCACGCCCAGTTCCTTCCATCCGGACAGCGAGGCATAGGACAGCGACGCATCCGAGAGACGGTCGACTTCGGACACCGATATCCGTTTCGCCGGCGCGCCCAACGCCGAAGCGAAGGCCCCCTGACCGGCCGCGGCCCACCAGCGTCGGCCCAATGCCGGCGCGGAGACCACACCGAGCAGATACTCCTCACCGTCGTAGAGCGAGATGAGGCTCGCCCAGATGGGAACCCCGCGGACAAAGTTCTTCGTGCCGTCGATGGGGTCGATGATCCAGCGTCGTGATGAATCTCCGTGTGAGCCGAATTCCTCGCCGAGGACGCTGTCGTCCGGGCGCGCCTGGGCCAGTCGGTCCATGATGGCCTTCTCCACAGCGCGGTCGCATTCGGTGACCGGCGTGAGATCGGGTTTCGTCTCGACGGTGAAGTCCTGGTCCGTGAAATGCGGGAGGCTGATGCCGTCGGCGAGGTCGGCGAGTTCGATCGCCAGGTCGAGGTCGTTCATGCCCTCAGCCTATCCAGTCGAGGGCAGCAGCCGACGCAGGGACTCCAGCCGTGAGACTCCTCCGGGGCCGGCGTGCCCCTCGGCGACCCAGTCGTCGAGGCGGCAGCCGGGGGAGTCCGACAGGTGGGTGCAGCCGCGGGGGCAGTCAGCAGTGGCGGCGACGAGTTCGGGAAAGGCAGACAGCACCGTCTCCCGGTCGACGTGCGCGAGTCCGAAGCTGCGCACGCCGGGAGTGTCGATGAGCCAGCCCCCGCCCGCGAGCGGGAGGCACACGGCCGAGGACGAGGTGTGCCGTCCGCGTCCCGTGACGTCGTTGACATGCCCCGTGGCGCGTTCGGCGGCGGGCACGAGTGCGTTCGTCAGCGTCGATTTGCCGACCCCCGAGTGCCCGACGAGGACACTCATCCTGTCCGCCAGCCTGTCTGCGATCTCCGTGTCGACCCTCTCATTCTCCGGGTCGAGAGCCGACTCGACGATGTCGACTCCGCTGGCGAAGAACCGCTGCCTGATCTCAGCAGCAGACCGCAGATCGGTCTTGGTGATGATGAGCAGCGGAGTGATGTCCGCATCGAAGGCGGCGACGAGGGCACGATCGATGAGTCCGTATGAGGGCTCGGGGTCCACTGTGGCGGTGACGATGCCCAAGACATCGACGTTGGCGACGATGACGCGTTCGGTCGGGTCGGTGTCATCGGCGCTGCGTCGCAGCAGGTTCTGCCGTTCGGTGATCTCGACCAGACGAGCCAGCGTGCCGGATCGGCCCGAGGTGTCCCCGACGAGCTTGACGATGTCTCCGGGGACGATGGCCCGACGGCGCAGGTGCGAGGCGCGCACAGCCGTCACCGAGGCGGAGCGGCAGCGGTCCTCTGACCCGGCCTGCGAGTGCGCCGGTGTCGTGAATTCCCCCACCGAATCGGCGAGAGTGACCCGATACCGCCCCCGATCGACGGCTGTGACCAGGCCGGACACGGCGTCGGTGTGGTCGGGGCGGTTTTTCGTCCGGGGACGTGAACCGCGCCGGTTCGGTCGGGGACGGTAGTCCTCGTCGCGGTAGATCTTCGCCATCTCAGGTCCCGGAGGAGAGCATGGCTTCCCACAGCTGGATGAAATCCGGCAGCGTCTTGGCCACGGTTCCCGCGTTCTCGACGACCAGCCCTTTGGTGCGCAGGGCGAGGATCGCGCCGGCCATCACCATGCGATGGTCGTGGTAGGTGTGCCACAGGGCTGCCCGAAGGTCCGTGGTTCCGGTGATCGTCAGTGCATCCGGATGTTCCACGACTTCGACTCCGACGGCACCGAGTTCCCGGGTGAGAGCAGCCAACCGATCCGTCTCGTGTCCGCGCAGATGCCCGATCCGGCGCAGGTGCGAGGTTCCGTTTGCCAGGGCCGCCAGGGCGGAGACGACCGGGGTGAGTTCGCCGACCGCGGAGAGGTCGAGATCGACTGCCTCGAGAGTCTCCGGTCCCCGCACGTGCAGGCCCTCGCGGTCGAGGACCACATCTGCGCCGAAGGCCTCAGCGATCCTGCGGAATTCGTCCCCGGCCTGAGTGGTGTGCACCGGCCAGTCCGCGACGGTGACCGAGCCACCGGAGGCGAGTGCGGCCGCGGCGAAGGCAGCGGCGTTGGACAGGTCGGGTTCGACCTCGACGTCGAGTCCGCGCGGCAGACCAGGCTCCACAACCCAGTGTTCGGGTTCGGGTTCGCTGATGTCGACTCCGGCGTCCCTGAGGACCTCGATCGTCATATCGACATGGGTGCGGCTGGGCACCGCGGCCCCGGTGTTGACCAGGTCGAGTCCCAAAGGCATGACGGGTGCCGTCAGCAGGAGTCCGGAGACGAACTGGCTCGAAGCACCGGCATCGATCTCGAGATGGCCGCCGCGCGGCTGAGAGGAGGCGTGGATGCTCAGCGGCAGCAGACCGTTGGGCGAGGAGATCGACGCACCGAGACGGACCAAGGAGTCCACAGTCACGGACATCGGCCGCACGCGCGCTTGCTCGTCACCGTCGATCACGACTTCGCGACCGGTGAGCGCGGCCAGCGGAGGGATGAAGCGCATGACGGTTCCGGCCAGTCCGCAGTCGATGGTCACCGGATCGGCCGGGGACTCGGAGCGAGCCGGTGAAGGGGAGACGGTGAGATCGATGGGTTCGATATGGAGCACATCGCCGTCTTCGTCGATGACGGCACCGAGTCTGCGCAGCGCCTCGATCATGAGCAGCGTGTCCCGGCTGCGCAGCCATCCTCTGAGGACAGAGGCTGACTCAGCCAGCGCGGCGAGGACGAGATACCGGTTCGTCAGCGATTTCGAACCGGGGACGGAAACGGTGGCAGTGATGCCCGAGCCGCCGACCGGCGCCTTCCAGTCGCCGGCCGCCGGGAGTGTGTCAGTGGGGATGTCAGTCAACTCCGAGTGCGCTCAGTGCCTGCTTGGACGTGTCTTCGACGCTGGACCACAGGTCCTCGGCAGCATGCTGCGTGCGCCACCACAGGCCGGGCCGACCGGCGGTGTCGACGCTGGCCAGGAGCGCACCGCCGAGCATGGAGGTCCGCTGCAGCGTGCGCTCGGTGCGAGCCTTCTTCTCTTCCTTCGACGTGGTCTTCTCCGCTGCGAGACGCTCACCCACTGTGTCGAGCAGGTAAGTGCCGACGAGGATCGAAGCACTGATGCGGGGGAAGCGTCCGATGGCCAGCAGCGAACCTGCCGCGACCTGGGCGACGCCGGTGGCGCGCGCGAGAGTCGGAGCGTCCACGGGCACATCGATCCTTTTGCGAGCCTGGTTGAGCAGAGGACCGACCGATGCTGCAGCGGCCTCCGGCCGACGCAGACGATCGACGCCGTTGAGGATGTAGCCGGCGGCCAACATGGGCCGTGCGATGAATCGGATGGGAGACACTGTGGTCCTTCCTACGTGGCGGGCATCTCAATGGCAAGCATAACCGCTGTACAGGGAATAGTGGGACCACGGTCCGATGTTGCATGGGTGAAGCCGATCGGCGGGTGGGACCCGTCGCGAGTCGACAGGCAGAAGGAGAAGTCCATGAGTGCCACTGCCGTCCTGGAGAGAACGGGCGTACCATTGGCTGTGATGACCGAATCAGTCAAAGAAGTCCCCGAGACGGCCGCCGAGAGGTCGGAGCGTTTCGAGCGAGACGCTTTAGAATATGTCAACCAGCTCTACGCGGCTGCGTTGCGGATGACCCGCAACCCCGCGGACGCCGAGGACCTCGTCCAGGAAGCCTATGCGAAAGCGTACGCGGCGTTCCACCAGTACAAGCCCGGCACGAACCTCAAGGCATGGCTGTACCGGATTCTGACGAACACCTTCATCAACAACTACCGGAAGCAGCAGCGGCAGCCGAAGGAGCACGGCAGCGAAGACATCGAGGACTGGCAGATCGCTCAGGCGGACAGCCATTCGTCCTCTGGAGGACGTTCAGCCGAACTCGAAGCGCTCGACCACCTGCCCGACACCGACGTCAAGGATGCGCTCACGGCCCTGCCCGAGGACTTCCGCATGGTCGTCTACTATGCCGATGTCGAAGGCCTGCCATACAAGGAGATCGCCGAGATCATGGAGACCCCGATCGGCACCGTGATGTCCCGCCTGCACCGTGGACGGCGTCAGCTGCGGGAGATGCTGGCCGACTACGCCGCGGAGCGCGGTTTCGTGAAGCCCGAGGGAGGTGCGAAATGAGCGACGAAGAATGCTGCGAAAGCGTCAGGGCGGAATCGCTGACGCGCATCTACCATTATCTCGACGGCGAACTGACGACGACGGAGATCCGGGAGATCTCGGTCCATCTCGAGCAGTGTCCCTCATGTCATGACGAATACGAGATCGAGGCGCTGCTCAAGGAGCTCGTGCGCCGCTCGTGCAGCCACGACCGGGCACCGATGGGTCTGCGGGAGAAGATCCGACAGCGGATCGCACTCGAGCAGACGTCCTGGCCCGGCGTCTGAGTCGGCGGGAGCCGATGTCCGGAGACAGATGACGAGGGCGGGAAGAGAATCGAATTCTCTTCCCGCCCTCGTCGTGTACTGAACGAATCAGTGCATCAGCTGTTCGGACGCTTGCCGTGGTTCGCTTTGGAACGACGGCGATCGCGACGCTTACGGCCACGCTTGCTCATTGTGCTCTCCTTCAATAGACGGTTCATTCTCTCATGATCGCCGGAGCAGGGCAAAGCCGGTGCGGGCACCGGGCACATGCGCTCCTGCCGGCGAGGAAGCTTCGCACTCAGCTGTCGCCGAGGACGTCGCGGACTCCCAGCCAGTTGAACCAGCCGCGATGGAGGACCAGCCAGGCCAGCAGACCGTAGCCCTCCTGCGCGGGCAGATGATCTCGCGATGAGGCGACCTCGCGCTGCCAGACGGGATGTCCGAGCAGGGGAGTGAAGGCATCGACATAGGTGATCCCACGCCTCTTCGCCACATCGGAGAAGCTCGTATTGAGCTCCGCGATGCGACGATTGCGATCTCCGTCGTGCTCCGGCGGAGGCCCGAGCACGAACGTCGACACCTTCCTGGCCAGCGCTTCGTCGAGGACGTTGGCCACGTCGAGGCGAGCCCTGGCGACCGAACGACCTGTATCGAGATCACCCGAGCCCAGAGCCAGCACCAGACGATTGTCACCGTCGGGGGTGAACCGCAGCGACGCCTCGGCGATGGTCCGGGCGTGGAGGCCGGAGGAGTCCTCGCCGGGCACCGCCAGAGGATAGACCTTGAGGTCGGGCAGACTCGGCAGAGTCCTTGCGGTCACCCGGCCGACCCACCCGAGACCACGGCCATCGCCGTGGCCGGCGACCAGGGGGCCTCCGACCACGGCGATGGTTGTGGTGACGTCGCTGCTCACCGGCTGAGGATCCGGTCGACGAGATCCTGCTGCTGCACCTCGTGGATGTGCTTGAGTCCCGTTGAGGTGGCGGCGGAAGCCGGCCGTGAGGTCACCTTGAGCTCACGGCCGCCGAGCAGCGCGGGCAGATGCAGAGCCATGAACGGCCACGCGCCCTGGTTCTCCGGTTCCTCCTGCGCCCACACGATCTCGGCATCGGCCGGGTAACGGTCGAGGACAGCGGTGATTGCCTCCTCGTCGAGCGGGTAGAGCTGCTCGAGACGGACGAGGGCCGTCTTCGTGTCGTTCTCCTTCTCCCGCTTGGCCTTGAGCTCCCAGTAGAGCTTGCCGGACACCATCACGACGCGGTCGACCTGACCGGCATCGATCTCGGCGTCGTCGATGACCGCTTGGAAGCTGCCCGTGGTGAAGTCCTCCGGCGAGTTCGCGGCGGCCTTGAGGCGCAGCATCGACTTCGGGGTGAAGACGATGAGCGGACGCTTGTTCGTCGTCGTCGCGTGACGGCGCAGCAGGTGGAAGTACGAGGCGCCGTTGGAGGGGTAGGCGACCGTCATGTTCGACTCCGCGCACAGCTGCAGGTAGCGCTCGATCCGGCCCGAGGAGTGGTCGGGTCCCTGACCCTCATACCCATGGGGCAGGAGCATGACGACTCCGGAGTTCTGCTGCCACTTCTGCTCGGATGACGAGATGAACTCGTCGATGACGGTCTGCGCACCCTGCGCGAAGTCACCGAACTGAGCCTCCCAGGCCACCAGTGCGTCCTTGCGTTGGACGGAATAGCCGTATTCGAAGCCGACTGCGGCGTATTCGCTCAGCAGCGAGTCATAGACCAGGAATCGAGCCTGATCCTCGGTGAGATTCTGCAGCGGGGTCCACTCGTTTCCGTTGACCGAATCGATGAGCACGGAGTGGCGCTGGACGAAGGTGCCGCGGCGGGAATCCTGTCCGGCCAGACGCACCGGCACTCCGTCCATGAGGAGCGAACCGAAGGCGATGAGCTCGGCGAAGCCCCAGTCGATGCCGCCCGACAGGGACATCTCCTTGCGCTTCTCCAGCAGGGCCCGCAGCTTCTTGTGGATCGTGAAGTCCGCGGGCACCTCGGCGAACGCCTCTCCGATGCGCTGGAGGGTCTCGGTGCTGATGGCCGTGTCGGCATCGTTGTACGTCTCGATGTCGCTGGGCTCGTAAGGAGCGTTGAAGGCCTCACCGTCATAGGGACCGGTCTCGGCCTCCTTGGTCTCGGCGAACGCCGACTCCAGCTTCGACTGGTAGTCCTTGAGCGCCTCGGCGGCCTCCTCGTCGGTGATGCACTTCCTGCCCACGAGGGATTCGGTGTAGAGCTTGCGCACCGAACCCTTCTTCTCGATGAGGGAGTACATCAGCGGCTGTGTCATCGAGGGGTCGTCGCCCTCGTTGTGGCCCCGGCGACGGTAGCAGACGAGATCGATGACGACGTCGCGGTTGAATTCCTGCCGGTACTCGAAGGCCAGGCGGGCGGCGCGCACGACCGCTTCCGGGTCATCGCCGTTGACGTGGAAGATCGGGGCGTTGATCGACTTCGCCACGTCCGTGCAGTAGAAGGACGAACGCGCCGAGGCGGGCGGAGTGGTGAACCCGACCTGGTTGTTGATGACGATATGGACGGTTCCACCGGTGCGGTAGCCGCGCAGCTCCGAGAGGTTGAGCGTTTCGGTGACCACGCCCTGACCGGCGAAGGCGGCATCGCCGTGAACGAGGACCGGCAACACCGTGAATCCCGATTCGCCCTGGTCGATGAGGTCCTGTTTGGCACGGACGATGCCCTCGAGGACCGGGTCGACGGTCTCCAGGTGGCTGGGATTGGCCGCCACGTAGACGTCGGTCGTGTTGCCCGACGGAGAGGTGAAGGAGCCCTGCGTCCCGAGGTGGTACTTGACATCGCCGGAGCCCTGCACGCTGTCCGGGTTCATGGTGCCGTCGAATTCGCGGAAGATCTGCCCATAGCTCTTGCCCGCGATGTTCGTCAGCACGTTGAGGCGACCGCGGTGTGCCATGCCGATCGCGACCTCGTCGAGTCCGGTGTCCGCGGACTGATTGAGGATCTCGTCGAGCATGACGATCGCGGACTCGCCGCCTTCGAGGCTGAAGCGCTTCTGCCCGATGTACTTCGTCTGCAGGAAGGTCTCGAACGCTTCCGCGGCGTTGAGTCGACCGAGGATGTGTCCCTGCTCGGAGCGAGTCAGCTCCTGATGGGGCACCTCGATCTTCGACTGGAACCAGCGCCGCTGCACCGGGTCGGCGATGTGCATGTACTCGAAGCCGATGGTGCGGCAGTAGCTCTCACGCAGCAGTCCGAGGATGTTGCGGAAGGGCATCATCGCCTTGGCGCCGAAACCGCCGGTGGGGAACTCGCGTTCGAGATCCCACAGCGTCAGACCGTGCTGGTTGATGTCGAGATCCGGATGGGACCGCTGACGGTAGACCAGGGGGTCGATGTTGGCCATGAGGTGGCCGCGGGTGCGGTAGGCGTCGATGAGCTCGATGACGCGGGCGGTCTTGTTGACGTCGTCCTGATCCTCGGCGGAGACGTCGGGCACCCAGCGGACGGGCTCATAGGGCAGGCGCAGCGATTCGAAGACGTCGTCGTAGAAGCCGTCCTCGCCCAGCAGGTAGCTGTGGACGAGTTTGAGGAACTCGCCGGAGCCCGCGCCCTGGATGACACGGTGATCATAGGTCGAGGTCAGGGTCAGCACCTTGGACACGGCCAGGGTGTTGATGGTCTGCTGGCTCGCGCCCTGGAACTCGGCGGGGTAGTCGAGAGCGCCGACGCCGATGATGCAGCCCTGCCCCTTGGTCAGGCGCGGCACCGAGTGCACGGTGCCGATGCCGCCGGGGTTGGTCAGCGAGACCGTGGTGCCGGCGAAGTCGTCGGCGGTGAGCTTGCCCTTGCGCGCCTTGTCGACGAGGCCGTCGTAGGCGTCGACGAACTGGCGGAAGGTCAGGGTTTCGGCCTTCTTGACATTGGGCACGAGCAGCGTGCGTGTGCCGTCCTTCTTCGGCACGTCGATGGCCAGTCCGAAGTTGATGTGGGCCGGCGAGACCATCACGGGCTTGCCGTCGCGGACATCGTAGGACACGTTCTGCGAGGGGAAATTCTGCAGCGCACGGATGACGGCGTAGCCGATGAGGTGCGTGAAGGAGACTTTGCCGCCGCGGGTGCGCTTGAGATGCGAGTTGATGACGATGCGGTTGTCGATGAGCGCCTTGGCAGGCAGTGACCGGACGGAGGTGGCGGTCGGGACTTCGATCGACTCATCCATGTTCTTGGCGATGAGCTTCGCGGGGCCGCGCAGGGGAGTGATCGTCTCCTCCGGGGCGGCCTTCGGCGCGGTCTCCTTGGCAGTGACCTGGGGGACGGACTTCGTCTCGGCCTTCAGAGTCTCGGACTCGGCCGAAGACGGCGAGACGCCGCGCGAGGTCTCCCGTGCAGTGGATGGAGCCGCCGAGGAACCGGAGGCCTTGGCCTCCGGCTTCGCAGCGGGCTTGTCGGCCGGCTTCGCAGCGGGCTGGGAAGCAGCGGTCTGGGAGCCGCCGCTGTTCTTCTCGTACTTGTCGAAGAACGGCCACCAGGACTTGTCGACCGAGTTCTTATCTGACTTGTACTGCTCATACAATTCCTCGACCAGCCACTCGTTGGACCCGAAGTCTTCAACGGTGCGGTTCGGAGTATTGACGGACACGGCGCTGATCGCCTACTTCCTGATTCAAGACTTGCTGCTTAACGACAACCCCAGCCTAACGCGATGTGCCCCGCAATGTGCACATAAGGGACAATAGTGTTATGCGTTTCATCTCAAATGACCCGAACAGTGATCTGACCTACTCCGATGTGTTCCTCGTCCCGAACTCATCGTCGCTGACCTCCCGCTTCGACGTCGACCTCGCAACGACCGATCCGACGGGGTCGACGACTCCTCTCGTGGCCGCGAACATGACCGCCGTCTCGGGGCGGCGGATGGCCGAGACAATGGCTCGCCGAGGCGGACTGGCGGTGCTTCCCCAGGACATCCCGCTGACCGCGGCCCGGGACACCATCACCTGGGTCAAGAGCCGCGATCGGATCTTCGAGTCCGCTCTGCGCTTCGCGCCGGAGGACACGGTGCTCAACGCGCTGCACGTGCTGGCCAAGCGCCCCCACGGCTTCGGAGTCGTCGTCGATGCCGCCGGACGACTCGAGGGCATCATCGATGCGGCGGGTCTGCGCGACGTCGATCGCTTCACCTCGGTCTCCGAGCTCCTCGACACCTCACCGCACATCATCCGCGCCTCAGAGATCGACTGGGCCGATGATGCGCAGCTCGAATCCCTCTTCGAGTCCATGACCGAATCCCGCGCGGAATTCGCCGCGGTCGTCGACGACGGCAATACCGTGCTCGGCGGTCTGACGCCGAAGTCCCTGCTGCGCTCGTCGATCTACGCTCCGAACGTCGACGAGCACGACCGGCTCAAGATCGCCGCGGCCATCGGTGTCAACGGCGCGGCGGTCGAGCGGGCCACCGCGCTGGTCGAGGCCGGTGCCGATGCCCTCGTCGTCGACACAGCCCACGGGCACCAGGTGAAGATGCTCGATGTGCTCTCCGCGATCGCCGATGCCGACCTCGGCGTGCCGATCGTCGCCGGCAACGTCGTCACCGCCGAAGGCGTGCGGGATCTCGTTTCGGCCGGTGCGCAGATCGTCAAGGTCGGGGTGGGCCCCGGAGCGATGTGCACGACGAGGATGATGACAGCGGTCGGACGCCCGCAGTTCTCCGCTGTGCTCGAATGCGCCGAGGCCGCCCGTGGACTCGGGGCCCATGTCTGGGCCGACGGGGGAGTCCGCTACCCCCGCGACGTCGCCCTGGCACTCGCGGCCGGCGCTTCGCAGGTCATGGTCGGCTCCTGGTTCGCCGGCACCCACGAATCGCCCGGTGACCTCCTCGTCGACGGCGAGGGGCGGAAATACAAGGAGAGCTTCGGCATGGCCTCTGCGCGTGCGGTGGCCAATCGAACCCGTACGGAGTCGGCATTCTCCCGGGCTCGGAAGGGACTGTTCGAAGAGGGCATCTCTTCGTCGACCATGTACATCGACCCTGAATCTCCTGGGGTCGAGGACCTGCTCGATGGGATCACCTCGGGCGTACGCAGCTCCTTCACGTACGCCGGGGCCCGGAATCTCGAGGAATTCGCGCAGTTGGCCGCGGTCGGCGTGCAGAGCGCTGCCGGTTACGAAGAGGGCAGGCCGCTGTCCGGAAGTTGGTAAGATCTCTCCATGCACAGTGACAGTCCCGGCCGGCGGGAAGCCGGCGCCCCTGACGACGACCCTCATCCCGCGAGGGTCCGTCTTCTCACTCCTGCAGATCTGCCTACCGCGAACGGCGGGGATCGTCGCTGATGGAATGGCTGTTCCTCGCTCTCGCTCTGTTCCTCATCCTCGGTACGGGCGTGTTCGTCGCGGCCGAGTTCTCATTGCTCACCCTCGATCGCCACACTGCCGACAAAGCCGTCGACGCCGGAGTCGTCGGGGCGAAGACGCTGCGCCGGTCGATGACCCACCTGTCCACCCAGCTGTCGGCGGCGCAGGTGGGCATCACGATCACGACGCTGCTCACGGGCTATCTCATGGAGCCGTCCCTGGGCAAGCTGCTGGCTCCTGTGTTCGAGGACTGGGGAGCCGGCCCCGGACTCGCCGCTCCGCTGGCGCTGACCATCGCCCTCATCATCTCCACAGTGGGGTCGATGATCTTCGGTGAGCTCGTGCCGAAGAACCTCGCGATCGCGGTGCCGCTGGCCACCGGACGGATCGCCGCCCCGATCCAGTATGTGTTCTCGATCGTCTTCAAGCCGGTCATCGCCGTGCTCAACGGCACGGCCAACAAGATCCTGCTGTCGATGGGCGTCGAACCGCAGGAGGAGGGCTCGGTCGGCCGGTCTCCGGAGGAGCTAACCTCGCTCGTGAGGCACTCCGCCGAGGAGGGCGTGCTCGACGAGCAGACAGCCGATCTGCTCGAGCGCACGCTGAGCTTCTCCGAGCGGACCGCCGAAGATGTGATGACTCCGCGCACACGCATGTCGACGGTGGCCAAGGACACGACGGCACGCCAGATCATCGAACAGGCCCGGGAGACCGGCTTCTCCCGCTTTCCCGTCGCCGGCGAGGACAAGGACCACATCGTGGGCGTCGTCCACGTCAAACAGGCGTTCGCGGTGCCGCCGGCGAACCGCGACGACGCCTATGCGGGCGGTCTCATGACCGAAGTCACCGAGATCCCGGAGACGCAGAGGCTCGACCCGCTGCTCATGGAGCTGCGGGCCACCGGCCTCCAGATGGCCGTGGTCGTCGACGAATTCGGCGGCACCGCCGGAGTGGTCACCCTCGAGGACGTCGTCGAGGAACTCGTCGGCGAGGTCGCGGACGAGCACGACCGGATGCGGGTTGCTGCGCGGCCGGCGCGCGACGGTTCCTGGATCGTGCCGGGACAGCTGCGACCCGACGAGATCTCGTCGACGATGGGCATCACCATCCCGGAGGACTCCGATTACGAGACCTTGGCCGGGTTCGTGCTCAAAGAGCTCGGCCGGATTCCGGAGCCCGGTGACCAAGTGCGCACCGATGAGGCGCTCATCCGTGTGGAGCGGATGCACGGGCGACGGATCGAACGCCTGCGGGTGGTGCTGCGCTCCACCGATGCGGGCGCCGTCGAAGCGGGAGGTGAGAGCCTGTGAGCACCGATTGGTTCGGTTTGATCTGGTTGGTCGTGCTCCTGCTGGGCAACTCGTTCTTCGTCGCCGCGGAATTCGCCGTGGTCGCGGCAAAACGCTCGCAGGTCGAACCCCGTGCGGCCGAGGGTTCAGCTGCCGCGAAGACCGCTCTCTACGCGATGGAGCACGTCTCTGTGATGCTGGCGATCTGCCAGCTCGGCATCACCGTGTGCTCACTGCTGCTGGGCAATGTGGCCGAACCGGCCATCCACCATCTGCTCGCCGGTCCGCTCGAGGGACTCGGCATCCCAGCCGGGCTGTCCTCGACGATCTCCTTCATTCTCGCGTTGGGGGTGGTCACCTACCTGCACGTGGTCATCGGCGAGATGGTGCCCAAGAACCTCGCTCTGGCGGCTTCCGGCCAAGCAGTGATGCTGCTGGCCACGCCTCTGGTCTTCCTCGCCCGCGTCTTCGGCTTCGTCATCCGGCCGCTCAACGGTCTGGCCAACGGGATCCTCCATCTGTTCAAGATCGAGGCCCGTGACGAGGTGAACGAGGCGTACACGATCGAGCAGGTCGAATCGATCGTGGCCGAGTCGAAGCGCGAGGGCCTCCTCAGCGACGATACGGGCCTGCTCAAGGGGGCCCTGGAGTTCAGCGACAAGACCGCCGCCGACATCATGGTCCCGATGTCCGAGCTCGTCGCGATCTCTGACAAGGTGACGCCGAACGAACTTGTGACCCTGGTCGGCAAGACCGGCTTCTCGAGGTACTTCGTCGTCGGCGAGGACGGATATCCCCAGCACTACCTCCACATCAAGGACGTCCTGTACGCCGACACCGATGACGCCTTCGGCGCACCCGTTCCGAGCAAGCGGTTCCGACCGCTGTTCACGGTCACCGCCGATGACGAGATCGAAGAGGCGCTGGCGCAGATGCAGAAGGTCGGGATCCACGTGGCCCGGGTCATCGACGCGCAGGCGCACGTGCTCGGTCTGCTCTTCCTCGAGGACGTGCTCGAGGAGCTCGTCGGCGAGGTCCAGGACGCCATGCAGCGAGGACGTTTCGACTTTCGCCGCTGAGGTCGCCGGGCGGTGATCGTCGAGCTTGTCGCCGACGATCACCGCCCGCACACCCGTTTGTAACGGATGGTAACGAACCGGGCTCCATCGTGGTCGCGCGATAGGTCGCCTGTAGTTCTTCGTGACCGTTCGAGACTTCGAATGACCAGGTCACACACGGTGTATGAACGAAAAGTGACATTCGGTAACGAGGTCGTTATAGTGTTGTGACATAAGCTTTTCGGACGCCCGGATCCGGGTCTCCAGCGCACAGCCGCAGTCATGTACAACCACAGCCGACAGTATGGAGCACTATGTCGAGTGAGCTCTCGACCGCCGAGGCGCCGCAGGTCCGCCGCCGCGATCTGCGCAAGCACCACGCCTCGTCGCCGATTTCGACGATCTTCTCCAGAACGCCCGCGACACCGTCGTCGCGCGTGCCTGAAACCGATCTCTCCGCCACGCTGTCCCCGCGCCGCGCCGCCATGGCCGCCGAGGCACGTGGCGCTGCCGGTTCGCCGCGCCGGGCCGCTATGGCCAAGGAGTTCGCACAGGGGCAGTCCCAGGTGATGACTCCGGCCGGACGCACCTCGACGCTGGCCGCCGCCGAGCTCGGCAGCCGCGGCTCCGACGGTTCGCTGCTGCGCTCGGTCCGTCGGCGTCAGGTCACGACCTTCTCCGCCCTGGCGACCGTCTCGGTCACGGGCACCGCCATCGCAGCGGTGATGGTCGCCGGCAACCTCAGCGGCAACCAGGAAGTGAAGGTCGACGACTCCGCTGCACGGGCGCAGCCGCGGGCGATCAACGCCGAATCCGTCTCCGCCGACATCAAGGTCGACGAGGACGACAAGACGTCGACGACGATCGGCGCACCGAGTGCCAAGCAGACCAAGGTCGAAGCCGCATCGCGCGCGATCACGAAGACCGTGCTGCCCGGCTGCGAGGGCGAGGCGCCGAAGGGCGACGCCAGCAACGGCGAGCTTCCCGACGAGTGGCTGTGCAAGATCGGAGTCGGCAACCACAAGCTGCGCACCGATGCCGCGGTCTCCTTCGCGAAGATGAACGCCGCCTTCAAGAAGGACACCGGGAAGGAGCTTGCGGTCACCGATTCCTACCGGTCGCTGGAATCACAGGTCTCCGTGGCCGCCCGCAAACCGGGCTTCGCCGCACGACCCGGAACCTCGAACCACGGTTGGGGGCTGGCACTCGATCTCGGAGCCGGAACCTCGAGCGGCACCGGCGAGCAGTACGACTGGCTGGTCGCGAACGCGAAGAAGTACGGCTGGGAGAACCCGGACTGGGCCAAGCGCAACTCCTACGAACTCTGGCACTGGGAATACGTTCCCGGCCGCAAGGACATGAAGGGCGCCTGAGCTCCGAATCCGATGCTGCTTCGCAGCGCCGACGCCGCGTGCAATCGACATCCGATTGCACGCGGCGTCGTTTTGGGAGGTGCCGTGCATCGGTGATAGCATTGCATCCGTTGCCCGCGTAGCTCAGTGGATAGAGCGTCTGCCTCCGGAGCAGAAGGTCGTAGGTTCGAATCCTGTCGCGGGCACCATGGCACCGTCCATCTCACCAGCTGAGGTGGGCGGTTCTGCATTTCCGTTCCGAGTGGTCGACGGCTCGGGCAGCATCTAAGGTAGTCGGAGAGGAATCCCGAACTGCGATATGAGGCCCTTTGATGTCGAAACCGTCCGATGCGACCGGCCGTGCGGCCGCGAACGCCGATGCGGTCTCAGCCGGCGCCACAGTGAGCGAGCCCGATATCATCCTCCGGGCGCAGAGCCTGCGCAAGAGCTTCGGCCGCGGCGAGACCGCCGTCGACGCACTCGATGACATCAGCGTCGACTTCGAATCGGGTCGCTTCACCGCCATCATGGGGCCCTCCGGCTCAGGGAAGTCGACCTTCATGCATGTGCTCGCCGGTCTCGACCGAGTCGACTCGGGATCGATCGTCATGCGCGGGAAGGACATCACCCGTCTCAACGATCGGCAGCTGACCCAGCTGCGTCGTGACCGAGTCGGATTCATCTTCCAGGCGTTCAATCTCGTCCCGACGCTCAGCGCCGAGCAGAACATCGAGCTGCCCGTGTCGCTGGCTCGGAAGCGGATCGACCGCGAGTGGAAGGCCGAGGTCGTCGAACGCCTCGAACTCGGCGACCGACTGCAGCACCGACCGCACGAACTCTCCGGCGGCCAGCAGCAGCGTGTGGCCGTAGCACGCGCTCTGCTGACCCGGCCCGATGTCATCTTCGCCGATGAGCCCACCGGCAATCTCGACTCCCATGCCGGTGCCGAGGTGCTCTCACTGCTCGGTCGCGCTACGAGCCTGTACGGCCAGACGATCATCATGGTCACCCACGATCCGGTAGCGGCCTCCCATGCCCACCGGGTCGTCCTCCTCAAGGACGGACGGGCCACCGGAGAGGTCCGGCAGCCCACCCGGGAGAGTGTGGTCACGGCCCTGAGCGAACTGAGCTCCCTGTGATCGCTGTCGCTCTGGCGCAGATCCGGATCCACTGGGCCCGCTTCCTCGCGATCGGTCTCGGAATCGCTCTGGCGGCGGGCTTCGTGGCGACGACCCTCATCATCAACTCCTCCCTGCAGAACAGCCTCGAGGACGCCGTCGGTCGTTCGTTCTCGCAGGCCGACCTCACGGTCATCCCCGACAAGGACGTGTTCGTCGGCGGAGACGAGGTCGCGCCGCTGCTCGGCCCCCTGGCCGAGACCGAGGGAGTCCGTTCCGCCTCGCTGTCGGCACGGACGCTGACCGCCGGGCGGGGTTCCGCCTTCTCCGAGAGCTCGTTCGCCCTGTCCCCGGTCCCGGCTGATGCAGGGCTGGACGCCTTCGACATCGTTTCAGGCGAACGCCCGCAATCGACCACCGACCTCGTGCTCGACACGCGCACGGCGAAGAGCCTCGGCGTCGGGATCGGCGACGAGATCCGCTTCACCGTCGATTCCGTCCCCGTGGAGACCGGTGAGGAGGATATGCCCGTCTACCGCGGACCGAGTCACAACAGCGTCACCTTCACAGTCGTCGGTCTCGCACAGATGGGGGAGGACCCGGCCCTGCCCGGAGCCAATCGCGCCCTGACGACCGCCTCCGGCTACCAGGATTACTTCGCGCAGCAGGGCGACGTCATCGCGATCCAGATCGCACTCGACGAGGGTGCCGACGCCGAAAGGGTGCGGTCGAAGCTGCAGTCGGTCATCGGATCCTCTCAGCTGGACGGCAGCCTCGAGGCGCTCACCGTCGGCGATGCCGTCGAGGTGAAGACCGATCGCCTGTCCGGAGGCAATGCCGTGATCACCGCGCTGCTGCTCGTCTTCGCCGGCATCTCGGTCGTCGTGGCGATCCTGGTCGTCTCCAACACCTTCTCGGTCATCGTGGCCGGGCGCCGTCGTGAACTCGCCCTGCTGCGCTGCCTCGGCGCGTCCCGCGGGCAGATGTACGGCTCCGTCGTCGCCGAAGGCCTCGTCGTCGGTCTGCTCGGATCGATCCTCGGCGTCCTCGCCGGCGTCGGCGTCAGCCACGCGCTGATGCTGGCGGCCGTGCGCTACTGGCCCGAGGAATTTCCCTACGACACCCTCACCGTTCCCGTCTCGGCTCTGATCACCGGTATCGCCGTCGGAGCACTGCTGACGATTCTGGCCACGATCCGCCCCGCCCGCAGCGCCATCGCCGTGACACCTCTCGAAGCACTCCAGCCCTTCGACGTCTCCTTCGCTCCGTCCACGCGGAACCGTCCCCGTCAGCTCATCGGCATCGGCTGCCTCGTCGTCGGCGCCGTGCTCGTCATCGTCTCCCTCTACGCGGTGTCGGCGGCACAGGCGTGGATCATCGGCGGTGCCCTCGGCGGGGGACTCATCGTCACCGGACTCGTCATCAGCTCTGTGCGGATCATCCCGCCGCTCGTCGGGTGGATCGGCGAAGTGCTGATCAGCCCCTGGGGGATGCCGGGTCAGCTGGCCACCCTGAACACCCTGCGCAATCCGCGGCGCACGGCGACCACCGCGACGGCCCTGGTCATCGGCGT
This sequence comes from Brevibacterium renqingii, assembly GCF_017808105.1. GTDB lineage: Bacteria > Actinomycetota > Actinomycetes > Actinomycetales > Brevibacteriaceae > Brevibacterium > Brevibacterium renqingii. Next base: position 45,186 of record NZ_JADBHF010000017.1, on the reverse strand, counting down.
CACGCTCGTCGCGACCATCCTCGTCGGCGGGATGTCGACGAAGGCGACGCTGGGCCACGGCCTCGACCAGCGCTATCCGGTCGATATCTCAGTGCCGCTGTCCGGCCTCGTCGCCGATGATTCGCTCGAGGAGGTGCGCGAGATCCCCGGAGTCGCCCACGCGATCTCCGCTCACCGCGCCGAGGCGGTCGAGGACTACAAAGACTCCCGCCCGGAGATCTATGTCATCGATCCCGAAACCGCTTCGACGGTCCTCGGTGACTCTGCCGCAGATCTGGTGACCGGCCGGGTGGTGGTGCCCGAGGACTACCCCGACTCGACGGTGCGGATCAGAGGGCTCAACGAGATGAACGTTCCCGTGCACAAGGAAGGCCTGTCCAGTCTGGCGTTCTTCACCACTCCCGAGGTGGGCAACAGCATCGGGGTGTCGGCGACGTCGACCGCGGTGCTCGTGCGCCTCGACGAGGACGTCGATGTCGATGAGATCAGCCGGATCCAGCAGTCCGTCGCCGAGGCTCTCGACGTGCCCAGCGGCGAGGTCGGCGGTTCCGCCGTCGCCCGCGGCGCCTATTCCGATTTCATCGACGTCATGCTCGCCGGAGCTGTGGCGCTGCTCCTCGTCTCCGTCCTCATTGCGCTCATCGGCGTCTCGAACACTGTGAGCCTCTCGGTCATCGAACGCAGGCGGGAGAACGCACTCATGCGTGCACTGGGCCTGAGCATCGCGCAGCTGCGCGCCCTGCTGGCCCTGGAAGCAGTGCTCATCTCCTCGGTGGCCGCACTCCTGGGCATCGTCCTGGGCAGCGCTCTGGGCATCGTCGGCACGCGGCTGCTCACCTATGAGTACTCCACCGATCTCATCGTCGACTTCTCAGTGCCTTCCTTCCTCGGCATCCTCGCCGTCGCGATCCTCGCCGGCATCCTCTCGGCACTGGCCCCGGCCCGTCGGGCCGCGCGACTCTCGCCCGTGGAGGGGCTCAAACTCGACTATTGAGATGATTCCCCGGTCGCGTCGAGGCCCTCGGCTCGACCCCGGTCGGCGGTCCGGCCGAACGCGTTTGATAGGAAAGAGGGCATGAACTCTGCGCGGACACGCATTCTGATCGTCGTCGGGATCGTCGTCGCCGCATTCAATCTGCGCCCGGGGGTCACCGGTCTCTCGCCGCTGCTCGACGTCATGGGCGAGGAGATCCATCTGAGTGCGGCGTTCCTGGCCATCATCGGCATGCTCCCTCCGCTGCTCTACGGCCTCAGCGGCTTTCTCACCCCACGGCTCTACTCGCGCTTCACTGATCTGGGTCTCGCTCTGGCGGCGATGGCGATGGTCACCATCGGACTCGGGGCCCGGGCCGTCATAGACTCCCCACCGGTGTTCCTCGCCCTCAGCGTGCTCGCGCTGCTGGGGATGGGTATCGGCAACGTCGTCCTTCCGCCATTGGTGAAGTCGTATTTCCCCGACCGGGTAGCACTGATGTCGACCGTCCACGTCGGTCTGCTCCAATTCGGGACCTTCATTCCGCCTCTCGTGGCGGTACCCCTGGCCACAGGGTTCGGCTGGCGCGGCTCCCTGCTCGTGTGGGCAGGGTTCGCCGCCTGCGGGGTCTGCGTGTGGATCGTCATCCGGCTGCTGCGGCCCGCGCCCTCCGCCGAGGTGGCCGCCGCGGTCGTCGGAGGCAGCGAACTGGCGAGACTGATGCGCAGCCGACGCGCCTGGGCGCTGATGACGATGACGGGACTGACCTCGTTCAACAACTTCATCCTCTTCACCTGGCTGCCGACGCTGCTGACACGATCCGGATTCGACGCGGCCTTCGCCGGTGCCATGCTCGCACTGGTCACCGCGATACCCCTCGTCCTCGGCTTCGTCCTCCCGGCCCTGGCGCAGAAGCTGACCTCGGCCTACCTCATCGTCGTCGGATTCTGCCTCAGCCTGGCCGTGGGCTACATCGGGCTCTGGCTGCTGCCGACCGCGGCTCCGGTGCTGTGGACCGTTCTGCTGGGCGTCGGGATCTCGACCTTCCCGCTGGCGCTCACCCTCATCACCCTGCGCGCCCGGGACGCGGACTCGGCGGCGGCGCTGTCGGGGTTCGTCCAAGGCGGAGGCTATCTTCTCGCAGCGACGGGCCCGCTGGTCTTCGCATTCCTCATCCAGAGCTTCGAGAGCATGTGGCCGGCTTTCGCGGTGGTGCTCGCTTCGGTGGCGGTCAAATTCCTCGTCAGCCATGCCGCCTGCCGCCCCGGCGCGATCTGATCGCAGCGGGCCGTGAGGTGCGTCGTCTCGTCATGAGAGCGAAGATGACGACAGATTCGTCCTCGCACGGGGCCTCCGAGTACTCTGTTCGGGTGACCCCGGAAGATCTGCAGACCGCACTCGCGCGCGCATTGACGCTGGCCGAATCCGGTCTCGTGGCACCGGGAGCCGCCGATGGGCCGATCGACGTCGTCGCGCCTCGTCGCCCGGAGAACGGGGACTGGTCGACGACTGCGGCGCTGCGAGCCGCCGCTCACCCGTCCGGGCGAAAGGCGCTCGCCGAACACATCTGCGACCACCTGCTGACTCTTCCCGAGGTCGCTGCCGCCGACACCGCCGACCCCGGCTTCGTCAACATCAGCCTCACGCCGACCGCTCGTGCCCGGGCGGCCATCGACGCCGCCTGCGCTCTGCAGCCACCCCGCGGCCCCTGGTCGAACGCCGGCTCGGGTCCATGGTCGGACGCTGCCGTCGATCCGAATGTGATCGGCGCTCTCCAACTTCGCCATGCTGCTGCCTGCAGAGAACGGCGGCGCGCGCGGGCCGCCGGAATCACGACCGACGAGGCCGACTCCTCGACGCTCGACCACCCCAGTGAGGCTCGATTGCTCAATGCGCTGGCGGCGCTTCCGGGAGCCGTCGACCGTTCGCGACGCCTCCGGCGCGCCGCACCGCTGGTCACAGGGCTGAGCGATGTGGCCGACGCGGTCGAGGAGTGGCTGAGCCGCTGTGCGGTGACACCGACGATCGATGAGGACATCACTGCGAGACATTCAGCCCGGCTCGTCCTCGTCCGAGCCGCCATCATCGTCCTCGCCGCAGGACTTCGACAACTGGGCGCTGCGGCGCCGGAGAGGATCTGATGCCCGCACATATCGCAGGGACGCTGCATGCGACGCCGGCCCCGGTGTGGCTGCCCTACCCTGATGACGTCAACGCGCTGCTGCCGAGCCTGTGGTCGGACAACGTCGCGAAGACCGACGAAGGGGTGCTCACCATCGCCGGACACTCCGTGACCGATCTGGCCGCCGACTACGGCACGCCCACCCTCGTCATGGACGTGGCCGACTTCAGATCCCGTGCTCAGGCCTATGCCTCGACGTTCGCGAATGCCTTCTCGACGGAGAAGGGACTGGCCGGCGCCGATGTCTACTACGCGGGCAAGGCCTTCCTGTGCACGGCTGTGGCCCGTTGGGTCCACGAAGCAGGACTCGGCCTCGACACCTGTTCGCTGGGGGAGATGATGGTGGCGCGGGCCGCCGGAGTCCCCGGCGAACGCGTGGGGCTGCACGGAAACAACAAGTCCGTCGCCGAACTCGAATACGCCCTCGACTACGGGGTCGGGCGGATCTTCGTCGACAGCCTCGACGAGGTCGAGCGGCTCGAGGCGATCGCCGCGGCGAAGGGCGTCCTCGCCCCGGTCATGCTGCGTGTGACCGTGGGCGTCGAAGCCCACACCCACGACTTCATCGCCACTGCCCACGAGGATCAGAAGTTCGGGCTGTCGCTGGCGGACGGGACCGCAGCCCGGGCCGCGGAGATGGTCGCGGACTCCGCTCATCTGCGTCTCGACGGGCTCCATTCGCACATCGGCTCGCAGATCTTCGACATCTCCGGCTTCCAGGTCGCCGCAGCCCGTGTGCTGGCCTTCCGCGCGGAGATCATGGCCGAACACGGTGTGGATCTGCCCGACGTCGACCTCGGCGGCGGCTTCGGCATCCGCTACACCACGCAGGACACACCGATCCCGGTTGCGGAGATGGCGGAGGAGCTGGCCGCGGCGGTGGCCAAGGAATGCCGAGGTCTCGGGACGAACGTGCCGCGGATCTCGATCGAACCCGGACGAGCCGTCGTCTCCCCGTCCGTGTTCACCCTCTACGAGGTCGGAACCGTCAAGCAGGTGAGCACCGACAGCGGAACCCGCACCTATGTCGCCGTCGACGGCGGTATGAGTGACAACATCCGCACGGCGCTCTACGACGCGGACTATTCCTGCACGCTGGCCAATCGAGCCTCGAATGCCGAACCGGCGATCGTGCGGGTCGTGGGCAAGCACTGCGAATCCGGGGACATCATCGTCCGGGACGAGTACCTGGGTGCCGATGTCACCGCCGGCGACCTCGTCGCCGTCCCCTCCACCGGTGCCTACTGCCGACCCCTGGCCAGCAACTACAACCACCTGCCCCGACCGGGAGTGCTCGCGGTCGATGCCGATAGAGTTGAGTGGATCGTTCTGCCCGAGGACCACTCGCAGATGTTCGCCACCGATCCGGGGATGGCCGGTGGAGAGCCGGGCGGCAGATGAACGTCAACGACAACAGCGGAAAAGGTGAGGATATGCAGGCACTGAAGGTTGCCATGCTCGGATGCGGTGTCGTCGGCACGGAGGTCGCCGCACGCATTCAGAACCGTGCCGACGGCCTGGCCGAACGCATCGGCGCGCCACTGGAGCTCAGCGCAATCGTCGTGCGGGATGCCTCGAAGGCCCGCCCGGGAATCGACCCGAAGCTGCTCACGACCGATGCCGAGGCGGCCATCTCCGGCACCGATATCGTCGTCGAGCTCATGGGCGGGATCGAACCCGCCAGATCGCTCATCACCGCGGCGCTGCGGCAGGGATCCTCCGTGGTCACGGCGAACAAGGTCCTGCTGGCCGCGAGCTACGGCGAGCTCATGTCCGTCGCCGACGTCGCCGGAGTCCGGCTCGAGCACGAAGCGGCAGTGGCCGGTGCCATCCCGATCATCCGCCCCGTCGGTGACTCGCTGGCCGGCGATCGGATCGACCGCATCATCGGCATCGTCAACGGCACCACGAACTACATCCTCGACCAGATGGACTCCGAGGGCTGGGACTTCGACCGTGCTCTGGCCACGGCTCAGGAGCTCGGCTATGCAGAGGCGGATCCCACTGCGGATGTGGGCGGACACGATGCGGCCGCGAAAGCCGCGATACTCTCGTCCCTGGCCTTCCACGCACCGGTGTCGATCGACGACGTCCATGTCGAGGGCATCGAGGGCATCACCGCTGAGATGGTCGAGACCGCGCGCGATCAGGGTTTCGTCATCAAGCTCCTGGCCGTGTGCGAACGCGTGACCTCCTCGCCGACCGGAGCGGGGCTCTCCGCCAGGGTCTATCCCGCCCTGCTCGACCGCAACCATGCTCTGGCGTCCGTGCGAGGAGCCTTCAACGCGGTCTTCGTCGAGGCCGAAGCGGCCGGAGAGCTGATGTTCTACGGGCAGGGCGCCGGGGGAGCCCCGACTGCTTCTGCCGTGCTCGGCGATATCGTGTCCGTGGCCAGGCGCAAGGTCCTCGGCGGGCGTGGGCAGTACGAGCGGCCGTTCCACGAGGACTCCCGCATCCTGCCCATCGCCTCGATCACGACCAGGTACCACATCACGCTCGACGTCGTCGACCGGCCCGGTGTCCTGGCAGCGGTCTCCGAGGTCTTCGCCGATGAAGGCGCGTCGATCGAACTCATGCGCCAGACGGTCGGCGACATCGACGCGCAGGGGGTCCAGCACGCCAAGCTGGTGCTGGCCACCCATTCGAATACCGACTCCACTCTGAGGAGGACGGTCGATCGTCTCATCGATCTGTCCGTCGTCCACGCCGTCAAATCCGTGATCCGCGTAGAAGGACAGTGAGAATGAATTACCCCAGACACCAGTGGCAGGGCGTCGTCGAGGAGTATCGGAGTCTCCTCGACATCTCCGCGAGCACCCCGGCCGTCACACTCGGCGAGGGCGGGACACCGCTGATCAAGGCGGACAAGCTCAGCGAACGCACCGGCGCCCAGGTGTGGGTGAAATACGAAGGCCTCAACCCGACGGCCTCGTTCAAGGACCGCGGGATGACGATGGCGATCACGAAGGCCGCGGCTCAGGGGGCCAAAGCCGTCATCTGCGCATCGACCGGCAACACCTCGGCCTCGGCGGCGGCCTATGCCACGAAGGCGGGACTGACCTGCGCCGTTCTCGTGCCCGCCGGCAAGATCGCTCCGGGCAAGATGAGCCAGGCGATCGCCCATGGTGCGACTCTGCTCGAGGTCGACGGCAACTTCGACGACTGCCTGACTCTGTGCCGCAAACTCTCGGAGTCCTACCCGGTCCACCTCGTCAACTCGGTCAACCCCGACCGCATCGAGGGACAGAAGACCGCAGCGTTCGAGGTCGTCGACGTGCTCGGCGATGCCCCGGACATCCATGTCCTGCCCGTCGGCAACGCCGGCAACATCACGGCCTACTGGAAGGGCTACAACGAGTATCGGGACTTCGGAGTCGCGAAGAAGGTGCCGCAGATGTGGGGATTCCAGGCCGCCGGTGCCGCACCCCTGGTGCTCGGACATCCGGTCGACGAGCCTGACACGATCGCGACCGCGATCCGCATCGGCAACCCGGCGAGCTGGAGCCGAGCGGAGTCGGCCCGTGACGATTCCGGAGGTCTCATCGACTGCGTCACCGACGATGAGATCCTTCGCGCGCACAAGTTCCTGTCCCGCGAAGAGGGCATCTTCGTCGAGCCGGGTTCGGCCGCCTCGGTGGCAGGTCTGCTCAAGACCGCCGAGGCCGGCAGGGTTCCGGCCGGAGCGACGATCGCCGTGACCGTGACGGGACACGGGCTCAAGGACCCATCCTGGGCGCTGCACACCGAGGACGGGTCCGAGATCGAGACCCAGCAGGTCTCGGTCGACGCGGTCAGCGCCGCTCGCGCCCTGGGCCTCGAGGACAGCTGAGCGTGCGTCTGCGACTCGAGGTCCCGGCCACCTCGGCGAATCTGGGACCGGGATACGACGCCTTCGGCCTTGCCCTGGACATCGTCGACACGCTCACCCTGACGGTGCACGACGCGCCCGTCGACACGACTTCCTGCGTCACGGTGTCGGGAGAGGGAGCTGATGCGCTGCCACGGGACCACACGCATCTGGTCATGCGGGTCATCGCCGAGGTGCTCGCCGCCGAATTCCCCACTGCAGACAAGAGCCTGTTCGGGCGGCTGGAACTCGACTGCGTCAACAGGATCCCGCATTCCCGGGGACTGGGCTCCTCGGCCGCGGCGGTCGTGGCGGGGATCGGGCTGGCCGCCGAGCTCGGACGCTGTGCGACGGGTACGCAACTCGGACGGGAGCGCATGCTGGAGATCGCCACGGACTTCGAGGGCCATCCCGACAACGCTGCCCCCGCGATCTTCGGCGGTCTGACCATCTCCCTGTCGGCGCCGGCTCGGACGTGGCAGGTGCCGGTGCGCACGCTCGACGGGGTCACCGTGCTGATCCCCGGTGTCCGTCTGGACACCGACGTCGCTCGCGGCCTCATCCCAGCCGTCGTCGATCACACGATGGCCGCAGAGAATTCGGCACGTTCGGGGCTGCTCGTGCATGGGCTCGTCAACGACCGTGCGGTGCTGTTCGAAGCCACCCGAGACAACCTGCATCAGGAGTTCCGTCGCAGCGCCTACCCGGAGTCGATGGCCCTCGTCGACGGGCTGCGTGCGCAGGGGCTGCCGGCCGTCGTCTCCGGAGCCGGGCCGACAGTTCTCGTCCTCGCAGACTCGGTTCCCGCAAGCGCGGTCCCCGACGGCGTGATCGCCAGGCGAACCTCGATTGACCTCGGGGGATACCGGGTGCGCCGAGAAAATTGAGGAAACGATTCGCAAGATCGGCTCCGAGCAAGTAGACTATGGGTGTTCCGACAGTGCACGGCTTCCCGCTGTTCTTCACGGGTCCGTCGCCGATGTCAAACATTCTGGAACATCTCCTGCTCATTCTTTAGCAGGTTTTCTTTCACAACGCACCGTCAATGGTGTTTCCGTCGCCGTGAGCAAACGGCACATGCCGCACGGCCGAAAGAGGGAGAAGGACCTTCGTGTCTGAAACCACCACTCACGATTCCACGCCGCGCACAGGCAGCCTCACAGCTCTGCGTCTGCCGCAGCTTCAGGAGATGGCCGCCGGCCTGGGAATCAAGGGTTACCGTCGCCTTCGCAAGAGCGAACTGATCGACGCCATCAACAGCCATTCGGGCGGCTCCGCAGAAGCGGCCGCGAAATCCGCCCCTGCCGAGAAGAAGCCCGCCGCCGACGCATCGCGCGGCAAGGCATCGAAGTCGGCGGAGAAGCAGGACGAGCCGAAGCAGGGCGAGCAGAAGGAAGAGACGACGAATCGTCGTTCCTCACGTCGCGCCGCCGCAGCAGCGTCCGAGGACGCCCCGGCGCTCATCGTCGAACCGAGTTCCGATGCTCCAGCTCAGTCCGAGTCCGCACCCGAGCAGCCGGGCGGCTCCTCATCCGAGGACGCTGACGGTGACCAGGACCGTCAGCGTTCGCGTCGCAGCCGGTCGCGTTCGCGCGGCTCGGAGTCGCAGACCGAGAGCCGCGAACAGGAATCGGACGACTCCTCCGAGAGAGGACGTCAGGACCGCGGTTCCGATCGCGATGGCCGCGGCGGACGTGACAACGACCGTCGCAGCCGACAGAGCGATCGCACCGATGATGATCGCAGCGGCCACGACAAGAGCCGCGGCGGCAATGACCGCGACAGCAGCGACCGCAACGGCGGCGGAAACGATCGCGGCGGAAACGATCGCGGCGGCAGCGACCGAGGCAATGGCGGAAATGATCGCGGCGGCGACCGCGGACACCGCAACGACCGGGACAACCGCAACGACCGTCGCAATCGCGGCAGCGACGATGACGATCGCGGCAACCGTCGTGGACGCGGTCGGGATCGCAAGCGCCGTGGCCGCGGCAACGACGAGCCGGACATCCGTCACGATGATGTGCTCATCCCCGTCGGCGGCATCCTCGACGTCCATGACAACTACGCTTTCCTTCGCACCTCGGGTTATCTCTCGGGGCCCAATGACGTCTATGTCTCGGCCTCCATGGTGCGCAAGAACGGTCTGCGCAAGGGTGACGCCGTCGCCGGTGCGATCCGTCAGCCGCGGGAGAACGAACAGCGCAACAGCAAGCGTGAGAAGTTCGATGCCCTCGTCCGGCTCGACTCGGTCAACGGTCTCACCGTCGACGATGCGCGCAGCCGCGTCGAATTCTCGAAGCTCACGCCGCTCTACCCCCAGGAGCGTCTGCGTCTCGAGACGACGTCGAAGCTGCACTCGACCCGCCTCATCGATCTCATCACGCCCATCGGCAAGGGCCAGCGCGGTCTCATCGTCGCGCCTCCGAAGGCGGGCAAGACCACGATCATGCAGCAGATCGCGAATGCGATCACGGAGAACAATCCCGAAGCCCATCTGATGGTCGTCCTCGTCGACGAACGTCCCGAAGAAGTCACGGACATGCAGCGCGCAGTCAAGGGCGAGGTCATCGCTTCGACCTTCGACCGTCCTGCCGACGATCACACCACGATCGCCGAACTCGCGATCGAACGCGCCAAGCGGCTTGTCGAGATGGGCTCGGACGTGGTTGTGCTGCTCGACAACATCACTCGACTCGGGCGCGCCTACAACATCGCTCAGCCGGCCTCAGGTCGCATCCTCTCCGGCGGCGTCGACGCCAATGCGCTCTACCCGCCGAAGAAGTTCTTCGGTGCCGCCCGCAACATCGAGGGCGGCGGCTCGCTGACCATCCTCGCCACGGCCCTGGTGGAGACCGGATCGAAGATGGACGAAGTCATCTTCGAGGAATTCAAGGGCACTGGCAACATGGAGCTGCGCCTGAGCCGTCAGCTCGCGGACAAGCGCATCTTCCCGGCCATCGACGTGAACTCGTCGAGCACGCGCCGCGAGGAGATGCTCATGACCGCCGAAGAGACGAAGGTCATGTGGCAGCTGCGCCGGCTGCTGTCCGGTCTCGAACAGCAGCAAGCCGTCGAACTGCTCATGTCCAAGCTCAAGGAGACAGGTTCGAACGTCGAGTTCCTCATGCAGGTGCAGAAGACCACCCCCCTGCCGAAGTCCTCGACCGACAACAGCTGAGATGGCCGACGACACCCTCACGGCCAGCGTCAGCGCACTGCTCGATGAGCATGCGCGGGTGCAGGAGGAGCTCTCCGATCCCGCGGTCCACGCTGACGCCGGCCGGGCCAAGAAGCTGACCAGGCGGTACGCGGAACTCGAGAAGGTCGCCGCTGCCGCCCGTCGCTTCTCCCAGCTCGAGGCCGATCATTCCGCGGCCCTCGAGCTGGCGGAGGACGATCCCGACTTCGCCGCCGAGGCGAAGCGTCTGTCCGCGGAGATGGCGGATGTCGAGGCCGAGCTCAAGGATCTTCTCGTGCCCAGCGATCCTGATGACGCCCGCGACGCGATCATCGAGATCAAGGCCGGTGAGGGCGGTGACGAATCGGCGCTCTTCGCGGGGGATCTGCTTCGCATGTATCAGCGCTGGGTCGATTCGCGCGGCTGGTCGAGTCAGATACTCGACGCCACCCACTCGGACCTCGGCGGCTACAAGGACGTCACCATGGCAGTGAAGGCCAAAGACGACGGGGCCTACGGCTGGGTGAAGTTCGAAGGCGGCGTGCACCGAGTCCAACGCGTGCCCGTGACCGAATCGCAAGGTCGCATCCACACCTCCGCCGCCGGCGTGCTCGTCTTCCCCGAGGTCGACGCGCCGGAGGAGATCCACCTGGACGATCACGACCTGCGCATCGACGTCTACCGGTCATCGGGCCCCGGGGGACAGTCCGTCAACACCACGGACTCCGCTGTCCGGATCACCCACCTGCCGACCGGCATCACGGCCAGCTGCCAGAACGAGAAGTCGCAGCTGCAGAACAAGGACGCCGCGATGCGCATGCTGCGCGCCCGGATCCTGGCCAAGCAGGCGGAGGAAGCCGCCGCCGAGGCCGCCGACATCAGACGCTCACAGGTGCGCACCGTCGACCGTTCCGAACGCATCCGAACGTACAACTTCCCGGAGAACCGGATCACGGACCATCGCACCGGCTTCAAGGCCTACAACCTCGACCAGGTGCTGGCCGGCGACCTCGACCCGGTCATCGGCTCCTGCCGCGAGGCCGACAGAGCCGCGAGACTCGACGCCCTGGGAGACTGAACTGGACACCCGCCGGACCACACGCGTCTCCGAACTTCTGCGCGGTGCGATCACACTTCTCACCGAAGCCGGAGTGCCCACGCCCGAAGCGGATGCCGTGGCACTGCTCGCCCATGCCTGGGGCATCGACCGAGCGGCCTTGGGTCGGCGCCGGCTGTTCGACGACCCGGTGCCGACGGACATCGCCTCGGAGTTCGCTCGGCTCTGCGAACGCCGGCGACAGCGGACACCCTTGCAGCATCTGACCGGAACCGCATTCTTCCGGCACCTCGAGCTGCGAGTGGGACCCGGGGTGTTCGTGCCCCGACCGGAGACCGAACTCATCGTCGGAGCGGCGCTCGAGGAACTCAACGCAGCCCGGAGATCACGACGTCCGTTCGTCATCGATCTGTGCTCGGGCTCCGGAGCGATCAGCCTCGCCCTGGCCGCCGAACATGGGGAAGTGGATGTCCTCGGCGTAGAACGCGAGGCTGCGGCGCTGGACTGGTCGCGGACGAATCTCGCGCGGACCCGCCTCGGCGATTCGACCGTCGAATTCCTCCACGGAGATGCGACGACGATCGCACGGACGCGTCCCGACCTGATCGGACGCGCCGACGTCGTGGTGACGAATCCTCCTTATGTGCCCGATGATGCGGTTCCGCGAGATCCCGAGGTCGCCGACCATGATCCCGGCGCCGCACTCTACGGCGGAGGCACCGGGCTCGAGATCCCCGCTCTCATCGTCTCCGAGGCCGAAGCGCTGCTGCGACCGGGCGGTCTGTTCCTCATGGAGCACGGGGAGGAGCAGGGTGCCGGTGTCCGGGAACTGCTGGGGTCCACGGCCAGTCTGAGACAGGCCGAGACCTACCCGGACTACACTGGACGCGACCGCTACACGGTGGCCCGCCGTGAGGCGGACTGCGACCGGTGACCGTCCGAAGCCACTGAGACCACTGCCAAGAGATTCGAAACGGAGAACTCGTGTCGAGACGATTCGACGTCAGCCAAGCCGAAATCCGCGACCTCGTGTTCGACGAATGCGCGCGCGTGGCCGAGACCGGCAATCTGCTCGTCATCCCCACCGACACCGTCTACGGGATCGCCGCCGATGCCTTCAGCGCTTCGGCCGTGGCGGCGCTTCTGGCAGCGAAGGGCCGTGGCAGAGATATGCCGCCTCCGGTGCTCGTTCCCCGTTCCGAGACCATCTTCGGACTCGTCGACGGCGTCGACGAGACGATCCTGGCGCTGACTTCCCGCTTCTGGCCCGGACCGCTGACGATCATCGCCAACGCCCAGCCGTCTCTCGACTGGGACCTCGGAGACACTCACGGCACCGTGGCCGTGCGCATGCCCGATGACGAATACGCCCTGGCGCTGCTGACTCGCACGGGGCCGCTCGCGGTCTCGAGCGCCAATATCTCGGGGCAGCCCGCCGCCACCACCGCCGACGAGGCACAGGAGATGCTCGGCGACGATGTCGACATCTATGTCGACGGGGGAGCACGGGAATCGGGCATGTCGTCGACCATCGTCGATCTCAGCGGAGATTCTCCGCGCGTCGTGCGCCGCGGGCCCATCTCCGCCGAACAGCTGCGCGAAGTCGTCCCCCAGCTCATCGACCTGGACGGCTGAGTGCGCGCCTACCTCTTCATCCTCATCGTCTCCGCCCTCGTGGCGTACCTGCTGACCCCGATGGTCAAGCGGGTGGCGGAACGCGGCCGGATCTTCTCGCCCCTGCGCGAACGAGACGTGCATTCCGTGCCGACCCCGCGGCTCGGGGGAGTGGCGATGTTCGGCGGACTGCTCGCCGGCCTCGTCTTCGCGTCCCAGACACCGTTCCTGCAGCGGATCTTCGTCGATACCGGACCGATCATCGGCGTCGCCGGAGCCGCTGGGCTGCTGTGTCTGCTCGGCATCGTCGACGATGTCTGGGACCTCCATTGGATGGCCAAACTCGCCGGCCAGGCGCTGGCCGCCGGATTCATGGCGATCAAAGGCGTGGCGCTGCTGTCCATCCCCTTCGGCGGAGTCATCATCGGCTCACCGCGCATGTCGCTCATCATCACCGTGCTCGTCGTCCTCGTGACGATCAACGCGGTCAACTTCGTCGACGGCCTCGACGGACTGGCCGCAGGCGTCGTCGCCATCGGTGGCAGCGCCTTCTTCATCTACTCCTACTGGCTGGCCCGTGACGCCTCACCGGAGTCTTACGCGAACCTCGCCTCGCTCATCATCGCGATCCTCGTCGGAGCCTGCCTCGGCTTCCTGCCGCACAATTTCAATCCCGCCCGCATCTTCATGGGCGACTCGGGTTCGATGCTCATCGGACTGCTGCTGGCCGCCTCGACGATCAGGGTCACCGGCCAGGTGGATCCTGCGCTCATCGGTCAGGAACGTGCCTTCGCGACCTTCATGCCGATCATCCTGCCGGTCGCCGTGATGTTCCTTCCCCTGCTCGACCTGGGGCTGGCCGTGGTGCGCAGGCTGAGGGCCGGGCAGTCACCGTTCTCCGCCGATGCCAAACACCTTCATCACCGGATGCTGCGCCTGGGGCATTCCCATGCCCGCGCAGTTCTCATCCTCTACACGTGGACGGCGCTCATCGCCTTCGGTTCGGTCCTGCTCCTGTTCCAGGGATGGCTCTTCGTCGTCTGCGTCGTCGGCGGCCTCGTCGCCGTCACCCTGATCTTCACGTTCTACCCACTGCGAATGCGTCAGAAAGCCAGAGAGGAAATCTCGTGACCGATCCGAGCCCGCGCACCGAAACCGCTGTCGAAGCGGCCTGGACCAAGGTATGGAGAACTCTGCTCATCCGAGGCATCGTCCTCGTCCTCGTCGTCGCGGCACTCGGCATGGGCATCGGATGGCTTGCCGCCGATACGACGGGACTCGTCGGCGGCGCCGTGGGCGGGGGACTCGCGGCGGTCTTCATCGTCATCACGCTCGTGATCATGTACATCGGGCGGAACATGGGACTGACGACCATCGCCGGGCTCCTCGGCGTCGGATTCCTGTTCAAGGCCTTCATCTTCATGATCGTCATCTGGCGGATCAAGGACGCGACCTGGCTCGATGGGACCGTGGCGTTCCTGACCATCGTCGTCGCCGTCCTCAGCACTTCGATCGTCGAGGCTGTGACCGTCGTCAGAGGACGTGTGCCGTACGTCGATCCCGAAGCGAAATGATGTGCCGTGACCGGGCGAATCAGCCCCCGAAGGGGCGGTTGGGAACTGCGGTGACGTATCCGATAAAATCGCTGACAGAAATTGCACAGAAAAGCCTGATGAATTTGTCGGTGACTCTCTACAGTTGGTAGAGTGAACCCGGTGCTGGGGCGGAAGTTCGCCCTCTGTCGCTCCTGAACCTCATGCCACGCATCGTTCGCGTGGCCAAGGCCAGGCCATCAAGGCCCTTGACCATGGGAGAGAAACAACAACGTGGGAACTCTTAACGCCGCGAACACAATGATCAATGCTGCAGAAGGCGGCTTCCACGCTCCTTCGATGTCGGAGTTCTTCCCGGCACCGTTCCTCTTCGAGGGCACCCCGTTCGAGATGAACCGGGTGATGCTCATTCGCCTGATCGCGACCGTCGCCGTCGTCCTGGTCCTCGCCGTGTGGGCCAAGCGCATGAAGCTCGTCCCCGGTCGCTTCCAGTCCTCGATGGAACTCGCGATGGAGTTCGTCACCGTCGGCATCGCCGAGGACACGATGGGTAAGGAGAGGGCGAAGAAGTTCATGCCGCTCATCGTGGCCATCTTCTTCGGCATCCTGTTCTGGAACGTCACGAAGCTCATTCCGTTCCTCAACATGCCCGGAACCGGAGTCATCGGGCTTCCGCTGGTCATCACCCTCGCCGTCTATGTGACCTACCACTGGGCCGGCATCGCCCAGAAGGGGCTCGGGCGCTACCTCAAGGATGCGCTCATCCTGCCCGGCGTCCCGCCGGCCATGCACATCCTGCTCATTCCGATCGAGTTCATCACGAAGTTCGTCACCCAGCCCTTCACGCTCGCGATCCGACTCTTCGCGAACATGATGGTCGGCCACCTGCTGCTGGTCCTCTGCTTCTCGGCCACGAGCTTCTTCCTCTTCGATGCCTCGAACGGATTCCAGTTCTTCTCCATCCTGACCTTCGCCGGAGGAATGTTCGTCTTCCTCCTCGAAATGCTGGTCGTGGTCCTGCAGGCATACATCTTCGCCCTGCTCGCCTGCGTCTACATCAATTCGGCCGTCTCGGAAGAACACTGAGTCAGCCCCCAGATCCGTAACTCACGAGTTGCACGGTCGGGCCAACCACCCGACTTCATTATGAAAGGAAAAGCATCCTATGGATATGCTCGCCGCAGTTGAAGGTAGCGTTTCGACGATCGGTTACGGCCTCGCCGCAATCGGCCCCGGTGTCGGTCTCGGCATCGTCATCGGAAAGACCATCGAAGGAACCGCTCGCCAGCCCGAGATGGCCGGCGCCCTGCGCGGAAACATGTTCCTCGGCATCGCTCTGATCGAGGCCCTGGCCCTCATCGGCATCGCGACCCCGTTCTTCCTTCCCTGATCTCGAAGAGGACTGAAAGATGACTCCGGTAAACATTGTTGCGGCGGCGGAGAACCCGCTTCTCCCAGCGCTGTACGACATCATCTGGAGTGCCGTCTGTCTGCTGATCGTCTTCCTCGTCGTCTGGAAGTACGTCCTCCCGGCGTTCAATAGGACCCTCGATGAGCGTGCGGCGCGCATCCAGGGTGGCATTGAGAAGGCCGAGAAGGTGCAGGCCGAAGCCGACCAGGCTCTGGCCGAGTATCAGAAGCAGCTCGCCGACGGTCGTGCAGAAGCAGCACGACTGCGCGCCGAGGCTCAGGAAGAAGGCGCTCAGATCATCGCCGACATGAAGGCACAGGCTCACACCGAGGCTGACCGCATCATCGCTTCGGCTCAGAACCAGATCGAGGCCGAACGTCAGACCGCCATGGTGCAGCTGCGCTCCGAGGTCGGCACTCTCGCCACGGATCTCGCCTCGCGCATCGTCGGCGAGTCCCTCACCGACGATCAGCGCTCAGCCAATGTGGTCGATCGCTTCATCTCCGATCTCGAGTCCAACTCGTCCGCTCAGCCGGTCAAGGGGGCGTGATGCTCCAGTCGAGCAGATTGTCCCTGCAGGCCGTCCTCGAAACCGCGAATTCCGAGATCTCGGGGGGAGACCCACGTCAGATCGGTGAGGGCACTCTGGCCGTCGTCGGAGTTCTCGCCGAGAACGTCGCACTGCGCAAGGCCTTGGCGGACTCCTCCGAGTCGGCCGAGAAGAAGCAGCACCTGTTGCGGGCTCTGTTCTCGACTCGGACCACGGATGCGGTTCTGCGGATCAGCGACAAGGCCGTCGGCCTGCGCTGGGCCCGGACCCAGGACCTGGTCACCAGCCTCGAGGTCGCAGGCGTCACAGCGATTGCCGCTGCTGCGCAGGCGACCGGTCAGCTCGGTCAGGTCGAAGAGGAGATCTTCCGCTTCGCGCGTCTGCTGGAATCCAACCACGAGCTGGCCCGTGCGCTTGACTCGCAGGCCGCAGCTGAGAGCAAACGCACTCTCATCTCGGATCTGCTCTCAGGCAAGGCGCAGCCCGATACCATCAAGCTGATCGAACAGGCGGCACTGCATCCGCGCGGGCTCCGCGTGAATACCGCGCTCGACCAGTACAGCGATATCCTCGCAGCCCGACAGCAGCGTTCGGTTGCGGATGTCACCGTCGCCAAGCCGTTGAGCGAGTCCCAGATCGAAAGGCTGCAGACGGCACTGTCGGCCAGCTACGGTCGCGAACTCGTTCTGAACGTCCAGGTCGATCCCGAGGTCCTCGGGGGAGTCCGGGTCCAGGTCGGCGACGAGATGATGAATTCGACCGTGGCCGATCGACTGGCCGATGTGCAGCGCAAGCTCGCAGGTTGACACTAGTGGCCGGCTCCTCCGGCAGCACAGGCGGCCCACCGGTCGTCGGACGCAAGATTTGAGTAAAGGAAGCAGGGAAACCAGATGGCGGAACTGACAATTCGCCCGGAAGAGATCCGGGACGCTCTCGGGAAGTTCGTTGAATCGTACAACCCCGAGAGCTCGGAGAAGACCGAGGTCGGCAAGGTCGTCACTGCCGGTGACGGAATCGCCCACGTATCGGGTCTGCCAGGCACGATGGCCAACGAACTCCTGCGGTTCGAAGACGGCACCTTGGGCCTGGCCCAGAACCTCGACGAGCGTGAGATCGGCGTCGTCATCCTCGGCGAATTCTCCGGAATCGCTGAAGAGCAGAACGTCTACCGCACCGGCGAGGTCCTGTCGATCCCGGTCGGCGACGGCTACCTCGGTCGCGTGGTCGACCCGCTCGGACGTCCCGTGGACGGGCTCGGTGACATCGAGACCGTCGGCCGTCGTGAGCTCGAACTTCAGGCCGCAGGCGTGATGGATCGCCAGGAAGTCCGCGAGCCGCTCCAGACCGGCTACAAGAGCATCGATGCGATGATCCCCGTCGGCCGTGGCCAGCGTCAGCTGGTCATCGGTGACCGCAAGACGGGCAAGACCGCTCTGGCGATCGATACGATCATCAACCAGAAGGCCAACTGGGAGACCGGTGACCCGAAGCAGCAGGTTCGCTGCATCTACGTCGCCGTGGGCCAGAAGGGCTCGACCATCGCCGGCGTGCGCCGCTCGCTCGAAGAGGCGGGCGCGCTCGAATACACGACCATCGTGTCCTCACCTGCTTCCGATCCGGCTGGCTTCAAGTACCTCGCACCGTACTCCGGCTCGGCCATCGGTCAGCACTGGATGTACGACGGCAAGCATGTCCTCATCGTGTTCGACGATCTGTCGAAGCAGGCTGAGGCCTACCGCGCGGTTTCACTGCTGCTGCGTCGCCCGCCGGGCCGTGAAGCCTACCCGGGTGACGTCTTCTACCTGCACTCGCGCCTGCTCGAACGCTGTGCGAAGCTCTCCGATGAGCTCGGCGGCGGTTCGATGACCGGCCTGCCGATCATCGAGACCAAGGCGAACGACGTCGGTGCATTCATTCCGACGAACGTCATCTCGATCACCGACGGTCAGATCTTCCTGCAGTCGGATCTCTTCAACGCCGGTCAGCGTCCCGCTGTCGACGTCGGCGTCTCCGTGTCGCGCGTCGGCGGTGCCGCACAGACGAAGGCGCTCAAGAGCGTCTCCGGCACGCTGAAGATCTCGTTGGCGCAGTACCGTTCGCTCGAGGCTTTCGCGATGTTCGCTTCCGACCTCGACGATGCGACCAAGCGCGATCTGGCTCGCGGAGCGCGTCTGACCGAGCTGCTCAAGCAGGGTCAGTACACTCCGATGCCCTTCGAGAAGCAGACCGTGTCGATCTTCGCCGGCACCAACGGCTTCCTCGACGACATCCCGGTCGACGATGTGCTCCGGTTCGAATCCGAACTGCACGACCACATCGAGCGCAAGACGGGGATCTTCACGACGATTCGGGAGACCCTCAAGCTCGACGACGACACCACAGAAGAGCTGAAGAACGCACTGTCCGAGTTCTCTCAGAATTTCGTCAGCTCCGATCAGGGTGGGTCGAAGGCCGGCAGCGAAGAGACCGCCACCGCGTCCTCCGACGAGGTCGAGCAGGAGCAGATCGTTCGGCAGAAGCGTTGAACCTGTTCCGTAACGGCGAAAGGAAGAACTGATGGGAGCCCAGCAGAGGGTCTTCAAGCAGAAGATCCGCTCGACTCAGTCCTTGAGGAAGATCTTCAAGGCGATGGAGCTCATCGCTGCTTCGCGGATTCAGAAAGCCATTGCGCGTTCGCAGGCCGCAAGTCCGTACGCCAACGCCCTCACACGGGCGGTGTCGGCGGTGGCCAGCGAATCCAACGTCGAGCACGTGCTGACCACGGAATCGGAGAACGTCTCACGGGCCGCTGTGCTCGTGATCGGTCCCGACCGTGGGTTCGCCGGCGCCTATTCGGCGAACCTGCTCCGCGAAGCCGAAGAACTCATTCGGCTTCTGCACAGCGAGGGCAAGGACGTGCAGCTGTTCACGATCGGCAGCAAGGCGAAGAACTACTACACCTTCCGCGATCGCAAGATCGAGAGGTCCTGGACCGGCATCTCCGAGAGCCCGACCGCTGAGAACGCACGGGAGATCGGCGAGGCCCTGTTGGAGAACTTCGATCCGGAGTCCGCTGACTCCGGACTCGACGAGATCTACATCGTGTTCACGAAGTTCGTCTCCAGTGTCACGCATGATCCGGAATACCGGCGGCTGCTGCCCCTGGAGGTCGTCGATGCCGGCGAGGCGTCGACGGGTGGTGGTTCCGCAGAGTCGTCCGGCGCAGCTGCGTTCCCGCTCTACGAGTTCGAACCCAGCGCCGAGGCCGTCCTCGATTCCCTGCTGCCGCGATACATCGATTCGCGCATCCTCTCGGCCCTGCTGAGTGCCTCGGCATCCGAACAGGCTTCGCGACAGGCGGCGATGAAGACGGCCACGGACAACGCGGATGATCTCATCAAGACCTACACCCGGTTGGCCAACACGGCCCGCCAGGCGGAAATCACCCAGGAACTCACCGAGATCGTCGGTGGGGCGGATGCCCTCGCGGCATCGGCAGCCGGCGACTGACCGGCGAGAGCAGAGAGAAAGAGACCATGACTGCCACAGCAACGGAAACCTCTCCGGCACAGGGCACCGCCCTCGGCCGGATTTCCCGAGTCATCGGCCCGGTTGTCGACATCGAGTTCCCGCTCGACTCCGTGCCAGAGATCTACAACGCATTGACCACGACGGTGGATCTGTCCGAGGGAACCAGGAAGCTGACCTTCGAGGTCGGCCTGCACCTGGGCAACGGACTCGTCCGCGCCGTGTCGCTGCAGCCGACCGACGGCCTGGTCCGCGGTCAGGAAGTCATCGACTCCGGTGCACCGATCTCGGTGCCCGTCGGCGATGTCACCAAGCACCACGTGTGGAACACCACCGGTGACTGCCTCAACCTCGCCGAGGGCGAGGAGCTGGAGATCTCCGAACGGTGGCCCATCCACCGTCCGGCTCCGGCCTTCGACGAGCTCGAGTCCAAAACCGAGATCCTTGAGGTCGGCATCAAGAGCATCGACCTCCTGACCCCCTATGTCCAGGGTGGAAAGATCGGTCTGTTCGGCGGCGCCGGCGTGGGCAAGACGGTGCTCATCCAGGAGATGATCTTCCGCATCGCGCACAACCACTCGGGCACTTCGGTGTTCGCCGGTGTGGGTGAGCGTACCCGTGAGGGCAACGATCTCATCATGGAGATGGACGAGGCCGGAGTGTTCAAGGACACCGCTCTGGTCTTCGGACAGATGGACGAGCCGCCAGGCACCCGTCTGCGCGTGGCCCTGTCGGCGCTGACCATGGCGGAGTACTTCCGCGATGTGCAGAACCAGGACGTGCTGCTGTTCATCGACAACATCTTCCGTTTCACCCAGGCCGGCTCCGAGGTCTCGACCCTGCTTGGTCGTATGCCCTCTGCCGTGGGCTACCAGCCCAACCTGGCCGACGAGATGGGTCTGCTGCAGGAGCGGATCACCTCGACGCGCGGTCACTCGATCACGTCGATGCAGGCGATCTACGTTCCGGCCGATGACTACACGGACCCGGCTCCGGCGACGACGTTCGCTCACCTGGATGCCACCACCGAGCTCAGCCGTGACATCGCCTCGCGCGGTCTGTACCCGGCGATCGACCCGCTGGCGTCGTCCTCGCGCATCCTCGATCCGCTGGTCGTCGGTGAAGAGCACTACCGGGTGGCCAATGAGGTCAAGGCGATCCTCCAGAAGAACAAGGAGCTGCAGGACATCATCGCCATCCTCGGCGTCGACGAACTCGGCGAAGAGGACAAGCTCGTCGTTCACCGTGCGCGCCGCATCGAGCAGTTCCTCTCGCAGAACACCTACACCGCTGAGAAGTTCACTCAGGTCCCCGGATCGACCGTGCCGCTGGCCGACACGATCGAGGGCTTCGACAAGATCTGCTCCGGTGAGGTCGACCATGTTCCGGAACAGGCATTCTTCAACGTCGGCGGGCTCGATGATGTCATGCGCAACTACGAAGAGATGCAGAAGTAAGCCATGGCGACACTCGAAGTGAATGTCGTGGCTGCAGATCGCGAGGTATGGGTCGGTGAGGCCAAACGCGTCATCGCTCGTACGCTCGACGGCGAGATCGGCGTCCTGCCAGGTCACGAACCTGTGCTCGGCGTCGTCGCCGACGGCGAAGCGCGTATTCTCACGACTGGGGAGGACACCGTCCGGGTCAAGGCCGATGGCGGTTTCCTCTCTGTCGAGAACAATCGCGTGATCATTGCCGCTGATCAGGCCGAACTTCTCTGATCTGCAGGTTACACTGGCAACCGTGAACCCTTCCGTCCTGCTGATCGTTCTGCTCTCGTTGGTAGGACTCGCGCTTGCTCTGATCGTCGTAGTGACGATCCGACGCAGGTCCATTTCGAAGCTCTCCGGTGCTTTTGACTGTTCCATCAACGTGGGCGAGGAGTATTCTTCTCGCCCACGTTGGCGTTTGGGCGTAGCGGTGTTCTCGGTCGGCTCCTTGGATTGGTACCCCGTGTTCGCCTTGACTCGTCGTGCGGCGTTCCGTCTGCCGCGTGCCGACCTCGACATCCTCGTGCGGCGCAAACCGACCTCGGGGGAGCAGTATTCGGTTCTTCCCGATGCCGTCGTCGTCGACTGCTCCTACGGCAAAGCGGACGGCCGTCCGCGATCGGTGTCGCTGGCGATGGACACCGAGTCGCTGTCCACTATGGCTTCCTGGCTCGAGTCCTCGCCTCCCGGATTCAACCCGACGATGGGACGTTTCACCTGATGGATGTCTTCCGTTTGACAGGACCTGCACGGCTGCAGGGCGCGATCGACGTCAGGGGCGCGAAGAACAGCGTCCTGAAGCTGATGGCCGCGAGTCTGCTAGCCGTGGGCCGGACGACGATCACCAATGTCCCGGCCATCCTCGATGTGAGGATCATGGTCGAACTCCTCGTGCGCCTCGGATGCGTCGTCGATTACGATTCCGAAGGCGGGGTCGTGAGCATCGATGTGCCGAAGGAAGTGGGCATCCAGGCCGACTACGAACTCGTCCGCGCGATGCGTGCCTCGATTTCGGTGCTCGGCCCTCTCACTGCTCGGATGCGCGCCGCCCACGTTGCGCTGCCCGGTGGAGATGCCATCGGCTCCCGTGGCCTCGATATGCACCAGGCCGGGCTCGAAGCGCTCGGCGCGGAGGTCCATCTCGATCACGGCTATTTCGTGGCCGAGGCACCTGAGGGGCTGCGCGGCACGGACATCGTCCTCGAATTCCCCTCCGTCGGTGCGACGGAGAATCTCATCATGGCCGCGACGCTGGCTCGCGGTACGACCACCATCTCGAATGCCGCACGCGAGCCCGAGATCGTCGACATCTGCACGATGCTCGTCGAAATGGGCGCGCGGATCGACGGCATCGGCACCTCCGATCTCACGATCACCGGTGTCGAGTCGCTGCGGCCCGTGACCCACCGGACCGTGGGCGACCGCATCGTCGCCGGTACCTTCGGCTTCGGTGCCGCTCTCAGCGCCGGCGATGTCACCGTGCGGGGCGTGGGCCTCGAGCTCATGCCCAATATCGGGCTGAAGCTGCGCGATTCCGGAGCCACTGTCGACGACCTCGGCGAGATCACCCTGAGCGACGGATCCCGAGGCCGTGGCTTCCGCGTGATCGGAGCAGAACGTCCGCATGCGATCAGGGTGGCGACCATGCCGTTTCCGGGATTCCCCACGGATCTTCAGCCCTTCGTCATCGCTCTGAACTCGGTCTCCGACGGCATCGGACTGCTGTCGGAGAATCTGTTCGAAGCACGCTGGCGCTTCGTTCAGGAGATCGCGCGGCTCGGCGCGAAGGTCCGCATCGACGGCAACCACGCCTTGGTCACAGGCACTGACAGCCTCTCCGGTGCCGAGGTCGAAGCCTCGGATATCCGAGCCGGTGCCGGCCTGGTCATGGCGGCGCTGCGCGCAGGGGGAGTGACCGAAGTGTCGGGAATCGACCACATCGAACGCGGCTATGAGAACTTCGTGGCCAACCTGCGCAGCCTCGGCGTCGACATCGAACGGGTCGTCAAGCCCGACGCCCTGAGCTTCGAATAGGTTCAGAGGTCGGAGCGGGCCCTTCGGTACGAGGCTCGTTCACGTCCCTGCGCGTTCTTCGTGCCCCTCCTCTCGCGGGGGAGAGTGATCAGAACAGTCGGGACTCGGGATCGTCCATGCCGCGCAGAGCGTCATAGTCGAGAACGACGCAGCGGATCCCTCGGTCCTCGGCCAGAGTGCGCGCCTGAGGTCTGATCTCCTGCGCCGCGAAGATCCCCTGCACGGGGCTGAGCCGCGGATCGCGATTCATCAGCTCGAGGTATCGGGTGAGCTGCTCGACCCCGTCGATGTCACCGCGACGTTTGATCTCGACCGCCACGGACTTCTCGACATGGTCCCTGGCGAGGATGTCGACCGGACCGATCGCGGTCATATATTCACGCCGAACCAGACTGTAGCCCTCTCCGAGGGTCTCGATGTGCTCGGCAAGCAGTTCCTGCAGATGCGCTTCGACGCCGTCCTTGACCAGGCCCGGGTCGACACCGAACTCGTATGTGTCATCGGAGATCACCTCGGCGATGGAGATGATGAGGCGGTCGCCGGTCTTCGTCTGCGATACCTCCCATACTTCGGCCAGGCCGACCGCGGTCTGCTCCGCGTCGGGCTCGAGATGCCTGATCGTGCACGGAGGCGTCATCCAGTTGAGCGGCTTGTAGGAACCGCCGTCGGAATGGATGAGGATCGACCCGTCGGCTTTGAGCATGATGAGGCGGGTGGCCATCGGGAGGTGAGCGGTCAGACGACCGGCATAATCAACGGAGCATTGGGCTATGACAAGACGCACGCGGATCAGCCTACGTGAGACAATGGCCCAATGCCACGATCTTCATCCTCGCGTCGCAAGAACAAATGGCAGAGGCCAGCCCGAGACCTGTCCGAGACCACGGCAGGGATGCGGACGACACGTTCCCTCCCGGTCGGAGACTGGTCGGTGCAGACGATCAAGGGCAGCGATTCCGGGAGGGTCTATGTGTGCCCGGGCTGCAGTCGCGAGGTGAGCGCGGCCTCGACCCATATAGTCGCCTGGCGACAGGACGCCCGGCACGGCATCGAGATCGGAGTCGAGAGCAGACGGCATTGGCATACCCGCTGCTTCGAGCGGTTCCGGTGATCGCGATCGACAATGACGAGGGGACCCGCGAACGGGTCCCCTCGTCATTGTCGTGCCCACGGCCGTGCAGATGATCTCAGCGACGGCCGCGGACGGAATCAACGCAGCGAATTGCGCGAACGCTTCGTCTTCGAACTGTTCTTCTTCGATCCCGAGACCTGAGCGTCGATGGCGATGGTGTCCTCATCGGTGGCTCCGTTGGGCAGCTCCCCTCCTCTGCCCTCCCGATCATCGGACTGTGCATCGGAGTCAGACCCGTCACCGGAGCCCGCTGCACCAGATGCCTCGGTGTCAGAGTCCGCGTCGCCGGAACCCTTGTCCTCGGCGTCGCTCGATTCTCCGGGTTTCTGCGCATCGTCGGTCCCGCTCGCCGAAGGCTTCTCCGCATCCTCGTTCTCGCCGGTCTCGCTCGCTGGATCCTGAGCAGCCTTCGCATCCTCGGATTCGGCGGAACCGTCTTCGGCCAGCAGGTCCTCGAGCTCCTGGCCGTTCGCGATCTGCTCGGTGGCATGAGAAGCCGACTCGGCCTTCGCAGGATCGACGCTGTCGCCGCCCATGACCCCCGGCATGGCGAAGAGAGAGCGCAGCTGATCGAGCTGGGCGGTGATCGTCTTACGCTGCTTCGTGAGCAGGTCGACCTGGGACTGCGCGGAGGCCACATTGCGCTTGGCCTCGGCGGCCGACTCCTCGATGGTCGCCTCGGCGGTGGCGCGGGCCTCGGAGATGAGAGTCTGTGCGCGGGACTTGCCGTCGGCGATGATCTCATCGGCCTTCTTCACCGCATCGGTGCGAGTCTTCTCCGCCCGCTCCGCGGCTTCCTTGGCCTCGTTGTCGGCCTTAGCGGCGCGTGCCTGCGCCTCTTCGATGAGCTTCTTGTTCTCTGACTGAGCCTGCTCGTACTGCTTCTTGCGCTCGGACTCCGCTTCCTTGCGCTTCGCCGCGAGCTCGACGTCGAAGTCGTTGCCGGCCTTCTTCGAGGCCTCATCGCGAGCCTTGGCAGCTGCGAGCAGCTCATCGGCCTGCGCCTGTGCCGCAGCCACGGTCTCCTCGGCCTCGGCCTTGGCGTCGGCTCGCAGATCCGCCGCATCCTTCTCGGCAGTGGCGCGAAGTTCGGACAGTTCGAGGTCGAGGCTCTCACGCGCCTCCTTGGCCGAGGCGGCGTTGGCCTCCTTGGCCTGGGTGGTCTCGCGTTCGGTGCTCGCCTTGAGTTCGGCGGCGCGCTTCTCGGCGGCCTTGACCGTCTCCTCGGCGCGCAGCTCGGCCGATGAGATGATCGCATCGGCTTCGGAGCGAGCATTGGACAGGGTGTCATTGCTCTCGGTGTGCATCCGGGCGCGAGCCGAAGCCGCCTCGGCGCGAGCCTTGTTCCGGATGGTCTCGGCATCCGAATTGGCCTGGGCCAGCGTCTCGCGGGCCTGGGACTCGGCGATCTTGAGCAGATGGTCGATCCGGCTTCCGGGAGGACCCGACGCCTCGGCGTTGTCGTTCGCCGCCTTCTTGAGCTGAGCCTTGGCCTCCGAGAGTTCACCCGCGATCTGCAGCTTCGCCCGATCGGCATTGATGACCTGGCTCCGCGCGTCGGCCAGCGCCTTGCGGACCGACTCGACTTCGGTGCGCAACTGCTGCAGGCGCGAATCGACTTCACTCTTTTCGTAGCCGCGCATCGCTGTGCGGAATTCTTCGGTGGGCGTCACTGAAGCGAACTCCTGTCGTCTTGGGAGGGGATGATCTGGGCTGTCCTCGTTCTACTCTAACGGAGACTCCATGAGTGTTGGGTGCGAATGAGCGAGGTTGGACAGCGTCATTCCGAAGTGTGTCGGTCGACCCCGTGATGGAGGCCACAGACTCCTCGACTAGGCTGGGAGGCGTCGAAAAGCACACGTGCCGGGATACGGGTCCAGGCGCGGGAATCCGAGGAGGAAATATGGCTGATGCAGTGATCGTCGCCGGAGCACGCACACCGTTCGGTCGGTTGCAGGGTGAGCTGTCCAAACTCAGCGCCGTCGAACTCGGTGGGAACGCCATCGCCGGTGCGCTTGACCGGGCCGGCATCAAGGGCGACGACGTCGAATACGTCATCATGGGTCAGGTGCTGCAGGCGGGAAACGGCCAGGGCCCCGCGCGCCAGGCCGCCGTCAAGGCCGGGATCCCCATGACAGTCCCCGCTGTGACCGTGAATAAGCTGTGCCTGTCAGGCATCAACACGATCACCCAGGCGGCGCAGCTGGTCCGCGCCGGTGAGTACGACGTCGTCGTCGCCGGCGGCCAGGAGTCGATGAGCCAGGCTCCGCACATGCTCGAGAAGTCGCGCTCGGGCTACAAGTACGGTGATGTCATCGTCAAGGACCATATGGACTACGACGGCCTGTGGGACGCCTTCACCGACCAGGCGATGGGTGGTCTGACCGAAGAGGCGAATGCAGGGGACCGGGAGTTCTCCCGCGCAGAGCAGGACGCTTTCTCTGCGCGCTCACACCAGCGGGCGGCGCAGGCCCAGCAGGCCGGAGCCTTCGACGACGAGATCGTACCGGTGACCATCAGTTCGCGCAAGGGCGATGTCACAGTCTCCGCCGACGAGGGGGTGCGTCCGGACACGACAGCCGACTCCCTGGGCAAGCTGCGTCCGTCCTTCCGCAAGGACGGGACCATCACGGCCGGCAACGCCTCTCAGATCTCCGACGGAGCCTGCGCCGTGGTGGTCATGTCACGTGAGAAGGCCGAGGAGCTGGGTGCGCCGATCCTCGCCGAAGTCCGCTCCCATGCTTGGACCGCGGGCCCGGATTCCAGCCTGCAGCACCAGCCCTCGCAGGCGATCAAGGTCGCCGCCGATCGCGAAGGAGTGGCCGCGGATTCATTCGATCTCTACGAGATCAACGAGGCGTTCGCCGCTGTCGGGCTCGCCAGCTCGAAGGATCTCGGCGTCGACGAGGAGAAGGTCAACGTCAACGGCGGTGCCGTGGCGCTCGGCCATCCCATCGGGGCGTCCGGCGCTCGCATCGTGCTCACTCTGGCCCTCGAACTCCGACGCCGAGGCGGGGGATCCGGAATCGCGGCTCTGTGCGGCGGCGGCGGTCAGGGTGACTCGCTGATCGTCAACGTTCCGAATCAGGCCTGATTCGTCAGGTCCCGGCAAAGCGGCGGGGAACCGTTCGGTCTCCCCGCCTCTGAGGAAGGAGAACCACCATGCTCGCAGCATTCTCAGTCGCACCGAGCGGGGGAGAAGGACCGGAGGCCTCTGTCCACGAGGCCGTTGCCGCCGCCGTCGACATCGTCAGACGCTCCGGTCTGCCCCATCGGACGGACTCGATGTTCACGACGATCGAGGGCGAATGGGACGAAGTCTTCGCCGTCATCAAAGAGGCGACAGAGGCGGTCGGAGAATTCGGCACCAGGGTTTCGCTCGTGGTCAAGGCCGATATACGCCCGGGATACACCGGCGAGATCGAAGGAAAGCTCGATCGTCTGGAGAAGGCGATCGACGCGCGTCGCGAAGACTGATTCGAATTCTTCGGGAATTCACAGTGACGCGGCTCACGTGAAGCGCTACCCTTTTTCCAACGGAAGAAGGAGATGAACAATGAACGGTGCCAAGTACTTCTCGATCGCCACTGCGCTGACTCTGGTGGCTCTGCTGGGCTTCATGCTCGCAGGGTTCTTCCCGATCGTCGTCGACTTCGCCTTCGGCATCGAAGCCGTTGCCGTGGTGCTGGCGATGACCGGCGTTGCGGTGGTGTCCTTCGTGACCATCCGCAGCTCCCTTGAGCAGGCAGCGCGTCGCCACTGATCAAGCAATTCGAACCTGCGGCTCCGGACCGTGGGCGCGGACCCCGACGGTCCCGTCCCGCCCGGAGCCGCTTTCGGTTCTCCCACGACCATCGGTTACGATGTGTGAGCCTCCGTAGCTCAGTCGGATAGAGCAACCGCCTTCTAAGCGGTAGGTCGCGGGTTCGAGCCCCGCCGGGGGCGCTTCTCCTGCCTCGGCCCTCGTCCGGTCGTACCGACCCTCTCCGCTTCCAGTCGCACCGACTCTCTTCCAAATGTGCATTCTGAGCTGTCGCCGCACCCATCGTTATGTCATCGCGGACGGCTGAAGTCTAGAACGAGACGGAGCAGCCACGGGCAATTCTGTGCGGATACGGCGTGGCAATTGGTGCCGAGCTGGGAAAACATAGAGAGTGGATGCGTGATGACAGAGAGCAAGAGCGCCGTGACGCCGCCGATCGGCCAAGCGTTGAACGATATCGTCAAGCGCGTTTCCGAGACCCGCTTCACCCTGCGAACCGAGGACTTCGAGGCCGGTCGCGCAGCACACTCGGCGCTGTCCGCAGAGCTCAACGACTATGTTCTGCCGAGGATCAACCGGGCCCGGACCCCGTTTCTCATCGCCGTCGGCGGTTCGACCGGCGCCGGCAAATCGACGCTGGTCAACTCGCTCGTCGGCCGGACCGTGAGCCCGACCGGGGTCCGCCGTCCGACCACGGGCAATCCCGTGGTGATTCACAATCCCGCTGACGCGAAGCACTTCGAGCCCGACCACTATCTGCCGGACCTGCCGCGCAGCACCGACCCGGAGTCACCGACACCGGGCGTTGTCCTCATCGCCGATGAGGGCATCGAAGCGGGCACCGCGATCCTCGACTGTCCTGACATCGATTCCATCTCCGAGTCGAATCGCGCGCTCTCACGCAGGACCTTGCTCAGCGCCGATCTGTGGCTGTTCGTGACCACTGCGAATCGATATGCCGATGCCGCACCCTGGGCCCTGCTGAAGACGGCGGCCGTGCGCAGCACCTCGGTCGCCATCGTTCTCGACCGAGTTCCGCCCGAAGCCAATCGCGAAGTCAGGCATCATCTGTCGAGCCTGCTCTCCGAGGCCCAACTGGCGAACTCGCCGATCTTCTCCGTGGCCGAACTCGAACTCGAGGACGGGCTGCTCCCTCATTCGGCGATCTATCCCATCCGCTCCTGGATCACGCAAGTCGGAGCCGAGGGCACGTCGTTGGAGCGCATCCGCAGTCGCACACTGACCGGGGCCGTGTCGGCGCTGCCCGGAGAGGTCCGCGATCTTGCGGCTTTCGCACAGTCGCAGGAACAGGCGCACAGCCGACTGGCCGAGGCAGTGGAGAGCCGTTTCGGGGCAGCGGATGCACGACTGACCGAGGTGTTCTCCGACGGCCGAGTCCTGCATGGCGAGGTCAACGCCAGGTGGCAGGACTTCGTGGGCACGGGACAGCTCTTCCGTGGTCTCGAACCGACGATGGCGCGCATGCGCGATCGGATCTCTGCGGCCGTGACGGGTAAGCACGATGCGGCGACTCCCTTGCACATCGCAATCCTGCGCAGTGCTGCCGTATCTCTGCGAGAACAGGCGATCGCGGTCGTCGACGAGGTGAACGCCGAATGGCGCAATACCGCGGCCGGAGCCGCCCTCATCGAAGAGCGACCGGAGTTGCGGCATGTCGCGGCAGGCCTCGAAGACTCGGTCAAGTCCGCAGTCAGCGGCTGGTCCGATGAGGTGAATGCGCTCGTGCGTGACATCGGGCAGGGAAAGAAGTCGAAGGCACGGATCCTCTCATTCGGCGTGGCAGGCGTGTGCGCAGTCGTCGAATACGCATCATTCTGGGACCCGAGGCGCTCCGCCGGCGCGGAGCCGGCAGCTGGCCAGGGAGCAGGGGTGGCTCTCAACCTGGCCGAAACGATCTTCGGCGAGGCCGAGGCCGCCGAACTCCTCGCTTCGATCCGGCAGCGCTTCCTGACGGTTGCCTCGGGAATCGTCGGAGGCTGCCGCACCCCATTCGACAACGCACTGAGACTATCCGCGGTACCGGCGCGGCAAGCGAGCGCGCTGCGTTCGTCCGGTGAACGACTTGAGGTGGCATTGTGAACAGTTCTGCACAGACCGAGATCCGACGCCTGGCCGATGGCATCCGGCATTCGCTGTCGCTGAGCGCCGACAAGCTCGCCGAGGATGTTCGCACCGATGCTCAGAACCTGCTCGATCGGGCCGAGGACCGGCTGGGGCTGGGCGAGGACTTCACAGTCGTGGCGTTCGCCGGTTCGACGGGTTCTGGTAAGTCTTCTCTGTTCAACGCGGTCGCCGGTCTCGAGATCGCCCGGGTCGGAGTTCGGCGGCCGACGACCTCACGCCCAACCGCATGCGTGTGGGGCCAGGGCGGAAAGGACGTCCTCGACTGGCTGAGTGTGCCGGAGAGGAGCCGTACGTGGCGCGAATCCGCACTCGACGGTGACGACCAGCGGCGTCTGCACGGCCTGATCCTTCTCGACCTTCCCGACCACGATTCGACGGCGGTTGAGCACCGCGTCGAGTCCGACCGGCTCGTCGGATTGGTCGACGTCGTCTTCTGGGTGGTCGACCCGCAGAAGTACGCGGACTTCTCCCTGCACTCGGAGTATCTGACCAAACTCGCCGAGAACAGCGCGAACATGGTCGTCGTTCTCAACCAGATCGACAAGCTCAGTCCCGAGGAGCAGAAGGCGGCGGCCGATCATCTGCGCCACCTGCTCAACGAGGACGGACTGAGCGAGACGAATGTGCGGATCTCCTCGGCCGTGACGAGGGAGGGCATCCCCGAGATTCGCAGCATTCTCGCCGACACCGTCGATTCGAATGAGGCGGCGGCCGAAAGGCTGCTGGCGGATA
The DNA here is from genome assembly GCF_017808105.1 of Brevibacterium renqingii. Classification (GTDB taxonomy): domain Bacteria; phylum Actinomycetota; class Actinomycetes; order Actinomycetales; family Brevibacteriaceae; genus Brevibacterium; species Brevibacterium renqingii. The sequence continues at coordinate 14,015 of NZ_JADBHF010000017.1, read as the reverse complement.
TGCAGGCGATGGCCAAGCGGATCCGAACCGAGCTCGGTGCGCCCGTGGCCTCTCCGGACGAACTTCCGGGCGCATCCCGTCTCGTCGAGACGATGTCGGAGGCCGCGGGTGTCGAAGCGGTGGCCCAGACGGTCCATGATGATTACATCCGCCGTGCCTATCGGAGGACCGGGTACCCCGTGCTGGCTTGGATGCAGCGCAACGCTCCGGACCCCCTCGGGGCCAAACACGGGCAGGGGCGCGATGAGCTCATCCGTGCTTCCGTGCCCGCCACGACCAAGGCGCAGAGTTCACATGTGCGGCTGATGGCACACGAACTGATCACAGAATCGGTGTCGACGATGCCACGGGCCTGGCAGAACGAGGCGGCAGAGGCCGAGAAGCGGAGTACCGACGAACTCTCGGAGACTCTCGACTCGGCCGTCACGGCTGTGGACATCAAACGTCAGGTGCCCGGTTGGTGGTCGCTGGCCAACGTATTCCAGATGATCTTCTTCGCCGCGACCATCATCGGTGTCATCGGTGTCATCGCCTCTGCACTGGTCGCCGCGATCGGTTCCGGGACGCTGCCTGTCTGGTGCTGGATCGTCAGCATCGGTCTGCTGGTCATCGGCCTCATCGGTTCGTTGGTCACCTCGCTGATGGCGAAATCTGCCCGGAGCAGGGGAGCGAAAGAGGCAGCGGCCGAGGTCGATGGGCGCCTGCGAGATGCCGTCGGTCGCGTCGCCCGGAGCTCTTATCTGGATCCCGTGAAGGTCGTCATCGGTGAGCATCGGCGAGCCTATGAGATGCTTCACTGAGACTTGAGCGCACAAGCTGCGGGACTCGTGGTCGAATGCCCTGTGGACGGAGGAGATCTTTCCACAGGGCATTCTGCGTGTCTGGACATCGTCGTTGTGATCGGGCTGACTGAAGAACCTCGCGTCCGTCGACGGCCGCGTTGAGTCATCCATCAGAAGAGGAGCCACCGATGTCCGCCATTCCGATCACCGTCACCGGCACCATCGCCACCGAACCCGCCGGTCGAACCCTGCCCTCCGGCCGAGCCTGTTCGTCCTTCCGGCTCGCGGTCAATCATTGGCGCGTGGACAGGACCACGGGAGAGTTCATCGACGACGGCACATCGTGGTTCAGTGTCGACTGCTACGGCGACCTGGCCAGCAATACCTCCACCTCGCTGCGCCTCGGCACGGCAGTCATCGTGACCGGCAACCTCAAGATCCGCGAGTGGGAGACCGAAGAGCGCAGCGGCATCGCACCGACGGTCGTCGCCGAACACATCGGTCCGGACCTCCGCTACGGAACCGCACACTATCGAAAGGCCAAGAGTCCCGATCGGGCTCCGGTCCCGTCCAACCGGGCGACGGGGGAGACGGAGTCATCCCGGGACCCGGCATGGGGCGGCCTCGGGGAGACCGCTTCGTTCGGGGACGAGAGCATGTTCTCGGCCTCTCGCACCCATACGTCCCCAGCAGCGGAAACCGGGCACAGCGGGATGGGCGACCCATCCGGTGACCGACAGGGCAGGGACGCTGGCGAGGGGGAAGCCGAGGCCGCCGAGCAGTCCGCCGAGGAGGTCGACAACGCGATCGCGCGCGACACAGCCGACGCTGCCGCGCCGTTCTGACCGATTCGCTGCAGTCGTCGCTCCCACGGATCGGCTAAAGTGAGACTGTCCCCCGTCCCCTCCCGCCGAGGTTTCAGATGCGTCTCGTTCCTGTGCTGGGTGCCGCAGCACTGACTGCGGCATTGTCGGGCTGCTCTCTGCTCGGCTTCGGCGGCGAGGAGCCTCAGCCCGAGCCGAAGAAGACGCACGCGACTCCGGTCGCCGAGGTGGACAAGGTTCTCAAAGCGCTCAAACCGATCACCGGGGAGAAGGACTCGGTTCCGTCGACGAAGAAGTTCTTCTCCACGATGCTCGACGCCGGCTACGAGCCCGAGCAGCTCGAGGCCACGATCGACGAATCGCCGCTGGGCAATGATGTTCCTTCGAAGATGTTCGGGATCAAGACGGACAAGGGATGCGTAGTCGGAGAGATCCGGTCGGGCAAGGCGACGGCCGAGCTCATGCAGCCGACCGAGTCGACAGGGTCGTGTCTCTTCGGTGAGGTCGAACGGCCCAAGGGCGTGAAAGCCCCCAAGGGGGAGAAGCGGGACGAAGACGGTGATTCCAACGGAGCCGGGCATCTGCCGGGCGAGGACATCAACGGTGAGGACGGCCCGACCGAGAGCCCGCAGCCGAGCGAGGACCCGTCCGGCTCCGAAGACGCCAGCGGCTCCGAGACTTCGTCGGATGCTGAGGAGGCTGTCGAAGGCAGCGCCGCCTCATCGAGTTCGGCCGATGGTGGCGACTCCTCGGGAGAGGCGCCCTCGCTCGGGGGAGGCTGAGACCAATTAGCGCTTGAGTGCGCCGAAACGATAGCCTGAGACCACTATGGCCGAATTCATCTACACCATGCACAAGGCGCGTAAGGCGCACGGTGACAAAGTCATCCTCGACGATGTATCGATGTCGTTCTATCCCGGAGCGAAGATCGGTATGGTCGGCCCGAACGGAGCCGGCAAATCAACCATCCTCAAGATCATGGCGGGCCTCGAGCAGCCGTCGAACGGCGAAGCTCGCCTCAGCCCCGGATACACGGTGGGCATCCTCATGCAGGAGCCGCCCCTGAACGAAGAGAAGACGGTCCTCGGCAATGTCGAGGAGGGCGTCGGCGAGATCAAGTCGAAGCTCGACCGCTTCAACGCGATCTCCGAGGAGATGTCGGACCCGGACGCCGACTTCGACGCGCTGATGGAAGAGATGGGCAAACTGCAGGAGGCCATCGACGCCGCCGATGCCTGGGACCTCGATTCCCAGCTCGAACAGGCGATGGACGCCCTGCGCTGCCCGCCGCCGGACGCGCAAGTCTCGGTGCTCTCCGGTGGTGAACGTCGACGTGTGGCGCTGTGCAAGCTTCTGTTGGAGAAACCGGACCTGCTGCTCCTCGACGAGCCGACGAACCACCTGGACGCGGAATCGGTGCTGTGGCTCGAGCAGCACCTGAAGACCTATCCCGGCGCGGTCATCGCCATCACGCACGACAGGTACTTCCTCGACCACGTCGCCGAATGGATCGCCGAGGTCGATCGCGGTCACCTCTACCCGTACGAGGGCAATTACTCGACCTACCTCGAGAAGAAGCGCGAACGTCTCCAGGTGCAGGGCAAGAAGGACGCGAAGCTGGCCAAGCGGCTGCAGGACGAACTCGAGTGGGTGCGGTCGAACCCGAAGGCCAAGCAGACGAAGTCGAAGGCCCGTCTGGCACGGTATGAGGAGATGGCTGCCGAGGCGGAGAAGACGCGCAAGCTCGACTTCGAAGAGATCCAGATCCCGGCCGGACCGCGCCTCGGCGATGTCGTCATCGAGGCCGACGGCCTCGAGAAGGGCTTCGATGGGCGGCAGCTCATCGAGGGGCTCAGCTTCTCCCTGCCCCGCAACGGCATCGTCGGTGTCATCGGACCCAACGGCGTCGGAAAGTCGACCCTGTTCAAGACGATCGTGGGCCTCGAAGAGCTCGACGGCGGTGAGCTCAAGGTCGGCGACTCCGTGAAGATCTCCTATGTCGATCAGTCACGCGGAGGCATCGACCCGGAGAAGACCCTGTGGGAAGTCGTCTCCGACGGACTCGACTTCATCCAAGTGGGGTCGGTGGAGATGCCCTCTCGTGCCTATGTCTCGGCTTTCGGATTCAAAGGACCGGATCAGCAGAAGAAAGCCGGAGTCCTCTCCGGCGGTGAGCGCAACCGCCTCAACCTCGCGCTCACACTCAAGCAGGGCGGAAACCTGCTCCTGCTCGACGAGCCGACGAACGACCTCGATGTCGAGACCCTGGGCTCCTTGGAGAACGCGCTTCTCGAGTTCCCCGGCTGTGCCGTGGTCGTCTCCCACGACAGGTGGTTCCTCGACCGGGTGGCCACGCACATCCTCGCGTGGGAGGGTACGGAGGAGAACCCTGCGAAGTGGTACTGGTTCGAGGGCAACTTCGAAGCCTATGAGAAGAACAAGGTCGAACGCCTCGGCGAGGATGCGGCTCGCCCGCATCGCGTGACGCACCGTCGTCTCACTCGCGACTGATCGGTTCGGACAGACGCACAGGTGCCCCGGTCTCTGTCGACCGGGGCACCTGTGCATCTGTCCGCCGGATGGGTCTCGCAGCCGAGTTCGGACTCAGGTGCTGGCCGCCAGCCGAGTTCGGGCTCGGGACGGGACGCCTGCGGATGTTCAGGAGCTCAGCAGTCGGGCCAGGCGGCCCACCCCATTGAGCACCAGACGAACGAGGACGGTGCCGAGCACGCCTGCGACGATCGACAGAACAGCCACGAGACCCATATGCATCCCAGTGTTGGCTCGCAGGAAGAGCAGAGCCAGCATCGAGATGACGATGAACAACGCCACATTGACCAACCGGCTGAGGATGGTGCCGATGATGTCCATCATCGTCGACTCATCGTTCAACGTGTCTCCTTGATTCGGACCATACCCTCCTGCGCCACCGTGGCCAGCAGGGTGCCGTCCTGAGCGAAGATGCGGCCATAGCCGAGTCCACGTCCTCCCTGGGCAGCCGGTGATTCCTGGACGTATAGCATCCATTCATCGACCCTGACCCGTCGGTGCCACCACATGGCATGATCGAGACTGGCGACTCGCAGCCCGGGGCTCCTCCAGGTCAGCTGCTGACTGCGCAGCACGGGCTCGAGCAGGTTGAAGTCGCTGGCATAGGCCAGTGCTGCGGCGTTGAGCACCGGATCGCCGCCGAAGGGCGCACTCGTGCGGAACCAGGAATGCTGCTCACGCCCTGCGGGAGCGGCGGCCTCGGGCGCGTGCAGGGACGCTTCGACGGGGCGGACCTCGAAGGGACGCTTGCTCAACCAGTCGGTGACCTGCGGCGAATCGTCGTCTCCGATGATCTCGAGCAGCTCGGGGCAGTCCTCGGGAGAGGGCAGCCCTGTCGGCATCTCCTCGGCGTGTTCGAGGCCCGGCTGCTCGTCCTGGAAGGACGCGATGAGGGACAGGATCGGCGCGCCTTTCTGATACGCGTGCACCCGCCGGGCCGAGAACGACCGTCCATCGCGGAGCCTCTCGACGCCGAACTCGATGGGCTCGCTGACGTCGCCGGCCCGCAGGAAATATCCGTGCAGGGAGTGGATGAGTCTGTCATCGGGAAGCGTCGACGCCGCGGCGACGATGCACTGTGCGAGCACCTGGCCGCCGTAGACGCGGCCATCCGGCTTGTACTGACTGTGGCCGAGGAAGAAATCCGTCTCGCTCGATGCCGAGGTGAAGTCGAGCCTCCGCAGGTCGAGGAGCTCTTGCAGCCGTGCAACGTTCGTCTCTGCCGCGGCGGATGCTTCATCGGTCATGGGTTTCTCCCTCGGACGACAGTGCCAATGGCGCGTACGAGTCACGATCCTATCGCGTGCCGCACCACAGAGAGGAAGGTGGCATGATGGGAGCATGCACTCAGGCGCCACCGATCCTCTTCTCGACGACTTCACCCGTGTACTGCTGGAACTGAGATGGGGTGACATGGACGCCTACGGGCACGTCAACAATGTCACCCAGCTGAGGCTGCTCGAAGAGGCACGTGTGAGGGCACTCGGATCACCGACCCACAGTTCCGACGCTCCGACCACGCCCGGTCTCTACGGCATCGCTGAGCCCATCAGCGGAGCGGAGATCCCCGCGGTCTTCGCCGCGGCCTCGGCGACGACCGAGCTGCTCGTGGCCTCCCACTCGATCGAATACCGTGCACCGATTCCCTATCGCACCGGCCCCATCGCCGTCGATCTGATCGTCAGCGAGGTCAAACCCGCCTCGGTGACGGTCGGATACGTCATCTGCGAACCGGACGGCTCCCGGGCCTATACTGTCGCCGAGACCGTCATCGTCTTCATCGACAGAGCGAGCGGGCGCCCGCGGCGCCTGAGCGAATCGGAGATCGATGCCATGGAATCCGTTCTCCGCCCATCCGTACCGCTGCGGAGCAGCCGACGATGACAGTGCTCGAAATCTCCGACTCGTTGGCGATGGCCGACCTCGCCGCGTTCACCTCGCTTGCCCAGCGCGCCGATGCCGACGGCGCGATGCGGCTGCAGGTGATCTCCGACATTCTCGTCGCGTCCGTGGCCCCTCTCTACCCGCACGGGATCGGCGACTCGACGCCCTTGGTGCTGGGGATGAGGATGCTGCGGCTTCGCGGATCCGGACTCGACGGCTTCGATGAGGTGGTGCCGCTGTCTAACCTCCTCGACCGCTTCGCGCGGGAGGAGAACGGCACCTCGCTGCCGGTTCCTCCGAACTCGGTGCTCGTGTCGTGGACCGGGATCGCTCCACCTCGGGGAGGCTGGGACGCCCGCGATACGATCTCTGTCGGTCACCTGCACTCGACCGCGGCGACCGGTGTCGAAGAGATCAGCAACGGGGCACCGGAAGGGTCGGGAGCGCACGCCGTCAAGGCCCTGCGGTCTCGTGTCTGGTCGCGTGAGATGACGGGATCGCACGGCACCCGGCTGCCCGGGGGACTGGCGTTCGCCGCCACGGCGCTGCGTTTCATCCCCGCCAGGGGGCGAGACGATGATGCGGAGCTGAGCGTGATGGAATCTGCGGGTTGGCTGCGCCTCGTCACCCCGGGCGGCCACCTGCTCACCCGCACTCGCGGGTGAGCCGCGGAAGGCGCTGCTGAGTTTCAGCGGATGTTCGGATTGGCCGTGTTGACCATCGCAGTCGCGGCGCGCTGGAAGTAGTCCCAGAACATCTCGTCGTAGAGCGGAGGCAGGCTCACATCGTCGAGCGCCGCACGCATGCACCGCAGCCACCGGTCTCGGGCATCGAAGTCGATCGAGTAGTCGAAATGCCGCATCCGCAGCCGGGGATGGCCTCGTTCCTCCTGATACGTCGACGGACCGCCGAAGTACTGTTCGAGGAAGGTCTGCAGACGATGCTTGGCGCCGGTGAGTTCGTGTCCGTCGGGGTACATGGCGATGAGCTGAGCGTCCTCGTCGACGTGGTCGTAGAACACATCGACGAGGCGGGTGAAGGTCTCGTGACCACCTACGGCCTCGAAGACCGAATCGTTACTCGTCTGCGTCATCGTTCGATCCTTCGCTCGGGGAGTCCTGCTGGGCAGTGGTGCGGATCTCCTGGTCGCTGGGCAGGCGCGAGGGCGCCGGGTCATTCCGGGAATTCGTGGCGGAAGCCGTACGCTTCTGCCGCACGGGGGCGAGGGCGTCGGTCTCTTCCTTCGCGGCGTCGGAGGATCCGTCACCGCTGGGCAGCGTACGCAGGACCGTCTCCTGGACCATGCCGATCTGCGCACCGCGCTTGGCCATCTCCGTCATGAGTTCGGCCCGGAAGGCCCTCTCGACCATCCACTGCAGGTTCGGCTTCGTCTTGACCATGGTGCGGATGACGCGGTGGGAGCCCGACAGAGATTGGACACCGGCGATCTCCGGGTTCTCGATCATCGCACGGGAGAGCTCGGGGTCCTTCCGGAGCGAGTGGGTGACGGCCTCGGTCATCTCACGGTAGTCGTCCATCGAGGTCGCGTAGTCGATGGGGATGTCGAGGACGGCGCGCGCCCAACCCTGTGAGAGGTTGCCCACGCGCAGGATCTCACCATTGCGCACATGCCACAGGGTGCCCGTGAGGTCCCGGACCTGAGTGCGGCGTAGACCGACGTCCTCGACCTCTCCGACGGCCTCGCCGAGGTCGACGGTGTCACCGATGCCGTACTGGTCCTCGATGACGATGAAGAATCCCGAGAGGTAATCGCGGACGAGCTCCTGGGCACCGAAGGCGATGGCCACACCGGCGATGCCTGCCGAGGCCAGGATCGGCGCGATGTTGAAGTTGAGGGCATCGAGGACCATGAGCGCGGCGATCACGCTGATGAGGATCGTCGTCACCGACGACAGCATCCGCCCGACGGTCCGCGCCCGCTGGGCACGCCGTTCCTTGATCGTCTGCTGATCGATGCCCGTCCTCTGCGCCTCCAGCGCGGTGGAGGAGAACTTCGCGAACCCGGCCGCCTCGGCCTTCTCACTGCCGACCGTGCCCTTGGCCACCGCTGCGGTGAAACGGCGAATGAAGAGACGGACGATGAGATTGACGACCATCGCCCCGATGATGATGACGGTGATCCTCAGGGGACTGCCGAGGAGGAAGGACCAATCGAAGTCGTTCGCGGCTTGGACAGTGTTTTCCATTGCGTCAGAAGTCATGATGTCTCGAGACTAGCTGTCGATATTCAATGATCCATTGGAAGCGCTGGACACACGCTGAACCCGCAGCGCTCGTTCGGCATCGGCGAGGTTCTCCCGCATGAGGCGGAGCAGACCCTTCGGCGCGGCAGGGTGATCGGTGAGCCACTGGCGGGTGGCCTCGACCGTGCCTTCACTCACAGGCGGGTACAGGCGCATAGTCATCGTCTGCGCCATCTCCAGGGTCCGGGTCTCCCACCAGCCGGCCACGCGAGCGAAGTACTCCTCGGAGAAAGGCCGCAGCGGCGCGTCGGAGGCGATGATCTCGCCGGACGGCCTCTGCAGTCCCGCGCCGAAGCCCAGCGCCAGCGCTCCGAGTTCGGAGTTCGGCAGGCCCGCGTCATCGACGAGGCGAGTGAAGGTCCACGACTTCGCCGCCGTGGTGGGACGGGACGCGCGAGCGGTGGCGGCCTGGCGGACACCTGTGGCGCTGGGATCGCGGCGGCTCATCTCGGCGACTGCCGCGTCCTCGACAGCGTCGTGGGCGCAGAGCCCGATGAGGATCTCCCAGGTGAGGTCCGTGTCCAGGGTGATTCCGAAGACGGACCCGGTCTCCGGAGTCAGCCAGGACGACAATCGGTCCAGCTGCTCCTCGGTGCTCGCGTGCTTGATGAACCCGCGCACGAACTGGAACGCCTGATCACTGCCCTCGGGCACCGTGGCGAGCAGCTCGAGGAAGCGGTCCGCCAACCGGGCATGCATGGTCTCGCGCTGCTGCGGCGGCAGGTATGCCGAGACCGCCGAGTCGAGCTGACGCATCTGCGTGAGCAGCCCCGAGGAATGCGTGATCGCGCCCAGATGGGTCATGACCGTGTCGATGTAGTCCTGGACGGGACGCTCACCGTCGCGGACTTCGTCCCACAGCGTGGCGAGGACGAGCAGCTGGGTGAGAGAGTCGTCGAAGTCGCTCAGCCTCCGCGCGGCGGTGCCCATGCTCGCTTCGTCGAAGCGGACCTTCGTGTAGCTGAGGTCGGCATCGTTGACGATGATGACATCCGGACGGGGCAGTCCTCGCGCCTCCTCGACCTCGACGGATTCGCCGTCGAGGTCGAGTGGGAACGAGTGGGTGAGCGCCAGACGCCCGTCTCCGCCGTCCGAGTAGAAGCCGATGGCCAACCGATGGGGTCGCAGCGACGGCGTGGGCTGCCCTTCGAGCGACCACGGAAGCTGGTCGACGCGCAGAGACGAGATCGCACCGTCGTCTCCGGTCTCGACCGCGGCCTCGATGAGGTTGACCCCGGACTCCTCGAGCCACAGCCGCGACCAGCTGGTGAGATCCCGACCCGAAGTGGCCTCGAGCTCGTCGAGGAGATCGGCGAGTTCGGTGTTCGACCAGGCGTGTTTGTCGAAGTAGCGCTTGAGCCCGGTGAAGAACTGTTCTCGCCCGACCCACGCCACCAGCTGTTTGAGCACGGAGGCACCCTTGGCGTACGTGATTCCGTCGAAGTTGACCTCGACGTCGGCGAGATCCTCGATCGGAGCGACGATCGGGTGAGTGCTCGGCAGCTGGTCCTGTCGGTAGGCCCAGGACTTCTCGATCGTGGCGAAGGTCGTCCAGGCCTCGGCGAAGTCCGTTGCCTCGGCGGTGGCCAGAGTCGACATGAATTCGGCGAAGGACTCGTTGAGCCACAGATCGTTCCACCAGCGCATGGTCACGAGATCGCCGAACCACATGTGTGCGAGCTCGTGGAGGACGGTCACGGTCCGACGTTCGACCAGGGCCTCGGTCGGACGGGAACGGAACACGTAGTTCTCGAGGATCGTCACAGCCCCGGCATTCTCCATCGCGCCGGCGTTGAACTCGGGCACGAAGAGCTGATCGTACTTCTCGAACGGGTAGGACACGCCGAACTCGCGCTCGAAGAACTCGAATCCGGCCTTCGTGACGCCGAACAGATTCTCGGCATCGAGGTGTTCGAACAGCGAGGAGCGGCAGTAGAGGCCCAATGGAACGAGGGATCCGTCGGACGAAGTCAGCTCCGAATGGACGGAACGGTAGGGCCCGGCGATGATCGCGGTGATATAGGACGAGATCGGCGTCGTGGGAGCGAACTGCCACACCGCCATCGACGGCAGCGGCGTCTCACCGAGCTCGGTGAATGTCTCCGCCGGGCTTCCCGGTGTCGGGGTGGGAGAGTTCGAGACGACGGTCCACTTGTCCGGAGCGACGACGGTGAAGGAGAACGGGGCTTTGATGTCGGGCTGTTCGAAGACGGGGAAGACGCGTCGGGCATCCGGGACCTCGAACTGCGAGTACAGGTAGATCTCGTCGTCGATGGGATCGACGAAGCGGTGCAGACCTTCGCCGGTGTTCATGTAATGGAAATGGGCGTCGACGATGAGTTCGTTCTCGGCGGTCAACCCCGGGAGGGCGATGCGGGCAGGGCCGACCACCTCGGCGAGGTCGAGGTCGAGGCCGTTGAGCCGGACGCGTTCGACACTGGCGGTGATGGCGTCGATGAATGTCGACGACTCCGGTGCTGCAGTGAAGCGGATGCGTGAGCGCACGCGGAAACTCTCACCAACTCCTGTGAGGATCAGGGTGTGCTCGTAGCTCGAGACGTCCACGAGTGCGGAACGTTCGCGTGCTTCGTCGCGGGTGAGGTTGTGTTGCGGCACAGTGAGGTGACCTTCGCTTCGGGAACCGGGTGTACTCCGTCATTCTTTCATGGACGGACGTTCGCCCGGCGGCATTTCCCCTGACGACCGAGATTCGATCGCTTTCCCCGCTCTCGGCTCGCCTTGATAGATTGAGCACCGAAGAGGCGGGCGCCCCCGAGGTTCCCCGCGATCGAAAGAAGGAGGAGAGACAGTGAGCAAGGAAACACTCGAACTGTGGTTCGATACGGCCTGCCCGTGGGCCTGGATGACCTCCCGCTGGGGCCTCGAAGTGGCCGAGGTGCGTGATGTCGAGGTGAGGTTCCGCCCCATGAGCCTCAACTTCCTCAACCGCGACAAGGACATCGACGAGGACTACCGGGCACTGATGAACCGGGCGCTTGCCCCGATGCGCATCGTCACAGCCGCGATCTCCCTGCACGGCGAAGAGGTGGCCGAGCCCCTCTACACCGCAATCGGCACCCGCATCCACCCGGGCGGCGAGAAGGACTTCGACAAGGCGGTCACCGACGCCCTCGCCGAGGTGGGTCTTCCCGCCGATCTCAAGAAGTACGGGGAGACCGACGACTATGACGCCGCTCTCCAGGCCTCCCACGACGAAGCGCTGGCTCTCGTCGGCGATGATGTCGGCACCCCGATCTGCCGCGTGGCGGGCACCGCCTTCTTCGGACCGGTCGTGACTCCGGCACCGAAGGGCGAGGACGCCGGCCGACTCTTCGACGGAGTCCTCGCAGTCGCCTCGACACCAGGGTTCTTCGAGCTCAAACGCACCCGCGACCAGGGACCGAACTTCGACTGAAGCGGCCCGATCGCCCCTCCTCACCAGCACACACAGATCCGCAGCGATCACCGAAAGGCAGACATATGAAGGTTCACCTCGGCACCGACCACGCCGGATTCGATTTCAAGGAAGTCCTCAAGGGCCACCTCGCCGAGGCGGGGCACGAGGTCGTCGACCACGGCGCGCTCGAATACGACGCACTCGATGACTACCCGGCGTTCTGCATCGCCGCGGCTCAGGCTGTGGTCGAGGACCGGGCCGCCGGCGTCGAGGCGCTCGGAGTCGTCATCGGCGGGTCCGGAAACGGCGAGCAGATGGCGGCGAACCTGGTCAGCGGAGCACGCACCGCTCTGGCGTGGAACCCGGAGATCGCGAAGCTCGCACGGCAGCACAATGATGCTCAGATCGTCGCAGTCGGCGCTCGGCAGCATCCCGAGGACGAGGCGCTCGCCATCGTCGACGCCTTCCTGGCCGAACCCTTCTCGGGCGACGAGCGCCACGCACGTCGGATCGCCATCATGGCCGACTACGAGGAGCAGGGCCCAGCGGCCCTGTGAGAGGGAGGGCGCTGTGAAGATCCAGGGCGCGGTGCTGCGTGAGCTGGAGCGACCCAGGCCGTTCGCGCAGACGCAGCCGATGACGTTCGAAGAGCTTGAGCTCGACGATCCGGGACCCGGCGAAGTCCTCATCCGCATGCGGGCCGCCGGAGTCTGCCATTCGGACCTCTCCGTCGTCGACGGCAACAGGCCCAGACCCGTGCCGATGCTTCTCGGGCATGAGGGCGCAGGTGTCGTCGAGAAGCTCGGGGAGGGCGTCGACGACCTCGAGATCGGCCAGCAGGTCGTCACGGTGTTCCTGCCGCGATGCGGCATATGTGCGAACTGCCGCACCGACGGCAAACTGCCGTGCACTCCCGGCAGCGCGACGAACGGGGCCGGGACTCTGCCATTCGACGGTCACAAGGTCCGGCTGCACGACGGTTCCGGTGCCGAGGTGCTCCACCACCTCGGCGCGTCCGTGTTCGCCACGCACGCAGTGCTCAACCGCGCCTCAGTCGTACCCGTCGACGACGATGTTCCCGCTCCGATCGCCGCAGTGCTCGGCTGTGCTGTGCTCACCGGCGGGGGAGCGGTGCTCAACGCAGGCCGCCCCGGCGCCGGCGACGAAGTGATGATCGTCGGCCTCGGCGGGGTCGGCATGGCCGCGCTCATCACAGCGCTGTCGATCGAGACAGCCGGTGTCATCGGCGTCGATGCGAACCCGGACAAGCTCGTTCGGGCGAAGGAGCTCGGTGCTGCGGAGGTGTTCACGCCCGAGCAGCTCGGGGACCGCAGGGCACCCGTCGTCATCGAATGCGTCGGACATGCTCGTGCCTTCGAGACCGCTTTCGAAGCGACGGCAGTGGGAGGCACGACCGTGACCGTGGGGCTGCCCGCTCCGGACGCTCAGTCACATATCACGCCGGTGACGCTGACGGCAGAGGCGCGCACGGTCATCGGTTCCTATCTCGGCTCGGCCGTGCCCAGCCGAGACATCCCCGTCTACGCCGACCTGTGGCGGGCCGGAAAGCTGCCGGTTGACGAGCTCATCTCCGACACCATCGGACTGACCGATCTCAACTCCGCCTTCGACGCGCTTGCCGACGGCGCGGTCGTGCGCCAGATCATCGACTTCGAGGCCTGAAGCCGGCGAGGTGCCTGGGGTCGCCCGATTTCAGAGAGCGCCGAGCCCGTGTGCAGGCGGATGCCGGGTGAGACGGAGACAAACAGCCGCTCGGACCAGCAGGTCCGAGCGGCTGTTGTTCGTCGGGATGACAGGATTTGAACCTGCGACCCTCTGTTCCCAAAACAGATGCGCTACCAAGCTGCGCCACATCCCGCGACGGCATCTATCTAACCACAGCCGGGTTGCCGGTCGCACCTCCGCAGCAGACCTCGCGGGGCAATGCGATGCACCTCACAATGGCCGGGCGACTGGGCGCTGGAGCCGACTCCGCTGTGACGCAGTTCATGAAAGGCGGATTTGGCGGCGGCGGGAAGTCTGGACTATAGTCGATCTCGCACCACGGGGATGTAGCTCAATGGTAGAGCCTCAGTCTTCCAAACTGATGGTGCGGGTTCGATTCCCGTCATCCCCTCCGTGTGATGTCTCAGTACATCGGAAACACCCCGAACCCATGGTTCGGGGTGTTTTTCATTGCTTCTGATAACGGCGTGTGGGGTCGAGGACGAAGTCCTTGAGGGTTATAGGCCAAAATGTGTGTATGGGCAGGGCGTGTCGATGCTGGTCTTCACTGGGATCTGCCGCCCCAGCC
>NZ_JADBHF010000016.1 GCF_017808105.1 Brevibacterium renqingii | reverse complement strand
TGTGTGCATGATGTCGTGAGACATCTGGTCAGCGTTGACGTGAGACAGGAGTGAACGATGTCCTGAAACCAGACACCACCGCTTCCGCCGTGTGAAACGCCCCCGAACATGTCGCAGACAGCGACGAGTTCGGGGGCGTCGGCATCTCCGGAGAAGCAAACGGTGGTCGCAATCGGATACTTCTCACGGGAGAAAGTATCCGATTGCGACCACCGTTCGGGGAAGAAGGCGGCTCCGTCAGGCAGGGGCGAACCCAGTCCCTGTCGGGAAGTCAGTCCCTGACAGGCGGTCCCGGCTCTTGTGACTCAGGACCGGCACCCTCGGGAACCTCCGGGCCTGCTGCCTCAGCAGCTTTCGGATCCGAGGCCTCGGACTCGGGGACCTCAGGCTCGGACATCTGCGCGTCCGCCTCGGGGTCGTCGAAGCTGCGGACCGAGCGCTGGAAGCCGCGGGTCATCACTGCCAGGTAGATGATGCCGATGGTCAGCCAGATGACGCCGCCGATGAGCGCCGTCTTGTGCAGGCTCGCCCACAGCACACCGGTGAGGATGGCACCGATGGCGGGCATGATGACGTAGTTGAAGGTCGTCTTGAGGTCGACGACCTGTCGTGTCCGGAACGCATAGTGGGCGATCACCGTGAGGTTGACGAAGGTGAAGGCGATGAGCGCGCCGAAGTTGATCAGCGCGGAGATGAGCTCGAGGCTGAACGACATCGCCAGCAGGCACACCGCGCCCACGAGGACGATGTTGAACACCGGGGTGTGCGTCTTCGGATTGATGTAGCCGAAGGTCTTCCGCGGCAGGACGCCATTGCGACCCATGACCAGCAGCATGCGCGAGACAGAGGCGTGCGAGGCCAGTCCCGAGGCGACCGTGGCTGCGAAGGCCGCGGCCAGGAAGAAGCCCTGGAAGATGTGTCCGCCTGTGAGGAAGCCGATCTCCGGCAGCGGATCGTCGACGATGGTGAACTGCGAATTGTCCGGGAACAGCAGCTGGGCGAAGTAGCTGGCGACGAGGAAGATGGCGCCGCCGGAGACGACGGTGAGCATGATCGCCTTCGGCATGATGCTGATGTGCTTCGCCTCGTTGGCGTACATCGTCACGGCGTCGAAGCCGATGAAGGAGAAGCAGACGACGGTGGCGCCCGTGAGCAGTGCGGAGAGCTGCACGCCCTCATGGACGAACGGTTCGGGGCTGAAGACGACTCCGGCGCCCTCGCCGTTGGTGAGGTTGACGATGGCGAAGACGCAGAAGAGCGCGACCATCGTGACCGCGAAGACGAGCAGGACGCCATTGAAGTTCGCCGTGCCGCGCATCGACGAGGAGACGATGGCGGTCATGACGACCGTGTAGACGACGACCCACACCCAGGCGGGAGCATCGGGCACGAGCGACTCCATGTACAGGCGCGCGATGAGGCAGTTGACCATCGGCAGCAGCAGGTAGTCCATGAGAGAGGTCCACCCGACGAGGAACCCGAGCCCCGGAGACATCGTCTCGCGCGTATAGGTGTACGCCGATCCCGCGGTGGGGAAGATCTTCACCATCTTGCCGTAGCTGAATGCCGTGAAGATCATGACGATGAGAGCGATGAGATAGGCCGAGGGCACCGCTCCCTCGGTTTCGCCGGATACGATTCCGAACGTATCGAAGACAACCGTCGGTGTCATGTATCCGAGGCCGAGTCCGACGATGGACCACAGCCCGAGGTTGCGCTTCAGCGAGCCCGAAGCAGCCATATCAATCCTCCCCAATGAGTCTTGCCTTCTGCCGTTGCGCGCGTCGTTCTCGATCTTCGTGCGCCTCGACAGTGATGTGCGTCATGATCTTAGCGGTTCCGGTACTGAAAACGAAACCCTCTCTGACGTTTTTATGGAAAAGCAGTAGGTTTACATGCCGGAAACGACGGTATATGGCAAGTATGCCGACGATATCGGTAGTCGCGACGGCAGGGCCGGACACGATCCGTCCAGTCACCGAATGACCTTTCAGTAACTAAGGGAAACAGAGTAGATTGCGAGGAGAGGACAATGTGGCCCCACGGAGAGGTGTGAAACAGAAATGACGATCGAAACGCTCAGTTCCCGGCAGTCGGCGGCATGGAGGGACCGGGTGCTGCCCCCGGTCGAGAAGGTCGCCGAAGGGGTCTGGGCCGTTCCGGTCCCGATTCCGGACAACCCGCTCGTCTACACCTACTGCTACGCCGTCGCCGACGGCTCCGGGGTCGTCCTCATCGACCCGGGCTGGGACGGCAGGGACCAGTACGCGGCACTGACCTCGGCGCTGGCGGATCTGGGCTTCAGAGTCGCCGACATCCACGGCATCGCGATCACCCACTACCATCGTGACCACATCGGCCTGGTGCCCGCACTGCTGGCGGAGAATCCCACTGCCTGGATCGCCATGCACGGTGAGGACCTGCGCTCGATCAAGCGCTTCTTCTCCCAGACGGTCGACCTCGGCACCGGCATCGACCCCAACCTCAATATCGCACGTGCCTACGGGGTTCCCGAGGAGCGCTGGGCCGAGGTCGAGAGTCTGCAGGTGGGTTCGAGCAGGTCCGGTCGGGGGAGCGGGGCGTCGGATTTCTACCAGAAGGCGATGAGCAGTCTGCCCGAGAGGATCCACGTCCTCGACGACGGGTCCGAGCTGCCCATGAGCGAGGGCACGGTGACGGCCTTGTGGACCCCCGGCCACACCTATGGGCATTCGGCGTTCGTCCGCGCGGACGATGACCTGCTGTTCTCCGGCGACCATGTGCTGCCGACCATCACCCCGAACATCGGGCTCGACAGCGGCGCGATCACGCACAGCCTGAAGGACTACCTGGGTTCGCTGGAGAAGATCGGGCAGCTCCCCGAAGACGTGGCGGTGCTGCCCGCCCACGGATTCCGCTTCAGCGGGCTCCATGACCGCAAGACCGAGCTCGTCGAGCACCACCGCGAACGTCTCGACGAGATCCGCGCCCGCATGGATGCCACCGACGATCACAGCGTCTACTCGATCGCGCAGGGCCTGCACTGGTCGCGCGGTTTCGACAGTCTGCACAGGTTCAACCTCTTCGCCGCTCTTGCCGAAACCGCCGCGCACATGCATTATCTCGGTATCGACATCGGCGTCGGCTCGCTCGTGGGCACGGACTGAGCCGGGGCCGGGCTGAGGAGGAGCCGATATGAGCGCACAGTTCGTCCCCGCCGCCGAGGCGCGGCCCGAGACCTTCGCGGTCCGGGCCGTCGACCATATCGACCGCGGCCGCAGGCGCGGCCAGGAGCTGCGCACCGGAATCGACTCCGCCCTGAGTGCCTATCGTCGCTACTTCTCCCACCTGTCCATCACCGAGGCGGACGTGCGCTCAGCGGCGGCGTCGAGCTGGGCGCGGCTGCAGGAATGGTCGCCGCCCGCCGCCGAGGAGGTCGAGGCGGTGGCGGCCGGCGCCGGCATCGAGACCACCGAGCTGATGGAGATCATCGCGCGCACCGAGATCATGACCCAGGCCGAGGCCGCACAGACCGAGTGCTCGACCCTGAGCAGCACCTGCCCGGGCGCCTCGGTGGCCGCGCAGAACTGGGACTGGGCCGCGGACTTCTCCACGCTGTGGCACATCAACGATGTCGGTGCGGTGCCCGGTCAGAACCGCCACGTCGGCATCGCCGAATACGGGATGCTCGGCAAGATCGGACTCAACGAGGCCGGCGTCGGCGTCCTGCTCAACATCCTCAAGCACACCGCCGACGGGCCCGGGGGAGTGCCCATCCACATGATCCTCGATCGCGTGCTCTCCGAGGCCGACAGCCTGACCGAGGCACTCGAGATCATCCACTCGGCCCCGACCTCGTCCTCGTCGATCATCACCGTCATCACCGCCGAGGCGGCCGTCCAGGTCGAGATCGCAGGCGGCGCCAAGCGCGAACGACGGGCGGGCGCGTACGGATTCCTCATCCACACGAACCACTTCCTCCATCCCGATCTGCTCGACGGAGCGCTCGAGCTGCGGCCCGACTCGACCTCGCGAGCCCGTCACCGTCACCTCGAAGAGGCAGTCGCGCGCTTCGATGCCGAGCGTGTCGGGGCCGACCGCGCAGCGAACGCGCGTAACGAAGCCGGCCCCGCCGGCGTCGGCGCCGACGCCTCGCCCGCGGCACCTGTGACGATCGGCGACCTCACGAAGCTGCTGACGAGCGGACCGGAGGAAGCGCCCGTGTGCTGCACTCCGGCACCGGATGCCGCCTACGGAGATCGCTCGGCGACTCTGGCGACCGTGCGCATCGACCCGGGCCGGCTGCAGATCGATCTCGCTCCCGGCTCACCGGCCGAGGGTCTGCGCGGAAACCGCCGCTTCCAGCTCTGAGCGAGGCATTGGGGCTGAAGCGCCGCTCAGCCCTCGTCGTCTGTTCCGGTCGAGTCGCCATCCGACGCAGCCGCCTCGGCGGCTTCCTTCTCCCGCAGCTCGATGACGGCATCGAGCGCGGAGGCGATCGCCTCGGAGTCCTCGAGTGCGGCCTGGATGAGGCGCCAGGGCACGAGATCGAGGTTCTGATCGCCGATGACGAAGCGGACGAACGGCTGTCGGCTGCGCGGATCGTCGGCTTCGAGCTCGGTGCCGTAGCGCCACTGGCCGAAGCCGATCCGGCGCACGGTCTCGCCGATGAAGCGCATGGCACCGGCGACGAACGGAGTCTCCTCCTCGCTCATCATGTCCTCGCGGGTGTCGTAGCGCACCGCGACCTGCTTGCCCAGCCGCGCCAGGCTCTCCCGATCGAATCCCCACGAGGCGGGTTCGGCCTGCTCCTGCGTCCAGGCGGCGATGCCCGGTTCGACGGTGCCGATGAACCGCGAGAGGAACTCGACCTCCTCCTCACTCGAGTTCTCCGCCGTGAGCATTCCCAGCGACAGTCCTGTGCACTTGCGGCGCGGCAGCCCGTCCCCGCCGAGGTTCTCCCTCGCCTTGTCGAGCACCGCGGTGAACACCTCGGCGCTGCGCTGATCGACGGCTGTGAGCACGATGGCCACGAGCGGGATCGGCTCACCGGCGGCCGGACCCTCCTCGGTGTCGGGCCGGATGAACGGCATCCCGTTGCCGGTCGTCTCGTCGTGGTCCCAGACCCCGCCGATCGCGCGCAGATAGGTCTCGCCGAGGTAGCGGATGAGCCCCTCGAAGAAGCGCCGATTCTCGGGTTCGAGGATCGCCTCGGTGCTGGGGAACTTCGAGAGCACGAAGAGCTCGAGCATCGGCAGGGACTTCGTTCCGAAATCCTTCGGGAACTTGACGGTCTCCCCGTCCTCTTTCTCGAAGGTCTCGGGCAGATCGGCGAGGACGAACGCGCCGAGGCGGACGTCCATATTGTTGATGAAGGCAGAGTATTCGCGCTGGAGTTCGTTCACGGGCACCACCTTAGTGCCTCAGGCCACAGAGGTGAGCGGAACGATCGCCGCGGAGCGGCCGACCGGCGCGTCAGTCACGGGCGGCCGTCCGACCGGCTCGTCAGTCAGAGGCGCAGGGGCTGAAGTCGATGAGCTGCATGAGGACTTCGACGATGAGGCTCGGATCGATGTCGACGTGCTCGTGCATCTGTCTGCCGGCGGCCGCGGTCAGCGCGATCCGGTTGAACACGGAGATGATGACCGTGAGAAATTCCGAGATCGGCTGATTCGGTGTGGCTCCGGCGACGTCGAGCGCCGTGCTCACCAGGGCCGCGAGCCGATCGAGCTGAGAGGCGTTGAGCTCGACGAAGCGGGCATAGAGGTGAGGGACGCGGATGCAGTAGAGCTCGATCTCCTGCTCGGTGATGGTTTCGGCCACCGTCTGCTTCTTCTCGTTGAAGACGTCGTCGATGAACTTCGTCATCAGCTCTTTGATCTCCGGCGCCTCGGTGGTGGCCGTCAGCTGCTCCGTCCACCGTCGGATCGTCTGATCGAGGCGGTCGAGGTTCTCCGAGGTGCGCATCTCGATGATGGCGAGCACCAGGTCGTCGCGGCTGGAGAAGTTCGAGTAGAAGGCGCCGCGGGTCAGGCCGCCGGCCTCGCAGATCTCCTCGATCGAAGCGCCGTCGATGCCGCGTACGGCGAAGACGGAGATGCCGGCCTGCACAAGAGTGGATCGGGTCTGCTGTCTGCGGGGGCTGAGCTCGTCTGTGTTCATCGTCATTTCGGTGGCGGGATCGTATCGGCAGCTGAACATCTCATGGGAATCCCCAGGATTCCTGGGATGCATTTGCACGGACGGTGAGGATTCAACAACAATACAATACTGTATCCAATACACTTTTGTATCGAGGTTTTCGTGTCAACTTTCCTCTACGCCCTCGGACGCCGTGCGTACCGGACCCCGTGGCGATTCATCGCCGCGTGGCTGCTCATCTTCGCACTCGTCGGCGCCGGAGTCGCCGCATTCGCCAAGGACTTCGACGACGACTTCACCCTTCCCGGCTCCGAGGCCCAGAACGCACTCGACTCGATGAAGTCGACGTTCCCCGAGGCGGCCGGAGTCTCCGCCTCGGTGATCGTCGTCGCCGACGACGGCGAATCGGTCGAGGACGCGAAGTACGAGGACGCGATCGCCGACGAGGTCGACCGGCTCGAGGACCTGCCGCACGTCGACGCGGTGACCTCCCCGTATTCGAAGATGGTCAAGGGGGCGATCAGCGACGACGGATCCGCGGCCATGATCTCCGTCCAGTACGACGGCACCCAGCAGGATGTCGGCGAAGACGCCGGCGACGAACTCCTCGATGCCCTCGACCCGCTGCGCGACGCTCTGCCCGGAGCAGAGGTCGAAGGCGGCGGCGAGCTGTTCCAGATCACCGGTGTCTCGATCTCCTGGGTCGAGGGCATCGGCGTGGCCATCGCCTTCATCGTCCTCCTGCTGACGCTCGGATCCTTCCGTGCCGCTGGCATGCCGCTGGTCACCGCGCTCATCGGCGTCGGCATCTCCGTGCTGCTCGTCGTCGGCGCCACAGCCTTCGGCGCGATCAACTCCTCGTCGATCATGCTCGCGCTCATGCTCGGCCTGGCCGTGGGCATCGACTATGCGCTCTTCATCGTCTCCCGCGCCAGGGCCCTGCTCGCCGAGGGGCACGACCCCCTGGAGGCGACGGGACGCGCGGTCGCCACGGCCGGATCCGCCGTCGTCTTCGCCGGCATGACCGTGATGATCGCTCTGCTCGGACTCTCTCTGGCGGGAATCCCCTTCCTCACCATCATGGGAATCGGCGCCTCGGGTGCGGTGGCCGTGGCCGTGCTCATCTCCCTGACGATGATCCCGGCACTCCTCGGGCTCGCGAAGTCCCGGATCACCCCGAAACCGACCAAGCGCTATCGGAAAGCCTTCGCAGCCGCCTCGGCGCGGGCGACGACACGCGAGGAGGTCGCTGCCGAGGCGCGCGCCGAGGCGGGCGAGCCCTATCCGAAGACGATCATGGACACGTTCTTCGCCGGCTGGCTGAAGGCCGTGACGAAGATCCCGCTGCTGACGATCGTCGTCATCGTCGTCGGACTCGCACTCTTCGCCATCCCGGCCACCCAGCTCCAGCTGTCCCTGCCCACAGCGGGCGATCAGGAGCAGGGCACTCCGGCACGGACGACCTACGACCTCATAGACGAACACTTCGGTCCCGGCTACAACGGACCGCTGGTCATGACCAGCCAGATCGTGACCAGCGACGACCCGCTCGGCGACGTCGAGAAGATCGAGGACCGCATCGAGGACGTCGAAGGCGTCGAACAGGTCATCATGGCCACCCCCAACCGGGACGCCACGACCGCTCTGTTCCAGATCATCCCGACCACGGCCTCCGACGACCCGGCGACGCTGGACACCGTCGACCATCTGCGAACGCTCAGCGATGAGATCGAAGACGACTTCGACTTCGACACCGCCGTCACCGGTGCCACAGCGATCCAGATCGACGTCTCCGACCAGCTCGGCAAGGCGCTGCTGCCCTTCGGCATCTTCGTCGTCGGACTCTCCATCATCCTGCTCATGATGGTCTTCCGTTCGATCGCGGTTCCGATCAAGGCCACCGGCGGCTTCCTGCTGTCGGTCTTCGCCTCCTTCGGCACGGTCGTCCTCGTCTTCCACGACGGCTACTTCGCCGCTCCCTTGGGCATCGACTCGACCGGACCGGTGATCAGCTTCCTGCCGATCATCGTCATGGGCATCCTGTTCGGACTGGCCATGGACTACGAGGTCTTCCTCGTCTCCGGGATGCGCGAAGCCTATGTCCACGGTTCATCCGCCAAGGACGCGATCAGGATCGGCTTCGGCTCCTCGGCCAGAGTCGTCTCGGCAGCCGCGGTCATCATGTTCTCCGTCTTCGCCGCCTTCGTCCCGGCCGGCGAACCGATCATCAAGTCGATCGCCCTGGCCCTGGCCTCGGGCATCTTCGTCGACGCCTTCCTCGTGCGCATGTCCCTCGTCCCGGCGATCATGCAGCTGCTCGGCGACAAGGCCTGGTGGCTGCCGAAGTGGCTCGACCGGCTCCTGCCGAGACTCGACGTCGAAGGCGAGGGCCTGGCCCACGAGGTGGCTCTGCGCGATTGGCCGGAACCGGACTCCGGCTACCGGGTCTACGGTCGCGGCATCGGCGTGTTCGCCGGTGATCGCGGATTCGCCCGCGTCGACATCTCCTTGTCTCCCGGCCAGATCCTCGTCGCCAGCGGAGCGGCTCGCAGGGCTCTCCTGCTGGCGGTCTCGGGTCGGGTCGGACTCACCGCGGGCGAGATGAAGATCGGTGAGAACGTCCTGCCCGAACACGCAGGCCGGGTCCGCCGCGAGGTTCCCTACTTCGACCTCGCCGGTCATGAGGGCAGCCAGGCGATCAGCGAGCGTGACCTCTCCCGGTTGGCCGCCTCGGCGCCGGACCTGCTCGTCGTCGACGGGGCGGAGGAACTCGCCGCGGAGCCCGGACGCGGCCTGACCGAGCTCCTGCCCGAACTCGTCGCGGCCGGCACCACCGTCGTCCTCGGCCTGCCCGATGGCGACGTCACCGGGATCCTCACCCCGGAGACGAACTATTTCCACCTCGACCTCGACGAGGCTCGGCCCGATGAGCGAGGCGACACTGACAGCGAAGGCGGCGAGCCCATCCACGCCGCCGTCGGCACCGACATGGAAGGCGTGCAGTCGTGAGACTCGAACGTGCGAACTCGAAGCGACCGGTGAACTGGTTCTCGCTGATCGGCCTGGTCCTGATCCCGATCATCGTGGCGGCCGGATTCATCCTCGCCACCTGGAAGAGCGGCGACCGTCTCGACACCATCGAAGCCGCCATCGTCAACAACGACGACGGTGCGAAGGTCGACGGCAAGACCGTGCCGATCGGCCGGCAGCTGACCAGCGGACTCGTGGGCGAAGAGGACAACAACATCCACTGGGTCATCACCGACGAGGAGGACGCGAAACAGGGGCTCTCCGACGGCACATACGCCGCGAAGCTGACCATCCCCGAGGGATTCTCCCGGGCCGTGACCTCGGTCGATGACGCGAAGTCGGCGACGCAGACGCAGCTCGACGTCGACGTCTCCGGCACCGCCCCGGCCACGGACACGCAGATCTCCCGTTCCGTCGCCGAGGTGGCCCGCACGACCTTCAACACTCAGATGACTGAGAACTATCTCGACAACATCTATCTCGGCTTCAACAAGATGGGCGAGCAGATGAAGAGCCTCGGCGATGCCGCCGGGGAACTGGACAAAGGCGCGAAAGGGCTGAAGGAAGGCACGGACAAGTCCGCCAGCGGCGCAGGTGAGCTGTCCGAGGGAATGGACGAGCTGAGCACTTCGGGCGGTGAGCTGAAGACCGGCGCCTCGGATCTGGCCGATGGGGCCGGCGAGCTGTCGTCAGGCGCGTCCGAACTGTCCGGGGGCCTGAACAAGATCGACAAGCAGACGTCGAAGCTGCCCGAGAGCACCCAGAAGCTCGCCGACGGCTCGGGAGAGCTCTCCGACGGCGTCGACCAGTACACGAAGTCCATCGATCAGATCATCAAGGGCTTCTCCGGATCCGGGGAGGGCGGCGAAGGCGGCCTCGACGACATCACCAAGGGCGGCAAGAAGCTCGACAAAGGCGCTCAGGGTGTGTCCGAGGGAGCCTCCGGACTCTCCGACGGGCTGCATCAGTACCGTGACGGTCTGAAACAGGGCGCGGACCAGGCCGACCAGCTGGCCGGGACGAAACCCGACCTCGACGGGCTCGTCGCCGCAGGCATCATGACCTCAGGAGAGGCCGACCAGGCCCGAGCCGAGATGTGCCCGGAAGGCACTCCCGACCAGGTCTGCCAGGGCATCGAACAGGCCTATGCGCAGGGTCTGCTGAACGGCACCTCGGGCGGACTCAACCAGGCCGTCGACGGGCTCGAACAGGAGAAGAACGGATCCTCGCTGCTCGGCGGTGCCGACGAACTGGCCGACGGGGCGAGCGAACTCAGCGACGGGATGAGCAAGTTCGTCACAGGTCTCGAGGACGGCCTCGGGAAGCTGAAGAAGGGCATGGAGGACATCTCGAAGAACGCTCCGAAGCTCCTCGAAGCCTCGAAGGGGCTGCGGAAGGGCGCCGCCGGAGTCGCCGACGGCAACCAGCAGCTCGCCGACGGGATGCCCGCCCTGTCCAAGGGCATCGGGAAGCTCGCCGACGGCTCCGGAGAGCTCTCCGACGGAGCCGGGCAGCTGAGCGACGGGCTGGACCAGTACAGCACCGGTGTGGGCAAGTACACCGACGGCGTCTCCGAAGCGGCGACCGGCACCTCGGACCTCGCCGACGGGCTCGAGGACCTCGACAAGGGCACAGGCAAGTACGCGAAGGGCGTGACGAAGTTCGCTGACGGGGTCAAGGACGGCGCCGATGACGTGTCTTCGTACACGGCTCCGGAACGGGACCGCTTGGCGAAGGTCGCCTCGGCGAACATCAAGGCACCCGACAGCGACGGTCTGACGAACGTGCTGCAGGGCTCGACGGTCGCGCTGCTCATCATGCTCGCGCTGTGGGTCGGCGGACTCGTCACCTACACCGTGCTCAAACCGATCCCGGCCTCGACCCTGCTCTCGACCCGGTCCTCCTTCGCGGTGTGGCTGCGGGGGCTGGTGCCCGGCGTGGTCGTCGGGGCGCTGCAGGCGCTCGTGCTCTCGATCCTCGCGGTGACGGTGATGGACATCGATGCGGTCCAAGGCTTCGAAATCGCGGTCCTCACCTTCGCCTCGGCGATAGTGTTCATGATCCTCAACTTCGCCCTCGTGGCGTGGTTCGGCGGTGTGGGCCGGTTCCTGTCGGTGATCGCCGTGGTGCTGGCCGTGGCCGGTCGGACGATCGGAGCGGTGCCGCAGTTCTTCGACTTCGTGGCCCCGATCCTGCCGCTGACTCCGTCGATGAACGGCTTCGCAGCGATCGCGGCCGGCACGACCGGACAGGCTGCGGCCTACGGCGGCCTGTTGGCCTGGGCGGTGATCGGCATCGTGATGTCACTGCTGGCGATCGTCCGCGCTCGGACCACGAAGCCCGAAGCCGCCCTCGCCATGGCCTGAGGCGCGGCGGGCTTCGCCCAGAGCTCGGTCCACGACAGACAGCTTTGGTTACGCACCGAGCTCTCTGTCGTGGATAGGGCTCTCGACAGAGAGTCTCAGAGTCTCAGAGTCTCAGAGGAGGTCGAGGATCGCCTCGGCGGCGGCATGCGAGTCGTTGAGGGTGGCGGCGTCGACACCCGGATTCGCCGCGATCGCCAGCCCCCACTGCATCGAGGACAGTTGGATCGACAGTGCGAAGCGGCGCGGATGGACCCTGCCCTCGACATCGATCGTCCGGTAGGGGCGGGGCGTGAGGGCGAGCCCGTTGAGGGACTTCTCGCGGCCGTCGTCCAAGGTCAGGCGTGCGGCGGTGAGCTGCCCCCGCTCGAGCATCCCGTGCAGCAGGACGTCGGCGGCGCGGGCCACGGAGTTCGTGGGGGAGGCGGCGTCGATGACGACACCGCCGGTGATCGAGCCGACGGCCTGCGCCGAGGTGACCGTGAAGATCTCCGGGCGCGTCCCCTGTGCGTGGGGCGTCGGGCCGTCGGTGCCCGAGGATTCGAGTGCGGCAGTGTTCTCCTCGATGCGCATATCGGGTCCGATGAAGGAGACGATGCCGGCTTCGGCCAGGGCGAGGAGCTCGGCGATCCGCTGCGGGGGAGGGCCGTCGCAGATGCCGGAGACGAAGCCTTCGAACCAGCCGCAGACCTCCATATCGATGCTCACGCGGTCGATGTGGCCGGCGACGATGAGCTCTTTGAGCAGCAGCCGGGACTGCCACAGCACTGGGAACAGGGCCTTCTCCGGACAGCCGGTCGGACCCGCCAGCGAATTGCGCAGATCGGTGCGCAGGAAGTCGAGCATCCACTCGTGCAGTGAGTCGGGCTCACCGGGTTCGCGGCTGGTGAACAGCTCGCCCTCGAGGGGGTTGAGCAGCGCGTGCAGGGACATGCGGTCGGCAGGATCGGGGACCAGTTCCTCTTCGATCTCGAACCAGGCGAAGGCTTCGCGAGTGACACGACCCTGGCGCGCGGCGTCTTCGGTCGCTGTCGCACTCGCCCTCGGCTTCGGCGCGGATTCGTGTTCTCTCGTCTGCGCAGGGTGGGTCTCCTGCCAGGTGCGCCGGGTCAGATGCCTCGACACGGCCTCGGCGATGGCCTCGCGCAGCCGACCGGGGTCACTGGCGAAAGCCTCGGGGCGGACCTGCGAGAGCGTGCGATAGTAGGCCAGGCGCAGATCGGCGAGGATGAGAGGCCACAGCTGGTCGTTGAACCGGGCTTCGGCGAAGCGGTCTCCGTCGAGGTCGTCGAGTCCGGCGAGCAGGGCGACATTGTCCCGAGTGAAATAGCGCAACGGCCAATCCGACCTCGGGTGCTCGTGGCTGATGGGCTTGCTGCGATAGGGGATCCCGCGGCGTGAGCCCAGAGCCAGGTGGGGTTCGAGTCCGCTGGGCTGGTAGCGCAGCTGCCCGTCGTTCAGGGGGACGAACCGGCCTCCGCGCTCATGGGTGAACAGCGTCTGCAGGTCGAAGTAGTTGAGTCCCATGCCGCGGACGATCACGCGGTCACCGGGGGCCACCTCGGCGACGGGGGTCTCAGCGGGCAGGCCCTGCGGCAGATACACGCCGCCGCCCAGTTCGGCGAAAGCGGCGAGCCGTGCGCGCTCCTCGGGCTGGGCGCTGGGGATGTGGCCGACGGCCAGCACGACGGCTGAGGCGATGATCGTCGTCCCGTCCTGGCAGCGCACGAGCTGTTCGGGGGCGGGCGCATGCGGCTCCGAATCGGTGCCCGGTGCGGCAGTGTGCGAGTCTGTCGAGTCCGCGTCGGGCACGAGCAGGTCCATGGCGGGAAGGTCGATGACCGACTCGGCCTTCGTCCGATGTTCGACGATCTCGATGCAGGCCGGTGCGCCAGCGCGGACGCGGCCGTAGGCGTCCCGGAGGTAGCGGCCGTAGAGGGTGCGGCTGGGGAAGGTCGAATCGAGTGGGTCGGTGCCGCCGGCGGCCAGATACCACTCGGCCATGGACGGGCCGGGAGGCTCGTCGTCGGCGCCGAGGAAGGAGCAGCTGGCATCGGGGAAGACGGTCTGCTCGCCGATGGTCGTGTTCATGAGCAGCGACTCCGGCTGATCCGTGCGCCACACGATGCCCGCTCCCGGCGGGTACGGGTCGATGAGGTGGATGGTCAGCGCGGGACCCTCGGACTCGGCTGAGTGGTCGGCGAAGCGCTTCGCGGCCAGGGCGACGAGCCGTTCGAGGACGGTGAGACCGCGCGGGCCGACGCCGATGATCGCGACCGCGGGAGCGTGGGTCCGGGCGGTCGGGGTCACCCCTGCTCGCCGGTTCCGCCGTTGGGACCCGGGTATCCTGGGAACTCGTCCCCGGGCTCGAATCCCTTCGGGTAGCACTTGCCTTCGGCGTTCGGTTCGCCCGGCGTCTGGGAGGGGCTTGCGCCCTCTTCGGCCTGCTCGCCGGTGGACTCGTCCGCGGATTCCGTGGGTTCCTCGGAGGCGGTGTCAGAAGACTCCTCGTCCGTCTCGGAGTCCTGCGACTGGCTTCCGTCGTTGGTCGGCTTCGGCGTCTCCTCACCGTTCGAGGCGCCCTTGACCTCGCCGAGGATCCACTTGTGGAGGACGTCGAAGTCCGGATCGTAGGTGGGGGTGACGTCGTTGTTGATCTGGACCGAGGTCACATCGCCCTTCTGCATCATGAGGGCGAGTTCGATGAAGGCAGGGATCTCGTTCTGGGGGATCGAGGTGGCGATGTTCCGCGTCGCCGAGTTCGCGAGCTTCGGATACGCCGAGGCGATCTCCTGCGGGTCGACCTGCTCGAGCGTGGTCTTGAGCATGCGCTGCTGACGGCACATGCGGTCGTAGTTGTCGCTGCCCTCACGGGAGCGGACGTACCACAGCGCGTCTTTGCCCTTGAGCACCTGCGGTCCCGGATCGACCCATCCGTAGACTTCGTTCTTGACGCCGGACATCGACTTTCCCCCGCCCATCGGAATGGGGCGTTCGACGTCGATCTTCACTCCGCCGATCGCGTCGACGACGTCTTCGAATCCGGCCATGTCGACCGAGGCCCAATAGTCGAGGTTGAGGCCGAGCGAACCTTGGACGGCCTGCATCGTCGCCCACATTCCGGGTTCGAGCCCGTGGGTGTTGCCGATGGCGTCCTCATTCTGTTCGCCCCACTGCCATACCGCGTTGATGAGGTCCTGGGAGGGATCGCCTGAGGGACGGAAGCCGTCGGGCCAGGCTTCGTCGAGTTCGCTGCCTTCGGGGAAGATCGGGAAAGCGAGGTTGCGGGGGACGGAGATGAGCGCCGCGTTGCCGGTCTTCGTGTCGATCGAGGCCACGAGCATCGTGTCCGGGCGGGTGCCCTCACGGTCGTCGCCGTTGTCGCGGCCCATGAGGAAGACGTTGATATAGGGCTTGTCCGCCCACAGGTCCTCAGCGCTCTGGGCCTTGCCGGTGCTGGCGCCGAAGAGGCTGGACACCGTCGAGGACTGGACGCGGGCGAAGACCGATCCGACGCCCAGCGGGATGCCGATGATGAGAGCGAGGGAGACGACGAGGACGCCCGCCATCTTGTTCTGCCAGGGCCGGTACCGATGCCCGCGCCGCAGCCCCAGATGAGACACGATCATCACGAGGATCCAGATCACGGCCACGAGCACGGCGCCGATGGCGAGGAAGTTGAGCAGGGAGGGACTGGAGACGATCGTGGCGACCGCACGCACCGGCCCCTTGACGAGCAGGTAGACGAGTCCGGTGAGCAGGGTGAGGACGAAGAGCCCGAACACCACGAGGCCCACGGGACGGAACCGTGTGCGCAGCAGACCGACGCCCGGCAGCAGGGTGCTCAGCGAGGTCCAGCCGACGAGGCTGGGGAAGGACTCGCCGAGGCGGGAGGAATGACGCCGGGCGCGCGCCGTTTCGTGGGCGGCCGCGTTCTCGTCGCGAGTTCTCTTCTGTCCCCGGTCGCGAGAGCGACCGCGGGCGCGTTCCTCGGCCGAGCGTCGTTCGCGGGCGTCGCGTCGAGTCGTCGGCGGCGCCTCGTCGGCGTTCGGCTCGGGCCGCGCACCGCTCGCTGCGGCGCCGGAGCCGAGGGCTGTCGCGGCGACGTCGTCGACGGTTCCGGCATCCCTCGCCGAGGTGGTCGAGACCTGCTGCGTGAATGTGCGGGGAGCTTCGTGGCCCGTCTGGCCAGCGGCGGCTCGAGAAGACTCGGAGTGTTCGTCACGAGGTGTGTTCGAGCCGGCGGCTGCGGCCACCCCGGCGGCTGATGCTCCGCTGGCGGCAGCTGCGCGCAGCATGCGGGCCTCGCGGCGAGTGCGCGGGGCCACCGGACGTGGAGTGGGCGCCTTCGGAAGATCTGCCGGCGAACCTGCCGATGAGCTTCTCGAAGTGCTGCTGGACGAACCGCTGGTGGCGGTCGAACCGCCGGCCGAGCCTCCGGCGCCAGTCGGAGTCGCGGGGCGGGCGCTTGTGTAGGCGCCGTTGACGAAACGGGCGTCGGCCGGAGTGCCTTGGTCTCCGGGCCGCGCAGTCCGAGGCGAATCGGTGCGAGACCGATGCGAATCCAATGAGCCGGGGCGCGACTGTCCGGAGTCCGACTGCCCGGTCGAGCTGTCATCGCTGGCGGCGGTGTCGCCGCGGAATCGGGGGCGGGAGGAGGCGCGGAGCCGACGACCTGCAGCGGGAGAATCGGGGTCGTTCCCGTTCGGTCCGTGCTTGTCAGGGGGAAACTCTGGCAAGTTGTCTACTCCTCAAAAACTCTCTTCTCGTGCACAGCGGCCCGCTCGTCGTTCTCTTCACCGGCGCAGGACACACCGGCGGACACTGGTGTTCCTGACCGGCAGCCCCGAGGGGAAATGAGAGAAGACCGCAAAGCACTTCACGCCGATTTTACGCCCGGAGATTGATGAATGCTGGAATTCCGGTGTGGACGAGCACAGGAAAAGAGGCATCCGGCCCGGATTCTCGCCGCTCATCGCCTCCCGATGCTATGACGAGGGCCACTCGCGCACTATGACGGAGACCACTCCGGTGGCGCGGCTTTGCCCTGGGTGCCCCCTGTCCCTTAGGCTGTAACCCGTAGTGCTGGAAGGTGTGTCGTCGAGCCGAGTGCCGGAGACGCTCCCCCAACATTGCGAATGGAGTCGTGGCTGAGCGGCCGAAAGCGTCACCCTGCTAAGGTGAAGTCCTCCGAACGGGGGACCGTGGGTTCAAATCCCACCGACTCCGCGCTGTGATGTCTCAGTACATCGGAAACACCCCGAACCCATGGTTCGGGGTGTTTTTCATTGCTTCTGGTAACGTCGTGTGGGGTCAAGGACGAAGTCCTTGAGGATCTCGCCGGTACGTTTGTCCACGATGATGATGTGGCGGTCTTTGATGATGAGGACGACGCGGGTTCGGGCGTGGGTTCGTCCGACACCGATTGAGTACATTCTCGAGTCGTAGCGCAATGAGACCTTGCCTTGTTTGTCGATCCTGTCGGTGCGGTATCGCGTCTTGTCCTCCGGCAGTGGTGTGGGGGCGTCTTTGGGTGCACTGATGTAGGCAGCCCAGGGGGTTGTCTTCTTCGCGGAGTGGATTCGTTCGGTGTTGTATACGTGCTGGAACGTTGCCAGGACGGTGTTGAGGTCATCGACGAACAGGCTTCCTCATTCCTGTCTCAGCGGTGCATCGGTCTAGTAATAGACATCATCATGATTTGAGGGAGGGAGACCCGCCTAAGCCGCGGGTGGCGGCCGGCCCCAGGGGGAGGGGAAGCCCCCGTCCCTCTTCTGAGCACGGCGACAATCTCATGTCAGTGCCTCTGCCTAAGATCGGGCAAACTGGAATATCATAGTGGTACGTGAGAGGGGTGGTCGAGGTGGCAATTATTACGCCGATCGTACTGTCGACCGCAGAGGCCGAGCGAATTCGCCGAGACCTAGTCTCGAACATCGGTGATGTAGACGATTTTAAAGCTCGAGCCGAGTCATATCAGCTCGACACCGAAGATCGTGCGCTGTATGACGATCTGATCGAGATTGAGTTCTTGCTTGGACGCTGAGGCCGAGGAGTCGGTCGACCCTCGGCTATTCGAGCAGGCGAAAATCTTTGCTACCGCCCTCACTGAAACAGTGAGGGCGGTCGTGCCTGATAGCGATGCGTTTGTGCCGATGATCCTCAGGGAGTCTCTGTCGGTGCGCCAGGGTCCGCGTGCTGGCATCGTGCTCACTGTCAATAAGAAGCCTCTGTTCGAGCTCAAAGCGAGCTATCAGTGTTGCATGGACCGCTACGACGACTATCTCGCGATCCTGGAATCAAAGTTCGAGATCATTCCGCACTTATCCGCAGAGCAGCTCATGCGTTTTGAGTATGTGCGCGATTACAGGAATGCGCCGGTCGCTCACGCTCACGTTCATGCGCCTCGAGCTGCATTCGACTATCTGATGGACAATGCCGGAACGGCGACACGTCGAGCGCGGCAACGGGGCAAGCGAGATGATTTGGCGCCGATTCAAGATCTTCACTTCCCGCTCGGCGGTCACCGATTCCGACCGTGCCTCGAAGACATTCTCGAGACCCTCATCGATGAGTTTGGGGTCGATCATGAGTTGGGAGCGATGGAAGCTCTCGCCGATGGACGCGAAGCGTGGCGCAGAGGTCAGACGAAAGCGGTGGTTCGGGATGATCCCGAATCTGCGATCGGCGTGCTGCGGAAGCTCGGCTATGACGTCGAGTGGACATCAGACGAGCCCGAGCCCCCGATACATTGGGACCGTCTGCGCAAGCACTGATACAGCGGCCAGACGACCGGACGCCGGGAGCCGATGACCGTGCAGATCGCCGCGGCATCGACGGCGCCTATTCTGGGTGCGGGGAAACGGATTAAGGGGCAGTGGAGACGAGGCACGTTAGGTCGGAATTCCGACCTAAAGGCGAAGGGCAAAGAACCTTTCGCTCAATGCGGTCTCATTCTCGACGCCCTCGGTCGCGACGGCTTCGTGATTAGAGTTGTCGGGCGACGTTGTTGACGGCGTTGGCGAATTCCCGAGCTTTAGTCTCGTTCTTGGCTGAGGTTTCGATTAGTCCGGTGCGACCGTTGTTGTCGGTGATGACGATGTAAACCTTGGCACGGTTCTTCTTCCACATGCCGCCGACGATGGCTCCGGCTGGACCGAAGAGTAACCCGCCGCCGATGACACGGGTCGCCGTCATACGTCCGCCGATGTTGGCTCCGGTTTCGAACTCGGCTTTCGCTCCGGCGAGGCTAAACGCTTGTCCGTTGCCGAAGAGTGTGTCGCCGTCGAGCTTCCATCCTTCGAGCGTAGCGTCATGGCGCTGGAAGCTGTATGTGGCTGGTTGGCTCTGACTCGCCGGTGTCGACTCGGTCGAAGGCGTCGATGCGGGTGCGCTTGCTTGACGATGCCTGTTGAGGATGGCGCACAGCTCAGTTGCTCGACTCGCCTGTGAGCCTGCGGTGTAGATAATCTGCTGCGGTCGCCCTGGTCCGGTGGGGTTGTAGGAGGCGGTGTAGATCTCGACTGACCCGTTTTTCCCGCCCTTTGGTTTTTCGTTGTTGACTGCTGTGATTGCGCCGAGGGGGGTTTCGACAGTCTTTGGTACGCCGCCCATTCGCCGTAACCGACCATGATTGAGAGTCACATTCTCGTCGTCGACGTTGACTGTCGTTCCGTAGAACTTGAACTCGATTCTGCTATTTAGCACGGCTGCCCTCCGCTGGAGCTGTGTTTCTAGCCACGATAACACCGGGGTTCGCGTGTTGAGTTGGACGGTGCTGCGACGACATCGCCGAGTACGTGAACGGCAAGACCTCGTGCGGATGCTCTCCGACGAGGGGATGAGTACGAGAGCAATCGCGCCGATCGTCTTGGCGAGCAAATCTCAGGTGGCCGAGGAACGCTCAGGTGTCCAGAACTGTGGACACCTACCTCAGCCCCGACAAACGTCGACACCGACACCGGCGATGTCCCCACCAGATCGGCTTCCTGCGTCGTTCTCGGCTGTTATCGCGGCTGTCCGGCGGACGTGAATTCCGTGAGCACATTTTGGGCACATTTTCCGTGAAAGGGGGTAGCCGGCAGTGGCTGGCCGTGACTGCGTGAGGCTTGAAATAGGGTGATAGGCCAGGGACCAGGAGCTGCCCGAGAGTTCAAATCCCACCGGCTCCGCATTTGTGATGTCTCAGTACATCGGAAACCCCTGCGCGCCGCTGTGACAAGCGGAGCGCGGGGTTTTCGCTTGCCCCGAAACGGCTCCCGTGGCACGTGGAATGGCGCAGCGGGCACATTTCGGGCTCAATCTGCGTCCACATTCAAGGCATGAGGGGTGGTCGGGAATCAGGTCATCCCCTACACTCGGCAGTGTCAGTTGAAGGAATGTCTGACAAAACCGATATCGAGCATCTTGTTCGATGCAGTGAACCACAGCGCGAGGAGGTCAGGATGAAGATTCTGCTGGTGGGATCAGGCGGACACGTCGGCGGTGTGGCGCGAGCCGAACTCGAGAAGCGCGGGCACGAAGTCATCGGCGCCACCCGCTCGACCAATCCGGGAGTGGACACCTCTGACGCCGACTCGATCTCCTCGCTGCTCGAGGCGGTCGGTGAGGTCGACGCGATCGTCGTCGCCGTCGGCGCGGCCGCCTTCAAGCCGGTCACGGAACTCACTCGCGAGGATTACACGGAGGCCTTCGTCTCGAAGACGCTCGGCCAGATCGAGTTCGTCACCCAGGGTCTCGAGCACCTCAGCGACGGCGGCTCGATCACCTTCGTCACCGGCGTGCTCAGTCGTGAACCCGTGCCCACTGCCGCGGCCGCGGCCATGGCCAACGGCGCCGTCGAATCCTTCGTCGTCTCCGCCGCGCCCGAGCTGCCACGCGGCGTCCGCATCAACGCCGTGAGCCCGAACGTGCTCGCGAATTCACCGCACTTCCATGACGCTTTCGCCGGCATGACCCCGGTGAGCGACCAGGCAGTGGCGAATGCCTTCGTGCGCTCGATCGAGGGCAACGTCACCGGACGTATCCTCACGGTCTGAGCCGCTCCCCAGGAGCAGGTCAGTAGAATGAAGGTCAGTGAAAGCCAGTCGGTTCGACGAGGGAAGAGGCTGTCCGCGGTCATGGAGCCGGCAGCGGTCGCCTCCAAATGAAATCGAGTCGATGACAGAGCAGTCGTATCGAGAAAGCAGTCAGACAGTGGAGCCGGTGGAGAATGAGCGAGCCGCAGCGGAGCGTTCTTCTGCGCGGACTCCCGTCTCGAACACCGAGCGCAGACAGCGCGTCATCGACGAGATCAAACGACGCATCGTCCTCGGCGAGCTCCGCCCCGGGCAGCGGATCATCGAAGCAGATCTGACCTCATCGCTCGAAGTCAGTCGCCCCACCGCGCGTGAGGCTCTCAACCAGATGGCCCGGGACGGCTTCCTCATCCAAGAAGCCTATCGGGGCCTGCGCGTGGCCGATATCGAAGTGGACTCGCTGCTCGAGATCGCCCGCGTCCGCGTCGCCCTCGACACCGAGGCGATCGACGAGATCCTCGACGATGCCACGGGCGAGCGTATGGCCCGCCTCGAAGAGATCTGGGACCGCTTCGAGAGCGAGAGTCATGAGGCCGACCAGCTCGCCGTCCATGAGGCACACGTCCGGTTCCACCGCGGCATCTGGGAAGCTGCGGACAATTATCTGCTCATGCGCATCTGGCCCGTCGTCGAGGCGCAGATGACCATCATCCTCGCATACGACCAGTTCACCAGGCGCGACTCCGGTCGCGCGCACGCCATCCACGCAGCGCTCATGCACGCCATCCGCAACGGCGACCGTGCCCGCATCCGCACAGCGCTGAACGTCCACACGATGGACAGTGCCCAGGAGCTCGCGCTCCTCGTCTCCGGGGCCGCGGACCAGGGCTGAACCCGCCGAGGCGGCCGAGGCTGCGAGTGCCGCTGCAGTCGTTCGCGATCTGCTGTCCGCTCCGCCGATCCCAGCGCCACTGCGCTCTCCCGTGGCGGCCTGAGTGCACGGGCGGCACCCGAACAACGCCCATCGATCGCAGAGGCCCAGGGGATTGACGCACCTGCAAACTCTGCGTAGCGTATTCCTCAAGTGATTGTCATACAATAATCGCTTCGTCGAAACCGGCCGCATGACGGCCGTGGGGACCAATGGAGGTAACCGGATGAGGACTGTCGTCATCGGCGGAGGCGTGGTGGGGCTCACCACGGCCTACGAACTGGCCGTTCGCGGGCACGAAGTCATCGTCATCGAGGCCGGACGCTGCGGCGCCGGTGCCTCCCACGGAAATGCCGCGAAGATCGCGATCGCCGAGAGCACTCCCGTTCCTGCACCAGGCGTGCTCCTCCAGGGCATCCGCTGGATGCTCAGGCCCGACAGCCCCCTGTCGATCAGACCGTCGCTGGCTCCTGGCTATCTCAAGTTCCTGCTGCGCATGGCCACACACTGCAACGCCCGTGACTTCGAATCCGGACTCGACCTCCACCTGCGTCTCGGTGAGGACGCGAACGATCTCTTCGACGAGTACCAGCGGCAGGGCATCGACTTCGAGATGCACGATCGCGGAGTGCTGCTGGCCTTCGAGACCCGCGAGCGGTTCGACGAGCACTGCGAGAGCCTGCCCGCCTTCGAGTCGGCCGGCCACCACCCGCAGCATCTGCACGGTGACGAGGTGCAGGAAGCCGAACCGGCGCTCAGCGACCGGATCCGGCACGGGCTCTTCTTCGGTGCCGATCGGCAGATCGAACCCGACTCCCTGACCGCGGGGCTGCTCGCGAAGCTCGCGGACCTCGGTGTCGCCGTGCGCGAGAACACCCGCGTGAAGCGGTTCGTCCGCTCGGGTGAGACCGTCACCGCGGTCGTCACCACCGATGCCGAGGTGATCCGCACCGAGTCGCTGGTCATCGCCGCCGGCGTCCCCTCCGGCTCCCTGCTGGCCGGACTCGGGCAGAAAGTTCCGATCTACTCCGGCAAGGGCTACAGCATCGACTACTCTCCGGCGCCGATCGAGCTGCACACCTCGCTGACCCTCGAAGACGCCCGCGTCGCCGTCACCCCGCTCGACGGGATGCTCCGGCTGGCCGGAACCATGGAGTTCGGCAGCACGGACGACCGAGTCAGCGAGGTCAGGGTCGAAGCCATCCGTCGCGCTGCCCGCGAAGCCTTCCACGCCTGGGGAGACGGTGCCGGAGAACGGACCCCGTGGGCGGGATCGCGCCCCATGACTCCCGATGGGCTGCCGGTCATCGGCCGTCTCGACTCGGTGCGAAATGCCTACGTCAATTCGGGCCACTCGATGCTCGGACTGACCCTGGCACCCGCATCCGCACGACTGCTGGCAGAGCTGATGACCGACGGCCGTCCGTCTCTGCCGGCCGAGCAGCTGGCGAAGGTCTCGCCGAGCCGGTTCTGACGAACCGCATCTGACGAACCGCAACGGAACTATCCGCCCCGACCGCTTCGTACACCCGTCCTCCAAGGACACCCGACACCGACCAACCTTCCAGACGCAACCGACCCCGTTAAGGAGCACACCATGTCCACTCAGCAGTTCACCGGCGTTCTCGCCGCCGTCGTCACCCCGTTCACCACAGACGCCTCCGCCGTCGACGTCGCAGGCATCGGCCGCCAGGTCGACCACATCATCGACGGCGGTGTCCACGGACTCGTGCCCGGCGGATCGACCGGCGAGTTCACCTCTCTGACCGTCGAGGAGCGCAAGGCCTCGAACCGCGCGTACATCGAGGCGGCGGCCGGTCGCGTCCCTGTCGTCGCGGGCACCGGAGCCCTGAGCACCGCTGAGACCATCGAACTGACTCGGGACGCGAAGGACGCCGGAGCCGATGCGGTGATGATCGTCCCGCCCTTCTACGACGCCCCGGACTTCGAAGCGCTCGTGGCCCATTACTCGGCGGTGACCGAGGCGGTCGACATCCCGATCATGTACTACAACATCCCCGCGGCCACCGGAGTGGAGCTGACATCGCAGCAGCTCGGTGAGCTCGGCCGCCGCACCGGGGTGACCAGTTTCAAGGACACCGGCGGGGACTTCCCGAAGTTCACCGAGGTCCACTTCGACGAGGCCGAGCACATCCAGGCGCTCAACGGCTGGGACACCCTGACCTTCGCCGCCTTCGCTCTCGGTGCCGGCGCCGGCGTCTGGGGCGCGGCCAGCATCATCCCCGGTCTCTGCGCCGAGCTCTTCCAAGCTGTCGCCGTCGACGGGGACCTCGATCGCGGCCGCGAACTGTGGGCGAAGATCAATCCGATCTGTGTCTTCCTCGAGTCGCACAACTATGCTGGCGCCATCAAGGCCGGGACGGCACTCGTCGGAGTCGACGCCGGGCCGACCCGCCTGCCGATCCAGCCGCTGGCCGAGGAGCATATCGCAGAGCTGCGCGGACTGCTGCGGAACGCCGGTGTCTCAGTCGGCTGACGAACCCCCGGAAACGAGGAAGTGTGAAGAACAGGCAGATCATCCAGGCGGTCGACGTCCATGCCGCCGGAGAGCCGGGCCGAGTGCTTCTCGGATCGAATCTCAAGGTCAAGGGCTCGACCATGGCCGAGAAGCTGCGCTACTGCCAGGAGCATCTCGACGACTTCCGCACGCTCATCCTCCAGGAGCCGCGCGGCTATCCGGGACTGTGTTCGCCGATCGTCGTGTCCGCGACTGACCCCAGCTGCGACTTCGGGATGATCGTCATGGAGCAGGGCGGATTCAAACCGATGTCCGGGTCGAACCTCATCTGCACCGTCACAGCTCTGGTGGAGACCGGATCCGTCGACGTCAGCGAACCCGTCACAGAGCTGCGCATCGACACGGCCGCCGGCCCCGTCACCGCCCGCGCCGAGGTGGTCGACGGCCGCGCGAAGAACGTGACCTTTGACAACGTGCCGTCGTTCGTCCACGGACTCGACCTGCCCCTCGATGTGCCCGGCTACGGAACGATCCCGGTCGACATCGTCTTCGGCGGACAGTTCTACGTGCAGACCACAGCGAACAGCCTCGGCGTGGATCTCGAGCCTGACAATGCCAAGGAGATCATCCGCGCAGCGAGCGTCATGCTGCAGGCGGCGAACGAGACCTTCACGGTCAGGCACCCGCTCATCCCCGAGATCGACTCGATCGGCCTGCCGATGATCCACGGACCCGCACGCACCCCGGGCACCGACGGGCGCAACGCGGTCGTGCTGCCCAACGGAATCGTCGACCTCGCCGACCCGAGCACCTGGTCGGGCACGCTCGACCGGTCACCCTGCGGAACCGGCACCAGTGCTCGCGTGGCGGCCAAACACGCACGTGGGGAACTCGCGGTCGGCGAGCGGTTCGTCCACGAGTCGATGATGGGCACGACCTTCACCGCCGAGGTGAAGGAGACGACGACGCTGGCTGGAATGCCGGCCGTGATCCCCTCGATCAGCGGCCGCGGATGGATCACCGGGTTCCAGCAGCTCGTCGTCGAAGCCGACGATCCGTTCCCCGTCGGTTACACCGTCGGAGACATCTGGGGTCGCGGAGCCGGCCGGATGACGGCCGGAGACGAGGACTGAACGGATATGGAACTGCAGTCACGCACGATCATCGTCACCGGAGCAGCCGGCGGCATCGGATCGGCTATCACCGCGGCCTGCGCGAGACAGGGGGCGCGGGTGGCGGCGGTCGACCGCGTCGAAGCGACGAGACCGACAGGTGAGGACATCCCCGCCGAGGCGGTCACGCCCTTCCTCGCGGATCTGTCCACATCCGCCGGCTGCGCGGATCTGCTCGTCGAGGTGACCGACCGCCTCGGCGCCGTCGACGGGCTCGTCAACTGCGCCGGAGTGATGCGTCGAGGCGACCTGCTCGAGATCGACGAGGACGACTGGGCGGCGACCTATGCCGTCAACGTCGACGCCGTCATGCGGCTCTGCCGGGCAGCGCTGCCTTCCCTCAAGGACGCCGATTCCGCCGCGATCGTCAACATCGCCTCGCAATGGGGACTGCAGCCGGCGGGCGGGCACATCGCTTACAACAGTTCGAAGGCCGCAGTGGTCTCGCTGACGAGGAGCCTGGCCAGGGACTTCGGTGCTCACGGGGTGCGGGCGAACTCGATCTGCCCCGGTGAGATCCTCACGCCCATGCTGCAGCAGAAGCTCGACGACAACGGCATCGCCGAATCCGAGCTGGCCGCATCGGTTCCGCTCGGTCGCCTCGGCCGGCCCGCCGAGGTCGCCGAGCTCACGACCTTCCTGCTCAGTGACCGAGCCTCATTCATCTCGGGAGCCGCGATCGAGATCGCCGGAGCCCAGCAGGTCGGCTGAGACCGGGCACCCGGAAGAGGCGGGGCCGGACACCGAGAAGAGGCGGGGCCGGACCCGCCTGAGGACAGGAGAGACCATGACCGAAGGGGCTGCGGGAGCACTGCAGGGCCGGCGAGTGCTCGTCACCGGAGCGTCGAAGGGGATCGGTGCCGCGATCACCCGTGCCGTCCACCGTGACGGCGGCAGCGTGGCGATCCACTTCAACTCCGACGAGGTTGCCGCTCAGGCCCTCACCGACGAACTCGGTCCCCGGGCCCACCTCGTCCACGGGGATCTGTCCGCTCCCGCGACGGCTGCGCGGGTGTGGACCGAGGCGGTCGAGGCCATGGGCGGCATCGACACGGTGGTCAACAACGCCGGCGCCTGGATCGCTTCACCGCTCATGGGCGAGTCGGACTGGGCCGGGGGATGGGCCGCGAACATGCAGCTCAATCTCCTATCGGCGGCGGATCTGTGTCGGCAGGCTCTGCTGTCCTTTCCCGAGCAGGGCGGGGGAGCGATCATCAACATCACCAGTCGTTCGGCCCACCGCGGCGACGACGCCGAGCATCTCGCCTACGGTGCGGCCAAGGCCGGACTGCTCAGCCTCACGAAGGGGATCGCACGAGGGTACGGCCACCTCGGCGTGTGCGCCTATGCCATCGCACCGGGCTGGGTCGACACGGGTCTGGCGGCGGGCGCGGTCTCCGACGGAGTGCTCGCAGGTCTTCCCCTGCGCGAGATCACGCCCCCGCAGGACATCGCCGAGCTCGTCTCCTTCCTCGCCTCGGGCCGCGCCCGGCATCTCACCGGCTCGACGATCGACGTCACCGGCGCGGACTACGTGCGCTAGCGGACCGAAGCGCAGACGGCGGCCCCCGAGAATCGCTTCCCGGAGGCCGCCGGGTGCTCAGAAGCGCACGGCCTCGATGAACTTCTTCAGCTCGGGGTCGTTCGTGTGGTTGAAAGCCTCGTCCGGAGTCGCATTCACCGCGATCTCTCCCTCGTGGAAGAAGACGACGCGGTCCGCGGCTTTCGAGGCGAAGGCCATATCGTGCGTGACCAGGGCTACGGCGATGCCTTCCTCTTCCTTGAGCCGGCGGAGCACATCGAGCACCTCGGCGGCGACCGGCGGATCGAGCGCCGAGGTGATCTCGTCGCAGAGCAGCAGCTTCGGCTGCATCATCAGCGCCCGAGCGATCGCGACGCGTTGGCGCTCACCTCCCGAGAGCTGGACGGGCTTCGACCGGATGTGATCGGACATCCCCACCTCGGCGAGAGCCTTCTCAGCTCTTCCGAGAGCCTCGCGTTCGGACATTCCCAAGCGTTTGCGCGGGGCCAAGGTGAGGTTCTTGAGAACATCCATGTGCGGCCAGAGCGTGTAGCTCTGGAAGATCATGCCGACATGTGAGTCGACCTGCTTCCATGCGGGGGTCCGCTTGGCATCCGCGAAGACGACTTCGCCGTCGAAGACCATCTCCCCGTCATCCGGGTCGGTCAGCCCGGCGATGGCCCTCAGCAGGGTGCTCTTTCCCGAGCCGGAGCGGCCGATGATCACGGTGATGTCTCCGGCGCGCATGTCGAAGTCGATGCTCTTCATCACCTCCCGGTCGCCGAAGCTCTTGCGCAGGCCCCGGCAGGAGACGAGCACGTCGCCGATGTTCGCGGTGATCGCACGCCCCGTATTCGTGCGAGTCGCACTTGCTCGAGCGGGCCCCGGATGAGTGGTGCTCGGCCCGGCGGCATTCGTTTCGCTCATGGCTTCACCTTCACTTTTCCGCTCGGCATCATCTGTACGGCCAGTCCCTTCTTCTTGCGCACACTGCTGCCCATCATGAGGTTGCGTTCGATCTTGCTGAGGATGAGCGAGGCAGGGAATGCGATGACGAAATACATCAGCGCGGCTACGGTGAGGATCTCGAGCGCTCGATAGGACTCGGTCGAGATCTTGTTCGCTGTGAACATGAGGTCGGCCACCGCGATCGTCGACACCAGCGCCGTGTCCTTGAACAGCGAGATGTTGAGCGAGAGGATCACGGGCAGCTGCTGTTTGAGTGCCTGCGGCACGATGATGTACCGCATCTGCTGGACCCGGGAGAGCCTGAGCATCTTGCCCGCCTCGACCTGTTCGGGAGGTACCGCTTGGAATCCGCTGCGATAGGCCTCTGCCATGAAGGCGGTGAGGTTGAGCGTCAGCGCGATGACAGCCGAGATCGTGCCGGGGATCGTGATGCCCGTCAGGGTCGGCAGGGCGTAGTAGACCCAGAAGAGCTGCACGAGCAGCGGCGTGCACCGGAAGATCTCGATGTAGATCTGCGCAAGCCAGCGGACGACCTCGATGTTCGACATGCGCAGGAACGCCACGGGGATCGCCAGGATCATGCTCAGTACGATGACGACCACCGCGATCTCAAGCGTCATCAGCAGGCCATCGAGCAGCCGGGGGAAGTTGCTCGTGACGACGCTCCAGTCGAATTGATAGTTCATGATGTCTCCTCGTCGATCATCGTCGTCACTTCATTTCGAGATCGCCGAGGTCCGAGGGGTCGACGACACCGGCTTTGTCGAGGGCAGCCTGGAAGGAGCCGTCGTTCTTCGCATTCTGGATCGCGATGTTGATGATCTGCAGGGAGCGGGCGTCGATATCGGGGCTCACCCCATAGTTCGAGTCGCTCTTGAAGATCACCGGATCGGGACGGACGATCTTCAGCGACTTGTTCTTCTGGGCGGCGTCGGCCAGAGTCGGCAGGTCACCGAAGGCTGCGATCGCGCGTCCGGCCTCCATGGCCGTGATCGACTGGGGGATGGCCTCGGCGTTGACGATGTCGACGTCGAACTCCTGGACTCGTCGTTCATAGGAGGTGCCGGAAGCCACGGCGATGCCCTTGCCGGAGTCGACGATGTCCTCGGTTGAT
The DNA here is from genome assembly GCF_017808105.1 of Brevibacterium renqingii. Lineage (GTDB taxonomy): Bacteria > Actinomycetota > Actinomycetes > Actinomycetales > Brevibacteriaceae > Brevibacterium > Brevibacterium renqingii. The sequence goes on along the minus strand of NZ_JADBHF010000016.1, from coordinate 42,952 downwards.
TTGAGGCCGGAGTCGGCCTTGACGATCCACACGCCCTCGTAGGTGTAGACGGGGTCGGTGAACTGGATCGCCAGGGATCGCTCCGACGTCGCATCGAGGTAGGCGCCGACGTCGAATCGGTCGGCTTGGAGGCCGGAGACCATCTTCGACCATTCGGCGGCGACCGGGGTGAACTTCACGCCCATCTCCTTGGCGAGATTCTGCAGGGGGAGGACGTTCGGGCCTCCCATCTTGCCGTTCTCCTGCTCGCCGGTCATGGGCGGCGCCGAGGCGATGCCCACGCGCAGTTCGCCCTGGTCCTTGATCTTCTCGATCCACGCGCCGTTCTCGGTGCCTCCGGCGCCGGAACCTGATCGCAGACCGGCCCCGAAGTAGCCTCCGGCGAGGGCGAGGACTATGACCCCGACGATGGCAATGATGATCTGACTTGTCTTGGACATCTTTGTCTCTCTTCGTCATGCCCCGGCACGGTCGTCGGACCGGGGGCTGGGAACATCGACGGAACTTCGCCTGGAGGCGAAGCGACACAACGAACCGTCAAGTGTCATACAATCGACCTTATAGTGAACGTTCGTGATTTGCGACACATGTAGGCAAGATTGACATGCAACAGTTACATTGGACGGAGACGATTCAAGACGGCTTGATGTTGTATGACAAAGATGTCTATTTTTGAGAGGCGAGTCAGATGAGCGGCAATGGGGCGGCAAAAGGAGCCGAGGAGCCTCGGGGAGCGGAGCGCATCACCTTCGAGGATCTCGTCGCGGCGATCGAATCGAAGCTCACCGCCGCCGGTGCCGCCCCGGCGACTGCCCGAGTGCTGGCGACCAACTGCGCCTCCTGCGAGCGCGACGGCACGCTCAGCCACGGAGTCTTCCGGGTGGCCGGCTATCTGGATTCGCTCGAGCGCGGGTGGGCGGACGGAACCGCCGAGGCGAGCGTCGAGGTCGCCGGCGCCTCCTTCGTCCGCATCGACGGACGCAACGGCTTCGCGCAGCCGGCATTGGCCGCCGCAGGACCGCAGATCGAGCAGGCGCTGGCAGACACCGGCGTCGCGGTCGTCGCCCTGCGCAACACCCACCACTTCAGCGCCCTGTGGCCCGAGCTCGAGTCCTTCGCCCGCGACGGTCGGGTCGCGATGGGGATGATCGCCAGCGGCAAGCTCGCCGTCGTCCCCGAGGGCGCAACGTGCCCCGTCTTCAGCACGAACCCCTTCGGCTTCGCGACTCCCGTCGCCGAGGCAGACCCCGTCGTCTTCGACTTCTCCACCTCCTCGATGTCCCATGGCGACCTCCAGCTGCTGCGTACCGAAGGCGAAGAGGCTCCGGTCGGCACCGGCGTCGACTCGGCCGGTGTCGCCAGCACGGATCCGAACGACATCCTCGACGGAGGCGGCATCCGGCCCTTCGGCGGGCACAAGGGCGCGATGCTGTCGTTCATGATCGAGACTCTCGCGGCCGGACTCACCGGCGGCGCCTTCACCTTCGAGATCGATGCCGAGGCGCCCGAGGGGGCCCACACCTTCCGCACAGGCCAGCTCTACATCGTCATCGACCCCGAGCGGGGCGGGAACGAGGCCTATCCTGCCCGAGTCCAGGGGTTCGTCGACATGCTCCGTGGCGCGGGGATGGAGCGTCTGCCAGGCGATCGTCGCTATGCCAATCGCGCCGAGGCGGCCGAGCGCGGAATCCCCGTCACCGACACCATCCGCGCGCTGTTCGACTGACCCGACGACGCGGAGGACGCCTGGCCCGACGTCGTCAGCCGTGCAGCCGCCACCACAGCAGAGCGACGTGGAGTGCCGTGCGCGATTCCGGATCGTCGAGTGAGACGCCGAGGCGGTCCTGCAGCTTCGTGATCCGCGCGTAGAGCGCGGGCCGGGACAGGTACCCGGCCCGCGCCATCGCCGACTTGTTCCCGCCGTGGGCGAGGTAGAGCTCGAGGAAGTCGAGGAGCTCGTCGTCGGAGGCGGTCCGGGGCGCTCCTTCGAGGCGTTCACGGCTGCGGCGGACGCCGTCGCCGGTGGCGTCGCCGAGCAGCGGCCCGAGCTCGCCTTCGGCGAAGGCCCGCAGGCGCGAGTCCTCCGCCAGAAGCGCCAGCAGCCCCCGGAGGCGGACGTCCGAGGAGCGGTAGAAGGACCGTTCACGGACATCGAGGGTGGAGGCGACCTCGGCGACCTGCGACGCCGCCTCGAGCCGGGAGACGGCGCCGAGCAGGGAGGTGCTGGGCCGCCCGGCCCCGACGACCCAGCTCGCCGTATGTCCCTCGAGCTGCGCGAGGAGGCGGGCGAGGAGGTCATCGGAGACCGCAGTGATCGTCGTCGACCTCCGTGATCTCGCGCGACGGGCCGGGGCGAGGACGAAACCGAAGACGCCCGACTGCAGACTGATCATCAGGCAGCACAGACCCAGCCGCGAGACGGCGGAGACGACCTCCTGCGTCAGCCCGCGCTCCTGCAGCTGGACACGGGTCGGATCGGTCTCGGGGTCCTGGTCGAGCCGGATGACGACCGGGGTGAGTTCGGCCCCTTCAACGGGAGTGAAGCCCAGGGATCGGGCGCGGTCCAGTGCCGAGCGTTCGTCGAGCCCCTCGGAGTCAGAGATCTCCCTGATCAGACCGCTCTGCGCCTGCAGCAGCAGATCCTGTTCGTCGCGGTCGGCCATGCGGGTCAGCGTCAGGGCCTCGCCGGCACGCTCGATGATCTGGTCGACAGCCGCGGCCGTCCGATCAGGGCCGGGCACGACCAGACGCCCCCACCGCCGGGTGCGCAGACCGACCGGGGTCTGCCTCCAGCTCCCTGTCTCACCCGCCCCGGGCGAGGTGGCGGCCCCGGTGACGAGATCCGCCCATTTCTGGGTCAGGGACCGCGAACCGTGTCCGGCGTGGGCGAGCACCCGATGGGCGACGTCCTCGAGGACCACCGGTGTGCCGAGCAGCTCGGCGGTGCGGTCGACGATCGTCTGCGCGTCGGCCTGATCCAAACTCAGCCGTGTGTAGGTCTCGTGGATTTCGCGCGCGTGCTCGAGCCGGGAGATCTGCTGGGCGAGGATCCGCCGATGAGCGAGCTCGGTGATCCTGACGAACTTGACCCGATGCGGCAGCAGGATGACCGGCAGCTCGCGTCCCGAGGCGGCCGCGCGCACTATCGCGCTCGCCTCCTCGTCGGGGGCCGAATCCGCATCGACGAGTTCGACGATCGTTCCGGCGGCGCCCGCACGTTCGAGCTGATCGAGGAATTCCGAGACGGCCGCGGGCGAACGACGGAAAGTGGTGGCCGTGGTGAGGACGAGCTCCCCGCCCTCGAGGAAGCGTTCGACGTGCTCGGAGTCGGCGATGTGCACCCAGCGGATCGTTCGGCGCAGCTCCTGTGCGTCCGCGAGGACCTCGGGATCGGCGCTGCTGACCTCTGCGAACCCGAGCAGATCGGCGATGCTCAGTGATCCTCCGCCGGCCTCCTGTTCGGCCGCACCGGGCGGATTTGCGTCGTCCGTGGGTGCGCCGGCTCGCCGAGTGAACGATTGCCTCGAAGTCTCCATTGACACAGTGTAAAACCGGTGGCTCCGATCCTGACAGTCTGGCGCTGTTCTGGGCGGGCGCGCGGGCGGAGGATGGACTCAACCGACCATCATCGACGACGAAGAAGGACGCCCTATGCCCACCCTCTCCCATTGGATCAACGGACAGACCGTCGCTGCGAGCACCGACACCCGCCTCGGCGATATCACGAACCCCGCCACCGGAGTCGTGCGCGGCCAGGTGGCGCTCGGTTCGAAGGAGACCGTGGAGTCGGCGATCTCCGCGGCCGCCGAGGCGTTCCCCGCATGGCGAGACACCTCGCTGGCGAAGCGGACCTCCGTCCTCTTCTCCTTCCGCGAGCTGCTCAATGCGCGCAAGCAGGAGCTGGCGGAGATCATCACCGCCGAACACGGCAAGGTCGTCTCCGACGCCCTCGGCGAGGTCGCCCGCGGCCAGGAGGTTGTCGAATTCGCCTGCGGCATCGCCGGCCACCTCAAGGGCGGCCACACCGAGAACGCCTCGACGAACGTCGATGTCCACTCGCTGCGCCAGCCCCTCGGCGTCGCCGCGATCATCTCGCCCTTCAACTTCCCGGCCATGGTGCCGATGTGGTTCTTCCCCGTCGCCATCGCAGCCGGCAACACCGTCGTGCTCAAGCCCTCGGAGAAGGATCCCTCGGCCGCGAACTGGATCGCCGAACTGTGGAAGGAAGCGGGTCTGCCCGACGGCGTCTTCAACGTCGTCCACGGTGACAAGGAAGCCGTCGATACGATCCTCGAAAGCCCCGAGGTGGCCTCGGTGTCCTTCGTCGGATCGACCCCGATCGCGAAGTACGTCTATGAGAACGGCACGGCGGCCGGCAAGCGGGTCCAGGCCCTCGGCGGGGCGAAGAACCACATGCTCGTCCTGCCCGATGCCGACCTCGATCTCGCCGCCGACGCCGCGGTCAACGCCGGCTACGGTGCGGCAGGGGAGCGGTGCATGGCGATCTCCGTGGTCGTCGCCGTCGAATCGATCGCCGATGAGCTCGTGAGCAAGATCGCCGAGCGCACCCGCACCCTGCGCGTCGGCGACGGGACGGAGGAGCCGGACATGGGACCGCTCGTCACCGCCGCTCACCGCGACAAGGTCGCCGGCTACATCGACGCGGGAGTCGAGTCCGGCGCCGAACTCGTCCTCGACGGACGCGAGCACGATCACGCGGACGGCTTCTTCCTCAACCCGACCCTGTTCCACGAGGTCACGACCGATATGTCGATCTACACCGACGAGATCTTCGGGCCCGTGCTCTGCGTCGTCCGGGTCGCCGGCTACGACGAAGGCCTCGACCTCATCAACGCGAACCCCTACGGCAACGGCACCGCGATCTTCACCAACGACGGTGGAGCGGCCCGGCGCTACGAGAACGAAGTCGAGGTCGGGATGGTCGGCATCAACGTGCCGATCCCCGTCCCCGTGGGCCACTACTCCTTCGGAGGATGGAAGAACTCCCTGTTCGGCGACACACACGCCTACGGCGAGGAAGGGGTCCACTTCTTCACCCGCGGCAAGGTCGTGACCTCACGCTGGCTCGATCCCAGCCACGGAGGTCTCAACCTCGGATTCCCCACCAACGACTGATGCCGACCGAAATCGGCCCCACCTCGGCGAAGGAGCAGCCATGACAACGATCACCACAGAACACATGCAGTCAGCGAACGACGCCCCGGGAATCGGTGAGGACCTCCTCGCGGCCGGGCGGCGGGCCCATGAGCTCGACCGCGCCCATGTCTTCCACTCCTGGCAGGCCCAGGGGCCGTTCCAGCCGATGACGATCGTCGACGCCGAAGGGCCCTACGTCTGGGACGGTGAGGGCCGGAAGCTGCTCGACATGTCCTCGCAGCTGGTCAACACGAATATCGGACACCAGCACCCGGCCGTCGTCGCGGCCATCCAGGCCCAAGCGGGCAAGCTGTGCACGATCGCTCCGCAGCACGTCAACGACGCCCGCTCCGAGGCGGCCAGGCTCATCGCCGAACGCACCCCGGGCGACCTCGACCACGTGTTCTTCACCAACGGCGGAGCCGATGCGAACGAACACGCGATTCGCATGGCCCGTCTGCACACGGGGCGGACGAAGGTGCTGTCGGCCTACCGCAGCTACCACGGCGGCACGCAGCTGGCGGTCAATGTCACGGGTGACCCCCGCCGGTTCGCCAACGACTACTCGGCCGAGGGCATCGTCCACTTCATGCCCTCCTACCAGTACCGCTCCTACTTCAATTCGACCTCGGAGGCGGAGGAGACGCAGCGGGCGCTGGCCCACCTCGAGGACATGATCACTCTCGAAGGTCCCGACAGCATCGCCGCGCTCATCCTCGAGACCGTCCCGGGCACCGCGGGGATCTACGCTCCGCCTGCCGGCTACCTCGAAGGCGTGCGCGAGCTGACGGCCCGGTACGGGATCGTCTTCATCGCCGACGAGGTGATGGCCGGCTTCGGCCGCACCGGACGCTGGTTCGCCGTCGACCACTGGGATGTGACGCCCGATCTCATCACCTTCGCCAAGGGCGTGAACTCCGGGTATGTCCCGCTCGGCGGCGTCGCGATCTCCGATGCGATCTTCGAGACCTTCCGCGATCGCGCCTACCCGGGCGGGCTGACGTATTCGGGACACCCGCTGGCCTGTGCGGCAGCGGTGGCGACGATTTCCGCGATGGAGTCCGAAGGGATGGTCGAGAACTCCGACCGCCTCGGCGCGGAGATCATCGGGCCGGCGCTGCGGGAGATCGCTGGGTGTCACCCCTCGGTCGGCGATGTGCGGGGCATGGGCTGCTTCTGGGCCGTCGAACTCGTCAAGGACCGGACGACGAAGGAACCGCTGGCCGCTTACGGCGGCAGCTCACCGGAGATGAACGAAGTCATCGCCGCTCTCAAAGCCGATGGAGTGCTGCCGTTCGCGAACTTCAACCGAATCCACGTCGTCCCGCCGCTGAATACGCCTGACGACGACCTCCGGTTCGGACTCGCAGCGCTCGACCGAGCGCTCGACGTCGCCGATCGCTTCGTCACGGAGTAAGCCAGCTTCGAACCTGCTTCGCGGCGGGACATTCGCGCCTACGGGCCCCATTCGGATGTGACAGTTCTTGCACTTGTCTGCCCGATGGGGCCCGTTTGCGCATGTCGGAGGTGAACATCCGGTGAACGAGGTGGAGTATGGTCGAACTGCGGATGAAGATCAGCAGAACTGGGGGGTAGACTTCTGCGGGATAGTGATCGCTGGCCGCCAGCTGCATCATCCACGGTCCGAATAGTGTCTACACCCAAGGTCGATTAGTGGAAATCATCTTCGTCGTCGTGCTCGTCATAGCACTGGCACTGTTCTTCGACTTCACCAACGGCTTTCACGATACGGCCAATGCCATGGCCACCCCGATCGCGACCGGGGCGATCAAGCCGAAGACGGCGGTGACTCTCGCCGCGATCCTCAACCTTGTCGGCGCCTTCCTCTCCACCGAGGTGGCCAAGACCATCTCCGGCGGCATCATCAAAGAAGGCAACGGGGGAGTCCAGATCACCCCGGACTTCATCCTCGCCGGACTCATCGGCGCGATCATCTGGAACATGGCGACCTGGCGGTTCGGCCTTCCATCCTCGTCCTCCCATGCGCTCTTCGGCGGACTCATCGGCGCGGCCATCGTCGGTGCGGGACTCAACTCCGTCGACTACGGAGTGTTCCTGTCCAAGGTCGTCATCCCGGCGCTGGCCGCCCCGATCATCGCGGGCGTCAGCGCCTATATTTGCACCCGCATCGCCTACGCCATCACCCGCCGCAACGCGGAGGGCAAGACCGCCCGGCGGGCGCCCTTCAAGTACGGACAGATCTTCTCCTCCTCGCTGGTGGCGCTGGCGCACGGCACGAACGACGCGCAGAAGACGATGGGCGTCATCACCCTGGTGCTCGTCTCGGCGAACCTGCAGGAGCATGGGACCGGCCCGCACATCTGGGTGATCACCGCGTGTGCTCTGGCGATCGCGCTCGGCACCTACGTCGGCGGCTGGCGCATCATCGACACTCTCGGAACGAAGCTGACGACGGTGAAGGCCGCTCAGGGGCTGTCGGCCGAGACCTCGACCGCCGCGGCGATCCTCGCTTCGTCTCATCTCGGATTCGCGCTGTCGACGACGCAGGTGGCCTCCGGTTCGGTGCTCGGTTCGGGCCTGGGCCGCAAGGGTGCCGACGTGCAGTGGTCGACGGCCGGGCGGATCGCTTCGGGCTGGCTGCTGACGATTCCCGCCGCCGCGATCGTCGGTGCGATCGCCGCGGGCATCGCTCACCTGGGAACGATCGGCGTCCTCGTCGACACAGTCGTCGCCGTCATCGTGGTGCTGTGGATCTTCGTGAGCTCTCGTCGGATCGAAGAGACCGACATCTCGAACTTCGACACCGTCGGCGAAGCCGTCAACATCCGCGGCCGCAAGCGCAAGCTGCGCAAGGACCGCAACCGCAAGCGTGCCATCGCGAAGCGGAAAGCCCGCCGTGAGGCATGGGAGGAGAAGCAGGCGGCCAAGGAGAAGCGTCGCGCCGCCCGGAGGGCGAAGAAGCACGGAGCCGCCGCCCCCGCCGCACCCGTTGAGGGTGCGACCGGCACCGGCAACGCCGAGCGCACGAACGCCGCCGAAGGGGCGACAGGCGTGAACGCCGAGCCGAAGGCTGAGTCGAACGCCGAGTCGGAGGCCGCTGAGGGCACGAAGGCACGGTCGACTGCCGCGGGCACGTCATCGACCGGGGCCGATGCGAGGGATAAGGGAGACGCGAAATGATCGAATGGAGTTCGTTCCTCATCGTCGCGGCCGCGACCTGGATCTCGGCTGTCATCGTCATCACGCTCTTCTCCGCGGCGGTGCGGATGCGCGCCTCTCATCTCGACCGCGTCGAGGAGGGACGGGGCGGTTCTGCGCTCCGATTCGCCTACTGGTCGGTCTTCGGCGTCTGCGGAGTCGTCGTCCTCCTCGGCGTCTACCTCATCGTTCCCGCGCTGCACGGAGCCTGACGCTTCGGGCAGGGGCACATCACCCACCGTCAGCTGCAATTCCTCCCGTCGCACCGGTGCATAATGCCGCTGCGGAGGTGTTCTGCGGCTCATAGACTGAGGTGCCGCCAGCGGTGCGGGCTGCAAGCCCGAACTCGTCGAGGGCTCGGCGTCAAGACGCGACCCGTGACCATCCACAGAACAGTGCTGGGCTGTCTGCCGATCTGCTCAAGGAAATCGCCGGGTCCGATCACTCGGGGCGCAGTGGTGTGGACAGTTATCGTTCCCATAGTGCGACCGCAGCTGGTCGTGTCAGGGGAGGGGCCTCCCAGGAGCAGAATTGAGTCCGCCCAGTCTCAACGGGACACGAAGATCCCCCAGCCACCTCGGCGGCGGTTGGGGGATCTTCAATGGTCGGACGTCTCAGTCCTTCAGAGACTCAGGCAAGCGACTCAGACGAGGCCGAGGCGTTCGCGAAGCTTGTCGACCTCGGCGCGCAGCTCGGCCGGAACCGAATCGCCGAGCTCGGCGTACCATTCCTCGATGAGTCCGAGTTCGGTCTCCCACTCCTCGGGCTTGATGGCCAGGGCCTTGCGCAGCTGCTCATCGGTGAAGTCGAGGCCCTCGGTGTCCAGGCCGCCTTCGACCGGGGTGAGGCCCAGCGGGGACTCAACGGCCTCGGCGGTGCCGGCCACACGCTCGAAGACCCACTTGAGAACGCGGGAGTTCTCGGAGAATCCGGGCCACAGGAACGAATTGTCGTCATCGCGGCGGAACCAGTTGACGTAGAAGATCTTCGGCAGCTGGGCACCCTCGGTGTTGCCGATGTCGAGCCAGTGCTGCAGGTAGTCCCCGACGTTGTAGCCGATGAACGGACGCATGGCCATGGGATCGCGGCGGACGACGCCGACGGCTCCGGTGGCGGCAGCGGTGGTCTCCGAGGACAGCACCGAACCCATGAACACGCCGTGGTTCCAGTCCTTGGTCTCGGTCACGAGCGGCATCGTGGTCTTGCGGCGCCCGCCGAAGAGGATCGCCGAGATCGGCACGCCGTTCGGGTTCGTCCACTCTGGTGCCAGGGTGGGAACGTTGGCGATCGGGGTGCAGAAGCGCGAGTTCGGATGAGCGGCCGGGGTCTCGGACTCCGGGGTCCAGTCGTTGCCCCTCCAGTCGGTGAGGTGAGCGGGCTTCTCGTCGGTCTTGCCCTCCCACCACACATCGCCGTCGTCGGTCAGGGCGACGTTGGTGAAGATGTTCCCGCCGGCCTCGATGGCACGCATCGCGGTCGGGTTCGTGGTGTATCCGGTGCCCGGAGCGACGCCGAAGAGCCCGAACTCGGGGTTGACGGCGTAGAGCTGGCCGTCGTCGCCGAAGCGCATCCAGGCGATGTCGTCACCGAGGGTCTCGGCCTTCCATCCCGGGATGGTGGGCTCGATCATGGCGAGGTTGGTCTTGCCGCAGGCCGAGGGGAATGCGGCGGCGATGTACTTGACCTCGCCTTCCGGGCTGGTCAGCTTGAGGATGAGCATGTGCTCGGCCAGCCAGCCCTCGTCGCGGGCGACCGCGGAGGCGATGCGCAGGGCGTAGCACTTCTTGCCCAGCAGCGCGTTGCCGCCGTAGCCGGAGCCGAAGGACCAGATCGATCGCTCTTCGGGGAAGTGGGTGATGTACTTCGTGGTGTTGCAGGGCCAGGCGACGTCTTCCTGTCCCTCGTCCAGCGGAGCGCCGACAGAATGCACGCATTCGACGAACTTCGCGTTCTGAGCGTCGATCGCGTCGAGGGCGTACTTGCCCGAGCGAGCCATGACGAGCATGGAGAGCACGACGTAGGGCGAATCCGTGACCTCGATGCCGAACATCGGCTGGTCGGCCTCGGCGTGTCCCATGACGAAGGGGATGACGTACATGGTGCGTCCGCGCATCGCGCCGTCGAACAGGCCGTTCAGCGTCTGCTTCATTTCGTCCGGGGCGACCCAGTTGTTGAGCGGGCCGGCGTCCTTCTCGTCGACGGAGCAGATGTAGGTCCGGCCCTCGACGCGGGCGACGTCCTCGGGGTCGGATGCCGCGTAGTAGGAGTCCTTGGTGCCGGTCAGGCGTACGATGGTGCCGGCCTCGACGAGCTTCTCAGCGATCTCGTTCTTCTGCTCGTCGGAGCCATCGACCCAGACGATGTCATCCGGGGTGGTGAGGGAGGCGATCCGGCCGACGAATGAGAGGACCGACTCGTTGTCGGTCGGTGCGTTCTTCAGCTGGTCAGCGACGACATCATGGTCGAGGACAGTCATGAGTGGTCTCCTGTTGGGTTCGAGTGCGGGGTTTCGTCTCAGGCGGCTGCGAGTTCCGTCGAGCGGTTGGTACACCTCCACCGTAGGATGGGGACAGTCGTGAGAAACTCGCGAATGGGTCACTTGAAGATGTGCATTGGGTCACAAGAAGAGCGTCAATGACGTGAAGAAGTCAATCAAATGACGTGTCGTTTCAGATTAATGACCTGTTATTGCACCAAGGCAGCCTCTTCGCGCGTGGCCGTTTCACCTCTCGTTCGCCCAGACGGCTCACGCCTTTCGCGCGGATGTGGTGAAGCGCACATCTGGGCGATTTGAGCTTGAGTGAATCCGGTGTGTATAGTTGTTCGAGTTGCAGGGCGTCAGCCCGGGTAACATGCGCCACTAGCTCAACGGATAGAGCATCTGACTACGGATCAGAAGGTTGGGGGTTCGAATCCCTCGTGGCGCACCGAGAGTAAGTCCCTCACCAGGCAGGATAGCTGGTGAGGAACTTTTTCGTGTGCGAACGAAACGCCGAGCTAACGATCAGAAGGTTGGGTTCTGTGATGAGAAAAGCTCGTCGTCATCGTGAGGAGCTCGGCGAGGTCATCGAAGTCTTCGCTGATCGTCCGGGGTTGAAGACCGTGACGGCGTTCGTCCTCGGCTGGGCGCTCTTCACCGGTCTGACATTCATCAAGCCGGGGGAGGCGCCGCTGCTGGCGACCGCTCCGGGTGCCATGTTCGCAGTGCTGTTCGGTCTGATTCTGCTCTGTCTTTCGGGGGAGCGTCTCGTCGTCTGTGAGCGCGGAATCCTCGTCGGTTCCATTGCGCCGGGACTGCACTCCTACGTGATCCCGTATTCGCAGATCACACTTGGAAGCATCGCCGGGATCACCGGCGCGAACAGGTACCTCAAAGAGGCAGGGCTGAAGGGGCAGATGTCGCAGTCGACCCTGCGGGCGTCGTGGTGGACGAAGAACGGCGTCCATTTCGTCGCCTGTTCGGCCGAGGACGCCAGGCGCGGGCGCATGCGCCTCACGCTTGCGCTCGATCCGCTTCCGCGGTCGGTCGACGGCCGGTGGATCTGGTTCGCGGGCACGGGGAGGCAGTCCCCGAGGCGGCGCGGTCGAGGCCATCGCCCGGGCCGCCTCGGCGGCGGGATTTCCTCAGTTGGCCCGGGCCGCACTCGACCGCGGAATAGTCGAGCTGACGGGCAACCCCGCGGATGCGCACCGTCAGCTGCCCGGCCATCCGCCGGATAGTCGCGGGGTCAGGTAGGGCGTTCCGCTCACCTGGCGTCGAGCACAGCCTCCCGCTGTTCGGATGACAGGCGCTTGACCGCCTCGCGGATCGTCACACCGGAGGCGCGGTGAGCGCGCGGCAGGATCCATTCGAAGACGATATCCGGGCGTTTGCGTGAGGTGTCACGCAGGACCCAGCCGATGGCCTTGCGGATGAAGAACTCCTTCTCCTCGAGCATCGTGTCGGCGAAGCGGGAGAACCGCTCGAAGTCACCGCGGCCCTTTCGCAGCGGAACGAGATGCGCGAGCAGAGCCGAGCGACGGATCCAGAAGTCTTCGTCGATCGCCCAGCGCTCGAGCACCGGGTCGAAGCCGGCATCCTTCTCGCTCAGCGGACCGACCAGATCCCCGGCGAGAGGATCGACCAGGGCCCAGGTCTTCGCCTCGCGAAGCAGGCCCTCGACGAAGTCCGCATCAGAGGCACCGAGGCGGTCCTTCGATTGGATGAGCACCATCGTGGCCGCGGCGCGACGTTCGTGGACCGGTGGGAGGTGCCCGGCCGACCCTCCGTCTGTCGGTTCGGTGCTGCGGGCCGAGCTGACTGAGGGCGTCGGTGCGGCCCAGAGGAGCCGCGCGAGTTCGAGGACCTCGTCGTGGCTCAGGTCCTTCCCGCGCAGGGCTGACCGGACGACGGCCCGGGTCTCGGGCACGCTCACCCCGTAGTGGATGAGTCCGCTCTTGAGGTAGGCCTTCTCCTTCTCGGCGCGTGCGGCACTGCCGCGCTCACGCAGCTGCCGGTCGACCACCTCGGCGAGGGTGGCTGCGGTGGTCGCGGAATCGGGCTTCATGGCGATCATCATTTCACGTGGAAGCGTCGTGAACCGTTCGGACCGCGTCGGCCGCTATTCGCAGTGCCGGCAAGCCTTCGCAGCAGACCAGCTTCAGTGGTCCCCGGGTCCAGCCAATGAATAGAAGAAACGGCCGGCAGATGAGCCCTGCGATCAAACAGATCGTGGAGCGTACCTGCCGGCCGTTCTCTGTTCTCAACCGGAGGCCGCGAGTCTCATGCTGCGCGGTGTCTCCGGAAGCTCTGGGGACCTCGGGCGAGGACGGACCTCAGCCAGACTCGGACATGCGCCGGGTCAGGACCTCAGTCCGTGCCGGCGTCGAATGCGGCGGACAGGCCGGCGAGGTCGCCGGCTTCGTCCACCTCGGCGCCGGAGTTCGCGATCTCCTCGGCGCCGCCGGCCTCGAGCGAGCCGACGAGCTCTGAGGTCGGACCCGAAACGATGCCCATGGCCGCGTACTGCTCGAGGCGGGCACGTGAATCGGCGATGTCGAGGTTGCGCATGGTCATCTGGCCGATGCGGTCCTCGGGGCCGAAAGCGGAGTCGCCCACGCGCTCCATCGACAGCTTCTCCGGGTGGTAGGACAGGTTCGGGCCCTCGGTGTTGACGATCGTGTAGTCGTCGCCGCGGCGCAGGCGCAGGGTGACCTCGCCGGTGATCGCCGAGGCGACCCACCGCTGCATGGATTCCCGCAGCATGAGCGACTGCGGGTCGAGCCAGCGTCCCTCGTACATCCGGCGGCCGAGGCGGCGGCCCTCTTCGTGGTAGAGGGCGATGGTGTCCTCGTTGTGGATGGCGTTGAGCAGGCGTTCGTAGGTCACGTGCAGCAGCGCCATGCCCGGAGCCTCGTAGATTCCACGGGACTTCGCCTCAATGATGCGGTTCTCGATCTGGTCGGACACACCGAGTCCGTGGCGGCCGCCGATCTCGTTGGCCTTGTAGACCAACGCTACGGGGTCGTCGAACTCTTCGCCGTTGATCGCGACCGGCCGTCCGGCCTCGAAGCGGACGGAGACCTCTTCGGTGACGACCTCGACGTCATCGCGCCAGGCGGCCACACCCATGATCGGTTCGACGATGTCGAGTCCGGCGTCGAGGAACTCCAGGGTCTTCGCCTCGTGGGTGGCGCCCCAGATGTTCGCGTCTGTCGAGTAGGCTTTCTCGGCCGAGTCGCGGTAGGGGTAGCCGTGCTCGACGAGCCATTCGCTCATCTCCTGCCGGCCGCCGAGCTCATCGACGAACTCCGAGTCGAGCCAGGGCTTGTAGATGCGCAGCTTCGGGTTGGCCATGAGACCGTAGCGGTAGAAGCGCTCGATGTCGTTGCCCTTGTACGTCGAGCCGTCGCCCCAGATGTCGACGCCGTCTTCCTTCATGGCCCGCACGAGCATGGTGCCGGTGACCGCGCGGCCGAGGGGAGTGGTGTTGAAGTAGGTCTTGCCGCCGGAACGGACGTTGAATGCACCGCACTGCAGGGCGACGAAGCCCTCCTCGACGAGCAGGCGCTTGGCGTCGACGAAGCGCGCGATCTCCGCGCCGTACTCTTTCGCGCGGGCCGTGACGCCGTCGAGGTCGGGCTCGTCGTACTGGCCGATGTCGGCCGTGTACGTGCAGGGGACGGCGCCCTTGTGGCGCATCCATGCGACTGCGCAGGAGGTGTCCAGGCCGCCGGAGAAGGCGATTCCAACGTGCTCACCGACTGGGAGCGAAGAGAGAACTTTCGACATGGCACCAGCGTAACGTCATTCCCCTCCGTCTGTCGAATTGTTATGCATAGGATTGTATTTTTATGTGATGGAAGCCGTTGGCGACAGCCGGCGGTGCTGCTGAACGAGGAGAGTGCCGCGACCCCCGTGCCGTACGACCTCGCCGAGGCGGCGTTGCCGATTGCTACCGTGAAGAGGTGACGAATCCTTCCGCGCCTGAGTTCACTGTTCGCCACGAGACTTCCGGCGACATCGACGCCATCCGCGCCCTGACAGCCGCCGCGTTCGGCCAGGTTGACGAGGCAGAGCTCGTCGACGCCCTCCGCGCATCCGGTAATGGGATCAAAGGGCTGTCGTTCGTCGGAGTCCTCGACGGTGAGATCGTCGCCCATGCCTTGCTCTCCCGGTGCTTCGTCGGCGAAGCTCCCGGAGTCTGCCTTGCCCCCTGTTCCGTACGGCCCGAGCATCAGCGTACCGGTGTCGGCACCGCCGTCATCGAAGCGCTCCTCGCCGAGGCGGCCCGCAGCGGTGAGGTCTTCGCCGTCGTCCTCGGGCATCCCGAGTACTATCCGCGCTTCGGGTTCAGTCCGGCTTCCGGATTCGGGATCACCTTGCACGTCGACGTTCCCGACGAAGCGCTCATGGCGATGCCGCTGGCCGGCGAGGTGCCGGCGGGCGCCCTGGCCTTCGCTCCCGAATTCGGGGTCTGAACCGGAACTGCCTTGCGGCCGCCCCTGGCTTCACGCCCTACCTCCCGCGGCCGCCCGGTGGCTTCGCGCGAATATTGGTCACTTTCGGATATTCGGGCCGAAGCATAGGTCGCTATCGGATACTTTTCGGCGTCAGAAATGTCCGATGGTGACCTATGTTTTTCACTGCAGCCCGAGATGTTGGCGGATGTCGCGCTCGAGTTGGTGGCGGTTGGTCGACTTCGTCACTCGGATGACTGTCCAGCCGGCTGCTCTCAGCGCGTTGACTCGATCGATGTCGGCTGCCCATTGGTATTCGGAAGTCCGGTGGTGATCTCCCTCGTATTCCAGAGCGAGCTTTTCCCTCGGGTAGCCGAGGTCGGGATGCAGAGTCCGATCGATCGTCGGACAGTACACAGCGGGGTGGACTGCTGGTTCAGGGAGGTTTCGGGAGACGGCCCAAAGGCGGAGGTCGGTCTCCATCGGCGAGTCGACGCCTTCCCGAATGAGGTCGACAGCGGCCTCGAGCTTCGGCTTGGCCCTGAGGTGTTTCGTTTCAGAGATGTGCGCGGCCAAAGTCGCCAACGCGAACTGAGGTGGGCTCTTCCAGTCACCGATCGCCGCGTCTCCGATCTTCACCAGCGACTCCACCGAACAGACAGAGGCGAGCTGGCTGAAGACCTGCAGCGGGCTCAGGACCGGCAGCTTCAACCACTCGATTGATCTGAGCATTCTCATTCGATGCAGCGTGATGCCTCTTCTGCGAATGCGCTTGTTGGTATCCGAAGTTCCCAGATGAAGAATGTCCCTTCCGACAGAGTGAGGCAACGGCCATCCGTACAGTCGTGCAGCGGTTTCTCTGCACGCGACGACTCCCGGGTGCCTGTGGGCTATGGCCATCAACAGCTTCGCTTCAGCGATCCACGCCTCATCTGCCCAGATAGGCACCGGAAATTCGGTGGAGACAGAGTTGTCGAAGCGGATTCCCCAAGTGGCTGGAGGAAAGCCGCGCCCGGAACGTATGTCGTAGTCGGAGGCACCCCGTGCTCGTGCTTCCGAGACCGAGAGGACTGCTGGGTAGTGTGCATAGCTCAGAGGATGCTTCATGCCCAGATGATTCACTTGGATTCGGGGTGAGGGAAGAGCTGCCCGATGCGGCTGTGGTCAGCGATTGCGCATCCACAGGCTGTGCACGCCCCAGTCAGATCGTTGTCCACAGCTGACCGGGGGCGAGTCGGGTGGCTGCTTCGACCAGACCATGGATGATTCGCGAGCAGTATGCGGGTGATTCGCGGCTGCCCCCACCGAACAATGAAGTAGGACTTTCGAGTGTGGCTGTGAGAACAGTGGCGAATTTCTGCACAGGTGTGAGTGTGCAAGTGGATTCAGCGATGGAGGTCATCACGGCAATGCGAGGCGATCTGAAAAGCGTCCACCCTCGGATGCTGTTGGCGAAACAGTGGTCGCAATTGGATATTCGGGCCAAAACATAGGTCGCAATCGGACACTTCTGAGGTCAGAAAATGTCCGATTACGACCTACATTCGGGGGGCTGTGTCCGATTGCGACCACTATTCGGGGAAGTGCCGACGCCCCTACTCCCGGGCGCGGTGGGTGCGGATCGCCTCGGCGACGGCGATGGCATCGTCCTCCGGGGCGTCGGACTTGCGGTCCGGGCGCGCTGTGAAGAGGTAGACGAACCCGACGGCCAGCACCACCACGAGGCCGATGAGCACGATCCAGTCGGCGAAGAACGACCCGGAATCACCGGGCAGCGACAGCAGGATCATCGCGAAGATTCCGTAGGCCAGTGCGGCGGCGTTGACGATGACGCCCCAGCCCCGCAGCGACCAGGGCCCTGCGGGCTTCCAGCCTTTGAACCGCTGCCGGAGCGCGCCGAGGACGACCATCTGGAAGGCCAGGTAGATGCCGAGGATCGCGAACGATGTCACGGCCACGAGGATTCCGTCGTTGAACCAGATGAGCACGCAGATGAGAGCAGGTGCCGTGCATGCGACGATGAGGGCGTTGTGCGGGATCTTCGTCCCGTCAGTGACCTTCGACAGCCAGCGATGTCCGGGCATCATCCCGTCCCGAGCGAAGCTGAAGATCAGGCGGGACGCGGCGGCCTGCAGGCTGAGCACACAGGAGATGAAGGCCGTGATCGCCACGAGCAGGAAGATCTTCGCCCCGACGTCGCCGAGGCTGCCTGCCAGGATCGCGGGGATCGGGTCCTCGACCTCTCCCGCGACGATCTGCTCGAGGTTCGGCGCTGCCAGCACATAGCCGCCGAAGGAGAACAGGGCCGAGACCGCGCCGACGAAGATCGTCATGAGCATGGCCTTGGGGATGCCTCGGGCAGGGTTCGAGACCTCCTCGGCGACGTCGCCGCAGGCCTCGAAGCCGTAGAACAGGAACAGGCCGGCGACTGCCGCGCCCAGGAACACCGGCAGGTAGCTTCCGTCCCCGGCAGTGCCCATGGTGTCGAAGAAGATCGAGAAGCTGTGTTTGCGTTCGAAGATGAGCAGGAACAGGCCGAGTCCGATGACGCCGATGAGTTCGGCGAAGAGGCCGATGCGGGCGATGCGGGCCAGCCATTTCGTTCCGGAGAAGTTGATCGCCAACGCCAGCACGAGCAGTGCCAGCGCGAGGACGAGGGTGGTGTTTCGGTTGAGCTCGAGACCGAAGAGGCTGGCGAGGAATCCTGCTCCGAACTCCGCCACCGAGGTGATGGTGACGATGAGCGCGCAGATGTAGACCCAGGCCGCCATCCAGGCATACCGCTTGCTCCACAGGCGTCGGGCCCAGGGGTAGATCCCTCCGGCGATCGGGAACTGGGAGACGACTTCGCCGAAGACGAGTGCGACGAGGAGCTGGCCGCAGGCGACGATGACGATCCACCAGATCGACGGCGGCCCGCCGGTCGACAGGGCCACGGCGAGCAGCGAATAGACGCCGACGAGCGGGGACAGGTAGGTGAAGCCGAGGGCGAAGTTGGCCCAGGGGCTCATCGACCGCTCGAAGGAGTCGCCGTAGCCGAGGACGGCCAGGTGGTCGCTGTCGGAGAGGTGATCGCCCGCGGGGCGGCGGGCGTCTGAGAGATGATCGGACATGGTTGGACCTTCATTCGAATCGACGTTGATTCTGTTGCTGTTCGTCATCGTAGCGCCGATTCTCGTCCGCGCGGACGATGCCGGTTTCCTCCTCGCGGCGGAAGTGCCCGACCGCCTCGAGCCGTAGTGTGGAATCACAGCCACAGGCACAGCCACAGCCACAGCCACAGGCACAGACATGGGAACCGCCGCCGATCGACCGGCGGAGGTACACAGGACCGAGGAGGAGACGTGAATACGCAGACGGAAGGGCACTCCGGATTCGCCGAGGCGGTCGATGTGAAGGGACGTCCGCTCGCGGTCGTGCCGGCTCGGGTCCCCTGGCTCGAGCTCGGCGTATTCGTCGTCACCGCCTTCGGCCTCGCCTGGCTCGTATGCCTGCCCCTGTGGATCACAGGCAAGGGCATCAGTGATCCCCTGTCCGTCCAGCTCTACGGCGGAGCGATGATGTTCACGCCGCTGATCGCCGGCATAATTGCCTTCCTCGTGCAGCGCAGACAGGCGCGCCGCAGGGGAGAGCCGCTGTCCAGCGCCCCTCGCTACTTCGGATTCTGGCCGCTGCGACCAGCCGGGCGGATCATCTGGACGACCGTGGTCGCCTTCTTCGGCGTCTGCGTGCTCGTCGTCCTCGGCTACCTCCTCAGCGCCGCGTTCGGCTGGCTCGACCTCGATCTGACCGGGCTGTCGGGATTCAGGACGCAGTTGGAGACGATTCCGGGTGCGAGCGCGCTGCCGACAGCAGCCGCCGTCGCCATTTACCTGCTCCTCATGTTCGTCGGCTCGCTGAGCAACGTCTTCGTCACCATCGGTGAGGAGTTCGGGTGGCGAGGCTGGCTGCTCACCAGCCTCCGGCCCTTGGGCACCTGGCCGGCGCTGCTCACCGTCGGCGTCCTCTGGGGCCTGTGGCATGCGCCGCTCATCCTGCTCGGCTACAACTTCGATCGTCCCGGCATCTCGGGACTGGGGCTCATGGTTGCCGGCTGTGTCATGCTCGGCATCCTCTTCGGCTGGCTGCGTCTGCGCACCGGCTCGGTCTGGCCGGCGGTCTTCGCCCACGCAGCACTCAACGGATCCACCACCATGCTGCTCGTTCTGCTCATCGACGCCGATGCGCCGACTCCGGACACCGCCCTCGTCACCTTCCTCGGGGCCTCGGGATGGATAGTCTCCGCCGTCGTCATCGCGGTGCTCGTGGTCACCGGCCAGTTCCGCAAGCGGCCGGAACTGGGGGATCGGACGAAGCCCGTCGCCCGTGCCTGATTTTTGAGGCTCGCCCCCGGCGTCGGTTAGGCTCAAAACCCCATCGACTGAAGGAGTGCTCTATGACTTTTGGACCATCGCTGCTGCAGGCGGCAGGACGCATGCTCACCGCCCCGATCTTCATCAGCGGCGGGTACTCGGCCGTGAAGGATCCGGCCGGCAAGGCGGCGATGGCCGAGTCGACACTCGATGCGCTCCGCGATTACGTCCCCGCGCTGCCCGATGACAACGAACTGCTCGTGCGCATCAACGGCGGGGTTCAGATCCTCGCCGGCACCACCCTGCTGCTGGGCATCAAGCCGCGCCTGTCCGCCCTTGCTCTCGCCGGCTCCCTCGTCCCGACCACCGTGGCCGGGCACTCCTTCTGGGAGATGGAAGGCGGAGAGGCGAAGGCCCATCAGACCCAGTTCTCGAAGAACCTCGCCGCGCTCGGCGGACTGCTGCTGATCGCCGGCTCCGGAGACAGCAGAAAGGCCGTCGAGAAGGCCGCCGCCAAGGCTGCGAAGAAGGCCGAGAAGCGCGCTCTCAAACAGGCCTGATATCCCGGCATACCACGGCCGCCCGTCGACGAGTCCTCGGAGCCGATGTTCGCCGAGGCGGCCGACCGTCCACCAACGCTCGCGAGATTTTTGCTTAGGGTAGGCTAAGCAAAGGTAAAAGCGAGAGGGTGGGGCGAATGGTCAATTGGCAGCGCGGCGTGATGCGGCTCTTCCGGGTGAGCAACCACGAGGTGGTCGTCACCGGAGTCGAGGACTTCACCGCGACCTACCGTCGGATCCACTTCTCCGGCCCAGAGCTGCTCGCTCAGCTCGACGAGGTCTTTCCGACACTGTGGACCCGGCTGTGGTTCCCTCACCCCGAGAAAGGCGAAGGCCATCTGAGCCAACGCGGCTACACCTTCGCCGCCATCGACCTCGAAGCCGGAACCTTCAGCCTCGACTTCGTCCTCCACGGTGACATCACCGACGACTCGGCCGCCAGTGGCGCTGACATCGGACCCGGCGCGCGGTGGGCGAGCCGGGCCCGTCCCGGCACGACCATCGAGGCCGCCCTCACCCCGGCTCGCCTCGACCTGCCCGACGATACCTCTCACCTCCTCCTCGCCGGCGACCTCACCGCGCTGCCCGCCATCAACTCCTGGTGTGAAGCCGTCCCCGCCGAGGTTGCCGTCACCGTGGCGATCGCCGCCGAGCCCGAGGAAGTCCCCGGCCTGCCGGTCTCCGCGCACTCGAATTCGACGTGGAGATGGGTGACGCCGGAATCCAACGCCGAGGTGGAGTCGAAGCATCATCCGGGTCGTTCCCTGGCCGCACACCTGCGCGGACTCGATCTCGACGTGCAAGGTCTCTACGTCTGGGCCGCAGGGGAGCGGGGGCTGGTCAAAGACGTGCGCCACGTCGTGAAGAGCGAGCTGGGTCTGGGCCGTTCGCAGCAGTTCACCCAGTTCTACTGGTTCGCCGACAAACCCACCGGATGAGCTGAAGCGTCAGCTGCAGGAACGCAAACTGAGGCGTCAGCTGCAGGATCGGCTTGGGAAGTCAGGTCAGTGATTGCCCGCAGCCCTGGAAAACGGCGCAGAAGCGCCTATGCTCGAAGCATGGTCAAGGCACTCCTCATCGTCGACGTCCAGAACGATTTCACCGAAGGCGGCGCGCTCGGCGTGACCGGCGGCGACAGCGTGGCCGAGGGCATCACTCGCCACCTCGAGACCCATGCAGGTGACTACTCCGCTGTCATCGCCTCCCGCGACTGGCACGATCGCGACAGCGACAACGGCGGGCACTTCAGCGCGACTCCGGACTTCGTCGACAGCTGGCCCGTCCACTGCGTCGCCGAGACCGAAGGCGCCGAATACGACCCGCTGCTGTCCACTGAGGCGATCACGCACGAGGTGCGCAAGGGACAGGGCCGCCCTGACTATTCGGCCTTCCAGGGGGCCACGGACACGGGGAGCAGCCTCGGCGAGCTCCTGCAGCACCTGTCCGTTAACGAACTGGACATCGTCGGAATCGCCACCGATCACTGCGTACGCGCCTCCACCCTCGACGCGCTGAGCATGGGCGTGGAGGTCCGGGTGCTCACCGACCTCGTCGCCGGAGTCGGGGCCGAATCGAGCGCGGCTGCGCTGTCCGAGGTGGAAGCGGCGGGCGCTTCGATCATGTGAGGCGGCGGCGCTGTCCGGTCCTCAACCGGCAGCGCGATCATCATCCCAGGTCAGGGCGTTTTCTCCATCGAAAGTCGCAGGGCGAATCCGAACTCATAGGCGATGTGCCCGCGCCCGGCGATTGATGGACTTGAGGCATGACCTCATCATTGATCAAAACCGCCCACACGCTGACATCGAAGCGCGGTTCGTGGTTCGTCCTCGGCGGGGTGGTCGTCCTCGTCGCCCTGATCTTCGGACTGCTGTCCGGCGCGGGCGAGGACCGGCCCAACGAGACCGCTCCGGCGGATTCCGAATCCGCTCAGGCCCAGCGGATCCTCGACAAGTTCCCCGAGGCGGACAAGCAGTCCGTCATGATCGTGGCCTCGAACACCGACGGCAGCACGCTGAGCGCCGGTGACCGGTCCGAGCTCGAGAGCCTCGCCGGCTCCCTGACCAAGGCGTCATCGGAGAAGGTGACCGGCCCCATCCTCAGCGATGACGAGCAGGCGGCTCTGCTCATGGTGCCCATCGAGGTGGGTCTGACGAACTCCGACACGGCCGAGACCGTCGACGAGCTGCGCGCCACGATCGCTGCCGACCCGACCGCGGCCGGACTGGCCGATTCGGGCATGTCCCTGCTGGTCACCGGCGGTCCTGCGATCGGCGCCGATATCGCCTCGGCGTTCGACGGAGCCGACTTCACCCTGCTCATCGTCACCATAGTCATCGTGGCGCTGCTGCTCATCATCACCTACCGCTCGCCCGTCCTGTGGCTGCTGCCGCTCATCGTCATCGGCACGGCCGACGGACTGGCCTCGACCGTGACTGCCGCCGTCGGCGACGCTCTCGACCTGCAGTTCGATGCGGGCATCATCAGCGTCCTCGTCTTCGGCGCGGGCGCGAACTATGCCCTCCTGCTCATCTCCCGCTACCGCGAGGAGCTGCGCCGCGAAGCCGACCACCGCGCGGCGCTCGCCGAAGCGTGGACCCACACGGCGACGACGATCCTCGCTTCGAACCTCACAGTCGTCCTGTCCCTGCTCAGCCTCGTCTTCGCCGTCATCCCCGGCACCCGTGGCCTCGGCATCACCGCCGCCGTCGGCCTCATCATCTCTGCTGCCGCGGTGCTGATCGCCCTGCCGCCCGTGCTCGCGATCTGCGGAAAGAAGATGTTCTGGCCGTTCGTACCCCAGGTCGAAGACGCTGTCAGCGACCGCGCGGCGGGCGGGGCCGCCTCGGCGAAGCCCTCGATCTGGCGGAGAATCGCCACTCGCGTAGTACGGAAACCGTGGCTGCACCTCGGTGCGGGAATCGTCATCCTCGGCGTCATGGCCACCGGTTTCATCGGGTCCTCGATCGGGCTCGACCAGACCGAGAAATTCCGGGTCCAGTCCGAATCGGCCCAGGGCCTCGACATCCTCGCCGACCACTTCCCGCCCGGGGAATCGCAGCCGATCTGGGTCGTCGCCGACACCGACCACGCCGACCATGTCGTCGATTCGGTGTCCGACATGGACGGCGTCGTGCGCGCCTCCGCGATCGAGGACACGGACATCGACGGCGCTTCGGTCACGAAGATCATGGTCACCGGCGAATATGAACCCGACAGCGCGAAGGGGCTCGACCTCGTCGGGGAGATTCGCGACGAGGTCCACGCCATCGACGGGGCCGATGCTCAGGTCGGCGGTGCCGCAGCCACGGAGCTCGACGCCCGAGACGGCAACCGGGCCGATTTCCTCACCATCGTCCCGATGGTCCTGGCGATCAGCTTCATCATTCTGCTCGGCATCCTCCGGGCCCCCATCGCGGCGTTCACCCTGCTGCTCGTCAACGTGGTGTCCTCGGCAGCGGCGATCGGGCTCGGCGCGTTCCTGTCGCGGACGATCTTCGGTCAGGCCGCACTCGATGCGCAGGTGCCGATCCTCGCGTTCCTCTTCCTCGTGGCGCTGGGCATCGACTACTCGATCTTCCTCGCTCACCGCGCGAAGAAGGAATCGGCCCTCCACGGCGGCCGCCAGGGCATGATCGAGGCCGTCGCCCACACCGGTGGGGTCATCACCAGCGCCGGCATCGTCCTGGCCGGAGTGTTCGCGGCACTCGGCATGCTGCCGCTCATGGTGCTCGGCCAGCTCGGCCTCATCGTCGGAGTCGGCGTGCTCGTCGACACGATCATCGTGCGCACCGTCATCGTGCCCTCGATCTTCGGTCTCGTGGGCAACCGGATGTGGTGGCCGAACCGGTCGTTCACCCGCCATCCGCGCACGACCGGCGGCAGTTGTGGTTGAGTGGACAGGAAGAACCGAGAGAGCAGAAAGAGGATCGTCCCGGCGCCATCACCGCCGAGGCTGGGAAGGCGGCGACGTGAGCGCACGCAGATGGACAGAGCGGACGATGGAGATCGGCCAGCACGCGATCGCGCTCGCCCTGACCGTCATCGCCTGCATCCGCGCCGTCTCCAGCGGAGCGCCGCTTCTCGCCGCCATCGCGGTCAGCGTGGTCTTCCTCGTCTGGTACGCCCTCGGCGCCGTCCGTGCCGCCCGTACAGGCGCGCTCGTGCTCGCGAAATGGTGGCTGATCGTCCTCGCACTTGCCTGGCTGTGCACCCTGCTCGTCTCCGCCGAATTCATCTGGATCGCGTTTCTCCTCTGGCTGCTGGCCGGGCACCTGTTCTCACTCCGGATCGCCGTCGTCTTCACCGCGCTGACCTACATCGCGACCGTTGCCGCCCCATTGGCGCACTACGGGCAGGTGCTCGCACCGAGCATCATCGGATCCCTCATCGGCGCCGTCTTCGCCCTCGGCCTCTCCCGGGGCTACATCGAACTGCTCCGTGAAGGACGCCGCCGCGAGGAGCTGCTGCGCTCCCTCGAACTGGCCCATCGGAATCTGCTCGACCTCCAGGACGAGCTCGCTCTGACCCAGCGCCATGCCGGTGAGATCCAGGAGCGGACCCGCGTCTCCCGCGACATCCACGACACGATCGCGCAGTCGATCTCGTCGATCAGGCTCATCGCCCACGCCGAGGCGGAGCGGACCGCCGATGACCACGCCGGCCAGGTGCTCGTCCAAGTCGAGGACCTCGCCGCCCAGAGCTCTCGTGACGTCCGCCGCATCATCGCGGCCCTGGCCCCGGCCGAGCTCGAGGACGGGGCGCTGACCGCCGCGATCCGCAGACTGCTCACCCGCCTCGAGGAGGACAGTTCGATCCGCGGCCGTGTCGAGGTCGATGAGACCTTCCCTCCTCTGCCCGCCGAGGCGGAAGTGGCGCTGCTGCGGACCGCTCAGTCGGCTTTGGCCAACGTCCGCCAGCATTCGCAGGCGAGTCGAGTGATGGTCAGCCTCATGGATGCCGAAGGCTCCATCCGCATGGACATCGTCGATGACGGGGTGGGCATGGCAGAGCCGCAGGAGCGGTCGCGGAGTTCGGAGTCCGGCTTCGGTCTCGACTTCATCGCTGCACGCATGCGGGAACTGGGCGGGGAGCTCGTGATCGAGTCGGCACAGGGTTCGGGCTTCGCGATCTCAGCGATCCTGCCGACGCCATCGGGCCTGTCGCCTCGCTCGGGTGGGAGCGTGACTCGGTCGGGTGGGAGCGTGACGACGGGCCACCTCGGCGAGAAGGATGCCGGCGGTGACGTGAGGGATGAGCGCACGAGCGGCGCGGAAGACGAAGGAGCGGGCATATGACGATCCGAGTGGTTCTTGTCGACGATCACCCGGTGGTCAGGGCCGGTCTGAAGTCAGTCATCGATGCGCCCGAGCACATCGCTGTCGTCGGCGAGGTCGGCAGCGGCGAGGAGGCGCTGGTGCGCGTCGACGAACTCGACCCTGATGTCGTCCTGTGCGACCTGCGACTGGGGGAGGGCATCGACGGCATAGAAGTGACCAGACGACTGCGAGCGCGACCGAAGCCGCCGGCGGTGCTCATCCTCACCACCTTCGACAACGATTCCGAGATCGTGGGCGCGCTCAACGCGGGTGCCGCAGGGTATCTGCTCAAGGACATCGACCCCAGCGACATCTCGACGGCCATCGAGAAGGCCTCACGTGGGGAGACGTATCTGCCTCCGGAGATCTCGTCGAAGGTCATCGCCGCCATGCGCAATCCCGGTCCGAAGCTGACCCGGAGGGAGCGTGAGGTCGTCAAGCTCCTGGCCACAGGAGCCTCGAACGCGCAGATCGCTCAGGAGCTCTTCGTCACCGAGGCGACCGTGAAGAGCCACCTCGTCAACGTCTTCACGAAGCTCGGCGTGGACTCGCGAGCCCGTGCCATCCGCGTCGCCGAGGACAAGGGACTGGTGTAGGGGGCCGGTCTGGGGCCTTGATGCCCCGGACGGCCGCGGCTGCGCGAGGAGCTGGCCCAGGGGCCGACGGCTGCACGCGGGTCTGGCTCAGGGACGACGGCCGGTTGAGAGAACGGAATTGACTCTTGGCCTGCGCCTGTCCCCGGGGCTGCGCCTGTCTCTTGGCCTGCGCCGAGACGCAAGCCGAGCATGGAGCAGGTCGGGGCGACCGGCGAGCACTTCGGCGCCGAATATTGGTCGCGTTCGGACCTCGGCCGGCAAACATAGGTCACTATCGGATACTTCTGAGCGCAGAAAGTATCCGATAGTGACCTATGTTTGCAGGAGAAGCCCGCTGTCAGATGAGCGGGCGGTGCCTGATCGGACTACCCGTGGAGTATGACGGATGGGCCGACGCATATGATCGAGCTATGAATCGGGGTATGAGCAGGAGAAACGCATCGTGAAGCGGATGTGGGCAGCGGTCGCATTGGCGGCTTTGGTGGCATTGAGCGGCTGCAGTGACGGAGCCGGCCAGCCGGAGGGGACACCGTCGCCGACGCCGAGCCCTACCCTGGCCGAACCGGTCGAGCTCGATTACTATGCCTCGGTGATCACCGACAACGGAGCGGATCTGGCGCTCGTCGGAGACTGGATGAGCCAGAAGCTGCGAGTCGTCGACGCCGAGGGCGACGAGAAGTGGAACATCGACTCCAACACCAACGAAGACGACGGCGGCACTGAAGCCTACTCGGCAGGCGAGAACGTCATCGTCCACGACTACTCGGGTACGACCACGGCCTACTCGTGGGCCGATGGGCAGGAAGTTTGGTCCTTCGGCCTCCCCGACACCGCTGGTTCCTGTCGCCCGGCCCAATCCTTCGGAACACAGTCGACGAGCGGGGGCAGCCGCCTCGGCGAGGGTGACCTCATCCTTCTCGAGAATATCTGGATGGACTCCGAGGAGAACTGCGAACCCTCAGCGGAAGGGGACACCGTCCTCTATGCGCTCGACCCGGAGACGGGGAAGGAAGCCTGGCCGGCGCTGTCGGTCGGTGAGGACGGACAGACCTTCGGCGGTCGCCTCCTCGAACTGGCGCCCGACCGGAAGTCCGGGATCATGTCCTGGATGGACGGGGACGAGTCGATGGTCACGCGGATCTCCTTCGACGACGGCACGCACGTGTCGCTCCCCATCACCGAGGCGCGCGAGACCGACGACACCGGAGCCGACTACTTCATCGTGTACCCGACGGCCGATCCCAGCAGCCTGACCTACGTCTACGGGTCCACGGAACCCGACGAACCGATGAGCTCAGCAGTGACGCGGGCGGCGAAACTGAGCGTCCCCGCAGATCTGCAGGCATCCGACTCGGCCACACTGGCAGCCACCGAACAGTCTGCCGACGTGAGCATGGAAGACACCTTCGACGCCGTGTGCAGCACCGAACTGCGCTTCACGGCCGAAGGGAAGCCGGCGTGCCTGCAGACCCAGCTGTTTGCGTCAGCGGTGAAGTACCAAGGATCGGACGGCGCCATCGACGGGTGGTATGCCGACGCTCCCGAGGCCGCGGTCGCACGGATCGGCGGTCTCGGCGGTCCGCAGTGGGAACCGGTCGATCACGGCGATCAGACACTCCTCATCGTGCCGGCCCCACGGGACGGAATCGTCGCACTCGACGCGGCCAGCGGCAAAACAGTGTGGACGACCGACGGGCCCAGGCTGAAAGAAGAAGGCGAAACGGGAAGCTGGGGCGGGCAGAGAGTTCTACCGGACCTCGGGCTGATCGTCGTCACCGACAACAAGAAGACGACGTTCTTCGACGCGAAGACGGGCAAACCGGTCAGCGACCATCCGGCCGGGGACTATTCCGACCAGAGCTCGAGCGGGCGTTTCGTGATCGCAACGAATGAGGACACGAGCACGATGTGGGCCGTCGTCGACACCTGAGAGTCGTCAGGCACCTGACGTCAGCGGAGCTGAAGGCAGGCTGAACTGTGCTGAAGCGGAGTTGGCCCCGGGCCAGCGGCAAACATAGGTCACTATCGGATACTTCTGAGCGCAGAAAGTATCCGATAGTGACCTATAGTCGCGGGTAGAAGGTGGGCCGGCTGGGGCCCTGCCACCTCGACGGCCCGGATCTGACCAGTCGATCTGCCCAGTCTTCAGGTGAATAACTGATTGGTAATGAATCGTTGCGTCGCACCTGGTGAGCGTTTCAGTATGCCCACGTGACTCCCGGGAAGCCCGTTTCGACTACGGAGTTTCACCTCCTCCGGGTAGTCTGTTCCCTGCGCAACGGGACAGTCCCGCGCGTTCGCGGAGCCGTTCGGATCGAGACAGTGGAGGTGACATGGCAAGCGAAGACGAAACGTTTCTGCCCGGC
Organism: Brevibacterium renqingii; assembly: GCF_017808105.1. Lineage (GTDB taxonomy): Bacteria > Actinomycetota > Actinomycetes > Actinomycetales > Brevibacteriaceae > Brevibacterium > Brevibacterium renqingii. Next base: position 14,487 of record NZ_JADBHF010000016.1, on the reverse strand, counting down.
CCTGTGACCTCGTCGAACCGTCGCATCGGTGCGCTGTCCGGCAACACGAGGGGCATCGACACAGGCCCGGATGTCGGTGCTAAGCGACCTGGGAAGTCCACTCGGGGCAACGCCGGGTCCGCCGCGGCAGAGACTGCCCCCGACACGAGCGACACAACGGGCTCTCGTATGCCGGACGTCACTGCAGCAGCTGCGCTCGACGAGCCCGGCACGCCCGACGGATCCGACTTTCCCGCCTCGGCGCCGGATATCACTCTCCCTCGTGCAGGGGAACTGACCTCGGCAAGCGAGGACTCCATCGTCGACCCCTCCGAGGCGGTCCTCGAACGCATCGACCTCGACTCCTGGAAATGGCCGGAGTACTTCGCCTTCTCGCTGACCCGGATGGAGGAGATCTTCCCCGTCGGCGGCATTCCACGCGGAATCGGACCCGTCCGTGAGCTGGTCACCGAGGAGCACGACTTCCGGCCTCTGCGCATCGACCGTGAGAAGTGGTCCGCCGCCGACGAGAGCTGGTCCACCGTCGGCGATGTCCTGACGAACACCTTCACCGACGCCTGGTTGGTCGCCCGCGACGGCGTGGCGCTGGCCGAAGAATATGCGTGGCCGATGAAGCCCGCCCGCCAGCACATGCTCTTCTCCGTCAGCAAGTCCATCGTCTCCACGGTCATCGGCGCACTCGCCGACGCCGGGAGACTTGCACCGACCGACTTGGTGACCACACACGTGCCGACCCTGGCCGAGTCCGGTTACGCCGGAGCCACCATCCGCGACCTGCTCGACATGCGATCGGGCATCAGGTTCTCCGAAGAGTACCTCGAGGAGGGCTCCGAGATCCGGGCCCTGTTCGAAGCCGTCGATTTCGCGCCCCGGACGGCCGCCTCGGCGAATGGGATCAAGGACTTCCTCACCGGGCTGAGCAGCGAACGCGAACACGGTTCGGCCTTCGTCTACCGCAGCTGCGAGACCGACGTGCTCGCATGGATCGCCGAGGCGGCCACCGGCCAGCCGTTCTCCAACGTCGCCAGCGAATTCGTCTGGTCGAAGATCGGCGCCGCCCACGCGGCCCAGGTCTGCCAGGACCGATGGGGAGGAGCGATCGCCGATGGGGCCATCAGCACGACCCTGCGCGACCTGACCCGGTTCGGCGAGATGATCGCCCGCGGCGGCACGACCGCGAACGGCGAACGAGTCCTCTCCGCGGCTTGGGTCGATGACATCTTCACCGGAGCCGTGGACTCGGCGGAGGTCTTCGCCGCCTCGCCCTCCGGCTGCTCGTACCCGGGAGGTATGTACCGCAGCCAGTTCTGGGTGCCCTCGGCCAACCGCGATGTCGTCATCGGCATCGGCATCCATGGCCAGATGCTCTACATCGACCGCGCCACGCAGACTGTCGGCGTCAAGCTCTCGAGCGACCCCGAGCCGGTGAGTCTGGCCGCCCAGCACGGCACCCTGGCCATGTTCGAAGCCATCGCCGAGGCAGTGCCGACCTCCCAGACCGAGCGCGCGCCAGGCGAGGGGACGCAAGCGCAGGCACAGGAGAACGAGGACCCGGCGAAGCTCCCGAGACTCGCTGCACCGAACCTCGCCGTCCCAGGCGTCGCCGGAGCTCCGCTCGCGGCGCAGAACACCCTCTGCTGACAGCCTGCGGACGAGCGCCGCCCAGTGGCGCCGAACCGGTCTAGCGGCGGCCGAGCGCCGCTCAGTGGCGCCGAACCGGTCTGTCCACGACGACGGTGTAGACCGCTTGAGTGGTCATTGTGGGCGGACTGCCCTTGGGAAAATTCCGCCCAAAACGACCACCCAGCAGGTGAACCGCTCAGAACCACCACCCGAATGGGCGACATGCCCTGCTGTGAGGCGGTAGCGTGACGAGCGGAAGGACACCGACCTCAGAAGGAGCAGCAATGAGTGATTTCCAGGATCGCGAAGGCGACGCCGAGTACGACCGGGCCTACAAGGAGACGACGCCGGACATCCTCAAGGCATTCGGCGAGTTCAACAACGCTGTCTTCGCACCCGAAGGCCGTGAGATCCCCCTGAAGTACCGAGAGCTCATGGCCTACGCCGTGGGACTGACCACTCAGTGCGCGTACTGCATCGACGCTCACTCGAACGCCGCAGTCAAGGCCGGCGCCACCGAGGGAGAGCTGGCCGAGACCGCATGGACCGCCGCGGCGATCCGGGCCGGCGGCGCCTTCACCCATGGTCGTCTCGGTTTCAAGCTCAGCGGAGCCCACGACCACTGAGCCCCGACCATGAGTGACGAGTCTCGAACCTCCCATCGCAGAATGCCCCGTTCGAGCCCGCACCGCATCCTGGTGCTGGCCCTCGACGGGGTGTCTGCGATGGATCTCGGGGTTCCGGTGCAGGTCTTCGGTGCCGAATCCAATGCCACACCGGTGCGCACCACGGCTGCATCGAACCCGTCCGGCACGCACCTCACCGCTGCGAACCAGCCGGGCCCCCATCCCACTGTCCAGGGCCCGCCCGTCCCGAACCCCTCCGTCGCCCACGATTCCGCTGCGCTGACCCCTGCGCCCACAGCGGCACCGGACACGGTGTATGCCGCAGCCACCAGCGGGGGAGTGCTGCCCAGCGGAACCTGGCCCTATACGGTCGAGGTCTGCGGAGTCCGACCCGGCACGATCTCCGGGGCCGACGGCCTCTCCTATACCGTCGGCTCCGGACTCGAAGCCCTCGAAGCGGCGGAGACGATCATCATTCCCGGAGCCACCTCGGTGGTCGATGACGAACCGTCGGCGGCCGTCGTCGGCGCACTGCTCTCGGCTTTCGAGCGCGGGGCGAGGATCGCGGCGATCTCGACCGGCACCTTCGCCCTCGCCCGCACCGGCCTCCTGGCCGGACGCCGCGCCACGACGCACTGGTCGACCGCGAAAGAGCTGGTGCGACGTTATCCGTCCATCAGAGTCGACGAGAACGTCCTCTTCATCGATGAAGGACGGCTGCTCACTTCTGCAGGAGCCGCCTCGGCGATCGATCTCTGCCTCCATCTCATCCGCAACGACCACGGTGTCGGCCTGTCGAACCAGGTTGCGCGACGGCTCGTGGCCGCCGCCTATCGCAGTGCCGGCCAGGCGCAGTACGTGCCCCGCAGCGTGCCCGATCCGCTCGGCGACGACTTCGCCGACACTCGCGAATGGGCGCTGCAGCACATCGGCGAGAAACTGACACTGCGGGACCTCGCCGCCAATGCCGGAGTCTCCGTGCGCACCTTCTCCCGCCGCTTCGTCGAAGACACGGGCTACACCCCCATGCAGTGGGTGCTCCGGGCCCGAGTCGATCTCGCCAGGGAACTGCTGGAGAACAGCGATCTCGGCATCGAGCAGATCGCTGACCAGGTCGGTCTGGGCACTGGTGCGAACCTGCGGATGCACTTCCAGCGCATCCTCTCGACGTCACCGAACGACTACCGGCACTCCTTTCAGGGGTGAGCCGGCGCGCTGTCGGAACGGTCTCGACAGCGGATTTCAGAGCCGTATTCGAGGCCACGATCACATTGGCCGGAAACTTTCGGCATCTGGCAATAGGACTGGCGAAAAGCTTGCGTAGATTGTCTGACTGGCCACTGTTGCCGAGACGTTCAAGCGCCCATGATGGAGATATCAAGACGAATCCCGTGTTCAAGGAGTGACATTGACTCGTATCGCCATCAATGGTTTCGGTCGCATCGGACGCAGCACCCTGCGCGCCCTCATCGAGCGCCGCAGCGAGCTCGAGGTCGTGGCCATCAATGACCTCGGCCCGATCGAGGATCTCGCCCGGCTGCTGAAGTTCGACACGACCCTCGGCCGCTTCAACCACACCGTCGAAGCGAAGGACGATGAGATCGTCATCGACGGCACGTCGATCAAGGTCTTCGCCGAGAAGGACCCCGCGAAGCTGCCCTGGGGCGAGCTCGACATCGACATCGCCCTCGAATCGACCGGCCGCTTCACAAAGGCCGAGAAGGCACGCGCTCATCTCACCGCCGGGGCCAAGAAGGTGCTCGTCAGCGCTCCCTCGAAGGGTGCCGATGTCACTCTCGCCTACGGTGTCAACAGCGAGGCCTACAAGCCCGAGCACACCGTCATCTCCAACGCCTCGTGCACGACGAATGCGCTGGCTCCGCTGGCGAAGGTGCTCGACGACCTCGCCGGCATCGAGCAGGGCTTCATGACCACGGTCCACGCCTACACCGGTGACCAGATGGTCCAGGACGGCCCGCACAAGGATCCCCGTCGTGCCCGCGCAGCGGCCGAGAACATCATTCCCACCTCGACGGGCGCGGCCAAGGCCATCGGCCTCGTCCTCCCGCAGCTCGACGGCAAGCTCAGCGGCGACGCCATCCGTGTGCCGGTGCCGGTCGGCTCGATCGTCGAAATCAACACGACGGTGTCCCGTGAGGTCACCCGCGACGAGGTGCTCGACGCCTACCGGACCGCAGCCGACGGCGAGCTCAAGGGCATCCTCGAGTACGAGACCGAACCGGTCGTCTCCAGCGACATCACCGGTCAGTCTGCCTCGTCGATCTTCGACTCGGCGCTCACCCGCGTGCAGGGCAAGCATGTGAAGGTCGTCGCGTGGTACGACAACGAATGGGGCTTCTCCAACCGCGTCGTCGACAATCTCGAGTTCATCGGACGGAGCTGACGATCACCGGCGCCGAGGCGGCTCGCCGAATGGTCCGCCGACGCCTGTGAATGCACCTGTGGCCCCGGAACTGCCCATGGCAGGTCCGGGGCCACAGTCGTGCCAACTCAGACGTCGTCGTCGGCCGCGGTGCCGCCTTCGCCTTCCCAGCGTTCGATGGCACGGACCTTGGCCCGATTGAACTTGAGGCGCACTCCATAGCCTGCGACCTTGTCGTCGGGAATGATCTGGGCGCCGAACTCCTGCAGCGCCTCGTGAAGCCGGTTCTCCTGCTGTTCGGTGAGGTCCTCGAGACCCTTTTCGAACCGTTTGAGCTCGGACTTGTCGAGGCGGGCCTTGGACGCGACTTCCTTCGCCGAGACTCGGCAGAGGGCGCGGGCTGCGCGGGCCAGCGGCCCGTCGATGATGATCTCGTCTGTACTCATGCCTTAACCATGCCAGAGCCCACCATGCCTGCCAAGGCTGGGGGTGTTCCTGTGCTTTTAGTCGCGGAATGCCCTCTGTGATCTGCTGTCAGCCCCGGTTGACGTGCGGGTTGGATGCGTCTGTATGGCAATCGGTGCAGTCGAGGAGCCGGTCATGCCGACGCGTTCGACGTCTCTGCAGATGAACCCATGTGAAAGATGTGTTCTATTGTCGGGCGAGCATGCCGTGTCAGTGCCGACGTCTAATGTTTCAGTCATGCTTCCGACATCGGAGTCGGCGGCAGCGCGTCGCAGGGTGCGGCGCATGACGGAAGGTCAGAACAATGGAGATCACGACCAGAAGCATCCGCAGTTTGGCGTATCGCTGCGAAGAATTCCTCGGCGACCGCGGGGAGCCGTTGTCGATCGGCTACTCCGGGAGCCTCGCACTGTGCATCCTCGACGCGATCTATTCGACGGGATCTCATCCGACCGCGGTCGACAATGTCGCCGACAGGTACATCGCTCGGCATGGCCGTGCCGACGGCGCGAAATCGCTGCGCTACTCGATCGCCGCGTCAGGTGGGGCGGAAGTGTGGGCCCGGAAGGTGATCCGCAATCTCAAGCCCGCAAACGTGCAGCCCGGGGCGATGCTCAGGGCCGAGGTCGTCGACCGTGCGACCCGGTTGATGGCCGACCACGACATCGACACCGTCGACGACCTCCTCGCCGCAGTCGGTGACGAACCGTCGACCGGCCGGCATGCCAATGAGGTGGCTCGCGGGTGGCGGGCTCTGCCCAGTCAGAAGTCGGGGATCTCCTGGCGGAACCTGCTCATGCTGGCCGGGTCCGACCACTTCGAGATCGACCACAGGGTGCAGGGCTACATCGGCGAGGTGGCAGGCTTCTTCGTCGTCACCACTGACGACTACGTGCTCGAACTGATCGACGCGACTGCTGATTTCCTCGGCGTCGAGGGCCGGGTGGTCAAGCAGATCATCTGGCAGGTCTCGCACCGGCGGCTCCGGCCGGATCCGAAGCGTGAGAGTTTCGTCTTCCCGTATGGTCTGGAAGACGAACTCGAGCCTGAAGCCGAAGGGTGGGATTCGGTATTCGATCGTGAGCCCTGTGCCGAAGCCGTGGATCGGAATTCGACCTTGGGGCCTGAGGAAGATCTCGGATCCGACTGGATGACGCCCTACTCGAGACCGGGGACGACCGGCGCGGCACCGTTCTGAGTGCCCGCTGGGATCCAGTGGGCTGGGCCGAGTCGCTGGTTCCTGTCGACTCAGCGGCCCGCGTTGCGCCGATGCTGGGCGGCTAGCCGCACCGGCGCATCGGGAGCACCGTAGCCGCGGTAGCCGTCCCGTCGCTCGACCATCTCGAAGAACACCGAACCGATCGTGGCCGTGTAGAAATGCAGGAACTCTCCGCCCTCGTCGCGGTCGTAGAGGATGTTGTGCTCGCGCAGCCGCTCAAGCAGCTGCGGGTCGAGAGCGAAACGGGCTTCGAGGTCCTCGTAGTAGTTCTGCGGCACCTCGAGGAAATCGAGACCACGGGCCAGGGCCGTCGCAGCGGCGGCGAAGATGTCTTCGCAGGCGACGGCCACATGCTCGGGATAGGACTCACCAACCGCGCCCGTGCCGCGGTCGGTGACCTCGGCGGTCCGCGTGGGGGAGACGTTGAGCGGGATCCGCACCGCACCGTCGGGGCTCGACATCACCTGGGACCGGACGAGACCGGCAGGGCTCGGTACGTCCTGTGACGGCTGGGCTTCAAGGGCCAGCAGGGAGGTGTAGAACAGCACTGCCTCGTCGTAATGATGCGCGGGCTGCGCGAGGTTGATGTGATCGATGTGCGAGGACCGTTCGACGCCGCCGGCGCCGAACTCCGCGATCCAGACGGGGTCGTCGCCGGTCGTCTGGTGGAAGAAGACCTCCGAGCCGTCGGGGGCGAAGACGCCGCGCAGCACCTCGTCGTTGTGGGTCTGCTCGCGCGGAACCTCGATCGCATGGAGCAGAGAGGCCCGGTCCATGCTCGCCGAGGCGTCCGCGACCTCGAAGCCGATCCCGCGGAGGAAGGTCCCACGTGCGGAGTCCGGTTCCACCTCGGTGATGATGATGCGCGCGCTGCCGCGCCGCCACAGCTGCACGTGCTGCTTCGAGCGGTGGAAGCCGATGAACCGGAATCCGAGCTGGTGCAGCTGTCGGGTCAGCGTGCCGAGGTCGTCGGTGCTCAGTTCCACATAGTCGATGCCCGAGGGGGCGGCGACTCGGGGCAACGGCTGCAGATCGAGAGCGATGCCGGAGCCGGCACCGGCAGCACCCGCGTCATCGTCGCGTGCAGCATCGCCTCCGCCTGCACGTGCCCCGCCACCCGCGTCATCGCCGCGTGCAGCGACGTCGCGGATGTCGACATCGGCGGCCACGCTCGCCTCCAGCCAGCGCAGTGAGCGCAGGCCGTCGACGGCGGTGCGCTGAGTGTCGGCCTGTCGGAAGGAGTCGTTGAAGACCTCGAGCGATACCGGACCGGCGTACCCGGTCAGAGCTGCGCGGGTGAGGAAGTCGGTGAGGTCCCATGCGCCCTCGCCGGGGAAGACCCGGTGGTGACGGGACCAGCTGAGGACATCCATCGACAGCGCAGGGGCGTCGGCAAGCTGGAGGAAGAAGATCTTCTCACCCGGGATCTCGGAGATGCGAGACAGGTCCGTTTCGCGCGAGAGGATGTGGAAGCTGTCGAGACAGGTGCCGATGCGCGGATGGTCTGCGGAGCGCACGAGGTCCCAGGCATGATCGTATTCGGAGACGAACCGGCCCCAGGCAAGTGCCTCATAGGCGACGTCGATGCCGTAGCCCTGAGCCAGATCGCCGAGGCGTCGCAGCTGCTCGACGACGATGCCGTCGTCGGAGATCGTCGCCGTGCCGACATTGGAGCACAGCAGCATGGTGTTCATGCCGAGCCGGGTCATGAGCTCGAATTTCTTCTGCGCACGGACGAGGTTCTGCTGGAACCGGTCCTCCTCGACGCCTTCGAAATCGCGGAAGGGCTGATACAGGTCGAGGCTGAGACCCAGATCGCGGGCCAGTCCGGCGATGGTCTCCGGGGAGTCGGGGGAGACGAGGAGATCCTGTTCGAAGATCTCCACTCCGTCGAAACCGGCCCGGGCGGCCGCGTGCAGCTTCTCTTCGAGTGTGCCGGACAGGCACACCGTGGCAATCGAGGTTCTCATCGTGCCCTTTCCTCATGGACGGTGTCGATCTCTTCCAAGCTCAGCCCCTTCGTCTCGCGAGCCGTCATCGCGACCAGCCCGACGGCGATGCAGACTCCCGCGGTGAAGCCTGCGACGGAGACCCAATTCTCTCCGCCGGCTCCGGCCACGGCGGAGGCGAGCACCGGGGCCAGACCGCCGGAGACGGCGAAGCCGATCTGGGTGCCCAGGGCCAATCCTGTCACCCGCGCCGTGGTGGGGAACATCTCGGCGTAGAACGACGGCCAGATCGAGTTCGCCAGCGAATAGGCGCAGCCCGACATGAGGGCGCCGAAGACGAAGATGAGCGGCCAGCTCCCGGCCGAGACCGCGGCCAGGTACGGGAACATCATCAGTCCGGCGCCCACGGCACCGGTGACAAAGACGGGTTTGCGTCCGAGCCGGTCGGACAGCAGCGCGGCGGCCGGAATCGCGAGCAGGGCCACGGCATTGGCGATGACCGAGACCAGCAGCATGGTCGATCGTTCGAGTCCGACGATCGAGGTGGCGAACGACAGCGACCAGACGGTGAAGACCATGTTCACGGTGTTGACCATGGCGCAGGCGGCCACCCGCAGCACCGCGGCCTTGTGCCACCGGAAGACCTGCATGAGGGGAGGGTTGTCCACGCGTGCTTCCTTGAACGCCGGCGGCTCCTCGAGGCCGCGGCGGATGAGCCACGCTGTGAGCACGACGAGCGCGGAGAGCCAGAACGGCACTCGCCAGCCCCAGCTGAACAGGGCCTCGTCGGGCAGGAAGGCGGTGAAGGGGATGAAGACCGCGGTGGCCAGCAGAGTGCCCGCCTGGGTGCCGTGCAGGGTCCAGCTCGTCGTCCAGGCGCGTTTGTTCTCGCCCGAGTGCTCGAGCGAGACCGAGATCGCGCTCGCCTGCTCACCGGAGGCCGAGAGCCCCTGGATGACGCGGCAGAGCACGAGGAGGACCGGCGCGAGCATGCCGACCTGATCATAGGTCGGCAGGCAGCCGACGAGGAAGGTCGAGATGCCCATCATGAACAGGGTGAGCATGAGGACGAACTTCCGCCCGAAGCGGTCGCCGAGCGGACCCATGATGAGTGCGCCCAGGGGCCGGACGACGTACGCGACTCCGACTGTGCCCATGGCCAGGAGGATCGAGATCCCCGGGGCCGTGGTCTCGGGGAAGAACAGGGTGTTGAGCACCAGCGCCGCCGCAGTTCCATAGACGGCGAAGTCGTAGTACTCGAGAGCCGAGCCGGTCCAGCTCGACAGGGCCGCACGCAGCGGCGTCTTCGTCGGGCGAGCTTCCTCGATCGCGTTGCTCATGCTTCCTCGCATCTCTCACTCTCACGGTCCGTCGGCGGCCCATGGAACCGGACTGAACTGGACTCCGCATTGCCATAGTGTGGCAATGATTGTTACATTGTGGTTTACAGTGTGATTGAGATGACATAGTCTGTCAACGCCGCCCGCAGAGGATCTGCGTCCGCGGACAGATGACAGCCCACCGCACAGCCGCACTAGCGCAAGGAGGCCGGAGATGCCGCCCAAGGGGTCGAACTCGGTGACGAAGACCTTCGAGATGCTCGATCTGCTCGGTGCATCCCCGGAGGGCATCAGTGCAGGCGAAGCCGCCGAGGCGACCGGCTACCCGTTCTCGACGTCCTACCGCCTCCTCGGCGGACTCGTGGAGTCCGGCTACGCGAGCTTCGACCCGCGCACGAAGATCTACACCCTCGGCATGGAGGTCTTCCGCCTGGCGCAGAAGGTCGCCCACCGCCGAGGTCTCACCGGGGCGACGAGGGACCTCCTCGAGGACCTCACGGCGACCACCGGGGAGTCGAGCATCCTCGCCGTGCGGCGCGGCAACTCCGCGCTGACCGTGCTCACGGTCGACGGTCCCCAGTTTCGGACGACGACCGATCCCGGTGACGAATCTCCGCTGCACACCTCGGCGATCGGGCAGGCCCTGCTCGCGCATGACCCGGATGCCGAAGCCACAGTCGACGCCCTCGAACTCGAAGCGCGGACCCCGAACTCGATCACCGAACCCGACCGGATGCGCCGCCGGCTCGAAGAGATCCGCGAATGCGGGTGGGCCGGCCAGTCCGAGGAGAACGACATCGGAATGAATGCCCTCGCCGTGCCGGTCTTCGACCTCGACGGGAGGCTGCTGGCCTCACTGGCTCTCGCCGCTCCCGTCTTCCGACGCAGCCTCGACGAACTCATCGCGCTCGTCCCCCAACTGACCGAGACCGCCGCGGCCATCGCCGCACGATTCCCGAGGTGATCATGCCGCACGTCCTCGTCCTCAACGGCCCCAACCTCAACCTCCTCGGCGAGCGTGAGCCCGAGATCTACGGCCGCACGACCCTGGCCGACATCGAAGCGATGTGCGCCGAGGCCGCCGCCGAAGCGGGCCTGACCGCCCGGTGCATCCAGAGCAACCACGAGGGCGGACTCATCGACGCCGTCCACGAGGCCAGGAACACCACAGTCGGGGCGATCATCAATGCCGGGGCCTATACGCACACCTCGCTGGCCCTGCACGATGCGCTGAAGTCCTATGACCATCCGATCATCGAGGTGCACCTGAGCAATCCCCATGCGCGGGAGGCCGTGAGACACCACTCCTACCTCTCGCCCGTGGCCGCGGCCGTCATCGCCGGAGCCGGCGCGAAAGGCTACGTCCACGCGATGGAGATCCTCATCGACCTGCTACCGAAAGCGAGACCATGACCCCATCCCTCCTCCTCGGACTCATCGGCGACGGCATCTCCGCCTCCCGGACCCCGCGCATGCACGAGAACGAAGGCGCGGCCCATTCCATCCCCACGATCTACCGCACCGTGGACATCGCCGAACCGCGGCTTGCAGGGGCGCGTCTGGAAGAGCTGCTGAATGCTGCGATCCGCCTCGGCTTCGACGGACTCAACATCACCCACCCGTTCAAACAGCAGGTCATCGGATTCCTCGACGCCGTCGACCCGGTCGCCCAGCGCATCGGCTCGGTCAACACCGTCGTCATCGACGGCCAGGGGCACACCACCGGCCACAACACCGACGTCACAGGATTCGCAGCCGGGTTCCGCGCCGGACTGCGAGGCGCCGCCACCGAGGCGGTCGTGCAGATCGGCGCGGGCGGGGCCGGCCGTGCGGTCGGGTTCGCCCTGGCCGAACTCGGCGTGGCCGAACTCGTCATCGCCGACACCGATGTCGATCGTGCACGGGGCCTGGCCGCGGACATCGGCGCGGTCGCGGCGGTCGGGACGCGAGCGCGGGCGATCGGACTGGACGAACTCGAGGCGGCGGCCGCCTCGGCGAACGGGATCGTCAACGCCACCCCCGTCGGGATGAAGGCCTATCCGGGCACTCCCGTCGACACCGCGGTCTTCGGTGCGGATACCTGGGTGGCCGATGTCGTGTACTTCCCGCTCGAGACCCAGCTGCTCGCCGAGGCCAGAGCCAAGGGCTGCCGCACGCTCGACGGCTCGGGGATGGCCGTCAACCAGGCCATCGACGCCTTCGAGCTCTTCAGCGGGCAGAAGGCGGACCCGGCCCGGATGCGCGAGACCTTCCTCTCTTTCGGGGCCTGAGCCCAAATCTTCGGGGTCTGAGTCCGGCCTTTCGGGACTGAACCGGGCCCGTCGGGACGCAACCGACTTTCAGGGGCTGAGACGGCGCCCGGGCTGGTCAGTCCTCCGACGTCTTCTTCGCCTCGGCCTGCCTCTGCTTCCGATACTCCTTGCCGAAGCTGAGGACGAAGATGCCGGCGATGAGCGCCAGGGTCAGCCACATGGCGTACTTGTCGATGACCTTGAGCACGTCGACGGCTGTCTCGCCGAGCTGGAAGCCGAGGACGGTCCAGATGAGAGTGAAGATCAGACAGCCGAGGAGGTCGGCGATGAGGAAGAGCGAGAGCCGCATCCTCGTCCACCCGGCCACGAGGTAGACGAGAGTGCCGGGGATGCCGGGACAGCGGGAGACCAGAGTCATGAGGAACAGGGCCCAGTTCGGGATCCTCTTGAGCTGATTGATGCGCTTGAGCTGCCGCTCGTTCTGAGCGAAGAGCCGCAGCACTCCGTCACCCCACCGGCGTCCGGCCAGCCAGAACGCCCAATCGAGCTTCGCCATGCCGACGAATCCGGCCACGATGACGAGCCAGAGCGGGATCTCACCGACGCGGGCATAGGCTGCGGCCGCGACGATCGAGGTCTTCGCGCCGTTGATGAACTCCTGGACGACCGGGGCGTGGACGAGCATCCAGGGCCGCAGCGGCATGAGCGCGAGGTAGACGAGCGGTACGCCGATGATGATGAACAGCAGCAGCTTGTCGAGCCCGGCCGCCTTGCCCCGCCAGGGTTTGATCGCGGACCAGGGGTTCTCCTTGGCGTCCGTGTGACCGGGCTCGGCGTCCGCGTGACCGGGTTCGTATTCGGCGTGACCATCGTCGACCGGACCGGGCTCGGCTTCGTCGCGGTCCGCACGGTCATCGCTCATCGGGGCTCCTGCCGCTCGTCTGGGAGGTCGGCGCTTACGGTATCACAGCAGAATGATCGCTTCGGCCCGAGCCGTTCACAATGCGCGGCACCCTCCGCGCGGCTCACTCGGCGGTGCTGCGGCGAGCGTCTCCCCAGATATCGACGCCGGAGTCGACGGCGAAGCGGTCGATCTCGCTCAGCTCCTCCTCGCTCAGCGGGGCCGCCTCGAGAGCGGCGACATTGTGCTCGAGCTGCTCGACCCGGCTGGCACCGATGACCAATGAGGACACGCGCTCGTCGCGCAGGGCCCATGCCAGCGCCATCTGCGCCAGGGACTGACCCCGGGCGGCGGCGATGTCGTTGAGCGAGCGGATGCGGACGAGATTGTCCTCATTGAGGAATCCGTCCTTGAACGATGGCGTGGACTTGCCTGCTCGGGAATCCGCAGGAACCCCGCCGAGGTACTTGTCGGTGAGCAGGCCCTGCGCCAACGGGGAGAAGCCGATGACGCCGAGGCCCTCGACGTCGGTGGTTTCGAGCAGGCCGTCGTCCTCGATCCACCGGTTGACCATCGAATAGGAGGGCTGGTGGATGAGCAGCGGGGTGCCGAGATCGCGCGCGATCTGTGCAGCCCTGGCCGTGTCGGCCGCAGAGTAGGACGAGATGCCCGCATAGAGGGCCCGACCGGATCGCACCGCGGTGTCGAGTGCCCCGATGGTCTCCTCGAGCGGAGTCGTGGCATCGGGACGGTGCGAGTAGAAGATGTCGACGTAGTCGAGGCCGAGCCGGCGCAGTGAGGCGTCGAGGCTGGCCAAAAGGTATTTGCGGCTGCCGCCGGGCCCGCCGTAGGGGCCGGGGTGCATGACCCAGCCGGCCTTCGTGGAGATGATGAGCTCATCGCGGTAGGGATGCAGATCCTCGCGCAGCAGCCTGCCGAAGTTGGTTTCGGCCGAACCGGGCGGCGGCCCGTAGTTGTTCGCGAGATCGAAGTGCGTGATGCCGAGGTCGAAAGCCCGACGGACGATGGCGCGCTGGTTCTGGAAGGCGACGTCGTCGCCGAAATTGTGCCACAGCCCCAGCGACAGGGCCGGCAGGACGAGCCCGGAACGGCCGACCGGGCGGTAGGTCATCGAATCATAGCGGTTCTCGGCGGCGTGGTACACACGTTCTCCTGGGTGCTCGCGGACGGCTGTGGTCACAGCCTAGTACGAGCCGTTCAGTCGGCCGCGGAGTCCGCCTTCACCCCCGCCGAGGCGGCCAGTTCGCTGATCCTTCCCGCGAGGTCGAAATCGCGTTCGGTCACGGCTCCTGTGTCGTGACTGGTCAGCTGGACGTCGACGTGAGGGAACGTCAGGGTGATGTCGGGGTGATGGCCGGCCTCCTCGGCGGCGGCGCCGATCCGGTTGACGAGCTCGAGGCCGGTGGCGAAGTCGCCGGTGAGCAGTCGGGTGCCGATCGAGTCCGTCCGACCCTGCCAGTCCTTCAGCCCCTTCTCCGTGAGGGCGTCGAGCAGTTCCTGTCCGGTGTATGCAGTCATGACTTCATGCTAGGGACTCGGAAGTCCGGCGTGAACCCCTCGACCAGACTCAGATAAACAGCCCGCGAGCCACCCTCGCTGCCTCATATACTTTTGCCCGCGAAATGGTGGACCGGGACTGCTGAAGGTTTGGTTGACTTCACGACTGGATAAATTCCAGGAAGGATAGAAGTCATGCCAAAGATCTACA
>NZ_JADBHF010000015.1 GCF_017808105.1 Brevibacterium renqingii | reverse complement strand
TGTGGCATGGTGTCTATCCTTCCAGGCTTGCCTGTGAACAAGCCAGATCAGATGTCACCAAACCTTGCATCAGTCCCAAATGCGCCTCGATTGCGTCACGAGTTCGATGGAAGATCGGGCGGGCTCGAAGGTCAGTCTTCGACATTCGAAAAGACTGCTCGACATGCCACAGGTCGTGATAGGAACCAACGACGTCGGTCGCCGACATCACGTTGGCAGCAATGTTCGTGACGTAGCCTTTCCAGCCGGCTAACCCGACGGCCTTGTCATAACCAGACTCGTCGAAGACCTTCGTCGACCCCTTGGTTTTGACGAACCGTGCTGCTTTCGGTTTCGATTCCCCATCGATGATGCGCATCGCCCGATTGCGCTGCAGATTCAGCGTCTCCCGGTCTCTCACGGCTCGTTTCCGCTGGTATTGCCACACTGCTCGCCAGGCGTGCGGATGGTCTTCAGGTGACCAGACGGGTTCGGCGCGAGTCAGAGTCCGGTTTTTGTTCAACGCAACGGTGGCTCGTGGGGTCAGGGTATCGACGAGTTGCCCGTCATCGGTGTTCGTCCCGTTCCAGGTGAAGAACGTTGCGAGATCATTCGGTGCCTTCGTCTGCCGTGATCCCACGATGAACCGAAGCCCGGCGTCATCGATGGCCTTCAGGTTCGCGGCTGAGAGCATTCCAGCATCAGCGACGATGACCATATCGGTGACCCCATGTCGGTCCTGGAATCCCTTGACGATCGGGATCATCGTGAACGTCTCTGCCTTGTTGCCTTCGAAACAGCCGATCTCTAACGGAAACCCAGTCCGATCGACCAGCAACCCGACAACGATCTGCGGGTCGACTCGACGCTCTTTCGAGTATCCGACTTTGCGCAGTTCGTCTTCTTTCTCTGCCTCAAAATAGAGGGTCGTGACGTCGTAGAGGATCAAAGAGATCCCTGTTGTTGCGACCGAAAAGTCGAAGCACTTCGAGGCGATGGTTTCTCGGTACGCATCAGCATTGACTCGTTGCAGGCACCTGGTGAAAGTGCTGCGGTGTTTGGTATCGGCACCGAGTTCGTCAAGGACTCTAATGCTGTCCGACTTCGATGTGGGTTCGACGATGCGAGCCAGTACTAGCTGAAAGAAGGCTTCGTCGTCGACGACGTGGAAGCCGAGCCTGTCGTAGGCGGTGCGGATCGTGTCGATGAGTCGACGCGATGCCGATCCCTTCACACGTCGACGTGAACCGGTAGAGACCTTGTTTCCGGTGTCGAGTTCGAGAGACAGCTGTCCGGTGGACTCGTTGATTTTCTCGCGGCCGGCCTCTTCGAGTGCTGCCAACTGTGCTGGGGTGTGTGCGGAGCCGAGGTGTTCGATGACGGTGAGTTTGCCGTGGCGTTTCGTCACGATTTGGACCGCGGTTGCCCCGGACGCGGTCGGGACTTTCCTCAGTCGCAGGCTCATACACTCATTCTACGGACCTGTTTAGTGTCCCAATTCCACGGATGACAGCTCTCTCACCACTACCGATGCCGAATCAATACCGAAAATCGGCTTAGGTGAAGCAAGTCAGGAGTGAGCCAGAACCGTCCGTCGGCTGGGTCGATTACAGGCAGAGGGCGACTGAGTTTCGATGTTGAGCGAGTTCAGTTCGTAGATAGGAGCAAAGCTTCCCACGCAAACGTCGCCACCCAGTGCGAGGACATGTATTCGTCGGACACAGCAGCCTCAAAGCCCGGTCCCATGAGAGGGTCGACGCGGGTGAGCATTCCTTTGGCCTGCTCCATGAGTGATTCATCGCCGGTATGTTCGGCGATCGTCTCGACCTGTGGGGCTAAGCGCATCACTGAGGCTGCCACGGACAGACCCAGTCCGTAGAGATGGCTCTGCTGACCATCACTCGGGTCATGCACCTTGACCGGAGTCAGCGCTGGTGATTCGGGGGAGAGGTCAGAGAGGAACCCGGGCAACCAGGAGGCCCGCTCGTCGTCAGTGAGGACTTCGACCATGAGGTCGGCCTCGCACAACCCGGGCGAAAGGAAGTCGTGGCCGCTGCGCTCCTGCGTGAAGTTCCACGCGACGTCCTCGGCGTAGAAGCGTCGAGCCGCACCGGCGACGATGTCGACGACATCGTGGCGGCCCGCTGCTCGGGCGCCCACGAGGATGCGACGCAGCCCGAATGCCGTATTCGAGTGAACTCCGTGACGCACTGGTTCGACGACCTTCGGCAACCAAGTGGACACCAACTCGAATACAGTGTCAGCGAGCACCTGGGTGTTCTTGCTGAGCGCACGCAGTTCGGGCAGTTCGTTGGCATTGAGCACTCGAGTGAGCTCAACCGCCCATGCCCAGCCGTACGGCCGTTCCCACGAAGGATTGTCACGGAGGAAGTCCGCCTCGGCGATCATATTCACGTCACTCAAGTGGGACGACAGCACCTCGATGGCCTCTTCGCGCCAGTTTGCCGTGCGTCCCGCCTCAGTGCCAAGTAGTGAGGCGAGCAGGTAGTGCATGTGCACGCTCGAGTGCCAGTCGTAGGAATTCGCGAACGCCGGGTTCTTCTCACCGGCCGGCACGATGTCGGCGAGGCTCCGGGCGACGTGGTGAGCGGCAAAGGGGTACTCACGAGTGATATTGGCCAGGGCCACCTCGGCGAAGGAGTGGACGAACTGATCTGGTGAGGACATCTGCGCTCCTGCTGATTTCGAGGACTCTCTTACTGGGACATCGTCGGCGAGAACCGACCCCGATACCGTAATTCTTCCATCTCCGGGGAACTGGTCATCTGAAAATCAGACAGAGAGCATCCACAACGGCTATTGGAACTGTCGAAGCGCGCTCATTAGGCTCGAACTGCCTCTTCAGTGCAGATGGCAAGCCGAAGATTCACCTTACCAATCTACACAGAAATTCATGCTCGATTGAGCACCCAACATGCCGAGGAAGCCCGGTCCAATTCTCAGATCGCCGACGCAGCAGAACCGATAGATTCTGCCGAGATGAGCCCCGCATCCAGAACCGAGCGCAAGCAGCCGATCGGCCTATTCACGCTTTCGCCGACCGTCTCATTCCTGCGCGGAACCATGGTCATGGCCGGCGGAATCATCAGCATGGACGGTCACATCACTTTGGCGACTGTGCCTGCCTCCAAAGGACGATCAGCGAATTCGGATCGTGTCCTGCCCGTCTTCGGCAACCTCGTGCACCGGGTGCCGTCGGAACCGGTCGAGCAGCCAAGTCTCCACCGGACCGAGACGCCGTCCTCGGTGCCAGATCAGGTCGACCGAAACAAGCCAATCAGTGAATGGATAGGCACCGAGGTGAAGCTCGACGAGTTCGCCGGAAGCGATCTCCGGAAGCACGAGCTGCCGAGGCAGGGTAGCCCAGCCGATGCCTGACCGAGCGAGCGCGGTGAGTGCCTCGTAGGAGTCGGTGTGCCAAGTCTGCGTCGACTGTAGGTACTCACTCGTCGGCAGTGCACTTGAGTGTGAGATATATGCGAGGTGACGATAGCCGCGGAGCTCGTCGAAGCTGGGGGTGGGGACCTGCGCAAGAGGATGATCTCGGTGCGCGACATGGGTCATCAGGAGCTTGCCCATCTGATGGAAGCCGAGTGCATCCGGGTATTCAGGAAGCAGAAACGCAATCCCGAGTTCGGCCTCGTCGGCAAGTACGAGTCGGCTTGCATCGCCGCGGTCAGGGTTTCTGATGATCAGGTCGGTGTGTGGAAACGTTTCTGTGAACTCCTCAAGCACCGGCATGATCTGATCGGGCGGGATGCCTACTGCAAGTGTGATGCTCGCGGCTTGTTCATCGGCGAGTGCGTCTCCGTGTCTTTCGAACGTGACGGCTCGGTCGTAGAGCGCGCGGGCTTCGAGTAGAAGTGCTTGACCGGCTTCTGTGAGCGTAGGTGTGCGGGTGCTTCGGTCAAACAGCTCGACAGCGAGAGAGATCTCGAGATAGGCGATCGCCGAGCTGATGGTTGATTGGGTTCGACCGAGAGCACGCGCTGCCGCCGAGAACGAGCCGTGTTCGACAGTGAGCACGAACGCTTCAACTTGCTCCAGACTGAGTCGCATGGTTTCAATCTATCGGTTACATCGATGGAAACTCATTTCATCTATCGGTGTGAGCGCAATATTGTCGCCTTATCCTCCTCTGGACAACGAAAGCAGGTGCAACCATGAAACTCGCGGTCAACGATGCTCGCGTCGCAGCGGTCGATTCAGTTGACGAAGTGCTGCCGATGCGGACGATGGCGACATTGGGCCTTCAGCACGTGCTGGTGATCTATGCCGGCGTAGTCGCAGTTCCCTTGATCCTCGGCGGAGCATTGGGATTGGAGCAGGCGGAAATCGTCATCCTCATCAACTGCAATCTCATCATCGGCGGACTGGCGACTCTGCTGCAGACTCTCGGCGTGTGGCGCTTCGGCGCGAGGTTGCCCCTGATCCAGGGTGCCTCGTTCATCGCTCTGGCGCCGATGATGCAGATCGGTACGGAGTACGGTCTTCAGCATGTCTTCGGAGCCGTCATGGTCGCTGGTCTGCTCGCCATCGGTCTGGCGCCGCTCTTCTCCCGGCTGCTGCGATTCTTCCCACGTGTGGTCATTGGATGTCTCATCACAACAGTGGGCATCTCACTCATGCCCGCAGCTGCTGGGTGGCTCGGTGGTGGCGAGGGGAGTGATTCCTTCGGAGCCCCGAAGCATCTGCTCATCGGGTTGCTCACAGTGGTGGTCACCGTCATCGTCTATGTGTCCTTCAAGGGCCTGATGAGCAGCCTGTCGGTGCTCATCGGCATGGCTGTGGGCACTGTGGCGGCCATGTTGCTCGGGCTGAGTGATTTCAGCGGCATCTCCGATGCGGCATGGATCGGGATCGCTTTGCCCATGAGCTTCGGGCTGCCCCAATTCGACGTAGTGCCGATTCTGATCATGACACTCGCCATGGTCGTGATCATGGCTGAGACCACCGGGAACACTCTGGCGATCGGACGCATGGTGGATGCGCCGATCACTCCGCGAAGGCTGGGGAACGCTTTCCGCGGCGAAGGACTGGCGACGATGCTCAGTGCGATCTTCAACGGGTTCCCGCTCAACGCCTTCAGCCAGAACACTGGACTTATCGCCATGACGCGGGTGCGGAGCCGGTACGTCGTAGCCGCTGCTGGAATCATCATGGTGGTCATGGGTCTGATACCGAAGGTAGGTGCTATCGTCGCGGCCATTCCGCCCGCGGTCCTCGGCGGAGGCGCGATCGTAATGTTCGGGATGACCACGGCCGCCGGCATTCAGGAGCTGGCACGAGTGAAGTACGAGGGGACGCATAATTCGCTGATCGTGGCGATCTCCCTCAGCGTGGGTGTGCTGCCGATGGCGATGCCCTCGTTGCTGGGCTCCATCGAAGGCCCGCTCTCACTCATCCTCGAGAGCGGCATCTTCCTGTGCGCCATCGTTGCCGTGCTGCTCAACGCACTTATCAATAGAAGAACCGCTATCGAAACCACTGAAGAAACGGACATGGATATGACAGAGACACGACCAGCGCACTCGGCGGCAGGAAACTCGTTCGTCACCGCACCGGCTGGAGTCGGAGACAACGCTGCTGGGATCGAGACCGACCTGGCTCAGCTCAGGAACGTGATCTCGTTGGCCGAGGACTCAAGGAAGCGCGGCAGACATCCGTTCGCCTCCACAGTCGTCGCTGCGGATGGAACTGTGCTGGCGGCCGAAGGCAACAATTCGATGCCGCCTGCGGGTGACCCGACGCAGCATGCGGAGCTGCGGGCTGCGGCAGAGGCTGCACGACGGCGCTCTCCGGAGGAGCTGGCGGCAGCGACACTGTACACGAGCGCCGAGCCATGCGTGATGTGCACTGGAGCCATCTACTGGACGGGCATCGGCCGGATCGTCTATGCCTTGTCGGAGCGCCGTCTGCTGGAGCTGACTGGTGATGATCCCGAGAACCCGACCTTTGACCTCCCCTGCCGGGAAGTGCTGTCGCGGGGACAGCGAGCGATCGTGGTCGTCGGTCCGTTGTTGGAGGACGAGGCGGCTATCGCTCACCAAGGGTTCTGGACCCGGAGGACGAACTGATCCAGCAAGCTAATGGAGGGGCAGCGTTCGCTGCCCCTCCATTCTTCGCATTACTGTGGGACCGACTTGCAATTCAGCTTCTAGCCATAGTCTGCTGTGCTGGACTCCATCGGTCCAACCGTCAGAAGGCAGGTGAGTGGTGAATCGGTCTCCCCGGGTCCACGGCAAGACCGTCGACGAGCACACTCGGTGCGTGCACTACGCGACCGAGCTCGACATCGTCGCCATCCGCTTCGCCTGCTGCGGTCGCTACTATCCCTGCCACCTTTGTCATGTGGAGACAGCTGACCACCCGGCCGAGCAATGGCCGCGCGAACAGTGGAACCAGCCTGCGACCCTCTGCGGCAGCTGCTGGGCCGAACTGACGATCGAGACATACAAGAACGTCGATGACTGCCCGGAATGCGCCGCATCGTTCAATCCGGCGTGTGCGGCGCACTCGGACTACTACTTCGGAGCCTGAACCAGTCAGGGCAGTCAGGCCGAGGGCACCGGGTTCGCCTCCGAGCCTTCGGTGATGGTGAGCACGAGCGTGCTGTCTTCCGTCATTCCCAGATGGCGGCGCCGCGATGGAGCATCTTCTCCGAGCAGCACTGCCCGGGCACCCGCCAGCGCTGCCGCCCCGCACGGTCCCGCGGCGACACCGAGTTCGGCGAGGCGATGGGCTGCGTCGATCGTGTCCTGTTCGCTGACCGTGGCGGCTGCGTCGAGGCCGTCGCGGATGAACGGCCAGGCCAGCGACGAAGGGGTTCCGCAGTTGAGGCCGGCCATGATCGTCTGCCCGGTCTCGACCGAGATCGGCTGTCCGGCGTCAAGGCTGGGTCCCACGCATGCCGCATTCTCCGGTTCGACCGAGACGACCGCGGTCGAGCCGGTACCCGTCTCGCTGCGGTAGTGCGCGATTGCGGCCTGCAGCAGCGAACCGACACCTGTGGGCACGAGGACGAGGTCGGCGCCGCGGTGGCCCGCATCCTGCAGCTGCTCATCGACCTCGCGGAACAGAGTCGAATACCCTTCGACGATCCAGCCGGGCACCTCTTCATACCCGTCCCAGGCGGTGTCCTGAACGAGCACACCGCCGCTGCCATCAGCGTACTCTGCGGCCGCGGCGACGACCTCGTCGTAGCTGCCGGCGACCTCGACGACCTCGGCGCCCTCATTACGGATGGCGGCGGTCGCATTCGGGTGGACGGCCCCGGCCGGGACGAAGATGCGCGCATTCCGTCCCGCCCTGCGAGCGAAAGCGGCGACCGCGCGGCCATGATTGCCGTCGGTGGCCGTGACGATCTCTCCCGCGGCATCGCCGTCTTCGTCGCCAGCGGCGTGTTCGGTCCCGTTCCCGATTGCTTCAAGGGCACGATGGACGGCCCACGATGCCCCGAGTGCCTTGAACGCGGGCAGGCCCAGCCGTGTCGACTCGTCCTTCGCGAACACTGCACCGACGCCGAGCTCCTCGGCCAGGGCAGGAAGTTCGACGAGCGCGGTGGGCGCATAGCCGTCGAGCTGCCGGTGGAATTCGAGGGCCTCGGGCGCTGGGGCGGCACAGGTCCAGGCGGGGTCGCGGTCGTTGGCGGTCCAGCTGGAAACGGTGGTCTCAGATGAGGTCATGACATACGTCCTTCGGTCAGGAGTGAGCGCACGAGTTCGACGTAGACGTCGATTCCCGTGCCGAGGATGGAATCGTTGAAATCGAAGTCGCGGCTGTGCAGGGGAGCGGTGCCGCCCGGTTCGATGGCACCGGCGCCCAGGAAAGCGAAGCAGGCGGGCACCGCGCGGGCGTAGGCGGCGAAGTCCTCGCTGGCGGTGATGGCCCGGCATGCGCCGTTGACTCGGCTCTCGCCGAGCGCCGTTACCCCCGCACGGATGACGTGGTCGACACAGGCGGGGTCGTTGATCGTGGGACGGAAGACTCGAGAGTAGTCGACCGATGCGCTCGCCCGGTGAGCGATGCCGATTCCCTCGGCGATCTCTCGGATGCGAGCTTCGACGAGGGCACTGTCCTCATCCGTGAAGGTACGGACATCGCCTCGGAGCATGACCTCGCCCGGAATGGCATTGCGTGCCCCGTCCGTGACGAGTTCAGTACAGGAGACGACGACCGAGTCGAGCGGATCGATGTCGCGAGCGACGATCGTCTGCAGGGCAAGCACTGTTTCTGCCCCCGCGACCATCGGATCGATGACCAGGTGCGGCGCAGAGGCATGCCCTCCCCTCCCGCTGATGCGGATCTCGAAGTTGTCCTCAGCGGCCATGATCGGGCCGCTGCGCACGTTGAGCTCGCTGGCGGGCAGCCCCGGAATGTTGTGGAGGCCGTAGACGGCGTTGACGGGGAACCTGTCGAGCAGCCCGTCGGCCAACATGGCCTCCGCGCCAGTGCCCGGCTCTTCGGCGGGTTGGAAGAACAGGCGCACCGTTCCGTCGAAGTCGCCCTCTTCCGTCAGCGCCGAGGCGGCCCCGAGGACCATCGCCATATGTCCGTCGTGACCGCAGGCGTGCATGGTGCCGGGGTTCTGGGAGCTGTGTTCGACGCCGGTCTGCTCGTCGATGGGCAGACCGTCCATATCCGCCCGCAACGCGATCGAGCGGGTGCTCGTACCCCGGCGCAGCGAGGCGACGAGACCCGTGCCGCCGATGCCGGTGACAACCTCCCAACCGAGGTCCGTGCATGTCTTTGCGAGGAAGTCCGCAGTCTCGGAGACGTCGAACCCGGTGCCGGGCATGCGGTGCAGCTGCCGGCGCCACTGCTTCGCTCGGTCTGTATGGCCTGTGCTCATGTCTCGATGATCACGGAGTTCGAGCAATCGCATCAACCGAGATGGACAGATTCAGTCAGAAACCTGGCTACCGACGCAAAAACATTGCGTCATTGTTCGCACTGACAGAGACTGGTGATGTGGAGCGAACATTGGACGACGTCGACATCAGATTGCTCGACGCCCTGCAGAACGACGCCCGAATACCGCAATCAGCGCTGGGAGCTCGCGTCGGACTGTCGACGGCGGCGGTGAATCGGAGACTGCAGCGCCTGACGTCGATGGGAGTCATCAGCGGAACGGCCGTGACCCTGACCCCCGAGCTGCTGGGATGCCCCGTCCGCGTCATCGCCCAGATCGCGGTCGAAAGCGAACAGCTCGACAAGCTCGACGCGCTGCGTTCCGCGCTCATCGCCCGACCCCAGGTCCAACAGTGCTACTACGTCGCCGGCGAATGGGACTTCATCGCCATCCTCATCGTCCGCGACATGGCCGAATATACGAGGTTGAGCCGGGAGCTCTTCCTCGGCAACGACAATGTCCGGCGTTTCAGCACCCACGTCGTCATGGACGCCGCCAAGGTCGGCCTCACCGTTCCGCTGACAGACTCCTGACCCGCTCGTTCGCCTGCTTCTGGAATGTGAGACCCTGAAATCACTATGACTGAGTCGAATGCTTCCGCATCATCCACCGCTTCCACTCCTCTGACCGCTCAAGGTTCACCCACTCGCACCGAGACCGATTCGATCGGCAGCCTCGAGATCCCCGATACCGCCTATTGGGGAGTGCACACGGCTCGGGCCAATGAGAACTTCCCCATCGCCCGCCGTCCCATCTCCGTCTACCCGGACTTCGTGCGCGCCTTCGCCTGCGTCAAGCAGGCCGCGGCGCGAGCGAATGCCGAGATCGGGGCGCTCGACGACCAGCGGGCGAACCTCATCGACGCCGCGTGCGAGGAGATCAAGGCCGGCAAGCTGCGCGACCAGTTCGCCGTCGGCGTCGTCCAGGGCGGGGCCGGAACGTCGACGAACATGAACGCCAACGAGGTGATCACCAACCGCGCCCTCGAGATCGCCGGTCGACCGAAGGGCGACTATACGTTCATCCACCCCAACGACCATACGAACCACAGTCAGTCGACGAACGACACCTACCCGACCGCGATCAAGATCGCTCTGGCGTTCTCGCTGCAGAACCTGCTGGCCGAACTCACGCTCCTCGCCGATGCCTTCGCCGCCAAGGGCCGCGAATTCGCCCACATCGTCAAGGTCGGACGCACTCAGATGCAGGATGCGGTTCCGATGACTCTGGGCCAGGAATTCAACGCCTTCGCGACGACTCTGCGCGAGGACGTCCAGCGTCTGGAAGAGGCCGTCGCCCTCCTCGGCGAGGTGAATATGGGCGCGACCGCGATCGGGACGTCGATCAATGCCCCGGTCGGATACAAGGAAGCGGTCATCAAACACCTGCGCGAGATCACCGGGCTCGATCTCGTCACCGCCGGCGACCTCGTCGAATCCACCTCGGACACCGGCGTCTTCATCACCTTCTCTGGCGCGCTCAAGCGCAGCGCGCTGAAGATGTCGAAGATCGCCAATGACCTGCGGCTGCTGTCCTCGGGTCCGCAGGCCGGCCTCGGCGAGATCAATCTGCCGGCCCGTCAGGCCGGATCGTCGATCATGCCCGGCAAGGTCAACCCGGTCATTCCCGAGTCGGTCTCCCAGGTCGCATACTCCGTCGCCGGCGCCGATGTCACCGTGTCCATGGCCGTCGAAGCCGGGCAGCTGCAGCTCAACGCCTTCGAACCGATCATCGCCCACTCTCTGTTCCAGTCGATCACGTGGCTCGAGCGGGCCTGCCAGACCTTCCGCATCAACTGTGTCAACGGCATCACCGCCAACGAAGGTCGGCTCGACGACATCGTCGACCGCTCGGTCACCGTGATCACCGCCCTTGCTCCGGTCATCGGGTACGCATCCGCGGCGAAGCTGGCCAAGGAGGCGCTGGCGAGGAACGAATCCGTTGCCGATCTCGTCGTCGAGCACGGACTGCTCGAACGTGATCAGCTCGGTGAGATCCTCAGCCCCGAACGTCTGACCGGAATGCCGGCCGACGACAGCGTGGACAACTCGGCGACCAGCTCCGAGGCGGTTCCCCGCGACGAGATGACCGGAGAGCTCCCGGTGGTGGCCGACCCGGAGGGGTGAGTCGCGATGCGCGGCTGTGTGAGGGGCCTGATCGAGGTTCCTCACGCAGCCGCACAGGCTTCTGCTTCGCTGTTCCAAGGGATGCGGTCAAAGTCTGAAGCATAAGATCGAGCTGTGATTGTCGAAACTGTAGCTGCGTCGAGCAGGCGGCTAAAAGCTACGACTGACTGCAGACGGACCTGCGGCGCACGATTGTACGGTGGTGCGACGAGACGGTAAAGGCACTGTCTTGACACGACTCCTTCGTTGATTCCTCCGAGCCTGTTGCTGATGCTGAAGACCTGCTCAGGCGAGCCCCATGGTTGGTTCGACCTCGAGCTGCACGGGGGTGACCTGGCCCTCGGAAAGCTGATCGGAAAGCCGGTCCGCTCCGACCATCCTGCCGGCGAGGTCGACGAAGCGTTCCTGGATTTCGATGATCGTTAACGGCCCGTCGGCATGGAACCAGTTCGCAACGCCATTGCACATTTCGATGACGGCAAGGCGGGCTACCTTAGCATCAGTGTCCTTTGTGAATTCCCCGGCTGACAAGCCACGCTCGAACACATCGGCCCAGAGTGCTTCGTATTCGTCCCGGAGCACAAGCAGGGATTCATGGTTTCCTGCTGACAGCGACCTCAACTCGTGATCGATTACTTTGCTTGTCAACGGGTTGAGTGCCGCCAAACCGACGTGCGAGCTGACGAGGTATCCGAGTTGTTCGAGAGGTCGAACTGACCGGGCTACGGCGGACCGGCCCATGGCTGCGAGGTTCTCGAGAGCCAGCCGCATGATCCCGACCAAGAGGTCTTCCTTGCTGCCCGTGTAATGGTATAGGGTCGCCGAGTTCAGTTGCAGCTCGCGTCCGATCTCTCTGATGCCTGTCGCCGCGAAGCCCCGTGCGGCGAAGAGCAATACCGCTGCTTGCTGAACCTCTTGAATCCTCACGGCGATTCCTCTCCTGGCAGTTACTCCGTCGGAACCGCATTGCTGGTACAGCCCGACGCCTCACGGCCACTTTACGGAAACACGTGGAGGAGAACATCTTTGGGTCGGAGCCAACTTTAACGAGACTCTTGTTCAGTTGGACCGTTTCCCCCAGAAGGTTGCGTTGCCGCGAGCAGTCAGTCCCGTTTCCCATGCTGCTACAGCCTCGGCTGTCTCCTTTTCCATCGCCTTCTCGACCTCCCGAAGGGGCGGTCGGAACAGCCGAAGGTGTTGTTCGGTAGAACAATTGGAAGGGGTGTACTCATGCACCCGCGCAATGGCTGCGCTCACAAGATCCGACTCGGTGAGCTCGTCGATCAGACCGATGCGTTTTGCCTCTTCAGCTCCTACTCTCCGGGCCCCCAGTACGAAGTCCAGTGCAACACCTCGCGGTAGCAACCCTCCCAACAGCAGACTCGATGCATTCGACACCGTCAGCCCCAATGAGTTCTCAGGCAGGAATACTTCAGCAGACGGTGCGGCCATTCGTCGATCGAAGGCCAATGTCATTTCGAACGCGCCACCGACAGCGAGTCCATTGAGTGCAGCGATCGTGGGCACGTTGGTGCGCAGACAGGCACGGCTGATGTTGTGGAACGCGTTGACCGATTCGGCGATCTCCTGTGCATTGCGAGCTTGGTTCGCGCCGGCGAGATCATGTCCAGCGGAGAACGCGCGACCGACACCTGTGACAATTAGGCCCTTGACTCCGTCAGCGTTGCCATAGCCCTTCACCAGGTCGGCTAGCTTGTGCAGCATATCGGCGTTGAGTGCATTGAGTTTGTCTTCTCGGTTGAGACTAATGACCGCGACGTCATCTGTGACCGTGTGCTGGATCAAGTCATGTGTTTCGGTGGTCGACATCAGCGGTGCTCCTTCTGATTTTTGTTAGGTACGGAGAGGGCCATCGCGAAGACACCTGGACCTTCGGTGGCCAGAGCTTCCGGGATCTGGCTCTTGATGATGCGTTCGGAAGGTGTGAGGGGAAAAGTGTCGACGAAGGCGATGAGCGCGGGAAGCTTGAAGCGTGCCAGGTGATCTTGGAGTAACTCGAAGACGTCCTCTGCGAGTGCGCGGGACGGCGTGCGACCTTCTTTCGGCAGGAGGAACAGCTTCACCTGTTCGCCCCAAAGATCATCCGGGACGGCGACAACCGCACTCGCGATGATGTCCGAATGCTGGTTCGCGGCGTTCTCGACTTCCGCGGAGGAGATGTTCTCACCGCCTCGGCGGACCATGTCCTTGATCCGGCCGACGAGTCGGAATGCCCCGTCCTCGCGCTGAATGACGACGTCTCCGGTGTGGAACCATCCGTCGCGCATCACCTCAGCTGTCGCATCGGGGAGATTCCAATACCCCTTCATCAAAGGCTTGCCACGCACGACCAGCTCACCCTGTTCTCCCGGCGCTGTTTCGCTGCCATCGGGAGACAGCACTCGAGCTTCCTTGCCAGCCACCGGCCAACCGATGATTCCCGAGCCCACAGAGGACTGAGCCGCGAGTGGGACGCAGAGATCGATACCAGTTTCAGTCATTCCATAGGCCTCGCGCCAAGGCGCGTCCCACCTCTCCTCCAGCTGACGATGGAGCGCGGGAGGAATTCCCGAGCACATAACGATTCGCACCCGGTTGTCCTTATCGGCCGAGGTCGGCTCTTGTTTGTACAACAGAGTCGGCATTGTGCCGAGGACGTAGAAAAATGTCACGCCTTCCTCGCGTACCCAATCCCAGAACCGAGAGGCGGAAAAGCGCGGGCGTATGACCAGAGGGATCCGCGCCAGCAGACATAGCGTCGTATTCCATTGTGGATCCATATAAGAGAACGGCTGTGTAGTTATCGTCACATCACCAACGTCAGCGTCGACGTTTTCTTGAGCACGCCGCCCCAGCGTCATCCAGTATTCGTGAGCGAGCATGCATGCCTTCGGGAAACCTGTCGTGCCCGAGGTGTACTGAAGATTGGCGAGGGTTCGCGCTGTGATGTTCTCCAGAGGTGGCAGTTCTTTCGATGCGGTTCCGTGGCCAGAATTGACGAGATCGACGACGACCATCAAAGAACCAGTAGCCCAAGCTTCAGTCCCTTCCACCTTGTTCCGGCCTTCTTCGTCGGTAATGATCATGCTTGCTCCCGAGTCGGAGAGCACATGGTCAAGGTCGCTGGTCTCGTAGGCGCAGTTGACGGGAACCGCGACCGCGCCTATTCGAAGAACTGCGAGCCAAGTGATCACCCAGTTGGAACCGTTGGGTAAACGGATGCCAACCCGCTCGCCTTGTTCGACACGGAGCGAGACAAGCGTTCGAGCGGACTGTTCGACGAGTTCGTGGACCTCAGCGAATGTCAGACTGTCTTCTGCAGTACGCAGGAACTCGGCTTTGGGGCTATCAGTGGCGGCTGCAGCGAGCTCACCAACCAACGTGGCGGCCATCGGTGGTCCTCCTCATTATCGGAGTAGCGGGTGGGCGATGCGTTCGGGGCTGAGTTCCACCCCAAATTGGTTTTCACGTACGCGAGACACCGCGTCGACAGAGGGACGCGGTCAATCGCCGAGTTCCTCGGTGATCGTCGCATCGAATTGACGTGTCGTCTCAGCGAGGCTGACCCCTCGGCGTCGAACGATGGCGGATCTGACCGCCCAGATGACGTAACCGATGAACAGCACAATGAAGAACACCACAGCGGTGGCAGGCTCAGAGTACGCGGCGAAGACCACTATGAACGCTGAGGTGACCAGCAACCCCACCAAAGTGAACAGAGAAAGACCGCGGCCGAATCTGATAGGGGAAGCCGCCCAGAGTTCGGGATTGAGCTTCCTCACCCGGAAGAGCGCGAAGGCAGCGATGCACTGTAAGAGCAGGATCGCGAACACCGTGAGCATTGAGTACTGTTCAATGTCGAGATTGAGGAGTAAGGCGATGACAACCAGCCCGGTAATAACGAGAACGCCAGGATAGGGCACGCTATGACGTCGGCTAGTTCGGGCGAACCAGCGCGGCAGCACTTGGTCCTCGCCCAGTCTCAGGATGTCCCGGACGACCGAGGTGAATAGTGCGTTGATCGTCGTGGCAGAGGCGAATAGGGCTCCCACGCTGATGAGCGCGACAACCTGAGGAGGATAGTACAGGCTTGCAGAGTCAGCGACCGCAGCAGGAGAAGACCCTGCTTCCTGCCAGTCGAGAGTTCCCGTCACAACAGCCCCGACCGCTACATAGACGAGCAGTATAAGGACGATAGAGATGATGAGGGCGCGTGGGATGGTTCTCCGCGCGTTCTTCACTTCGCCAGCGATTTCGGCAATGACCGTGAACCCTGTGAAGGAGAAGTAGACGGTGATGACGCCGAGCAACAATCCACTTATTCCGTTCGGGAAAGGGTTAGTGAAGTTGCCAGGATCGATGTTCGGCAAACCGCCAGCGATGAATACGATGAGCGCGACAATGAACAGTCCGGTCATCGCTGATTGTACGAGAGTCACCGCCTTGATGCCGAACAGATTGAGGGCACCGAGAGCCACGACGACGATAATTGCGGTAATGGTGATATCGATGCCTGGCAGCAGGGTCTCGAGATAGGAAGCGAAACCGATCGCCATCACCGGTAAGGCGAAGACGGCACAAGCGATGAACATCCAGACTACAGAGAATCCTGCTAAGGGCGAGCCGAATCGTGTCGCGACGACGTAGTTCGAGCCGGTCACAGGGAGCACGGAACCGAGCTGGACGAGGTATAGGCACGCGAATGCTGCGGGGATCACGGCAAGGAGGTAGGCGAATGGGAGGCCTGGCCCGACGATGCCAGCTACAGGGCCCGGGAGAATGAAGATTGACGCTCCGATGACGAACCCAACTATTGTGCTGGTTGCGCCAATTAGATTGACGCGGCGTTTGGGTCGCGTTCGAAGCGGATTCGTTTCTCTACCAGGCATGAGCCCCTCCGATTTCACCACTATGTGAAGCAAAGGTCTGAGTCAATCAATCGATTGATTGGGAACAGACTAAGCCGCTCTCAGGCAGATGTCAATGATGAGGAACCTGCACCCTGGAGCCAAGCGCGAGACACTTGCGCTGGTCCGGATGAGGCTCTTCCTTAGAATTTCCTGGGCGTAGCTCGCAGGACAGAATCCCCGTTGCCTCCTGCCCTACCCCTCGAACAGCCCCTTGATGTCCTCGGCGGTCACCGTCTGGCTGAACGCCTGGCCTGAAGGCCCGCGGCCTTCGAAGGTGCCGGCTTCGGACATGAGGGAATCGAAGAGTTCGGCCTTGCGCTTCTGCAGGGCGAGAACCTTCTGCTCGATCGTGCCCTCGGCGACGTAGCGGTAGACCATGACGCTCTTCGTCTGCCCGATCCGGTGAGCGCGGTCGATGGCCTGATTCTCCGAGGCGGGATTCCACCACGGGTCCATGAGGAAGACATAGTCCGCCTCGGTGAGGTTGAGCCCGAAGCCGCCGGCCTTGAGACTGATGAGGAACACCGGAGCCTCACCGGAGCGGAACGCATCGACGACCGCACCGCGGTTCCTCGTCGATCCGTCGAGGACGATATGGGGGACCCCACGGGCGTCGAGGCCCTCGGCCACGCGGTCGAGGAACGAGGTGAACTGGCTGAACACGATCGACCGGTGTCCTTCGGCGATGACGTCGTCGAGGCGCTCCATGAGCGCGGCGAGTTTCGACGACGGCACTTCCGCATGCTCGGCGTCGACGATGCTCGGATCGAGGGCGAGCATGCGCAGCAGGGTGAGCGAACGGAAGACGATGAACCGCTGCTTGTCGTATTCGCTGTCGATGAAGCCGAGGATCTTCTTCCGCTCCTTCTGCAGCACCCGATCGTAGAGCTTCCGGTGAGCAGCGTTGAGCTCGACGTTGATCACCTGCTCCTGCTTCTCCGGCAGGTCGGCGGCCACGAGATCCTTCGTCCGACGCATCATGAATGGGCGGATCCGCCGCTGCAGTCTCTGCATCCGGCCCGGATTCTCACCCGATTCGATGGGGCGGACATACTCCTCGTCGAACCGGCGCCGGCTCGGGAACAGACCGGGTGCGGTGATGGAGAACAGCGACCACACATCGCGAAGCGAGTTCTCCAACGGTGTTCCGGTCAGCGCCAGCCGGAACGGAGCGCGAACGGACTTCGCGGCCTGGTGGGTCAGCGCCGATGAGTTCTTGACGAACTGCGCCTCATCGAGGACGAACCCAGCCCAGTCGAGGCGGGAGATCGGGTCCTCCTCGAGGCGCAGCATCGCATAGGACATGACGATGACATCGGCACCGTCGACCACCTCGGCGAGCCGGCTGCCGCGCTTCTTCGTCGACTCCGCGACCACGCGCACGTCGAGATCGGGGGTAAAGGCGGAGGCTTCCTTCACCCAGTTCGGCACCACTGAGGTGGGCGCGACGACGAGGAACGGCGGCAGCGTCGCATCGTCGGATGCGGGGGATCGGTCGGCCGCCTCGGCGACGGGATGTTTGATTTTCGCGTGCGCGATGAGCGCGAGCGTCTGCAGGGTCTTGCCGAGTCCCATATCGTCGGCGAGGATCCCGCCGAGGCGACACCGGTAGAGCAGCGCCAGCCACCGGAATCCCTGGACCTGGTAGGGCCGCAGCATCGCCCCATTCAGGTGGGGCACCTCGGTGGCGGGCAGATGGTCGAGATCGGCCAGGGCCTGGGCCGACTCCCTCCAGGTCACGGCCGGTTCGGACTCGTCGGCGAGGTCCTCGAAATCCGACCACAGGCCCACATGCATGCGGGAGATCTTCGGAGATTCGGGCTCCCATTCGGGGATGAGATCCGCCTCGGCGAGGAGGGCCTTGAGCCGGTCGAAGATCGGCTTGTTCAGGGACAGGAACGAATCGTCGGAGAGTTTGATCTTCTTCGTGCCGCGCGCCAGCGCTTTGTAGAGCTTGACGAAGGGGACCGGGCGGCCGTCGATGGTGATCTGGAATCCGAGGTCGAACCAGTCGTTCTTCTCCGACTCGACCGAGGTGATCTTGACGTTCGGTTCTCCGCCGAGCTCTCTGTAGGGCTGCTTCTTCCCGCGGGTGATGACCTTGAGGTGCTCGATCTCCTCGAGCCCGGGCAGGACGTTGACGACGAAGTCGGCGGTGTCGGCGTCATCGAGTTCGACATCGGTGATGCGGCTCAGAGCCGACCCCGTCTCGTGGGTCTCGGCCAGGAGCTTTTCGACTTCGGCGACCACTGCATCCTCGTGCTCTAGGTCGCGCAGCTGCGCATAATCCGCCGCCGAGGCGGCCGTGAGTTCTGCCCGATCGATGACCGGGTAGGTCCGCGTCGGTCCCGAATACTCCCAGTACCAGCGCAGGCTGAGCTTGTCGCCGGCGCCGAAGGTGAGGAAGGTGACGAGGCGGGGCTGCCGGTAGGCCGGGAAGGTGACGGTGTCATCGCTGCTGACGACCTCGGCGCTGGTGCGCAGCTGCGGATAGTACTCCTCGAAGAACTCCTCGGTCTCGGAGTCGGGGATCGTGATCGGGCCGGGCGACCTGAACACGGGCAGAGCCGACTCCTTCGTCGGGGATTCGGCCGGGGCGAGAGTGACGCTGAAGCCCGAGGTGACGTCGATGCCGAAGAAACCGTGTGTCCAGATCGGCTTGATCAGCCCCGGGGCGAACTCGCGTTCGTCGATCGTCGCCCTGGGCTGGACGCGCAGCTGACCTTGGACCCGGCGGATGTCGATCGCTGCTGTGGCCGTCCGGCCGATGGATATGGTCATGCCGGGGTTGATGCCGACGAATTCGATGCCGATCCTCGCGCCCTGTTCGAGATGCTCCCACAGCAGGGGAGTGTGGAAGTCGCCGAGGTGGAACGGAGCCCCGTCGGGCGTGAAGTCGGTCTTGCCGCGAGTGCGCAGCCCCGCGAGCTGGGAGAACCATTCCTGGTGGCGGGGGTCGATGTCGTACTGGCGGGCCATCCGATCGATGGTGCGCCAGGTCAGTGACTTCTTCACCCAGTTGCCTGACTCGCTGAGCATGAGCGGTCGGATAGCCAGGGACGGATTCGCTCCCGGGGTGACGGTGTCGCGGTCGAGCAGCACCGAATGCTGCGCCTCGAACCAGGTGCGGGGGATGACCTCGACGAGCTCGAAGCCCAACGCCACGGGCGTATGCATGCGCGGGGCCGCCTCGGCGAGGGGCGCGAGGGCCTCACGCCAATCGGCGGTCACGGCAGGTCGGGTCTCGGACACCCTGCCATCCTCTCACTCGAGGCTGGCATCAGGCCGACGAACGGAAGACGCAGATGACTGATTGATCACTTTCCGTCGATTCCGTTGTGGTTTCGGAAGGAAGCTCGTAGTTTCGACAATATAAGAGCAATCGGAGGAGTCAAAGCAATGAAGGCTGTCAGGTATTACGGCAAGGAAGACATCCGCATCGAAGACATCGAGGAGCCGAAGACGCTTCCCGGTACCGTTCGAATCGCTCCGGCATTCAACGGAATCTGCGGCAGTGACCTCCACCTCTATCATGATGGCCCGATTCCGCCGGCTCCCACCGAAGACGAAGCTCACCCGCTGTCAGGCGAGACTCTTCCCGTCGTGCTCGGCCACGAATTCTCCGGTGTCGTCGAAGAAGTCGGCGACGATGTCGACGGAATCTCTGTGGGGGACTCGGTCGTCGTCGAACCGCTCATGGTCGATGGCACTTGCCCGGCATGCCAGAAGGGTGCTTATAACCTGTGCGAGAAGATGGGATTCATCGGCATTTCCGGGCGCGGTGGCGGCCTGAGCGATCACATCGTCGTCGAATCTCGGTGGGTCCATCCCGTTGGCGACATGCCACTCGACCAAGCGGCGATGATCGAACCTCTGGCAGTGGCAGTGCACGGTGTCAATCAGACTGGTGCCGTCGAAGGCCAAGTTGCCGTGGTCGGAGGAGCTGGGCCCATCGGATTGCTTGTCGCCGCGGTGCTCAAAGCCAAGGGCCTGACGACGATCGTCAGTGAGGTTTCGGAGAAGCGTCGTGCGAAGGCGCAGACCTCGGGAGTTGCCGACGTCGTAGTCGATCCGACGCAGGAGGATCTTGCCGCAGTCGTTTCCGAGCAGACGGCGGGGGCTATGGCCGATGTCGCCTTCGATGCAGCAGGAGCGACTCCGGTGGTCAGCCAGCTGCTCGGTGTCCTCGGCGCTACAGGGCGTCTTCAGGTGATCGCGATTCATACAGTGCCGGTGCAGATCGATCTCACCGGACAGCTGATGATGCAGGATCGTGTCCTCGGCGCAAGCGTCGGCTATGCGCATGTCCATGCCGAGGCGATCGAACTCGTCCGATCCGGACAGGTCGATCTCGCTCCATTCATCACCTCGAAGATCCTCGCCCAGGACATCGTTCGCGACGGATTCGAGCGTCTGACGAAGAGCCAAGACGAAGTGAAGATCCTCGTGTCGATGAACTGAACGCGCTCCACTCGAAGGGTACCGTGACTTCGTTCGAGCCCCGCACTGAGGTGTGAATTACAAGATTCGCTCCAGACTGGAGGTTCTTCGGCCGTTCGAGCGGTATGCCGTATGAGGGGCCTGTTCTCCTCTCGCCATCGGCCCGGTCTGCCGCTACGTCTGTGCTCGGCACCGTGGGTTGGCAATGATGCGTACGTCTGCTTACCGTGGAAGCGGAAGACCTACAAGGACGTCCGATGTGCCCGACGCCGAGGCGAGGAGGAGAAGCCATGCGCAGGTCGCGGCTGACCAAATGGATCCTCGCACTCCTCATGGTGGCGGTCGCGTGCCAGGCGCTTGTCTTCGCATCGGGACTGCATGATTTTGCGGCGTTGCTCTGGGGACTGTCACTGGCATTCCTAATCGCTGCGCTGGTGCTGGCTGTGAAGCAAGAGCGAGGGGCTAGCCACGGCGGTGCCCCGCGCTAAGCTGGGGCATATGGATGAGAACAAAGGCGTTCGCACAGAATTCTTCGACACCTACAGTCGAGCTCTGATCAACCGAGATGCAACGGCGATCGCCGACCACTATGCGGTTCCGGCCCTCATCGAATTCCCCGGACAGCGGATCCTCGTCACCGATGCGAGCCAGACGGAGAGCTTCTTCGCAGGAGCCGTCGACCAGTACGAAGGAGTCACCGAGGCAGACGTCGCTGTCTCGGTTGTCGCGTCGACCGAGCACAGCATCTGGGCCGATGTCACCTGGACGTACCACGGCGGAGCTGCCGACGAGCGGAACATGTACCAACTCGTGCAGACCGACGATGGTTGGAAGATCGCTGTCCTCACACCACTGACGCTCGACGGAGTGAGCGGCTGAGATGTCTGAATATCCCGAGTTGCTGCACACCGTGATCGATTCAATGGTGCCACCCGTTCTGCATCTTCGTCGCATGACGTAGTGGCTGGCTCAGCTGAAGGCCCCGCTCCGCATCTCCGCCGACCGTAAGCCCGAAAATCTAGAAGAGTAGATCATGAAACGAGAAATCGCCCAGGCCATCACCGACGCCGTCGACAAGGCGTTCGATCGTCAACTCGAGTTCACCAGCGATCTGATCCGCTGTCCTTCTGTCCGCGGCAGCGAGGCGGGAATCCAAGATCGCATGGAACAGGAGTTCGCTGTCAGAGGACTGGAGATCGACCGCTGGCGCATCGACGAAGAAGACATCGAGAACCATGCGGGTTTCGGACCGATGACGGTGCCCTATGACGAGGACTTCAATGTCGTGGGCACTCATCGACCGACCGCCGTACAGGGCCGATCGCTCATCCTGCAGGGGCATGTGGATGTGGTGCCGACCGGGCCGCTGGAGAATTGGACCACTCCGCCGTTCGAGCCTCGAATCGAGGACGGCTGGCTCTACGGTCGTGGTGCCGGGGACATGAAAGCCGGTCTCGCGGCCAACCTCTTCGCCTTCGACGCGATCACCTCGGCCGGCTTCTCTCCTGCAGCCCCCATTCATCTTCAGTCCGTGGTGGAGGAGGAGAGCACCGGCAACGGCGCACTTTCGGCGCTTCTGCGCGGATACACCGGCGACGCCGTGCTCATTCCCGAGCCGGAAGAGAATGCACTGGTGCGAACCAACGTCGGAGTCATCTGGTTCACCGTGCGCGTCGAAGGAAAACCGAGTCATGTTCGAGAGATGAGCCAGGGCTTCAACGCTTTCGACGCCGCCAACGACGTCATCGCCGACCTGCGCACGCTCGAGGCGGATTGGAATGCACAGAAGGACCGGTTCCCAGGCTTCGAGGACGTCGACCATCCGATCAACTTCAACGTCGGACAGATCTCGGGTGGGGACTGGCCATCCAGCGTCCCATCGTGGTGCGAGATCTCCGTACGTGCCGCCATCTATCCGGGGATCGACCCGGAACAGGCGTGGGAAGAGATCCAGGAGCACCTGCGCCACACGAGCATCGCCCGGCGCGGCCAGGACAGTCGCTTGCCACGCTTGGAACGCACCGGCTTCTTCGCCGCAGGCTATCGACTCGAAGAAGGCGGCGAAGCCGAGAGCGTGCTCGCCTCGGCCCACCAGGATGTTTTCGGCCAACCCCTGCAGACCTTCACCACACCGGGTTACCTCGACGGCCGGGTCTACACGAACTTCGGAGCGATGCCGACTCTGACCTACGGGCCGCGATCCCTTGATATCCACGCATTCGACGAACGGGTCCACATCGAGTCCGTCCGCAGCGTCACGAAGACCATAGCGCTCTTCATCGCCCAGTGGTGCGGACTGGATCCGCTGAGATAGAACCGCCACCGGGCCAGCAGGCCGTTCGACCCTGTCATCCCACTCGCGTCGCGCGTACAATCATGGCTTACCTGACTGCATCAGGGAGAGCCCCGGGCTCGTGGAGCGTTCCATGAACCCGTCGTGTTCGCCCGGATGATCGACCGAAGCAATGGGGATGACGTCGAATGACCGCAGACGAAGCAGACAGCTCAGCGTATATCGACTCGGCACAGCTACGGCGAGTCTCGGCAGGCTCCCTCATCGGCACCGCCATCGAGTGGTACGACTATTTCATCTACGGCCTGATCGCCGCCCTGGCCTTCAACGAACTCTTCTTCCCGACTTTCGACCCCGCCGTGGGCACCATCGTGGCGTTCCTGTCCTTCGCCATCGGCTTTGTGGCCCGGCCCGTCGGCTCCATCGTCTTCGGCCACCTCGGCGACAAGATCGGGCGCCGAAACACTCTCATCGCCACAGTCGTCGTCATGGGCATCAGCTCAGGCGCGATCGGGCTCCTGCCGACCTACAGCACGATCGGAGTTTTGGCGCCGATCCTCCTCGTCGTGCTGCGCATCATCGAGGGGATGTCTGTCGGCGGGGAATGGGGCGGCGCCGTCCTCATGGTCGTCGAGCACGCTCCACCCGAGAAGCGCGCTTTCTACGGCGCGATGCCGCAGTACGGGTCGCCGATCGGCAATCTGGGTTCGAGCGGAGTCGTCGCTCTGGTGACGCTGCTTCCCCATGACCAATTCATCGCATGGGGTTGGCGCGTTCCGTTCCTCCTGTCCTTCGTCTTCATGGGCATTGCGCTCTACATCCGCTTCAAGGTCGACGAAACACCGGAATTCAGGAAGATCGTTCAGCAGGACCGAACGGTCAAGGTGCCCCTGTTCCACGTGCTTCGAACCAATTGGCGCCGTGTGCTCATCGGCGTGTGCGCCAGCCTCGTCGGCAGCGCGCCCTTCTATCTGCTGACGACTTTCATCGTCAACTTCGGCACCGAGACACTCCACTTGGCAGCCGGCATCCTGCTGACGGGCACGATGCTCGGCGCCGTCCTCGAAGGTATTGCGATCTTCTTCGGCGGTCAGCTCGGGGATAGGTTCAGTCCGTGGAAGGCCGTAGGAACGACTGCGCTGATCTCTGTGCTCCTTGCCTTCCCGCTGATGGCTCTGGTCGGCACCGCCTCTCCGCCGCTGGTGATCATCGGCATCGGGGTCGGCATCGGACTGCTCGGTCTTCCATACGGTGCGCTGGGCTCGATGATGGCCGATATGTTCCCCGATCGTTCTCGCTACACAGCTGTCGCCGTGTCCTACAACGTTTCGGGAGCCATCGGCGGCTTCGCGCCTTCGGTCGCCTTGGCTTCGGTGGCCGTGTTCGGCGGAACGATCTGGGCCACCGCGGTTCTGCTGGCGCTGAGCATGCTCATCACCGCATTCGGCGGCATCCTCGCGGGGCGCGCCGCCCATAACGACGCACTGACATCATGAAGGCTCTTCAGAGCAGCGCCTGACCGGGACCCCACACCTGGTCGATATCGTCAGTCGAGCTGGTCGGCGAGATCCTCGAAATCCTCTGCGACGACATCCCAGGTACCGGAGGGATCGAGGTCACTCGTCTGATCAGGGCCGTGCTCGGTCGGGCGACGGACGAACACGGTGCGCAGGCCGAGCTCGCCGGCGGCTTCGAGGTCGCCGTTGTGCGCAGCGACCATCGCCACCTGCGGGGGCTCGAGCCCGAGAATCTCGACGGTATTGAGATAGGCGGCGGGATCGGGTTTGTAGGCTCCGGCCACCTCGGCGCCGAGAACGGCGTCCCAGGGCAGCCCCGCGCGTTTGGCGACGTCGAGGGCCAGACGCACATTGGCGTTCGACAGCGGTGCGATGATGAACCGGTCCTTCAGCCGGGTCAGCCCGGCGACGGCATCCGGCCATGGATCGAGCCGATGCCACGCGAGGTTGACCTGGTTGAGGACGTGCTCGGGAATCGAGTCGGGGTCAGTGCCGAACTGTTCGAGCACGGTGATGAGGTTCTCCCGGTGGAGCACATCGAGACGGACGAACGGCCGATCACCCCGGCGCACCCGCTCCATCGACGGCTGGTATTCGGCCCGCCAGCGATCGGCGAAGTCATGCGCATCGAGCGCGGGCACATAGTCGGCCAGCCGAGCGGCCACCTCGGCGGCTACGCTCTGCCGCCAATCGACGACTGTGCCGAACATGTCGAAGACGAGGGCTTCGACTCTCTGGAAATCCACGGTCATCGATCGCATCCTCTCGTGAGCCCGGGCAGGATCGCCTCGGTGGTCCCGGTCGTGTCGATCCTGGGGCTCTCACGGTAGCTCGGATCGCGTTCGTCGTCACGGGGCGAACGCATTCCGACTCGTCAGCATGGGTGCGGCCGAAGACCTACGACGTCGGACCCCGACCCCGTAGGATGGGAGGCGTGAATGCTGTCTCCGCGGATCGATCCCACACCTCGTCGCTGGCCGTGCTCGGAGCGCTGCTGTTCGTCACCGCGCGCAGCCTCGACTCCTCGGACGCGCCGGGGACACCGGCGAGTGCCGATCCTGCCAAGCTCAGCCCCATAGACCGGGAGACCCTCGCCGAGGTGGAGACGGCCCTGACGGCCCAACTCGAGGACGCAGCATCGACCGTGACCTCCACCCTCGCCGAGGTGGCCGCCGCGATCGCGTTCGTCCGCGGCCGTGCCGAGGTGCCGAGCCTGACCGCGAGCAGATACGACGCGCTGCGCAAGACGGTGCTCGGCAGCCTCGGGGCGACATCGGCCCAGGGGGCGACCATCTGGCCGCCGACCAGCCAGACCGCCGTGCAGCGCTTCGGGTCCTGGAACGAGGCCCTCAAGGCTGCAGGCCTGGCGACGAACAAGGTGGGGCGGGCCAAGGGACAGCTGCGCTTCGACGAAGCGGCCTACGACAGGGCGATCGCCGAGTTCCTCGCCGACTGTGAATCGCAGGGAGTCGGAGCGACCTACAAGGCCTATACGGAGTACGCTGCCGAGCACAAGGGTGAGGTGCCCTCGGCGGCGGCCGTGCGCAAGTTCTATGGCTCCTGGAACGCGGCGCTCGCCGCCGTCGGGTGAGAGCCGGGGAGTCGAACAGAAGATTTCCACCATGCTGGCTCAATCAAGAGAACTGCTCCTGGTTCAGAGAGGAACGAGATCGTGAGCACAGTAGTTTCCCAAGACGGTACGAC
Organism: Brevibacterium renqingii; assembly: GCF_017808105.1. Lineage (GTDB taxonomy): Bacteria > Actinomycetota > Actinomycetes > Actinomycetales > Brevibacteriaceae > Brevibacterium > Brevibacterium renqingii. The sequence goes on along the minus strand of NZ_JADBHF010000015.1, from coordinate 56,098 downwards.
CATCGCCTACGAGCTGCACGGAGACGGGCCGCCCGTCATCCTCGTCGACGGGGCGATGTGCTACCGCGAAGCAGGCCCGATGCGTGCGATCGCCGACCAGCTGCAAGCCACCCACACTGTGTGCCTGTACGACAGACGCGGCCGCGGAGAGAGCGGCGACACCCTTCCCTATGCGCCCGCTCGGGAAGTCGAGGACATCGAAGCTCTCGCAGAGGCGCTTGGTGGTCGAACGGCTCTGCTCGGAATGTCGTCGGGAGGTGCTCTGGCGGTTCAGGCCGCGGCGAAGCTCGGCGCAGCCGTGACCCACCTGCTCGTCTACGAGCCTCCTTTTTCGGCAGAACCCGCCGACTCCGGCACGGTGGAGCAGGCGGAGAAGGTGTCTGCTTTCCTCGAGGCCGACGATCGCAGCGGTGCGGTCGCGGCTTTCATGAACCAGATCGGTATGCCTCTGGCGATGATCGAGGGGATGAAGGAGTCGCCGGAGTGGGAGAGCTTCACCGCCATTGCTCCGACTCTTGCCTACGACAACGAAATCATGGCCGACGGTGCGATTCCGGTGTCTGCCTCCGAAGTCACCGCGCCCACTCTGGCGCTCGCAGGAGGAGTCTCCCGCGACTCCCTGCGATGGGGCGCCGAAGAGCTTGCACGAACGGTGAGCGACGGGCGGTTCGAGACGCTCGAGGGCCAGGCGCACGACGTCGATCCCGGGATCCTTGCCGGTCGGCTCGTGGAGTTCCTCGAGCCTCATCACGATCAGTGACCGGAACGGAGGCTCAGCTCCCTTTGTCGGTGACTACATCCGTGCTAGCGTAAATGCTCGAGAATGACGGAGTCGTCGGCATCGGCGGCTGCGCGGATACCGACGAAGGAAAGCGTCAGCATGGTGATTTCGCCCAAGCTCGGTCGGGGCCTCGCGGGAGCGGCCCTCTGCCTTCTGGCCGTGACAGGCTGCTCATCGCCGCAGGATTCCGACTCGAAGAGCGGCGACTCGTCGGCCGAGGAGGCCGGCAGCAAGGACGGAGCGAAGCCGGGCGTCGAGAAGGTCGATCCCGATGACGTCATCGCCAAGCAGGACGTCAAAGTGCCTGGATCGGATGAGGACGAAGTCACCGTGGCGATCCACTCCCTCGTCGTCGATGGGAAGACCCAGACGCTGACGATGGTCGTTACGCCGCACTTCAGATCTGTCGGTGATGACGAGTCGATCAGCATCTATGATTCCTGGGGCGAGAACAAATTCAACCCGCAGCTCATCGACGCCGACAACCTCAAGGTCTATTCGCCGATTTCAGACACTTACGAAGAGTGGACCTCGGATCCTGTATTCACGAAGACGACGAACAATCAGCCGGTGACCGCGTGGGCGGTCTTCAAAGCTCCGGAGAACGACATCGATTCCGTCGACATCCGGCTGCAGGAATCGTGGCCAAAGTTCACCGACATCCCGATCACGGAGTCGTGATGAGGCGCGGAACGCACAGGCGATGGGCCTGCGCTCTGGGCCTGGTGGGGGTCGGTGTGATGATCGGCTCCGGGGCCGGAGTCATGGCCGGATCGAGCGTCAGTGCTGCCGCCGAATCGGAAGCGACGACTCCGGCGGACCTCCCGGCGCCGACGGAGAAGCAGTTGAACAACTCGGTCCAACGGTGGGAGCCGGGTGGCGTCATGGAGTGGAACACTTCCGACTCCGTCACCCCGCTGGCGACGAACAAGAAGGAGGGGAGCGACGCCGTCATCACTTTGGCCAGCGACATCCTCTTCGACTTCAACAGCGCCGATATCTCCGACAGAGCCGCAGAAGCGATTGCGAATACCGTGGAGAACGTTCCCGAAGGCACGAAGGTGACCGTATCCGGCTACACGGATTCGGTCGGCGACAACTCGGCGAACAAGAAGCTGTCGAAGAAGCGGGCGCAGGCTGTGGCCGACGTCATCGCAGACTCACGTTCAGACCTGGAACTGAGCGTCGAAGGCCATGGCGAAGCCGACCCGGTCGCAAAGAACTCCACGAAGGACGGCAAGGACAACCCGCAGGGTCGGGCGAAGAACCGGCGCGTCGAAGTCAGCTACGCCGACGACTGAATGCGCGGCGGCACCTGACGTGCGCTCGATGCGCAGACACGAGTTCACCGCCCCGCAGCGAAAGCCTCCAGCCGGTCGCACGCGATGTTGATCGTCTCCGGGGAGACGGCGAACGTCAGGCGCAGGTAGCCCTCGCCGGCCGGGCCGAAGGCCGAGCCGGGGATCGTGGCGAGATTGTGCTCCTCCAGCAGACGGGTCGCCAAGTCCCAGGAGCTCAGTCCCCATTCCCTGACGTTGACGAATGCGTAGAAGGTCGCCTCGGGGCGGATGAGGCTCAAGCCCTCGACGGCGTTGATGCGCTCGACCATGAGCTCACGGCGTTCCGCATAGGAGGCCACCATCGTGTCGACGACGCTCTGCGGTCCGTCGAGGGCGGCGACCGCTGCCTCCTGGACGAAGCCCGGCAGGCTCGAGGTCAGGCCCTCCTGCAGCAGGGCCATCGGTGCGATGTAGTCCTGCGAGCCGATGACGAAGCCGCATCGCCACCCGGTCATGGCGTAGGTCTTCGAGAAGCTGCCGACGGCGAGGAAGCGGTCGAAATCGGCCCGCACCTCGGCGACGGAGGTGAACTCGGCATCGTCGAAGACCACCTCGTCATAGACCTCATCGGAGATGACGGTGAACTCGTGCTCATCGGCGAGCTCGGCGATCTGCTCGATCTCGGTCCGGTCCATCACCGAGCCCAGCGGATTCGAGGGGCTGTTGATGATCACGGCCGCGGTCCTGTCCGTGACTGCGGCGAGCACATCCTCGGCGCGCAGTTTGAACTCGTTCTCCTCCCGCACGGGAACGGACACGGCCACCCCGCCGAGGCGGTGCACCTGACCCAGATAGTTCGGAAAGCTGGGGTCGGGGACGATGACCTCCTGACCGGGGGAGACGGTGACGTCGAGGGCGAACGTCAGCGCTTCCATGGCACCGAAGGAGACCATCACGTTCTCCGGCCCGAGACCGCGCCCCCACCGGCCGGAGTACTTCCGCGCCAGCGCCTGCCGCAGCTCGGGGATGCCGGCATTGGCGACGTAGCGTGTGTTGTCGTTCTCGATGGCGCGGATGCCCGCGGCTTTTATGTGCTCGGGTGTGTTGAAGTCCGGCTCTCCGACCGTGAGCTTCACGGCGTCGGGAAAGTCGAGTGCGAGGTTGAACATCTTGCGGATGCTCGAGGCCGGGTAGGTCTCGGCCATGGGTGAGATGCGGGAGGGGGTGCCGGTCATTGAGTCCTTCTTTCTTTACTCGTGCAATCCGGCCAGGCGGGAACCGAACTGGGCGAGCAGACTCGTTCGCTTCGCTCCGGTGATGCGCTCCCACTCGTCGGCGATGCCGAAGATCCGATACATCGACCGGATGCCCAGCCACCTGATCGGCTCGGGCTCCCACTGCCCGGAGAAGTGGTCGTTCCACGGCAGCCCGGTCAGCGGGGTCGACGCCCCCGATGCACGATCGAGCAGGGTCTTCGCGGCCAGATGCGTGGCCGTCACCCCGTGCCCGGCGTAGCCGCGGGCCACGCCGATCCGCTGCTCGGGGTCGAAGAAGATCCCGGCACACCAATCCCGTGTCACCCCGAGGGCCCCGCGCCAGGCGTGGGCGATGTCGAAATCGAGGTCCGGGAAGAGCGAGGACAGGCGGGCGCGCAGCAGTTCGACCACCTCGGCGGGGACCTCGCCGTCCCCGGGCAGACCGGACCGATACGCATAGGGTGCCCCGCGTCCGCCGAGCGCGATGCGGTCATCGGCGGTGCGCTGAGCGTAGATGAAGGTGTGGGCGGTGTCGCCGAGGCATTCGCGGCCTGCCCACCCCATGCCCTCCCACGCTTCGGCCGACAGCGGTTCGATCGCGATCATCGAGGAGAAGACCGGAATCACCTGCCTGCCTTCGAGCCCGGGCAGGTTCCCGCTGACGGTGTCCGAGTAGCCCTCGAGGCAGACGAAGATCGTCTCCCCACGCACCGGTCCGCGGTTCGTCGCGACGACGCCCTTGCCGATATGGCCCGCCGAGGTGTCCTCGCAGATCGTCACCCCCTGTTCGCGCAGCACTCGGGCCAGGCCGCGGCTGAGCAGGGCCGGGTCGACGGCGGCGGTGCCGGGGAAGTAGATGCTGCCCTGCGCCTGATCGACGTTGATGTGTGCTCGGGTCTCCTCCGCGTCGAGGTACTGCATATCCTCGGGGCCGTAGCCGAACTGCGCATTGCCCTCGAAGAGCTCGCGCAAGCGGGACATTCCGGCTTCCGACTGGGCGATGTCGATATGGCCGCCGCGCACCTGGTGGGCGTCGATGCCCTCGGTCTCACACACCTCGAGGACCTCGTCGATCGAATCGAAGAGAGAGGACTGGAACGCACGTACGCTCGTGATACCGTCGAGCCCCGCGGACGCGACCGGCCCGGTCGGGTCGGACTTGAGGGCGCGGTCGACGGCCTCGGCGTACTTCGCCCTGTTGCCCGGCAACAGGGTCGACAGCCACCCGCCGTTGCGCCCCGAGGCGCCATAGCCGACGTGCCTGGCCTCGATGATCGTGATCTCCCAGTCGGGATGTGCCTGGCGGGCGCAGTAGGCCGACCACAGGCCGGTCAGTCCGCCGCCGACGATGACGAGATCCTGCTTCTCGGCCGGCAGTGGGGAGGGGGTGAGGGGTTCGGTCGGCGAGGCTGCCAGCCAGTGTGAGGCTTCACCGTTGAAGTAGGACATGGATCAACTCCTGGTCATCGACGCGTGCGGGTCGTCAGCGCGTACGGAATCAGTTCTATCTCACGCCAGGAGCGAAGTAAATGGTTGTTCCCGAACGTATTGCCTGCTGGAACCGCCGACGGCAGGTTCTGAATACGCGGCCTTGTTCGCCGAACCGGAGACTGTCTGGCTACACTGATCGCATGAGCGCAATGGAGCCGATCGACGCCCGTGAATTCCCTCTCGACCACGAACCCATCGAGGACTGGCAGACAATCGGTGCAGCCGCCTCGGCGGGGGAGACCGACGACGCGACGACCACCGCCTTCGCCGACCTCGGCACGATCGCCGGAGCCGACTACGGACTGTGGGAGATGAGCGCCGGGGCGATGCGCGACGTCGAAGGCGAGGAGGTCTTCCTCGTCGTCTCCGGGACCGGCCGGATCGAGTTCGACGAGCCGGTCCGATCCGATATCGCCCTGGCGCCGGGAACGCTGGTGCGCCTCGAGGACGGGATGAAGACCCGCTGGTTCATCGACGAGGCACCCTTGCGGAAGCTCTTCATCGCCCCACACGAGGACTGAGCCCGCACGAAGACCAAACCCGCACGAAGACCGAACCCGCACGAAGACTGAGAGAGGGAGCATCATGGCACGGACAATCGTCGTCACCGGAGCAGCATCGGGAATCGGGGAGGCGACCGCCGCCATCCTCGAGCGCCAGGGGGACACCGTCATCCGCGTCGACCTCGAACGCGGAGACGTCACCGGCGACCTGGGCGACCGGGACTCCATCGCACGGGTCTCCCAGAAGATCGCCGAGATCAGCGGCGGACGGATCGACGGCCTTGTGGCCAATGCCGGCGTCTCCTCGCCGACCCCGCTGTCGCCGAAGATCAACTACATCGGCACCGTCCGGCTCATCGAAGCTATGCGTCCGCTGCTCGTCGAATCCGACGCCCCGCGGATCAGCGTGACCACCTCGGCGGCGACGCTGCAGGGAAACGACGAGACGCTCGTCGATCTTCTGCTGGCCGGAGACGCCGAGGCGGCCCTGTCCCGCGGCGCCGAACTGGCAGACCAAGGGCCCGAGGTCGGCTATGCGAACTACTCGAGTTCGAAGCGGGCGATCTCGCGGTGGATCCGCCGAGTCGCGCCCACCGGTGACTACGCCGGGCTGGGGATCGGCATCAACGGGGTCGGACCCGGCCAGGTGCGCACCGCGATGACGAAGGAGCTCTTCGCCTCCGAAGAGGGACGGAAGCAGGCCGCGACGGCCATGCCCACGCCCTTCAACGGCCCCGCCGACGCCGAGGACATCGGGGCCGTGCACGCCTTCCTCGTCTCCGCCGAGAATTCACGCATGACCGGGCAGATCATCTTCGTCGACGGCGGGTTCGACGCCCTCAGCCGCGGCGACGACATCTGGGACTGAACCGGAATCCCGAACCCGGGCTAGACTCGAAGGACAGCCTGCCTTGGGTGAAAGGGATCAGCGATGATCGACCTGTCCTTCCCGCGCGACTTGGTGATGATCGGCGCGGTGTTCGGCCTCGCTGCGTTCATCTGGTCCGGATGGGCGCAGGAGGCCCCACCGGATCGAGCCGTCTTCCGGATCATCCTCGGCGGACTCTCGGCGGCCGGGCTCGCCCTGGCGTTGCCGAGCATCTTCCTGGCCAGCGGCAATTGGTCCGAACCGAGTGCGATCGCCACGGGCACGACCGCCTTCACGATCTACATCGTCGTGGTCTGGGCGGAGATCGTCGCGGCCGCCGTGCTCAGCTTCTTCGCCCTCCGGTCCGGCCACGCCGAGGCGGTCGCCCCGCTCATCCTCGCGATCGTCGGCATCCACTTCTTCGCGCTCGCCGTCGTCTTCGCCCAGCCGGTACTCCACCTCGCGGGGGCGCTCATCACGCTCATCGCGATCATTGCGTTCTTCCTCCCCCGCAGCCTCGCCGCGCCGAGCTTCTGGTGCGGTGTCCTCGGCGCCCCGGTGCTGCTGGCCATCGGGCTGTGGTGCCTGCTGGCCGGACGCGCGGCTCTGGCCGTGGACTGACCGGCCTTATTGCTCGGCTGCGGGCAGAGACGGCTCAGGCCAGGGACATGAAGAGCTTCTGCAGCTCTTCGGGTTTGATCCCTTCGGGATTGTCCGGATCGGCCAGGCACTCTTCGAGGGCCGTGGAGATCACGAGGAACCCTGCCCGATCCAGGGCCTTGGACACGGCCGACAGGCGCTGGACCACCGTCCGGCATCCGGCGTCCTCCTCGACGGCGCGCGTGACAGCGGCCAGCTGTCCTTCCGCGCGCCGCAGACGGTTGACGATCGCCCGCTTCGCTTCGGCAGTGCTCGCGGCATCCTGACTCGCCGCAATCTGGTCATCCATTCGACTCTCCTCCTCAACAGTGGTGTTGACATCGCTGGCGGACAACCCGCTACAATCATCAGCATACCCCATAGGGTATATATTGATGAATTCGAGAGAAGAAGGTCGATCATGTGTCGAGCGACTCGCTGCAGCACCTGCGGAAAAACCACCTGGGCCGGATGCGGCCAGCACATCGCGCAAGTCAAGGCCGAAGTCCCCGCTGGCCAGTGGTGCAACGGCAAGCATTCGCAGGCCGAGCAGGATGCTGCGCGGGCGCAGCGACCGGGATTCTTCTCCCGCCTGTTCGGACGGTGAGCCGGCTCCGCATGGACGGAGCTGAGGCAGTCGGAAGAGGCAGTCGATGATCGCGGCGCTCGGCTTCGGTCTGATCGTCGGGGCCCTGCTCGGGCTCGTCGGCGGCGGAGGCTCGATCCTCGCAGTTCCGGCGCTCGTCTACGGGGTCGGTCTGTCGATGTCCGACGCCGTGCCCAGTTCACTCATCGTCGTCGGCGCCTCCTCGGCGGTGGCCGTCCTGCCGCGCATGCGTCGCGACGTCGACTGGCGACTGGCCCTGACGATCGGCTTCTCGGGCGCACTCACCGCCGTCGTCGGTACGGCGGTCAACTCCCACCTGAGCCAGCCCGTGCTGTTGCTCGTCTTCGCCGCGATCATGGTCCTGGCCGGGGTGCGGATGCTCCTGCCCTCCGGCGGCTCCGCCGGCGCCGATGAGGAAGCGCCGACCTGGCGGAAGCTGCTTCCGAAGGCGATCGGAACCGGACTCGTCGTCGGCTTTCTCACCGGCCTCCTCGGTGTCGGGGGAGGCTTTCTCATCGTTCCGGCCCTGACGCTCATCCTCGGGATGCCGATGTCGGTGGCCGTGGGCACCTCCTTGGTCGTCATCGTCATCAACTCCCTGGGAGGCTTCCTCTCCCACCTCGGTGACCTCAATCTCGATTGGGGGCCGACTCTGGTCTTCGCCGCAGCCGCGATGGTCGCCTCGCTGGTCGCGGGACGCTTGGGGCGGTCGCTGTCGAACACAGTGCTCAAGCGCGGATTCGCAGTTCTCGTCCTCGTCGTTGCGGCCTTCGTCGCCGTCAGCACTCTGGTGACGTGGTGAGGATTCTGCGCTCGGCCGGGCTCTCGACGCGCAGGGCCAGCTCGGCGAGGCTCTCGACGCGCAGTGGAATATACCCGCAGGGGTATGTGTTGAATCTTTTCAAGAACCGATGTCAATCTGGTCGACCGATAGTGGGCCGCAGGCCCGAACGCAGCATCGACCGGGGAAAGTGAGAAGACCTATGCTTCTCGAACGCATCTACGACGAAGACCTGGCACAGGCGAGCTACTTCATCGGCTGCCAGGCGAACGGCACTGCGCTCGTCGTCGACCCGCGACGCGATGTCGGTGTCTACCTCGACCTCGCCGCGAAGAACGACATGACGATCACCGCAGTGACCGAAACGCACGTCCACGCCGACTATCTGTCCGGAACCCGCGAACTGGCCGCAGCCACTGACGCGCAGATCTACGTCTCCGGTGAGGGCGGAGACGAATGGCAGTACGCCTTCGAGGGCACACGGCTGCGTGACGGAGACGAGTTCAGCCTCGGCAACATCGTGATCACGGCGATGCACACGCCCGGGCACACTCCCGAGCATCTGTCGTACCTCGTCACCGACGGCGCATTTGCCGACCAGCCGGGATTCGTCCTCACCGGTGACTTCGTCTTCGTCGGCGACACCGGTCGCCCCGACCTGCTCGATGAGGCGATGGGAGCCGAAGACACCCGCTATGAGGGCGCGCGCCAACTCTTCGCCAGTCTGCGCGACAAATTCCTCGCTCTTCCCGACTACGTTCAGGTCCTGCCCGCTCACGGTGCCGGCAGCGCCTGCGGCAAGGCCCTGGGCGCGGTGCCGACGACGACGGTGGGCTACGAGCGTCTGTTCTCCTGGTGGGGCAAGCATCTGGCCGCCGATGACGAACAGGGCTTCGTCGACGAGCTGCTCGACGGCCAGCCCGACGCCCACGCCTACTTCAGCCGGATGAAGAGGCAGAACGTCGCCGGTCCGGCGATCCTCGGAACGCGCGGGCCGCTGCCCGAGGCGGATACCGCCGATCTGGCGCCCGAGGTCAGCGCCGACTCGGTGACCTTCATCGACACCCGACCCGTCGAGCAGGTCCACGAGGCGAGCGTCGTCAACGCCATCAATCTGCCCAACCCCGGCAAGATCGCCAGTCACGGCGCCTGGGCGATCGACCCCGAGACCGACACCCGGCCGATCTTCATCCTGGCCGACGATCAGGACGCGGCAGAAGACATCCGCGATCGCCTTCTGCGTGTGGGCATCGACGAAGTCAGCAGCTTTGTCACAGGCATCGACGGGTTGCCGACGACAGTCCCGCAGGTCGTGCGCCCCGAAGACCTCGACAGCTTCGACGCCGCTGGTGTGGTCGATGTGCGGAACAAGACCGAGCACGCCGACGGGCACGTTCCCGGCTCCCAGCAACTCAGCGCCGGACGTGTCCTGTGGCACCAGGACGAGCTGCCCCACTCAGGCACATTCGTCACCTACTGCCAGACCGGCGTGCGCAATTCGGTCGCGGCGAGCACGCTGCGACGGGCCGGCCATGACGTCGCCGAACTCGACGGCAGCTATGCGGCCTGGAGCGCCTGGAAGAACTCCTGAGCCCGCTCGGGCGCATCGGCCGAACCCGGGTCTGCCGGCCCCGCGGCGAGAGGTACGCTGCGGGGCCGGTCGCCTGTGCGGAGTTGGCGACCAGTCCGGCCGCTGATCGGCCGGTGACTCTGTCGGTGCACCACGAAGTCCCCTAAGGTGTGGGATAAGGCCGTCTCGGCCGACGAGGTCCGCCTCTGAACCCAATGCAGGAGACCCTTGTGAACCCTGCGCCGGGATCGCTGTCGGACCCCGCACGCCCGCGCATTCGAAGGAGCCGACGATGAAGACTGCTCGCCGCTTGGACAACCTCGGCACCGAGACCGCGTTCCGTGTTGCCCAGGCCGCCGCCGAGTGGAAGGCACAGGGGAACGAGGTCTTCCCGTTCCACCTCGGCGATCTCAATTTTCCTATGGCCGGCCACATCGTCGAGGCGATCGAGCAGGCCATCCGCGACGGCAAGACGGGTTACTGCCCCGGTCCCGGCATCCCTGAGCTGCGCGAGGCCCTGGCCGATGACATCGGTTCGCGGCGCGGCATCACGATCGACCCCGCCGAGGTCGTCGTGACCACCGGGGGCAAACCCGTGATCACGAAGTTCCTCCAAGCCGTGATGGACCCCGGCGACGGTGTGCTCTATCCGAATCCCGGGTTCCCGATCTACGAATCCCAGATCGAATACCTCGGCGGCACCGCACTGCCCTACCGATACGTGCCGACCGAGGGCGGCTTCGCCATCGACCTCGACCATCTGCGGGCCTCGATCGACGAGAACACGACGGCGATCATCTACAACGACCTGCAGAACCCGATCTCGGCCGAGTCGACTCCGGCCGAGCGCGAAGCCGTGGCCGCCATCGCGCAGGAATTCGACCTGTGGGTGCTCTCCGATGAAGCCTATTTCGAGATGCGCTACAAGGGACGCTCGCAGTCCATCGCCGCGCTGCCGGGAATGCGTGAGCGGACCGTCATCCTCTACACGTTCTCGAAGAAGTACGCGATGACCGGATCCAGGCTCGGGTGCGCGGTGGCTCCGAAAGCCGTCGCCGAGGCGATCTCGACGATGAACACCAACGACGAATCCTGCACCAACCAGTACGTGCAGTGGGCGGGCATCGCGGCGCTGCGCGGACCGCAGGGGCCGGTGGGGCAGATGCTCGAGGTGCTTCGCAAGCGTCGCGATGCCACCTGCCGCCTGATCAACGAGATCCCCGGCATGAGTGTGGCCACGCCGGGTTCGACGTTCTACGTCTTCCCCGACGTCACCGAGGCGATGGCCGCCAAGGGGATCTCGACCTTGGCGGACTTCTCCACCGAGGCGCTGCACGCCACAGGAGTCTCCTTCTGCACGCGTGAGCACTTCGGGGCCCCGCAGCCGGGGGAGGAGAGGTCGTATATCCGACTGGCCTACTCGGGCATCGACGAGTCCGCGATCACGACCGGTCTCGGCCGGCTCAAGGAGTGGATCGAGAGCTGAGCGGGGCCGCCTCGGCGAGGTGGGTCGCAGGCCCGGTTACCGAAGAGTCAGATTTGACTTGGACGTGAAAAGGGAAGAGGGTGATCAGGATTACATTTTCTGGAAAATGTGATCCACGATACGAAAAAGATAAGAGGTTCGACGCGTAGCCGCAGCGACGTAGGTGAGTCTGAGCCCCTTGCTGAGAAACCCTCCTGGAAAGTTCTATCGATGACACAGAAGTCCACGAAACGCCGTCTCAACTCGCTTCCGCCGGATTCCGACCGGCCCGAGGATGCCTGGCTGCCGCTGCCGCAGCAGTTCGCCTACGGCCTGCAGCACGTGCTCACCATGTACGGCGGAATCATCGCCGTGCCCATCATCATCGGCGGGGCGGCCGGTCTCTCCCCCGCCGAAAGCGGACAGATGGTCACGGCAAGCCTGTTCGTCGGCGGCCTCGCCACACTCATCCAGAGCATCGGCTTCGGCTTCATCGGTTCAAAGCTTCCCCTCATCCAAGGCGTGTCATTCGCCGGCGTCGCCACCATGCTGGCCATCCTGCAGGGTGGCGGGACCGTCAACTCGATCTTCGGCTCGATCATCGTCGCCAGCATCATCGGCTTCGTCATCGCGCCCTTCTTCGCCAAGATCATCCGGTTCTTCCCGCCGGTGGTCACCGGCGTGGTGATCACCTCCATCGGCCTCACCCTCATCCCCACCGCTGCTGATTGGGCGATGGGCGGGGACGAAGAAGCAGCCGGATACGGCTCGATCAGCAATATCCTCTTGGCATTCATCACCTTCGGCATCATCCTTCTGCTCAGCAAGGTCGGATCCGCAACGATCTCCCGACTGTCCATACTCATCGGCCTCGTCCTCGGCACTGCGATCGGAGCGCTGATGGGCAAGGCCGATTTCTCCGAGATCGGTTCCTCCGCCCCCGTGGCTCTGCCGGCGCTTCTGCCGTTCGGAGTGCCGACTTTCGACATCGCATCAATCCTGTCGATGCTCATCGTCATCCTCGTCATCAAAACCGAAACCGCAGCCGATATCATCGCCGTCGGCGAGATCGTCGGAACTCCGGTGAACTCGAAGCGAGTGGCCAACGGCCTGCGGGCGGACATGCTGTCCTCGACCATCGCCCCGTTCTTCGGTTCGTTCACTCAGTCGGCATTCGCGCAGAATGTGGGACTGGTCGCACTGTCGGGGATCACGTCCCGATTCGTCGTCTCGGCCGGTGGCGTCATCCTCGTCGCACTCGGACTCATCCCATTCCTCGGCGAAGTCGTCGCCGCTGTGCCGATGCCCGTGCTCGGCGGCGCAGGCTTCATCCTCTTCGGCACCGTGACCGGATCGGGCATTCGCAGCCTGAAGACGGTGAGCTTCGAAGGCAATATGAATCTCATCATCGTCTCGTCCTCACTGGCCTTCGCGATGCTGCCGGTGATGAAGCCGGACGTCTACGATGCATTCCCGAACTGGTTCCAAGTGGTGTTCCATTCCGGTATCTCCTCGGCGGCGATCATGGCTGTCCTGCTCAATCTGCTGTTCAACGAGTTCACTGCCGGCAATTCGAAGGATCCCTCGGTATTCGCGGCGAAACCGATCCGGTACCTCACTCCGACCAATCTCAAGGACCTTCGTGAGGGCGACTGCTTCATCGACGGCAAATTCGTCGACTGCGACGGAGAAGAGATCCCTGTCATCCCCGATGAGAAGGAAGACGTCGTCAGAACAGCGATCGAGAACGGCGATATCGCACATACCTCCCAGATCAAGCTCGTCGTCGAAGACGGGGAGTCCCTAGATTTCGCGCCGTCTTCGGACCATGCATCGGAAGCCGACGACAATGCGTCGCAGGCACCCTCTGTGAGCACCACGGACCATCCCGAAGGAGCCGCGCGATCGGAGGCGGAGCGGAGCTGAATTCCGTCCGTGACCCGATCCAGGTGAAGGACGGTCTGGCCGGATTCCACGGTCTGGCCCGGATCCCTCATGATCCAGGTGACGGCGCTCGTGGGGGAGCCGCCTCGACGAGGGTGAGTCTCAGGATTCGGCCGGCTGCGGTTCACGTCCCTTGATGAACGGTGATTCCTCGGGTTCGGGGTGGCGCTTCCACTGCACGAGCATGATGGCCACGCCCAGCGCCACGGCTCCGATCGCGCCCCAGACGTTCGTGCGCAGACCGAGGATGACGAAGCTGGGGTCGAGGCGGATGGACTCCCAGACGATGCGGCCGGCGCCGTACCACATGAGGTAGACGGCGAAGAGCCGTCCCCACTGGAAGAAGATGTGGCGAGAGAGGTAGAGCAGGACCAGAGCGCCGAGGCTGTTCCAGATGACCTCGTAGAGGAACGTCGGGTGGAACAGAGTGCCCGGGGGAGTGCCGAGCGGGATCGCCGGATTGCCCGGATCGATCTCGAGCCCCCAGGGCAGGGTGGTCGGCAGGCCGAAGAGTTCCTGGTTGAACCAGTTGCCGAAGCGTCCGCATGCCTGGGCGAGGATGAGGCCGGGAGCGAGGGCATCGAGCAGCGTCGTGAGCTTGAGGCCGAGCCGGCGGCACATGATCCAAGCGCCCAGGGTGCCGCCGATGAGCGAACCGAAGATCGCGATGCCTCCCTCCCAGATCGCCCACACGGATCCGGGTTCGAAGGGGTTCCACGGGTTGCGGCCAGGGCCGAAGTAGTCCGTGTAGTGCGTGATGACGTGGTAGATGCGGGCGAAGACGATGGCCATCGGCACGGCCAGGGTCGCGATGTCGAGCACCTGCCAGTCCTCGACTCCGCGTGCGGTCAGACGGCGATTGGTCAGGACGATCGCGATGATGATGCCCACGAGGATGCACAGCGCATAGAAGTGGATCGTCAGCGGGCCGAGCTGGAAGCTCGAGATGCTCGGACTCGGGATCGCCGCCGAGATGTCGTGCGGCAGGGCGGTGTCGGCGAGCGTTGCGCTCGTGGGAACTGCAGGCATGGACTCAGTCTATTTGCGACGACTGAGAATCCCTTATGCAGTCGCCAGCCCGCCGTCCGCCGTCCCTTCCGCGCGGAGGCTCCGGCGGTGACGCAGTCGGGTCCGCAGCCGGTGGCCGGCCTCGACCAGAGCGAAGCCGATGACGAGCACCCCGAGGGTGACCAGACCGTACTCCAAGGGGAACGTGCCCGGGGAGAACGCCGGGTCGCTGCCTCCTTCGAGGCTGGCCAGCAACAGGTACAGAGTCTGGAAGACGAACGCCCACAGATAGGCGACGGCATAGATGAGATGGGCGGCCAACCTCGAGCGGAGCAGACAGCCGAGCCAGAAGGCCCCGAGTGCGGTGATGATGGCGACCATGATGATCATTTCCTTAAGAGAGGTGGTGAATTGAGCAGAGAGATTCCCGGTCCGGACAGGTGCGGCAGCGCTGCTTCGGTGCGACCAGTGACGAGCAGGAGCAGATCGCCGAGGCGGCCCTCGACTGGTACGCCCGATCCGACGATGAGGTCCGCGTCCGTGGCGGTGAGCCGGATGCCGCGCAGGCGTCGTCGTGCGTGGAAGGGCCAGCCCATCGACCAGGCGTGGTGGAGCGCGGCGAGGCCCGCGGACGTGGGGATGGCGCGAGTCATTCCCAAAGGGCGGACGATGTCCTGACCGTGGACGAGGACATCGAGCAGCGCATTGTCCGGGCTGGTCAGCGGCGGCAGATGCCGGGCGGCGGCGGTGCGCCTGAGTTCAGTGATGATCTCCTCGGTGGGGCGGTGTGCGTAGTCGCGGGCGAGGTCCCGGCCGAAGGCCCAGATGTCGCCGCGGGAGCGGATGAGGCCGACGATGATCTGTCCCAATGTGGGCGCGGTCGGTGTCATGGCCAAGTGCGCTGTTACGTCCCGCACGCTCCATTCGGAGCACAGGGACTGGGTCGTCCACTGCTCGGGAGTGAGTGAGTCGAGCGTATCGGCCAGGCTGAGGCGTTCGGCTTCGACGGTGGACCACAGTGCATCGTCCATGATGCTTTCTCCTCTGTGAAGGGCGTTCCATCTGTGTGGGATGCTGTGTGGGATGGACCGTCCGCATGGGACGGCCCGTCTGCGTGGGGCGGACCGTCTACGTGGGATGGACCGTCTGTATGGGACGGCCCGTCTGCGTGGGGCGGCCCGGTTCAGGTTTCGAGTGATCGGTGAGGGCGGTGGAATGAACAATAGTAGTCAGATAGTCTGACTATTATAAGAGCCGCAGTAAAGCGGCACAAGAGCTGTTTCGAGCAGTGGGGGAATGCTGATGGGTGAACAGAGCGCGCAGTCGGGTTCAGACCGGCAGTCCCGTCCGAGCGGGCAGCCGAGCCTCGGGATGCTGGCCTTCCTCGCCTACCGGCAAACGGAGATGCGGTCGATGGCCGCCGTCGAAGCAGCCGGGTACACGATCACCCTGTCGCAGGCACGGCTGTTCGAGCGAGTGAGCCCCGAGGGTTCACGACTGACCGAGCTCGCTGAGTCTGCGCAGCTGACGAAGCAGAGTGCTGCCTACCTCGTCGACGAACTCATCACAGGTGGCTTCTTGCGACGTTCGCCCGACCCCGAGGACGGACGTGCCAAGCTCATCACCATCACTGACCGAGGGTATGAGGTCATCGCTGTTGCCCGTCGGTCGGAGGCCGAGGTTGAAGATGAATGGAGGAGCCACCTCGGGGACGGGTCATTCGACACGCTGCGCCGGCTGCTCGCCGAGCTGAGCGAAGTCACGGATCCTTTTCGGTGACGGCGTGCCCGCTCGCGCTGTGAGGCCGACTGGCCATATTTCGCACCGGCTTCAGTGCGCGGCTGCGTCTTTTCGCGTCTCATGCATCTGCTCGCGTCCTGAAGCATGGACCAAATATGGTCGGCAGGGCGGCGGCCGTGGGGCCAGACTGCGGTGCGGACGCAGATTGTGATTGTGGGCGCAGATTGCGCCCTGCGTACTCACCCGAGATGAAGACACAACGGTGCCATTGAGCGACCGAGCAGGGCTACGTGCCGAAGAGACCGTCGATGATGTCGTCGGTGATGAACCGTGAGTGCAGGATGAGAGCGCGAGCGGGGTCGATGCTCTCCGGCGGGCGCCAGGCCGGCCGCCCGTCAGTGAGCATGAGGACTTCCCAGTCGGAGCGGTCCATGAGGTGGTGGTGATAGGAGCAGAGCAGGCACATGTTGTTGATGTCGGTCTCACCGCCCCTGGCGTACGGCACGACATGGTTCACGTCGCACCATCCCGCTGGTGCGTCGCAGCCGGGGAACACACATCCGCGATCCCGGGCGGTGACGATCGCGGTCTGCTTCTTATTGGCGAAGCGCTGATCCGTGCAGACTTCCACCGTGCGAGCCTTTTCGTCCATAAAATGGAAGAAGACCGTGCCGTTGAGGCCGCGCCGGGTGATGTCGCCCATCGGGAAGCGGTCGCCGGAGCCTGTGGTGGCTTCGCCGGTGCCGTCGGCGACATCAGACGCCTTGGCTGTGACGACGAGAGCATAAGGTGAACCCTTGGCAGCTTCCTTCATGCTGATGCGCGAGATGAGAGTGGCGAAACGCTCGTAGATCCAGACCCTCGCGCCGGGCTGCTCGCTCATGAGATCAACGGCCGCACCGTCGGCGCGGACACCGTGACCGGCAGGAATGGAACGGTCGGAATCGGCCCTATCGGCCTCGGCCTCACCGGCAGCCTCGACGACGGCCCACGGGGGTGCATCGAAACGGTCTCCGGCGAGTACGGCGTCGATCGGTTCGAACCGTTCCTCGCCGCGAGCCTGACCGACTCCGGCGTTCGGGGCGAATGCTGGAGCGTCTTCGCCCTCGGCAACGGCCGCCGCGGCGTTCGTGGGCCCTGCTCCCGCTGTGCTCGATGTATTGCCTTTGCCGGATTGGATCCGCGATGTCAGCAGCCCATGAAGCTCGGATCCCGCTACGGGATCGAGGACGCCCTCCAGCCTCCAGTCACCGTTGCGTTTGGGACGGGCGGTGACGAAATAGGCGGAACGATCGCTGGGGTCGAGCGGCTCCGCACCGTCGGGGTCGATAAGAGCGAGCATCCGACGGAAGATGTCGCGGAGCTCGCTGACAGTCACCGACGCCGCGTACTTCACGAGGTCGGATTCCACTCGGGATTTCGTCTCCTGGTCCACCCACGCGGGCAGCGCCTTGAGGCAGTCTTCGATGACAGTGAGATGCTCGGCCGGCAGGGTGCCGAGGTGGAGCTGCTCGGCAACGAGTGGGTGCTCGGGCTCGAGCGGTTGGCCATCGAGGGCGACACGTCCCCCAAGATTCTCTGCCAGCTTTGCGCGGCGATTCGCTTCTCGACCCGAGAGATTGAGGCGTTCCTGGATGAGCGCCTTGGTCGACTTGGCGCCACTGTCTGCGGGCGTGCCGACGCGTTCGTAGACGGCCAGCGCCAAAGTGGACAGGGACTCACTGATCCGACGCAGTGCCTCCGCGCCATCGATGACCTGCAGGGCCTCGCTCGGCCCCATCGGCCGGTCGAATGCCCGAAGCGCTCCGACCAGTCCGGTCAGCGAGGCGATCGAGTCAGTGATCTCGGGAGCGGTCGCGACGAGGTCGTTCCAAGCTGCGTCGGTGAGGATCGGGTGCTGCGAGGCGGGTCGCTGAGAATCGTCTCCAGCCTCGGACTGAGCAGCGACGGGAGCTGTGCCGTTGCTGCTTCCGGTGATCGCGTTCGCAGGCTCGGCGGTTTCGGGCTGCGTGGTTGAGCTGGTCTGCTCATTCGTTTCGAACTGTGCGGTCGGATCTGTGTGTGCAGTCGAACCCGTCTGTGCATTCGGCTCAGCCTCGGCGGAGAACGCTGGTTCGACGGCTTCGGTCGGATGCTCGCCGTCGGCAGCCGATGTATCGTCGCGTGATTCTTTGTCGTCGGTCGATAGGGCGTCGTCGGTCGGCACAGGGTCAAGGGCGTTGAACATCTCGGCGAGGCAGTGGTCGCTGAGGTCGAGTCCGGCTGACTTGAGCTGTTCCGCCAGAGATGCAGGGCGCGGTGACTCGGCTTCGGGCTGCACGAGTGCGTTGTCCGCGGATTCTTGAGCAGCGCAGGGCGGGAGGTCGGTGAAATCCGCGGGGCTCGAATTGATCGGCGGCCTTCTGCTCGCTCCGCTGCGCGAGTCAGCGGCGGCACGACGGTCGCGCTTTCCTGACTTGCGTCGCTTGCGGTCGGGGGTGAAGGTCATCGCTGGCGAGTTCCGTTCGTCGTTGAAGGTCTCTTGTTCTCATTCTAGACGGTCAAGTTGGATAAAACAATAGAAACTTCGAAAATCATTCGATTCGAAACGGCTTCGTTGGCGTTTGAAGTGCAGATCAAGGCAAATGATTCATTCAGGGTCGATTTGACGGCGACTCTACTCGTCGGCACTGACGCGGATCGATGTCGATTGAAGCGCAGAGCGGATTCTTTGCGACGGAGCGGCCCCACCACCACAGCAGGACTTCATCGCAGCGGTGGGACGCTCCGTCGCCGAGCCGCGGTCGAGCGATACCGTATGAGCAACGCCCGTTCCGGGCCCGACTGTCGAACTCACGCCGAGGTGATCTCATGAACTCAGCCGCCGAATCCTGGACCCTGTCCGCCACCGAGGCACTCGCGCGGTTCCGTGCCAAGGAACTCTCCCCTGTCGACCATCTCGCTGCGCACATCGGTCGCATCACCGCCGAGGACGAGCGGGTCAATGCGGTCACCGAGGTCGTCGAGGAGGCGGTCACCTCGGCGAAGGAGGCCGAGCGCTTCTACGCGAATGCCACCGATGACGACCTCGCCGAGGCGGCCGCCACCCGTCCGCTGCTCGGACTGCCCGTGATCGCCAAGGAGAAGCACGCCCTGGCAGGCCGCGAGCTGACTCAAGGCCTCATCCACGAACGCGACACCATCGCCGAGGCGGACGCGGCGATCATCGCCCGCATCCGCGCAGCAGGAGGGGCTGTCCATGCCCGCGCGACGTCGCCGGAGTTCAGCTGCGCGACGATCACGCACTCACCGATGTGGGGTGTGACGCGCAATCCGTGGAACCTCGAGCTCTCGCCGGGCGGGTCGTCGGGCGGATCGGGTGCGGCGCTCGCCGCCGGCTTCGCTCCTCTGGCCACGGCCTCGGACATCGCCGGATCGACGAGGCTGCCGGCCGCCTTCACCGGCACCGTCGGCTTCAAGGCTCCGTACGGCCGGGTCCCCGGGGCGCAGCCGCTGGCTGCGGACTGGTACCGCGGGGACGGGCCGGTGGCGCGCACCGTGGCCGATGCCGCCCTGCTCGCGCGAGTCATGGTCGGGCTAGATGCCAGCGACCATGCGACGATCGATTCGTCAGGATTCCTCGACGGCTTCGATGCCGCCTCCGGCGAGGTGGTCGAAAGCCTGCACGGCCGGCGGATCGCGCTGTGTCTGCGGTTGGGGGACTTCCCCGTCGGGGAGGACATCATCGCCAATACCCGCGCGGTCGCCTCGGCGCTCGGATCCGCCGGTGCGATCGTCGAAGAGATCGAGATGCCATGGACGGCCGAACGGATCTTCGAAGCGGCGTTCACTCATTTCGGCAATATCCTCGCCCCGGGGATGCGGGCGGCGACCCGTGGGCACGAGGACACTCTGGCCGACTACACACTGCGGTTCATGGACGACGCCGAGGCTGTGGCAGCGCGACGCTCGCAGTACGACGGTCTCGCGATGGAGGCGCAGATCCAGGCCGAGCTGGCCGCCGCCATGGACGGGTTCGATGTTCTCCTGGCGCCCACCTCGGCGGTGGCGGGGTTGGAAGCCGACGCCAGCTACCTCGACGGGATCACGATCGATGCGACCGGTATCGGCCGGGACGGTTCGGACGGTGACGTCGGAGGGTTGCGCCTCGACCATTACTGGCAGGCGCACATGACGATGCCGTTCAACATCTGCAATCGGGTGCCGATCGTCAATGTGCCCTCGGGTCTCGTCGGCTGCGGGATCCCCACCGGCGTGCAGATCATCGCCCATCCCTACGATGACCGGCGGGCCTTCGAGGTCGCCGCCGCGGTCGAGCAGCTGCTGCCGTGGCGGAGGCTCGCGCCGATGTAGAGCCGCGCGAGCCTCCGCGAGAAGCTGCTCAGGCTGCCGACTCGCTCAGAGCCGCCAGCAGCTGTCGAGCGGAGCCTTGCCGGCGAACGTGCGATCGGTGAAGGCCTCGACTCGGGGCAGCGAGACGACGTAGCCGCCGACGTGTGTGGGTCCGAGATTGTCCTCGAAGGCCACACGGTTGCCGGCCTTGCACCACGTCGAGGCGAGATCGCGTCCCTGCTCGAACGGGACCACGTCATCGAGTCGGCTGTGGTTGACGAGGACGGGGACGTCGGGGATCGATGACTTCCCCAGGAGCTGCTTGTCGATGATCGGTCGGAACTCTTCGTCGACGAGCTCCTGGAATGAGCTGCCGTCCTTCGTCAGCGTGCTCGTGTCGGTGAAGGCGTGGCTCACAAGAGCCTCCATCGTGCACTGATTCGAGGCGCTCTCCACGGCGTCGAGCCCCTTCTGGTTGAGGTGCTCGGAGAGCTCGACTCCGCTCTGTTCGGCGAAGGTGTCGATGCCGTAGAGGAGGAACGCCGTATATACGCTGGAGAGCTTGGAGACGGCGTCGTACAGGTCTGCTGGGACGGCCCCCGCCGAGGCGGATGCGATGTTGAGACCGGGCGCCCAGTCCTCGGCGAGCTCCATGGCCGAGGCAGTCGATTGGCCGCCCTGTGAATAGCCGCGCAGCTGGAGCTTCGTATCAGCGTTGATATCGCTTCCCTCGACATTCTGAACCGCTTTGGCCGCGTCGAGCACGGACCGTCCCTCTTCGACGCGATTGAGGTAGTGGTGCGTGCCCTCGGTGCCGAGGCCCATATAGTCGACCACGATCACCGGATGCTTCGCCGCCAATGCGGAGGTGACCGAGATGCCTTCGTATTCGGTGCCCATGCTCATCTGTCGGCTCGGGGCGCACTTGTCGGCAGTGCCCTGCGTCCCCGGGGAGAGGACGACCGCATCCTTCGCAGTCCCTGTTGCCCCTTCGGGGGTGAGCAGTGTGGCGGTGGCGGCACGCGCATTGCCCTGCTCGTCGGTGGTCTTGTACATGAACGCCGTGGTCTTCGCGTTGTGCTTGATGAGCTTGACCGGGTCGAGGTAGAACGTCGACGGCGACTGCTTGACCACGGCGCCGTTCTCATCCGGCAGCTGGTCCGGTGTCTTGTAGAAGTCTTCGGGGACGTCATTGGAGGGCAGGTCCTCGAGAGCCGCGGCGTACTCGATGTCGGCAGTGGTGATCTCGTCGGACTTGTCGACGGCGGCGCGCGCTTCTTCGACGCTGATGCCGTCGGGCACATTGCTCTCGTTCAGGGAGCTGGAGTCCTCGGCCTGGCGGTCTTCGACGAGGTCTTCGGCCTCGGCCTCGGTCTGCGGAACGAGTTCGGTCGCCTGTGCCGGCGTCGCGCTCGGACCGAGGGCAAGCGCGAGGCTGGTCAGGGCCGCGGCTCCGAGCGCGCTGGCCGGCCCGAGCCGACGGCGCGGGCGGAGGCTGCTGGTTGCAGGCGTGTCTGTGGGAGTGCGCATAGGCATGTGTCCTGTTCTGTCGTGGATCTCTGCATTGAGGTCGTGCGTCTCGTCAGTGAGAAGGTGCTGACAGCGGCGGTGCGGACCAGCGTGACAGGGGTGTCGTCGGCGAGGCCACCCGCGGTGCGGTGCCCGTATGGTGACGGGCGTCACTGATATTACTTGATAGTAAAACCGATTGGTAACCTCGGGGTTTCTTGAGATGCGCCATTGCAGATCCAGTCGGAGCCGCCCGCCGAGGCGCACAGGCGACGGCCGCGAAACGAGCATCGACGCCTCGGGGCCGGTCTCCGTGTCGGAAACGGGCCCCAAGGCGTCGATGATTCTCTTGCAGACGAGGCAGTGGCGGCAGGGCCGGCGGCCCCCAGCAGCCGACCGCCGGGAATCAGGCTCGTTCGAGCTCCTCCACCTCGGGGTAGATCGTCTCCTTCGGGGCGACGCCGTGATTGCGGATGAGGACGTAGTAGAGCACGAAGGTGACGACGATGCCCACGAGCCACGAGATGTCCGCGCCGCCGAGCTTCGCAACGAGCGGGCCGGTGTAGAACGACTGAGCGAGGAACGGGATCTGGATGACGACGCCCACTCCATACGAGAGCAGCGCGCGCCAGTTCCAGTTGCCGTAGCGTCCGTGGCGGTCGTAGAAGGCGGGGATGTCGAAGCGGTCCTTCGAGATCAGGTAGTAGTCGGTGAGGTTGATGATGCTCCATGGGGTGAAGACCATGAGCAGGGCGAGCACGAAGTTCTTGAAGTTCGCGAGGAAGTCCGCCGAGGCCAGCAGGGCGACGAGGACGGTCAGCGTGACGATGCCGATGACGAAGACCGCCCGGGTCCAGCGGCGGATGGTCGCCTTGTTGCCGAACGAGGTGAGGATCGTCAGCGTGCACATGAATGCGCCGTAGGCGTTGAGCGTGTTGACGGTCAGCTTGCCCAGCAGAATGACGATGAAGATGAGCAGCGCATAGACCCCGCCGCCGACGATGTCTCCGACATAGCCGACCTGATTGTCGACGAAGCGGTTGCCCGACTCCGTCATGGCGGCGGCGCCGATGAGAGCTCCCAGCGTCATCGACCACTGCGAACCGATGACCGAGCCGCCGAAGGTGAACCAGAAGGTCTTCGACGCCGGGGTCGAGCGCGGCAGGTAGCGCGAGTAATCGGCGACATAAGGCCCGTAGGTCAGCTGCCAGCCCACCGACAGGGCGACCGCTGAGAGGAACGCGGGGAACGCGAAGCTAGAGTGCGAGATCAGCCCGGGCACGTCGACCTGAGTGAGCACACAGTAGGTGATGAACAGGAACCCGAGCAGACCGGTCACCGAGGAGATCCGACCGAGCACGTGGATGTATTTGTAGCCCAGCAGCGCCACCAGCGCGGTGAGCGCGCCGAAGATGACGATGCCCACGGCGGGGGTCTCGACGCCGATGATGAGGTTGACGGCCTGGCCGGACAGCACTGCGCCGGTCGACGCGAAGCCGATGTACATGAGCACGACGAGCACGAGCGGAATGATCGCGCCGATGATGCCGAACTGGGCGCGCGAGGAGATCATCTGCGGCAGACCCAGCTGCGGACCCTGTGCCGAGTGCAGAGCCATGACGATGCCGCCGATGATATTGCCGATGAGCAGGCCGACGATGGCCCACAGTGCGTCAGCGCCGAAGACGACGGCAAGGGCGCCGTCGACGATCGCGGTGATCTGCGTATTGGCCCCGAACCACAGCGTGAACTGGGACTTCGGTGTCCCGTGTCGCTCGGCGTCGGGCACCATCTCGATGGACCGTTTTTCGATCCCCGAACTGGATGTACCAGCCATGAATTTCTCCTTTGAACTTATGAATCAGGAACAGTGTGGCACCGCAGCGCACGCTGGTACGAGGTCCACATCACTCTTTCCGTCCGAGATATCGGAAATATCGGCGAGGTCCAACAATAGATTCCCTCAGGATCATTCGCCGAGACGTCTCGCCGAGGCGGCCCGACGCGTGCGATCCCCGCGCCGGGGCCCGACGTTCCCGACCCTCGCGCCGAGGTGGGCCCTTGCCCCGAACGTCTGCGAGGCCTGACCCCCGCCGCCTACTTCGACAGCGAACGGGCGATGATGGTGCGCTGGATCTCCGAGGAGCCTTCGTAGATGCGGTAGATCCGCGCATCGCGGACGTATCGCTCGAGCGGGAAGTCCCTGGTGAAGCCGTAGCCGCCGTGGATCTGCAGGGCTTCGTCGGCGATGAAGGCGGCGGCCTCGGAAGCGGCGAGTTTGGCCGTCGCCGACGAGAGGGTGAAGTCCACCTCGGCGTCGCGCTGCTCGGCGGCGTCCATCGTCAGCAGCCACGCCGAACGGTACTTCGTGTACATGTCGGCGAGCTTGAAGGCGATGCCCTGCAGGCGATTCAGCGGCTTGCCGTTGATCCTGCGCTCACCGGCCCAGGCGACTGCCGCATCGAGCGCGGCCTTGGAGATGCCCAGACTCATCGCCGCCACCTCGATGCGACCGCGGTCGAGCACCCGCATCGCTGTGGTGAAGCCTTCGCCCTCGACACCGAGCAGCGCATCGGCGGGAACGACGGCATCGATGACGAATTCGTAGACCGGGCTGCCGCGCAGGCCCATGGTCTTCTCCGGAGGATTGAAGCTCAGTCCGTCCCGGGCCTCCTTCGTATCGACGATGAAGGCGCTGATCCCCTTGTGCCCGGCTTCCGTGTCCGTCTTCGCGTAGACGACGATGAAGTCCGCGAAACCGGCATTCGTGATGAAGCACTTCGTGCCCTTGATGTGCCAGCCGCCCTCGACGCGGGTGGCCTTCGTCGACATCTCCGCCGGATTCGATCCGGCGCCCGGCTCGGTCAGCCCGAAGGACCCGATCACCTCTCCGGCGGCGGCTCGCGGCAGCCAATCCTGCCGCTGGCGATCGGTCCCGCCGAGCAGGATCGAATCGGTGGCGAGGAACTGTGCGGTCACGATCGACGCCGTCGACGCGCAGGCCTCGGTCACCGCAGCGACCATCTGGCTCATCGCCGCCGAACCCACGCCCGGCCCGCCGAACTCCTCGGGCAGGTTGAGCCCCATGACCCCCACCTCGGCGAGTGTCTGCAGCGTCTCATCGGCGACGCGCTCGTCCGCATCCGTGGCGGCTGCCTGCGGGGCGAGGACGTCCGTGCTGATCCGGGTGACGGCGTCGAGGATCTCCTGTTCGTCGGCGGTGATGTCGAAGGCCATGGGTGCTCCTAGGGTGTGGTGATCGTGTGCGGTATGAGGGCGGAGGCAGGGAGGGGCGACGCCGAGGCGGCTCGGTCGGAGAGTGCCCGTGGGGTCGGGCAGGGGTCAGTGCCGGGGTGCGGCGCTGAAGTCGGCATTGTGTTCGCCGAGGCGGGGCGCCGGCAGCGTGGACGCGGGCCGGACTCCGTCGACGAGGAGCGGATGGCCGAGGTAGGCGTGCCCGGTGCGTTCGTCCTCGACGGCGAGATCCCGGCTTGCGCCGATCGGGCCGTCGAGAGCCTCGGCGTAGTCGAGGACGGGGGAGTTCGGGACCCCGGCGGCGTCGAAGATCGTGCACAGCTCGTCGACGGTGTGGCCCGTCGTGAACTCTTCGATCTCGGTGCGCAGCGCTTCGTCGTTGGCCGAGCGCTGCGCATCCGTGGCGAAGCGAGGGTCGGCGGGAAGGGAGGGTTTGTCGAGGGAGTCGGCGAGGACTCCGAAGAGCCGGTCGTTGGCCACGGCGATGACGATGAGACCATCGGCGGCCCGGTAGGTGTCGAAGGGGGCCGAGACGGGATGGCGATTGCCGACCCTGGCCGGAGCGGAACCTGCCGCATGGATCGAGGCGTTCGTCGGCTGCATCGCGAGCATGACGTCGAGCATGGGAATGTCGATGTGGGCTCCCTCGCCGGTGGTCTGACGGTGGAAGAGGGCAGAGGAGATGCCGAAGGCGGCGAAGACTCCGGCGGAGACATCGGCGATGGATTCGCCGACGCGGGTGGGCGAACCATCGGGGAAGCCGGTCGAGGCCATGAGACCGCTCAGCGCCTGGATGACGGTGTCGTAGGCGGGGCGCTGGGACTGGGTGCCGTGCTGACCGAAGCCGGAGATCGAAGCGTAGATGACATCGGGCTTGATCGCCTTGACGTCCTCGTAGGAGAGTCCGAGCTTCGCTGCGACCCCGGGGCGGAAGTTCTCGACGACGACATCACAGTCGGCGATGAGCTGAAGCAGGCGAGCATGGTGGTCAGGATCTTTGAGATCTGCCTCGATGGAGCGCTTGCCGCGATTGAGTCCGGTGAAATAGGCCGACCCGGTTCCGGTGAAGGGTCCGAGGTGTCGGGAATCGTCTCCGTGACCGGGCATCTCGATCTTGATGACTTCGGCGCCCTGATCGGCGA
This sequence comes from Brevibacterium renqingii, assembly GCF_017808105.1. Classification (GTDB taxonomy): domain Bacteria; phylum Actinomycetota; class Actinomycetes; order Actinomycetales; family Brevibacteriaceae; genus Brevibacterium; species Brevibacterium renqingii. Next base: position 29,927 of record NZ_JADBHF010000015.1, on the reverse strand, counting down.
GCATCGCAGTGGCGTAGGGGCCGGCGAGAACGCGGGAGAAATCGACGACCCGAACTCCCGCGAGGAGGTGCTTCATTGCGTTCATGAGTGCCATCCTCGGCGCTGGCCTGCATGAATACAACGGTGGCTGTATGGATTTCGTCCGAGGTGTCGGAAGGCGTCGGCGCCTGAGCTCAGCGCACGGTCGGCAGCACTGCCTCGGCGACTTCGAGGACGGTGTCCAGAGCCGCATCCTGGTGGTCGAGCCGGTGCGCGAGGTAGAGCTGGGTGATCTCGTCCGGGGCATTGAGCGGCACGGCCGAGATCCGTGAGTCGTAGCCGGCGGCGACCGAGTCGAAGGTGATCGTCACGCCCATGCCGGCGGCGACGAGCGCGGAGATCGACTGGGAGTCCGGGGCCTCCTGAATCACACGCGGATTGAAACCCGCGTCGAGGCACAGACGCATGGCGGTCTCGCGGAGATTCGAGTTCGGCCGGGCCGGCAGCAGGACGAAGGGTTCGTCGGCGAGCTCCTCGACATTCACCGTCTTCCGGCCAGCCAGCCGGTGCGAACTCGGCATGGCGACGCAGGGGCGTTCGATCGCCACCGGACGCCCGCCGATCAGCGGAGGACGCTGGCGCCAGCGGACGAGTGCAAGATCGAGGCTGCCGTCGATGATCCGCTCGAGTCCCTCATCGGCGTAGACCGTCGACTCGAGTTGGAAGACGATTCCTGGATTTCTCTCGTGCGAGGCTGCGACGAGGGCGGCGGCGAGCTCGCGCGAGGAGGGATGGGAGTAGCCGAAGCGCACGTGGCCGACCTGTCCGCTGGAGGAGCGGTGGACCGATTCGATGGCGGCCTGCTGGGTGGCGAGCATGTGCTTGGCCGGTTCGAGCAGGGCGCTGCCCGCCGGTGAGAGGCTGACCGAGCGGGTGGTGCGCTGGAACAGGGAGGCTCCGAGTTCGGCCTCAAGCGCCCGGATCGTGCGGCTCAGGGGCGGCTGGGCCATGCCCAGGCGTTCGGCGGCGCGACCGAAGTGGAGTTCCTCGGCCACGGCGACGAAGGCGCGGATCTGCTGCAGCTCCATGGTCGATCTCCGGGTTCTTCTCTCAGGGACTCGGCTCGTGCGTCTGAGCGGTCGGCCTCATCTTCGGCGAGCCGGACGCTTGCTACAGATTATTGCACAAGCAGGCAACAATAACTGCGGTCTTTTGGTGAGGAGGGTATTTGCCGTGATCTGCGATCCGCGGCTGGTGACGCTGCCGTCAGTTTGTCTCAGGCCCTCCGCGGGTGCATCAGCGAGGGCGGGCCGGTGGTTCCGGAGAGCTTCTCCCACCTTATCCTGTTCGCGACCGGACGCGAGTTATCCTGCTCGCGACCGGACGCGAAATCATCTGGCTGCAGGCTTCCGCGGGCGTTGGGGCACGCGAAGGCGCGCGGGCCGATGAGGCTCGGCTCGTGGGAGGCACAGGCCGAAGGGCCTCGCGTGGGAAAACGTCGGGTCGATTCGGGCGCAGCGTCAGCGTCTGACGCCGTAGCGGAAGTAGATGACCTGCGAGGCGAAGGTCCGGGACTCGAGGAGTTCGAGGTTCGCGTGTCTTCCGTGGTGGGCGAAGAACGGCGTGCCGCCGCCGACGAGGATCGGGTGGACGCGAATACGGTACTCATCGATGAGGTCGAGATCGGCTGCCTGGGCGGCGAGCCCGGCCCCTCCGATGCCGATCTCGGCATCGGGGTGTTCGCTGCGGAGGCGCGCGACCGCCTCGGCGAGGGGTTCTGCCGCCAGCTCGGAATTGCCGACGACCTCGGTCAGCGTCGACGAGAAGACGAGCTTCGGCAACGCCCGCCAGAGCCGACCGAAACCGGCCTCGGCGAAGTCGAGATCCGGGTCCCGGTCCGCAGTCTCCCAATAGACCATCGTCTCGTAGAGCCGGCGGCCGAGCAGGTGGGCGCTCAGTCCCTGCACCTCCTCCAGGGCGAGAGCGAAGACCTCTTCGTCGGGGACCGACCAATCGAACTGCCCCTCGGCGTCGACGATGTACCCGTCGAGCGAGGTGGACAGGGAATAGACGATGCGGCTCATCGTTCCTCTTCTCGCGGGTTGGGGCATGTAGGGCGGGCGCGAACATTCTCGTGGGGCCGGGTGCGAGCGTTCTCATCCGGCGGGGCACGAACGCCTGGCGTGAGCCCACCCATCGTCGCGGTCGAGCACTGCCATGGCGTGGATCCAGTGTGCGCCTCGGAGCGGACGCGCACCAGGGCCGTCCGAAATATCGGACAGAACTTGTCTTGAGCCACTTTCGCAATCCTGCCCAGCCGACAGAATGGATGGTGTAGTCAGAGCAGACAGCGCAGGGGAGGACATCCCTCGGCGCAGCGATGAAGCGGGCCACTGGGTCCGCCTCGTCGGACACAGCGACAAGGAGAACCCCATGACCACCAAGCCGTCGTTCACCCAGCACGACCCGAGCCGGGTCATCCGCGCCGACCGCGGAACCGAGATCACCGCGAAGTCCTGGCAGACCGAAGCGCCGAAGCGCATGCTCATGAACAACCTCGACCCCGAGGTCGCCGAGCGCCCCGAGGACCTCGTCGTCTACGGCGGAACCGGTCGCGCGGCGCGCTCCTGGGAAGCCTACGACGCCATCGTCAAGACCCTCGACGACCTCGAGGACGACGAGACCCTCCTCATCCAGTCCGGCAAGCCCGTCGGAGTCATGCGCACCCACGAATGGGCCCCGCGCGTGCTCATCGCGAACTCGAACCTCGTCGGTGACTGGGCGAACTGGGAGCACTTCCGCGAGCTCGAGGCCGAAGGCCTGATGATGTACGGCCAGATGACGGCCGGCTCCTGGATCTATATCGCTACGCAGGGCATCCTCCAGGGCACCTACGAGACCTTCGGCGCCATCGCCCGCAAGCGCTTCGACGGCACCCTGGCCGGCACGCTGACCATCACCGCCGGCTGCGGCGGCATGGGCGGCGCGCAGCCCCTGTCCGTGACGCTCAACGGCGGCGCCTGCCTCATCATCGACGTCGACAAGACCCGCCTCGACCGCCGCAAGGGCAAGCGCTACCTCGACGAGGTCGAGACCGATCTCGACACCGCGCTGAACAAGGTCATCGAGGCCAAGAAGAACAAGCAGGCACTGTCCGTCGGGCTCGTCGGCAATGCCGCCGAGATCCTGCCGATGATCCTCGACCGCCCCGAGGCCGCCGAAGTCGACATCGTCACCGACCAGACCTCCGCCCACGATCCGCTGTCCTACCTGCCCGTCGGCGTGAGCGTCGATGACTGGCACGACGAGGCCGAGCAGGACGCCGAGAAGTTCACCATCCGCGCCGAGGAGTCCATGGCCAAGCACGTGCGCGCCATGGTCGAGTTCCAGGATCGCGGCGCCGAGGTCTTCGACTACGGCAACTCGATCCGCGACGAGGCCCGCAAGGCCGGCTACGACCGCGCCTTCGAATTCCCTGGCTTCGTCCCCGCCTACATCCGACCGCTCTTCTGCGAGGGCCTCGGACCGTTCCGCTGGGTGGCTCTCTCCGGTGACCCGAAGGACATCGAAGTCACCGATGCCGCGCTCAAGGAGCTCTTCCCCGACAACGAGCACCTGCACACGTGGCTCGACGCAGCGCAGGAATACGTCGAGTTCGAGGGACTGCCCGCCCGCATCTGCTGGCTCGGCTACAAGGAACGCCACCAGGCCGGTCTGCTGTTCAACCGCCTCGTCGCCGAGGGCAAGATCTCGGCCCCGATCGTCATCGGCCGCGACCACCTGGACTCCGGTTCGGTCGCCAGCCCCTACCGCGAGACCGAGTCGATGCTCGATGGCACGGACGCCGTGGCCGACTGGCCGCTGCTCAATGCGCTGGTCAACACCTCCTCGGGTGCCACCTGGGTGTCCATTCACCACGGCGGCGGCGTCGGCATCGGCCGCTCCATCCACGCCGGCCAGGTCTCCGTGGCCGACGGCACCGAGCTCGCCGCGCAGAAGCTCGCCCGTCTGCTCACCAACGACCCCGGCATGGGCGTCATCCGCCACGTCGACGCCGGCTATGACCGTGCCGCCGAGGTCGCCCGCGACCGCGGTCAGCGTGTGCCGATGATCCCGGAGCTCGATCAGCGCGACGACGAATCCGCCGCGCAGTAAGCGGGCTGCGGGCTGCGTGGGGCTGCGGCGCCTGAGCCGAGAGCTCGGTCTACGACTGGAAGCTTCCGTTGCGAACGGGGCTCTCTGTCGTGGACCGAGCTCTCGGCGTCAGTGCCACCGCTCGAGGCCTACTCGTCGAGGAAGATGTCGAGCTCGAGGTCTGTGGCCTGCGGGTCGTGGTTGTAGACGGAGAAGTCCGTTACGCCCTGTGCTCCCAGCACCTCTTCGTCGATGAAGAAGTTCCCGGTGACCTCGCGCGGATCCGAGGTGAGGATCGTCCATGCCGATTCGGACACGATCTCGGGCCTGCGGCTGCGGGCCATGAGCTCCGCCCCGCCGAGGAGGTTGTTCACCGCCGCCGTCGCGATCGTCGTCTTCGGCCACAGGCTGTTCGCCGCCACCCCATCGGCCTTGAGCTCCTCGGCCAGCCCGAGCGTGACCAGGGACATTCCGTACTTGGCCATCGTGTAGCCCAAGTGCTTGCCCGCCCACGCGGGGTTGAGGTTGAGCGGAGGGGAGAGGGTGAGCACGTGTGCGGCGTTCGAGGCCTTGAGGTGCGGCAGCGCTGTCTTGGCGAGCAGGAACGAGCCGCGCGCGTTGATCGACTGCATGAGGTCGAACTTCTTCATCGACAGGTCCGCCGTCGTCGACAGGTCGATGGCGCTGGCATTGTTGACGACGATGTCGATCCCGCCGAAGGTCTGCGCGGTCGTGGCGACGGCCTCGGCGACGGAGTCATCGTCACGGACGTCGCCGATGATCGGCAGTGCCCTGCCGCCGGCCGCTTCGATCTGCTCGGCCGCAGTGTAGATGGTCCCCTCGAGCTTCGGATGCGGCTCGGCGGTCTTCGCCACGATCGCCACATTCGCCCCGTCCTGCGCTGCGCGCAGTGCGATCGACAGTCCGATCCCTCGGCTGCCTCCGCTCATGATGATCGTGCGTCCGGCCAGCGAACGTGTGTTGCCGGTGTCTTCGCCCGCGCCGAGGCGGCTGTCAGTGCTCATCGTTGGTCTCCTTCGTCCGTGGTCCGATGCCGAATGGCATGTGTGGTGCCAGGGTACCGCTCGGCTGCGGGCTCCGTCGTGGTGTCCGCAGCAGTTGTGGGCTCTCGGCGCGCAGGAGCGGGCGCCTCGTTCCCTGCACCTCTGCGTGCAGGGGCGCGCTGCCACGAGTGCGGCCTCTGGACAGAAGTGCTCCCCGCGCTCCAGGTGTCCGAAATATCGGACGAATATCTTTGCGCGCGGTTCTGCGCCGCGAGCACGCAGTCCATACTGGGACTGAAGGATTCTCGATCGGAAGGGGCCGACGCATCATGCAGCTATTCACCGGGATCAGCGAGCTGGTCGTCAACGACCTCGACAACCTCGGCGAGCTCGACGTCATCGCCGATGCCGCGCTGCTCATCGACGACGGCCGGGTCGTCTGGTCCGGACCGTCCGCCCAGGCGGACACCGCAGTCGCTGGGCATTTCGGCGCCGGCGAAGAGCGACCGGGCGGAGTCGACGGCAGCGCTCCAGCGGCCCCGCGCCCCGAGGTCGCTGCGGTCAACGACGACGACATCGTCAACGGCGAGGTCACCTCGGTGGGGGAGCTGGCAGCGATCGAGACCATCGATCTGGGCGGCAGAGCCGTCATCCCCGGCTTCGTCGACAGCCACAACCACCTCGTCTTCGCCGGTGACCGGTCCGAGGAATTCGCCGCCCGCATGGCCGGGCAGAAGTACTCGGCCGGAGGCATCGCCACCACTGTGGCAGCCACCCGGGCGGCCACGGAGGACGAACTCGACGCCAACCTCGTCCACCTGCTCGACCAGGCTCGCCGTCAGGGCACGACGACCTTCGAGATCAAGTCCGGCTACGGGCTGACACTGGACGATGAGATCCAGGCTCTCGACATCATCAACCGGCACACCGATGAGTCCACCCTCATCGCCGCCCACGTCGTCCCGCCCGAGTACAAGGAGAACCCGGACGATTATGTCGACCTCGTCATCGACGAGATCATCCCGGCTGCAGAGGGCAAGGCGAAGTGGATCGACGTGTTCTGCGAAAAGGGCGCCTTCACCGAGGAACAGACTCGGCGGATCATCGAGGCAGGCAAGGCCGCAGGCATGAAACCGCGCCTGCATGCGAACCAGCTCACCGAGGGCGGGGCGCTCAGACTCGGCGCCGAACTCGGCTGCGCCTCCGTCGATCACGCGACCTTCGCCTCGGATGAGGACCTCAAAATCCTCGCTGCGGCCGGCACCGTGGTCACCCTGCTGCCGAGCATCGAATTCTCCACCCGCCAGCCCTATCCCGACGCCCGCCGGTATGTCGATGCCGGAGTGCGATTGGCCATCGCCACCGACTGCAACCCGGGCTCGGGCTTCTCCAACAGCGTGCCCTTCGCCATCGCCATCGGCGTCCGCGACATGCATTTCACCGTCGAACAGGCGGTGTGGGCGGCGACGGCCGGAGGCGCCAATGCTCTGCAGCGGCGCGACATCGGACACCTCGGCGTCGGAGCCCGAGCCGACCTCGCCGTTCTCGACGCGCCCAGCTGCCGCCATCTGGCCTACCGGCCCGGCGTCCAGCTCGTCGAACGCGTCTATTCCGGCGGCGAACTCATCGCCGACAACCGTCCGAACGACTGACTTCCACACCTCAAGCAATAAAGGAAAGGCTCCTGATGACCGATTTCATCGATCTCGACCCCGATACCCTCACCTTCGCGCAGGTGGTCGACGTCGCCCGCCACGACGCCAAGGTCTCCCTGTCCGAGGCCACCCTGGCCAGGGTGAATAAGTACCGCGAGGCCGTCGACGCCCTCGCCCAGGCCGAGAAGCCCGTCTACGGCGTCTCCACCGGATTCGGCGCACTCGCCCAGCGTCACATCCCCGCCGAACTGCGCACCCAGCTGCAGAAATCGCTCATCCGCTCCCACGCCGCCGGCGTCGGCGACCCCGTCGAGCGCGAGGTCGTGCGCGCACTCATGCTGCTGCGCGCCCGGACGCTGGCCACCGGCCGCGCCGGAGTCCGCGCCGAGGTGCTCCAGACCTATGTGGACCTGCTCAACGCCGGCATCACCCCCGTCGTCCACGAGTACGGTTCGCTCGGCTGCTCGGGAGACCTCGCACCGCTGTCGGCCTGCGCACTCGTCGTCATGGGCGAAGGCGTGGCCGAAGGACCCGACGGTGTCGCCGGACCTGCCGATGAGATCCTCGCCGCCGCCGGCATCACCCCGGTCACTCTGGCCGAGAAAGAGGGCCTGGCGCTGGTCAACGGGACAGACGGCATGCTCGGCATGCTCATCATGGCCCTGACCGACCTCGAGAACCTGCTCACCGCCGTCGACATCTCCGCCGCCATGAGCATCGAGGGACTGTTCGGCACCGACGCGGTCTTCGCCCCCGAACTCCACTACGCTCTGCGCCCCCACGAGGGCCAGGCCGCCTCGGCTGCGAACATGCTCGCCTCGCTCGCCGACTCCGGCATCACGGCCAGCCATCGCGATTCCACCCACCTCGTCCAGGACGCTTACTCGATGCGCTGCGCCCCGCAGGTCAACGGCGCCGCCCGCGACGCCGTCGCCTTCGCCACCGGGGTCGCCGAACGCGAACTGCGCTCGGCCATCGACAACCCGGTCGTGCTCACCAACGGCATGGTCTCCTCGAACGGCAACTTCCACGGCGCGCCCCTGGCACATGCGCTGGACTTCCTCGCCATCGTCGCCGCCGACGTCGCCTCGATGTCCGAACGCCGCACCGACCGGATGATGGACGTCACCCGCAACCAGGACCTGACCCCGTTCCTCGCCGATGACGCCGGCGTCGATTCGGGGCTGATGATCGCCCACTACACGCAGGCCGCGATGGTCTCCGAGGCCAAGCGGGGCGCGGCTCCCGCCTCGGTCGACTCGATCCCGTCCTCGGCGATGCAGGAGGACCACGTGTCCATGGGCTGGTCGGCCGCCCGCAAGCTGCGCAAGGTCGTCGACAACCTCGCCTCCGTCATCGGCATCGAACTCTACGCGGCCTCACGCGCCTGCGATATGCGCGAGGCCGCCCCGGCCCCGGTCACCGGAGCCGTGATCGCGACCATCCGTGAGACCGTGCCCGGTCCCGGTCCCGACCGGTTCCTGTCCCCGGAGCTCGCCGAGACCATTGCGAAGGTCAAGGACGGAACGTTGACCGCCGCCGCTGAGGCGGTCGCCGAGTTCCGTCACACCGTCACCTCCGCTGCCGGCACCTGGCAGCCGGCCGGCGGTGGACCGGCCGTCAACGATCCCGAGTTCACGGCCCTGGGCAACCTCGAGGCGGCTGCCGAGGCCTCGGGGACCGCTGCGGCGACGACCCACCAGGACTGATGCCGACGCGGGGCTGCCAGCACGTGACGGTCCCGCACCCACTGACTTCGAACGGAGTGAACTGAGATGAGCGATGTCGTCTCCCTGTTGAGGCAGATCGAGGACACCGGCCGGGACGCCCGCGGCCCGGGCTACCAGCGCCCCGGCTTCTCGGCCACGGAGCGTGAACTGCGTGACTGGTTCCTCGCCGAGGCGGCCCGCCGCGGTCTCGACACCGAGATCGATGCCAATGGCATCACCTGGGCCTGGGCCACCCCGCCCGGTGAGAACGCCGTCGTCACCGGCTCCCATCTCGACTCCGTTCCCGGCGGCGGTGAGTTCGACGGGCCCCTCGGGGTCGCCTCGGCGCTGGCGGCCTTCGACGAACTGAAGTCCTCCGGCGCGCTCGAACGGGCCAGGCGGCCTCTCGCTCTGGCCGTGTTCCCCGAGGAAGAGGGCTCGCGCTTCGGCGTGGCCTGTCTCGGTTCCCGGCTGCTCACCGGCGCGATCGACGCCGAACGCGCACTCGGGCTCAAGGACTCGGCTGGGGACACCTTCGCCGAGGTCGCCCGCGGCTATGGCCTCGACCCGGAGCGGGTCGGGCGTGACCAGTCTCGGCTGGCCGGCATCGGTTCATTCATCGAACTCCACGTCGAACAGGGCATCGGTCTGATCCGCACCGATCAGGCCGTGGCCATCGGCTCCTCGATCATCGGCCACGGCCGCTGGCACTTCTCCTTCGCAGGGCAGGGCAACCATGCCGGCACGACGCCGATGAGCCACCGTGCCGATCCGGTTGTCGCGGCCTCCCGTGTGATCGGGGATATCCCGACACTAGCGGCCGCCACTGACGCGAGCGCCGTGGCCACCGTGGGGCGCACGCTCATCCACCCGGGCGGGACGAACGTCATCGCCTCGGCCATGAGCTTCTGGCTCGACATCCGCCACCCCGATGACGCCGTCGTCGAGCAGGTGCTCGATGCCATCCGTCAGCGCGCCGGCTCCCACGCCGCCGATGCCGGTGTCCAGGTGACCGTCTCGCAGGAGTCCTACTCGCCGACGACTCACTTCACCGCCGAACTCAACTCGCGGCTGACCTCGGTGCTGCCGCAGGCGCCGCTGCTGCCCTCGGGCGCCGGGCACGATGCTGGCATCCTCGCCGCCCATGTGCCCTCGGCGATGCTCTACGTGCGCAACCCCACCGGCGTCTCGCATGCGCCCGAAGAGGCCTGCGAGGTCGACGATCAGCGGGCCGGGGTCGATGCCCTCGTCAGAGTGCTGGAACGAGAACTGGGGCTGACCGAACCGACCGGACGGGCGGATGATTCCGCGATCGGCTCCGCGGAGGACTCTGCAGTCGGGCCAGCGGATGATTCCGCGGCCGGGAACGGAGGTGCGCGATGAGCACGCAGTTCTGGTGCGAGACCGCATGGGTCGACGGGGCCGTGGCCAACGGCGTCCTGCTCACCTCCGATGACACGGGCACGCTCAGCTCGGTCGAGACCGGTATCGCCTCAGCCCCCGCCGGCGCCGAGGTGGCCCCCGGCCTCACCCTGCCCGGCGGAGTGAACGCGCACTCGCATGCCTTCCACCGCATCCTGCGCGGCCGCACCCACGGCGACGGCGGCACCTTCTGGACCTGGCGAGAAGTCATGTACTCGGTCGCGGCGAAGCTCGAACCGGAATCCTATGAGACCGTGGCCCGCGCCGTGTTCGCCGAGATGCTCGCCGGCGGATACACGTCGGTGGGGGAGTTCCACTACGTCCACCACGCACAGGACGGGACACCGTATGGGGCCGAGCCCGAGTCGGGACGCCCCCACGGGGACGCGGCGGCGAATGAGTTCACGAGCGCACGTGAGGACGAGTCCCGTCCCCGCGGGGACGCCGCCGGCGACAGTGCCGAGAACAGGGCGCACGCGATGGAACGGGCGCTGGCACGGGCGGCCGCCTCGGCGGGGATCCGCATCCGACTGCTCGACACCTGCTATCTCACCGGCGCCATCGATGCCGAACTCTCCGATGAGCAGGCGCGGTTCGGCGATGGCACGATCGACGGCTACATGGACCGCCACGCGGCTCTGTCGACCGCCTTCGCCGATGAGTTCCCCGTCGGCGATCCCGGCGAGAGCTTCGTGCACATTGGCGCAGCCATCCACTCGATCCGCGCCGTGCCCGCCGCCAACCTGCCCCGGTTCGCCGAACTCGACGGGCCGGTGCATGTCCACCTGTCCGAGCAGCCGGCGGAGAACGAAGCCTGCCGAACCGCGTACGGGACGACGCCGACGCAGGTGCTCGCCCGCTCCGGCGTCGTCGGGCCGAACCTCTCGGCCGTGCACGCCACCCATCTGAGCGAGGACGACATCGCGGTCCTCGGACGGTCCCGGGCCTCGATCGTCATGTGCCCGTGCACCGAGGCGGACCTGGCCGACGGCATCGGACCGGCCCGCGAACTCGCCGACGCCGGGGCCGTGATCTCGCTCGGATCCGACCAGCACGTCGTCCTCGACGCCCTGCGCGAGACCCAGGGGCTCGAGGCAGGAGAGCGTCTGCGCTCAGCTCAGCGCGGTCGCTTCTCTCCGTCCGAGCTCATCACCGCTCTCACCGAGGGCGGTGCCCGCAGCCTTGAACTGCCCGTCGGTTCGCTCGAGGCCGGGAAGGCCTGCGACTTCGTGGCGCTGCGCACCGACAGCATGCGCACCTTCGGGTCACTCGACGAACAGATCATCCTGACGGCCACCTCGGCGGATGTCCATCTCACCGTCAGCGGCGGCCGCGTGCGGGTCCGCGAGGGAGTCCACGCCGAGCTCGGAGACATCTCGGACCTCTACGCGCAAGCCTTCGCGGCGCTGGGGATGGAGGGCTGAGTCGTGGCCGAGGTCATCGAGCGTGACGCGCTCGGCGCCGGAGGCGGCGGCATCGGAAGCGTCGGGTTCGGAGGAGCCGGCCGTGGCTGAGGTCCCCGCCCTGCGCCGGGCGATCGCGATCCTGCGGCACATGGCCTCGTCGAACCGAGCGATCACGGCCGGTGCCCTGGTCCGGTCCCTCGACATTCCGCGCTCGAGCGCCTACGACATCCTCGCCGTGCTCGAAGAGCTCGGTCTCGTCGCGCGCACCGAATCGGGCTTCGTCCTCGGCGCCGGCGTGCATGAGCTCGGGGCGTCCTACCTGCGGACGAACCCGCTGCAGCGGCTCGCGCAGCCGATCGTGCGCCAGTTGGCCGAGGACACGGCCACGACCGCGCAGCTCGCCGTGATCCGCGGCTGGGAGACCGAATACGTGCTCAAGGAGCAGTCACTCAAATCGGTCGCCGTCATCACCGCCACCGGCGTGCGCATGCCCAGCTACCTGACCGCGACGGGGCGGGCGATCCTCGCGCAGCTGCCGAAGTCCGAGGTGCTCGCGATGCTGCAGTCGGAGACCGGATTCGTCTCCCGCACGGGCAAGGGGCCGACCTCGGTCAAAGCCCTGAACGCGGTGCTCGCCCAGGAGCGTCGGGCGGGCTGCGCGATCGAACACGGCGAGGTCACGCCCGGGATCTCGACGATCGCGGCCCCCGTCTTCGATGTGCTGGGGCGGCCGATCGCCGCCATCGGGCTCTCGGTGGTCACTGAGACCATGCCCGAAGACACCGGACACCTGGTCGACCAGGTGCGGACCGCCGCCGCCGAGGTGACCGCGAAGCTGCGGTGATGCGCTGTGGTGCGCAGCTGCGGCTCGGTCCTGCTTGGCCGGACGATCGCCGGGAGGGGCCTGTTGTCGCTTTCGTGCAGCACCGAGCGGAACAATCGGCGAGAGCAGTCTCAGCGGCGGGTCAGCAGCACGGCGACCTCGAGGTGCTTCGTGTGCGGGAACATGTCGAAGATGCGCGCCTGGGTCACCTCGTAGCCGGGCATCCGGGCGAGGTCCTTGGCCAGGGAGACCGGGTTGCAGCTCGAATAGACGATGTGCTCGACGCCGGAGCCCTCGAGCGCGGCCGACAGTCGCGCCCCGATCCCGCGCCGAGGTGGATTGACGATCACGCAGTCCGGCCGTTCGGCACCGGCTGCGCCGGCGGTCAGGGCCGCCTCGGCGAACTCCGTGGCATCGGCGGCGAGGAACTGCGCCTCGACGCCGAGCTCCTCCGCGCTGATCTTCGCCGACTCGATCGCCTGCTCACTGACCTCGACGCCAGTGACTCGTCGGACTCTGTGATCCTGATCGTCGCCGCTGCGGCCTCCCGGCTGCGCACAGTGGAGGGCGAATCCGCCGACACCGCAGTAGAGGTCCCACAGACTCTCCGCCGCCACCGCATCCACCCACTCGGCGACCTGCTCGTAGAGGCCGATCGCCACGGTCGTATTCGTCTGGAAGAAACTCTGCGGCCTCAGATGCAGATCCACCCGGTCGAGGTTCATCCGCAGAGAGCCGCCGTGCAGCAGCTCCTCGCGGCTTCCCTCGAGGACGGCCTTGTGCTCAGGCAGGAGGTTGACCGAGACCACGCGCGCGTGCGGCACGAGTTCGAGGAAGCGGGCTCGGCGCGATCGCAGCACATCGAGACCGTGCTGAGTGCGCACGACGAACCTGATCATGAGGTCCCCGGACGGAGCCGCAGTGACATGGACGAACTTCAGCTCGCCTCGGCGAGCGGATACATCGTAGGGCGCGAGCCCGGTGGCATCGAGGAACTCTGCGAGAACCGGAATCACCGCCCGGATCGTCGGTGCCTGAATCCCGCATTCGCGCAGGTCGACGCCGTGGAACTCCTGGTCGAGGATGCCCAGGGTCACCTGCCCGGCTCTGCCTCCGACGGCGAGTTTCGCGCGGTTGCGGAAGTCGCGGACAGCTCCGGTGAAGCTCGGCAGCCACACCGACGGCGCGACGGCAGCCAGAACCTCATGACACCAGATCTCCTCGTCGGTGATCTGCTGCCGGTACTCGGTTTCGATGAGAGCGCACGAACGGCATTCCCCGCGCTCGAAATACCCGCATTCGAGTCGACCGTTATCCGCCGAGGCGGGGGCGAGCGGCAAGGTCGTCATCCCCTTATTCTAATCGTTGACCCTCCCCACCGCCGACCGTAGAATAGACACGACCAAATCGATTTGGCTCCACTCTCGAGCATGAAGGATCCCATGACTCAGCTGCGCGCGCTCCATCAGGCACCGACTCTGCTCGTTCCCGAGAAGGTCCTCCTGCCCGAAGGTGCGCAGTCCGGTCACGCGGTCCTCGTCGAGGGCGGCCATATCCGCGCCGTCGGACCCGTCGCCGAGGTGGCCGCCGCAGCCGAAGAGCCGCCAAATGAACCCGCCGAGCCCGCCTTGGTCTCCGAGTCGAACTCGGGCGCTCGACCGGCTCCCGTCCGCATCGACCTGCCCGGCCGCCTGCTCATGCCCGGGTTCATCGACGCCCACCACCATCTCACGCAGACCTTCGGCAAATCCCTCGTCTTCGGCGAACCCTCGGAGATCTTCCAGCGCGTCTGGGTGCCGATGGAGTCGAACATGGACGCCGAGGCCGTCGACGTCGCCACCCGGCTCGCGGCCTGGGAATCTCTGCGCGGCGGCTTCACCACCGTGGCCGACGCCGGCACTCGTTCCAGCGTCGACGTCTCCGCGATCTCCGACGTCACCTCCGATGTCGGGCTGCGCTGCGTGCTCGGGATCATCTGCAACGACCTCGGCGGGGGCGTGCGCACCTCGACCGTCGCCGAGGTGACCGCCGCAGCCGAGCGCCACCTGACCAGGTGGGACGCCGAGCCGCTCGTCCACCCGTCCCTCGCCGTGTCCATCCCGGAGGTCGCCTCCGACGAGGCTCTCGTGGCGCTCACGCAGATGGCCCGCGAGGCCGGAGTGCCCTTCCAGACGCACCTCAACGAACACATCGTCGCCGTCGAACGCTCCCTGACCTCGAGCGGAGAACGTCCGCTCGAGAGGCTGGCCCGCCTCGGTGCGCTCGGCCCGGAACTGCTCGCCGCGCATGCCACTCTGCTCACGCCACGAGAGATCCGACTGCTGCGCGACTGCGGAGGCGCGATCTCGTACAACCCGGTGGCGAGCTCGTGGAAGGGCAACGCGGTGGCGCCGGCCCTGCTCATGCACGAACTCGGAATCCGCATCGGCCTCGGCACCGACGGCACCCGCTCGGACGCCTTCCGCCTGCTCGACGCCGCCGAGACCGCGCAGCGGCTGACCGGAGGGATGGACGTCGTCGACTCCTCGGCCGGCGGCGGCTGGACCTGGCTCGAACAGGGCCTGCGCGGCGGTGCGAATGCTGTCGGACTGGGCGGGCAGATCGGTGAGATCACGCCCGGAGCCCGGGCCGACCTGCTCGTCGTCGACATCGACACCCCCGAGTTCGTGCCCTCCTGGGACGTGCCCTGGGAGCTCGTGCGCCTGGCCAACCGGGACCAGATCGAGGCCGTCATCGTCGACGGCCGGCTGCGGCTCGAACACGGCTGGCCCGTCGACTGGGACGGCCGAGCCTTCCTCGACCGCGCTCGGGAGGTCTCTCACCGCGTCGTGAAGAACTCACCGATCACCCGCATCGACCCGAGTGCGGCCGAACACCGGGCGACATGGATGACCGAGCACGCGGCCGCCTCGGCGGGGAACTCAACGGGGAACGGAGGAACCGCGGGAGTGCGGGGCCCACGCACGGGTGGGACCGCCTCGGCGGGGGACCGCGCCTGATGACGATGCTCGCATTCGCGATCATCGCGGCCGTCGTCCTCGTCTCCGCGTTCGTGCAGGGATCGACGGGGATGGGGTTCGCGATGATCCTCGCTCCGGTCGTGACGTTCATCGATCCGAGTCTCATCCCCGTGATGCTGCTCGTGCTGATGATCCCGCTCAACTTCTACATCGCCGCACGCGAACGTGAGCACATCGACTGGACCGGGGTGACATGGATCAGCGTCGGCCGTTTCGCCGGCACCTTCGCGGGCCTGTGGATCCTCGTCATCGTCAACCTCCACCAGCTCGCGCTGCTCATCGGCTGGTCGACGCTCATCGCCGCGCTCATCGCTCTGCTCGCCCCGAAGTTCTCCCCGAACCGTCCGGTGCTCGCCACCGTCGGTCTCATCACCGGCGTCACCGAGACCTCGACCGGCATCGGCGGACCGCCCTACGCCCTGGCCTATCAGCACAGTCCGGGGCCCGAGCTGCGTTCGACGGTGGCCGTATGCTTCCTCGTCGGCGAGGTCATCTCGCTCATCGTGCTCGCCTTCAGCGGGCAGGTCACGACGGAGACGATGATCGCCACAGCGTGGATGCTGCCGTTCCTGGCCATCGGTTCGTTCCTCTCCCGCTACGTCCACCACCGCCTCGACGGACCGGTGCTGCGCTATATCGTCCTCGGCTTCGCCATCGTCTCCGGGGCGATCGTCATCGTCCAGGCATGAGGGCGCGAAGGCGAGAATGCCGGGGCCCCGGTGTGGGGAGGCGCGCGGGGCTGCCCAGGCGCTGTGCCGCTGAACAGGTGGGGCCGCCGGGGCAGCACCGACTAGTGGTCGCAATCGGATACTCGGGCCGCAAGAATAGGTCGCAATCGGATACTTCTGGGCGCGAAAAATGTCCGTTTGCGACCTATGTTCGGGGAATCGAGCCTCGGCGCCGGTCGACAACAGGCAAATCTGCAGGCGCCCTCGGCTGGCATCTCTGTGATGGCACAGTGAAGTAGGCTGAAACCATGTCCGAATCCCCGCGTGTCCACCGCGTCACGATCGCCGATGTGGCACGTGAGGCAGGTGTGTCGAGGACGACGGTCTCGCACGCGCTCAGCGGTCAGGGCAAGGTCAATGCGACCACTCGTGAGAAGGTCAGAGAAGTCGCGGAGCGGCTGAACTATCGGCCCAGCGTCCGTGCCCAGAGCCTGCGATCCGGCCGATCACAGGCGCTCGCCCTGCTGTCGTCGATGCCGGCGGCCGTGTCGGCCGGCCCGTCCCAGCTGGGCTTCTTCACCGAACTGGCCATGGGATGCGCGAGAACCGCGCTGATCAAGGGGTATGTCTTCGTGCTGGCCCCGCCCAATGAGGAGAACGATCCCATCGATCTGCTCGACATCGACGGAGCGATCCTGCTCGAACCGACTGTCGACGATCCCCTCGCCGAGGCGCTGCGCGACCGCGGCATCCCCTACGTGACGATCGACGGGCCCGGAGCCGGCAGCAAGTGGAGCGTCGACCTGCATCACCGCGCCACGGCCGAACTGCTGCTCGGCCACCTCCTCGAACGCGGTGCCCGACAGCCGGCGCTGCTGGTCAGCCGCAGCCTGCGCGGGGCCCAGACAGCGGCCCGCGCCGTCTACGCCGAGACCGCCGCAGCCCGCGGTTTCACAGCGCTGATCGCCGAGGCGACCGAGACCGGGGGAGAAGAGGCAGCCTACGCAGCCACGAAGACGCTGCTGAGCGAACACCCGGACATCGATGCGGTGCTCGCCCCCGTCGACACCTTCGCCACCGGAGCGGTGAGGGCTGCGAAGGACGCCGGAAGAAGCGTCGGCGAGGACCTGCTCATCGTCACCCGATATGACGGCCTGCGCGCCCGCACCAGCGTTCCGCCGCTGACGGCGGTCGACCTCGGCCTCGAGGCGATCTCGAGCGCGGCCGTCGAGAAGCTCGTGGCCGTGCTCGACGGTGAGGGCACCGACGAAGCCGGGCCTACGGTCGACGGTGAGGGGCCCGAACGGGCCGGAGAGACTGCCGTTCGTGAGCCCGCCGAGGTGACCGCGACGGGCACGGCCTCGTTGCCTGTGACCAGCCCCCGGCTCGTCATTCGGGAATCGACCGCCGGCCCCCAGCGTCGCTGAGACCGGCCGGCTCGCGATCGTGAGTGCTCGACCGCCGACAGTGAACAGCCGAGGAGCAGTTCGCGACAGCCGGCGGCTACCGACAAACCACGGCAGCCGCCCTTCGACGGCGGACCTCAGATCCGGTAGTCCGAGGGCCTCTGGTCGAGGCGGCTCGGATCGTCGATCGGGGTCCGGGACTTCGGAAGCCGATTGCGTGTTCCGGTGTGGTGGAAGAGCAGATTGAGCAGCACCGAGACGAAGGCGGCCATGGCGACACCGCTGCCCAGCAGAGAGGCGGCGCTCGACGGCAGCTGCGAATACATGCCGGGAATGAGCACGGGCATGAGCCCTGCGGCCAGGCCCACAGTGGCGGTGATGAGGTTGCCTGTCTCGTTGAAGTCGATCTTCGCGAGCATCTGGATGCCGAGCACGGCGATGATGGCGAAGACGACCACGGCGGTCCCGCCGACGACGGCCGACGGTACGCCGTTGAGGATGCGCGCCACGGGGCTGAGGCCGATGAGGATGAGGATGATGCCGGCGATCGCGGTCACATACCGACTGCGCACGCCCGAGGCGCGGACGATGCCGACGTTCTCGCCGCTGGTGACCATGGCCGGTGTGCCGAAGATTCCGCCGAGCGCAGTGATGATGCCGTCGGAGCGGATGAGACGAGGAACCGCACGACTGGGTTCGACCTCCTTCCCGACGATCTCGCCGTTGATGATCGTCTGTCCGGTCGCCTCGGCCATGGAGGCCAGTGCCCACAGCAGCATCGGGATCGCGGCGATGAGATCGAACTTCGGTGAGCCGAAGGGGAAGAGGACCGGGAACGCGAACAGCGGGCCGTCGGCCTGACCGGAGAAGTCGGTGGCGCCCATGAACGCGCCGACGACGGTGCCGCCGACGAGTCCGACGGCCACCGAGAGCTTGCCGAGCATCCCGCGCAGGAACCGGAAGCACAGCACGGTGATGGCGATCGTGATGAGGCCGAGCAGCAGGTTCTGCGGGTCACCGAAATCGGGGGCATCCGCTTCGCCGACGATGAGCTTTCCGGTGACCTGGACGAGGTTGATGCCGATGACGATGACCATGATGCCGATGACCAGCGGCGGGAAGAACTTCAGCACCTTGACGAACAGCGTCACCGCGAGGATGTAGAACACACCGGTGAGCAGCACGGCGCCGACAGCGGTCTCGACATCGGTGCCCTGGGCGATCGTGATGAAGAGGATCGTGGCCGCGCCGCCGGGGAGCATGACGAAGGGCAGCCGAACACCTATCTTCCACACGCCCACCGACTGCAGGATCGACCCGAGGCCGGAGAAGACGAAGACCGCCGACAGCACCGCCGAGGTGGTCGCCGTGTCCAGGCCGAGCGCAGTGGCGATGAGGAAGACCGAGGAGATCGGAGTCGCCACCATGACCAGCACGTGCTGGATCGCGAAGGGGATCAGCGTGTGGACCGGTCGGAGCCGATCGACGGGATGGATGTCGGCATTGGGCGCTGCGGTCATGGCACTGCTCCTCGGGGCGCATCAAGATCATCGGCCCGCACATCAGCGGCCAAATCGATTTGTTCAATCGTGCATCGTGCCGCGGACGGTGTCAACACTCGGCCGGAATCCGGACGGTTCGAGCACTGAAAGCCGCTTGTGTCGGCGCTCAGGCGAAGGCGAAGCTGAGGGCGAGGAAGGTGCCGAAAGAGGCGAAGGGGGCGACCGCCGCCGCGGCGATGGCGACGATTCCGAAGGTGCGACCGCGCCCGGTGATCGTCGAGACGATGCCCATGACGATGGCTGCGGTCCCGAGGCAGGCGCACAGTGCCTGAAGTGCGACGAGGCCGATGGCCAGCCCCTGGTACCAGTCGGGTGTCTCGGTGAAGTAGTAGCCCGAGGCGGCCTCGGCGGGGCCGACGGTGGCACCGAGGAGCGCCGAGGCGGCCAGAGTCAGGACCGTGGCGAGGATCGACAGGATCAGGACCGTCTTTCCCAGAGCAGGCGACTCCGCCGGATCAGCGGCACCGGCCGCACGGGTCGTACCAATGGCACCGGCCGTACCGGCGGCACGGGTGGCGCCGGCCGCCCGTAAGCGCGGCGCATACTCGCAGTGATCGAAGCCGGCGCCGGGGGAGGAGTAGATCAGCGGGGCGTGAGGACTCGGGCTCCGCGGCTGCTGTGCCGCGAGCTCATCATCGGTCGGCTGCGGGTAGGTGAAGTCCGGCGAGGTCATGCCTCGACGCTATCGACGCCGAGGCGGCCCGGCCCATGCGGCTGTCCTGCAGGGAGGGTCGGGAAATCCTCCCTCCTGCGCGATCTCCAGGCCCTCCCTTCGGCGCCTCCGCGAGGTGGGCGGCGTTCACGGGCGATGGGCGACGATGAGGAATCGCTTCTGCGTGACCTCGATGGGCTCGGTCGACTTCGCGAGGCTCCCCAGCACGTCGAGATTGGGCATCACGGAGAAACCCGGAACGTCCCAGGGAATGTAGGCGAGGTATTCGATCACCGCCTCGACGTCGGTGAAGCACATCGTGCCCTGCCACTTCCGTGCCGCATCGATCGTCAGGCCCTGACTCTCGACCTCGTCGAGGCAGGGTTCGAGCTGCTGACCGAGGTCGCCCAGTCCGCCCCCGAAGAGATCCCGGAACTCCTGGGCTTCGGTCCCATCGACCTGCTGGGTGACGAAGCGGCCTCCCGGTGCGAGCACGCGGCCCACCTCGGCGATGTCGTAGCTTTCGTGACGGTTCATCACGAGATCGAACGTGCCGGCATCCCAGGGCATCTCCGGATGGTGGTCGCTGTCGTACCTGGTCACTTCGACCCCGTATTCCCGCAGCGCCGAGGCGGCCAGCGGAACGTTCGGCTCCCATCCCTCGCTCGCGGTGATCGTGGGCGCGGATTCGCCGGGCGGTCTGGCTTCGTCGAGGCGGTCGATGAGGTCGATGAGGCGCTCGCCGCCGCCGGTGCCCATATCCAGGCAGCTGTTCGACTCGGCCATCGCGTCGAGGCAGATCTGGTCGAAGTCCCACGGCGGGTCGTCGGCGATGAGGCGACCTGCCAGCGGGGAGAAGTCCCACCCCGTCATCGCTGCAGTGTCATGGATCCACGCCCATCGCTCGTGGCGCTCTTGAGGCGTCTCGCCACGGGTGCGTCGTCTGTCGGCATATTCGGGCATGTTCACACTCCTCTGCCGGACGGTTCGGCACCTCCGCCGGCACCGATGCCGTACTTCGACTCTAGGCCAGACCTGCAGCTCATGCACGAGGAATCGCGGTCTTTCTGCGAAACACGGCGGGCGCGACGCCGAATCGGTATCCGAATCCATCCGCGCGCGGCCCTTGGGCAGTCGTCTCCACCCGAATTCGGCGCTTGGGTGGGAGAAAAGGGCTGATCTGGCTCGTGGATTCTCCGCCCAAAACGCCCACCCAAGAGCTGTGGAAGGCGCAGGACGGTCTCGCCGACACCCGCTACGGCAGGCAGGCGCCCCGATCCCGACCGGATGTCGCGGCCTCGGGTCTCGCGGCCGGAAGTCCACGGCGCACGGGCTCTCGACGGTGGCGGAGTCGCTTTCCAGAGCGGGTGCCGGATTCCTGCCGCCGCAGCCCTGTTGCCCGCAGAAAAGAGTTAATGTACCTTAACTTCATGAACGTCGATTCCTCCTCCGCTGTGCACACGGACGGGCGCGGCCGGAAGAAGAGGATCTCCACGGTCGCTCTGCTCGGTCCGGCCTTCGTCGCCGCCATCGCCTACGTCGATCCGGGCAATGTCGCGGCCAACCTCACCGCCGGCGCCGAATACGGATACCTGCTCGTCTGGGTGCTCGTGGCCGCGAACCTCATCGCCGTTCTCGTCCAATACCTGTCCTCGAAGCTCGGTCTGGTGTCCGGGAAGTCCCTGCCGAGCCTGCTCGGCGAGCGACTGAGCCGCAGGTCCCGACTGGCCTACTGGGCGCAGGCGGAGATCGTGGCCGTCGCCACCGACCTCGCCGAGGTGATCGGCGGCGCCATCGCCCTGAACATCCTCTTCGGCCTGCCGCTCCTCCTCGGCGGGATCATCGTCGGAGTCGTGTCGCTGTTCCTGCTCTCGATCCAATCCACCCGCGGCCAGCGCCCCTTCGAGACGGTGATCATCACCCTGCTCGCAATCATCGCCATCGGCTTTCTGGCGGGCCTGTTCGTCGGCGGCGTGGACTGGGGACAGGCCGCCGGCGGAATCGTCCCCCGGCTGGAGGGCACGAACTCGGTGGTGCTCGCGGCGAGCATGCTCGGCGCGACCGTGATGCCCCATGCGATCTACCTGCATTCGGCGCTGTCGGTCGACCGGCACGGCAGAACGCCCAGAGCCTCGGTGCCCCAGCTGCTGCGAGCCAGCCGCTGGGATGTCGTGCTCTCCCTCGTCATCGCCGGCTCAGTGAACATCGCGATGCTGCTGCTGGCCGCCGCCTCGCTGCGCGGACAGGACGGCACCGACACGATCGAGGGCGCTCATGCGGTCGTGACGGCCAACCTCGGCGAGGTCGTGGGGCTGTTCTTCGGCATCGGTCTGCTCGCTTCGGGCCTGGCCTCGAGCGCGGTCGGCTCCTACGCGGGAGCGTCGATCATGCAGGGGCTGCTGCGGGTCGATGTGCCGATCGTCTGGCAGCGGGCGGTGACGATGATCCCCGCCCTCATCCTGTTAGGGGTCGGCGTCGATCCGACCTGGGCGCTCGTGCTCAGCCAGGTCGTCCTCAGCCTCGGCATCCCGTTTGCGATGATTCCCCTGGTCAGGCTCACGATGAGCCGGACGGTGATGGGGCAGTACGCGAACGGACGCTGGATCACCGTGGTCGCGGTGGCCGCCTCGGCGCTCATCATCGTCCTCAACCTCATCCTCATCGTCCTCCTCGTTCTCGGCATAGACTGAGAGTGGCCGCACGCGCGACTTCCCCGGTCCGAGTGCCGCGCGTGCGGTCCTCAACCCCGCCGAGGCGGCTCTCCGTCGCCCGTGCCACCGCCCTCGGCGAGCCCGCTGACCTCCCGTGACCCCGCCGAGGCGGCAGACAGCGGTTCCGCTCACCCGACCTGACCCGCGCCGAGCCGTCGCCGCCGGCGCCGGGCGGACACACTGCGGCCGATGAGCCCCTGGCGTGGGGCGAACAGATAGACGAGGAGGAAGATCGCCCCCTGCGCGAGTACGACCATCCCGCCCGAGGCCGTGTCGAGGTAGTAACTCGAATAGAGGCCGATGAGCGCGCACAGGACCGAGACGGCCGGGGCGATGAGCAGCATCCGCTGGAACCGGTCCGTGAGCAGATAGGCCGTGGCCCCGGGGATGATGAGCATCGCCACGACGAGGACCACTCCGACGGCCTGCAGTGCCACGACCGAGGTCAGGGCGAGCAGCCCGAGCAGGACCGCGCCGAGCACGCGCGGATTGATCCCCAGGGCATGGGCATGGGTGGGGTCGAAGGCATAGAGCGTGAAATCGCGGTTCTTGGCCACGAGCACGGCCAGGGTGATCACGCCGAGCGCAGCCACCTGCACCAGCTCCGTGGCCGAGACGCCCAGCAGATTGCCGAAGATGATGTGGTTGAGATCGACGTGCGAGGGCGTGACGGAGATGAGGACGAGGCCGAGCGCGAACAGAGACGTGAAGACGATGCCGATGGCGGCGTCCTCCTTGATCCGGCTGGTGTCACGCACTGCGCCGATCAGCCCGACGGCGAGGAAGCCGAAGACCACCGCTCCGAGGGCGAAAGGTGCGCCGAGGACATAGGCGAGCACAACCCCCGGGAGGACGGCGTGGGAGACGGCATCGCCCATGAGCGACCAGCCGATGAGCACGAGCCAGCACGAGAGCAGGGCGCACACGATCGAGGCGATGAGCGTGGTCGCCAGGGCCCGGAGCATGAAGTCGAAGGCGAAGGGCTCGAGGGCGAGTTCGATGAGGCTCATGCCGCATCACCGCCGCCGGCCGTGCCCGTGAGGTCGAGGCCGAAGACCAGGGCGAGGTTGTCGGGACGGAGCACCTCGGCCGGGGAGTCGTGGAGCAGCACTCGCCGCATGAGAAGGACTGCCTCGTCGGCGAGGTCCGGCAGCGCATGCAGGTCATGGGTCGACACGAGCACCGTCACCCCGGTGGCCGCGAGCTCCTTGAGCAGCCGGACGATGGTGGCCTCGCTGCGTTTGTCGACCCCGGCGAAGGGTTCGTCGAGCAGCAGGATCCTCGCTCCCTGGGCGATGCCGCGAGCGACGAAGGCCCGTTTCTTCTGCCCGCCGGAGAGCTGGCCGATCTGTCGGTCGGCGAAATCGGTGAGTTCGACCCGCTCGAGGGCCAGGTCCACGGCCTCGCGATCGGCCCTGCGGCGAATGCGCAGCGGGCCCATGTGCCCGAAGCGTCCCATCATGACGACCTCGCGGACCGAGACCGGGAAGTCCCAGTCGACGTCCTCGCTCTGCGGGACATAGCCGAGCAGTCCGGCCCGACGGGCCTTCGCGGGGGACTCTCCGTTGATGGACACACGTCCGGAGTCGGGGGTGACGATGCCCATGATGGTTTTGAACAGCGTCGATTTGCCCGAACCGTTCATCCCGACCAGGCCGCAGATCCGGCCGGGCTCGAGTGTCAGGCAGGCGCGGTCGAGGGCGAGCACATGCCCGTAGTGGACGGTCGCCTCGGCGACGGTGATGGCGGGAGTGCTCATGCCTGGCCTCCCGTCAGCGCGGCAGCGATCGTCTTCGCGTCGTGGCGGATGAGGTCGAGATAGGTCGGGACCGGGCCGTCGGCGTCCGAGAGCGAATCGACGTAGAGAATGCCGCCGAATTCGGCGTCGGTGGCTTCGACGACCTGATCCATCGGGGCCGAGGAGACCGTGGATTCGCAGAAGACGGCTGGAACCTCGTTGTCCTCGACGAAGCTGATCGCCGAGGTGATCTGTCCCGGCGTCGCCTGCGATTCGGCGTTGACCGGCCAGATGTACTTCTCACTCAGTCCGGCGTCCCGGGCGAGGTAGGAGAAGGCTCCCTCGCAGGTGACCAGCGCGCGCTGGGACTTCGGCAGCCTCGCCAGGTCGTCGACGAGCTCGTCCTGAACCTCCTGCAGCTGCTCGCCGTAGTCTTCGGCGTTGGCCGAGTAGTCATCGGCATGCTCCGGGTCGAGCTCGGCGAAGGCGTGGGCCATGTTCTCGGCGTAGATCTGGACGTTGAGCGGACTCATCCAGGCATGCGGGTTGGGTTTGCCGGCATAGGCGTCCCCGGTGATCGACAGCTCGTCGACGCCCTCGCTGACGACCGCGTGAGGGACGTCGATGTCGTCGACGAACTGGGAGAACCACTGCTCGAGGTTGAGTCCGTTGTCGAGGACGAGGTCGGCCTTCGCGGCCTTGCGGATGTCTCCCGGCGTGGGTTCGTAGCCGTGGATCTCCGCGCCGGGCTTCGTGATCGATTCGACCTCGAGGTGATCGCCGGCGACGTTGTCCGCGATGTCCGCGAGCACCGTGAAGGTGGTGAGCACCATCGGTCTGTCACCGGCGCCTTCGGCCGTCGCAGTGCCGCCGCAGGCGCTGATGCCCAAGGCGAGTGCGGCCGCAGTGGCGACGCCGAGGGCTCGGGGGATCGGGTGTGTGGAGGGCAGGGTCGGTGTGCTCGGACGGCTGGGTCGGCCACGGGAATTGCATTGCTGGGACACGAGGGCTCCTGGTTCGACGACGGGGCCTGGATCAAAGTTAAGGTACGTTAACTTTAGATCGTGACCTGAGGAAAGCCAAGTCGTGTCGCACAGCCTCGCCGAGGCGGCCCTCGGTCGGAGAGGTGCCCGGGTCGAGCAGGTCGGGGCGGATCGGCCGCCGCCGAAGCCTCAGTTCTCGCGCAGGTCGATCGGCCTGACCAGGACGCGCGGGTGCGAGCGCACCCACCACGGGCGAGGCCGCCCGGCGGCTGCCGCGGCTCGGCGCTCGGCACGAGTGGCGTAGCGGTAGGTGAAGACCCGGACACGGATGAGCTCCGGTGCCTCGCCGTCGAAGGGGTCGGGACCCATGAGGCGGCGGATCTGCTGATCGCCGGAGCCGATATGGCGCAGAAGTTCGGAGAACCACGACTGCCGATAGTCGCCGAGGGCGGCGAACCACATGAGCCAATCGAGCCGGAGGTGGTAGGGCGCGACGAGGGGGCTGATCCGTGCGACATCGCCGGGTTTGCCCTTGAATCGATACTCCCGCCACCCCTCGTCCGCAGGCAGATCCTCGTCGGTGTCGTGGCCGTCACCGACCTCCCCGCTGTCCTCGCCCGGATCGATCCAGCCCTCGATGATGATCTCGTTCCGGGTCTCGGTCATCGACCCGAACGCACCGTAGGCATTGCCGAGGCCGAGCCGGTTGAAGCTCGCGTTCATCAGCTGACCGGGGGAGAAGAGATTGCGCACAGCCGGCACATTGAGACAGCACTGCCAGGCGACGAAGACGAGCACGAGGACCATCCACCACACCGGGGAAGGACCGGTGCCTGCGGACGGGCCGATCGCCTCGGCGCCGGCGGATCCGGTCACCTTATCGACGACGGAATCCCAGCCCCAGCCGGGGAAGGGGCCGCCGACGATCCAGCGGAAGAACGAATCGCTGATGCCGGAGCAGGCGATCAGGATCGTCGCCCAGTTCAGCCACGCGTAGTTGCCGGTGATGACGAGCGCGAGTTGGGTGATGATGATCGCCGCGGCCGCGAACGAGGCGATGGGCTGGGGCAGGAACAGCAGCCACGGTGCGATCAGCTGCACCACATGGCTGCCCAGCGTCTCACCGCGATGCCACCAGGCGGGCGTGAGGTGGGCGAGCCGGCTGAGCGGATTCGGCATCGGCTGCGTCTGATGGTGGTAGTCCATCGCGGTGAGGTCGCGCCAGGAGCTGTCGCCGCGCATCTTGATCATGCCGGCGCCGAACTCGACGCGGACGACGAACCAGCGCAGCAGCAGGATCATCGGCAGGGTGGGAACCACCTCATGGGAGCCGAGGAAGCCGACGAGGAACCCGGCCTCGAGCAGCAGCGATTCCCAGCCGAAGCCGTAGAAGCGCTGCCCGATCGACGTGATCGAGAAGTACAGGGCCCACATCGCCAGGAACACCGGGATCGGCACCCAGGCGGGACCGGCTTGGGGCAGGCCGATGATCGCCGAGGCGGCCAGGACCATTCCGATCACGCTGACGAGCCGGAGGCGGCCGTCCGAATACGGAAAGCGCTTCCAGCGGAAGATCGTCGGCGCCTGCTCGGCAGTGGTCAGCGCGATGAAGCGTGGGGCCGGGGTCAGCCCGCGCTCGCCGAGGAGGGCCGGGAACTGGGTGAACGCGGAGAGGAAAGCGATGAGGAACAGGACGCCGAAGCCGCGTTGGATGATCTCGCGAGAGATCGTGTAGTCCTCGGCGCTCAGCAAGGACAGCACCGCGGTCATGTCCACGGCGATCACCTCCAGGTTCGTGCGGCGTTCTCGGCGTCCCTGTCTCGACTATGGTGCCCAGCTCGGCATCGCGCAATACCCGTGATGAATGCGCCGAGGCTGCCCCCGAGATCGGGGGCAGCCTCGTTTCGGTCCCGGTCAGGGCGCCGAATGGGTTCGGTGTGCGTGCACGATGCCGCTCACTCGTGTGCCGGTTCGGGCTCCGGTTCGATCTCTTCGACCTCATCCGCCGAGGTGGGGACCGCTGGGATCGAGTCCGTGGCCGGCGGTGCCGGCGGGGTGACGACCGATTGGTAGGAGTGCTCGTGCGAGTACGCGAGGAACGACAGGTGGTTCTCGTAGCGGTCGAGGACGTCGTCGATGATCTGCTGGGAGCTCAGCCCCATGAGGTCATAGCCCTCGGAACCGGTCTGGGTGAACACCTCGATCCGGTAGTAGACATCGTCGCCGCGCGGTGCATTCCGGGCGCCGAAGGACGGCACATTCGCCTCGACGGCTGCGGTCTCGTAGTGGAAGTCGCGCTGCTCGCCCATGTCGACGTTGAGCGTGTGCGTCGTGATTCCGGTTTCCTCGTCGAGTGTCTGGAGGTGCTCGACGGTGTAGCCGAGTTCGCGGAACTCTGCGGCCACGGCCGTCAGTGAGGGTCCGACCACCTCGGCGACGAAGCGGGCGACGGACTTCTGCGACGGATAGGAGCGCAGCGTCGCCAGACGCTGGCGCCAGGTCTTCTCCGGTGCGCGGCCGCCGTGGGCGGCGACGGTGCGGCGTCTGCGGATGCGCCCCTCGCGTTCGGCGCGCTCCATTCGCAGCACCTTCGAGAACGAGGCCATGACGAGGTAGGCGATGACCGTCACCGGCAGAGCGAAGATGAGCGTGGCGTATTCCATCGTCGTCACCCCGCCGGCGACGAGCATGGCGATCGTGAGCACGGCGGTGACGAGCGCCCAGAAGATGCGCAGCCACTTCGCCCCGTCCTCCTCCGGGTTCGGGATCGTCGAGGAGAAGTTCGACATGACCATGGCACCGGAGTTCGCGGACGTGAGGTAGAACAGCAGCCCGGAGAGCGTGGCCAGGCCGATGAGGAAGGTCGCGCCCGGGAACATCTCGAGCAGCGAGTACCAGCCTTCCTCAGGTGAGTCGATGGCGAGCTGCGCGAACGCATTGTTGCCGCTGAAGACCTCGGACAGCGCCGAGTTGCCGAAGATCGAGACGATGATGAAGTCGCAGAGGACGGGAGCGGTGATCGCGGCGATGACGAACTCACGCAGCGTCCGGCCGCGGGAGATGCGGGCGAGGAAGAGCCCGACGAAGGGGCCCCAGGCCAGCCAGAACGCCCAGAAGAAGAGCGTCCACGCGCCCATCCATTCGGAGCCATCGCTGACATAGGCGAAGGTCGACAGGGTGCGTTCGGGCAGGGTGAAGACGAAGCGGCCGATGTTCTCGACCATGGCGCTGAGCAGGAACGCGGTCTTGCCGGTGACGAGGATGTAGAGCATCATCGCCGCGCACGACCACAGGTTGAGCTCGGAGACGAGCCGGATGCCCTTGTCTACGCCCGAGGTGCAGGCGGCCACCGTCATGACGACGGCGACGAGGACTAGTGCGATCTGCAGGGCGAGGCCTTCGGGGAGTCCGAAGAGCATCGAGAAGCCGACGTTGAGGAGGACGACGCCGATGCCCATCGAGGTGGCCACCCCGAACACGGTGCCGACGAGGGCGAAGATGTCGATGACATCGCCGGTGGCTCCACGCACGCGCTTGCCCAGCAGCGGGTAGAGGACCGCGCGGATCGACAGCGGCATGCCCCAGCGGTAGGCGAAGTAGCCCATGGCCATGCCCAGCAGCGAGTACATTGACCAGCCGGCGATGCCGTAGTGGAACATCGTCCACACCACGGCGTCCTGAGCGGCGGCCGCGGATTCCGGATCGGCGTTGACCGGTTGGAGGTACTGGGTGATCGGTCCGGTCACCGAGTAGAAGAGCATGTCGATGCCCACCCCGGCG
Source organism: Brevibacterium renqingii (assembly GCF_017808105.1). Classification (GTDB taxonomy): domain Bacteria; phylum Actinomycetota; class Actinomycetes; order Actinomycetales; family Brevibacteriaceae; genus Brevibacterium; species Brevibacterium renqingii. Next base: position 1,275 of record NZ_JADBHF010000015.1, on the reverse strand, counting down.
GCGAAGAGCATCGCGACCCAGGTGAAGAGGTTGTACTGGGGGCGGGAATGGTCGGGACCGAGGCGGACCGAGCCCTCCTTCGACAGGGCGACCCAGAGGACGAAGCCGATGACGACGGTGACCGTGACGACGTAGAACCAGCCGAGGTTCTCGGCGATCCAGTCGACGGCCATCTTCATCGTCGACTGTGCGGAGCTCGGCATCACCATGGCCCACACGGAGAAGGCGAGGATGATGAGCGAAGCGATGATGAACACTCGCCAGTTGACTCGCGAACCACGTTCGTCGGAGAGCTCGGCCGGCCCCTTGCTCATCTCCGAACTGTCGATCGGCGCGCGCTTGTCGGGGTCGGTGTCTCGGCTGACTCTGGTGGCTGGGTCGGTGCCGCCGAAGCGTTCTCGTTCGACGACCGGGCGTTTCAACGTCTCTTCGTTCGGATCCTGCACGCATCAACCTCCGGTAGGCAAAAAGTGGACAGGGCCCGAAAAGGGCCCGGTCCATTCTATGGGTGGAGGAATCTCACGGGGACATCACCCCCTGTTCTCAGGAAACCGGGAGCGTGTCAGGGTGGCTTGATGGGCAGCGGCATCAGGGGCCGGGTGAGTGCTGTAAAACGGCGGAATTGCTCAGCTGCGGTGTCGGCCGGTCAACCCGTTGACCGTCACGACGAATCGGTGCGCCTCGGCGGGTGCGGTCTCTTCGAGGCGCAGCGACGAGCCGAGGTGCAGTTCGACCGTCACCGTCGCACGGTCGCGGAAGTGCTCCGAGCGCGCCGTGCTGATCTGCCGGGAGGCTGCCTGGGAGAGCTGGGTGATGGCACCGCTGTCATCGGTGCGCACCCGCAGGATCCGCAGGTCGGTGAGGATGAGGTGATCGGAGACGAAGGGCGGCAGGCTCTGCAGGTGTGCGTACTCGACCTCCCCGGGGCGGAACAGAGCGGTCGGGGATGAAGTTCGGGCAGTCGTCGACCGCTGCGTCGGTGCCGAGCGAGGGGACGCCCGGCGTCTCATCGCCAAAAGCGGCGTCCTGGCAAGAATGCGGAAGAGGCCAGTGCGCGAGCCGTCCGGGCCCGCAGCCGCACGCCCGGTGGCAGGGCCGGCGGATGGGGGCACGTAGTGAGCGGGGTCGGAATGGGGAGTCATAACTGTGATTCTGGCAGTCCCGCCTCGGCGGCGGGCGGTGTGCAGGTAATGGTTTCGCAACATGTGTTCCCGATCGCCCATGGGATACTGAAGGCATGCGTGCAGGTGAAGTGTCCGAGGTCAGCCAGGATTA
>NZ_JADBHF010000014.1 GCF_017808105.1 Brevibacterium renqingii | reverse complement strand
GGAGTACGAAGCAATGATTGAGTCACCTGCAGTCGCAGCGTGACACTCCGATTGTCACCGATCCTTGCATCAGTCCCTTTGACGGTTGTGTTCACGGCGTTGGCCGTATCGAGGTTCATGCAGGAAGCGACGGGGCTGTCCTTGAAGAAGATCGTCACCACACTGCGGCCTCTGCGAGAGTTCGTGGGCGAGATCGACGGGCACGAGCTCGTGTTCCCACCTGAACTTCCGCCATCAGCCACGCAGCTGATCGAAAACGTCGAGAATTTCGGGCCAGGACCGGGACACTAAAGTGAAGCAACTCAGGTCGAAACTCAGTCGCCCTCTGCCTGTAATCGACCCAGCCGACGGACGGTTCTGGCTCACTCGGCAAGAACAGCAACGGCAGTCCAAGGTATGTACCAACGTGAACCGCGGAGTCAGAACCCTTTCGATCGGTCTAAGCAACCGCTTTTGCTGCAAGAAACAGGTCAGTAGGCATCGGCCGGTCGAGTTCCCACACGACCTGAATCGGTCGCGAGCCCTCGTGCGAGACATACTTAGCAGTACCCAGACAAGTATAGGGTTCTGTTCCCAGGTCCCCTACCTTCGCGTGACGCACGAACAGAAGGACGTTCGTCCCATAATCTCGATGGCGAATATATCGCTGTCCCGCTGGACTCTCAATTGAAGTTCCGGACTGTGACTCCCAGTGGAACAATTGTGGGGTGAGTGCATAATCCCTGTAGCGAGTCGACGGTGAGAAGTCCGCATCGGACTTCCGGAGAGTAATCAGGAGGGCATCTGTCTTATGCTCCTTGAACCATTTCACTCCTTCACGAAAGTTTCCAGGCTGAGGCTTCTCGTTCACTCCCATCCCAAGGGCCGACAACAATTCCTCACGAGAATATCGTGCGTGTGTCCGAAGAGGGATACCCTCGAGCCCGCTTTCAAGGCGCCGTGGTGTCAGACGATGCAACGATGATGTAACAGTGAGGAGTTGATCCAGCTCCTGGCATAGCGCCTGATTCGAACGGATCTCGTCGAGGCCCTCGGCGACCGATCCGCCATCACCTTTTGGCCAGAATGCGTAGTAGAGCATTGCCGCATATGGGCTGGTAACTAATTCATCCGATGGGGCTTCAGACGAAATAATTCGACGATATTCCAACGCACGTTCAACATCATCAACATGAGTCAACGCGCTCACTCTGCGCATGATTTGGGCAGCAAGCTCACTTTCTACCGCGCTGTCGCTATGGCTGCCGAAAGCCAGGTGTCGCACTGCCGACCATGTTGCAGGTAGCTCCAGTCCAAACATCCGCCTTGTAGCCGGCTTATAAATATCCGGTAGGCCCCTTCCCGACTCCGCAAGGTAGTCGCTCAATCGATACTCGAGCGCGTTCGTGCCGTCAGGAATGTTCTGGCGCACGTCTGACACCAGAGCTTTGGTTGTCAACGACAGCTGACTCCTAATGCTGTCGATAACTCGCTCTTCAGCCACCCGGTCGAGAACAATCTGCGACCCGCCCGGCATTTGCGGGAATCCGTTCTCCACCGCGTGTAGGATTCTTCCTCGCGGGACACCGGTCATCGCGCGCAGCGGTATATCGAACCGGAACTTCTCATGCTGATGTCCCACAAAATCTAGGACAGTTAGCAGCGCCTTGCCTGCTGCGCGGCGAAGGCCACGACCCAGCTGCTGCAGAAAGACGGTTGCAGATTGAGTCGGACGGAGCATGAGTACAGTGTCGACTTCGGGTACATCCACTCCTTCGTTAAAAAGGTCCACGGTAAAGATGCACTGCACGTCTCCCGCCCTAAGTCGGCGAAGTGCAACATCACGGTCATCCGTTGTCGACTGTCCACTCAGTGCGACAGACTCGATTCCTGCGCGAGTGAACACTTCCGCCATATAGCGAGCATGATCCACGCTCACACAGAATCCCAGCGCCCTCATCGCTTGCGGGTCCAGGATCTTCTCTCCCACCTGCTCAACGATAAGAGCCGCACGGTCACGATTTCCGGTATAGATCTCTGACAATTCAGCGGAATCGTAACCGCCTGCCCGAAACGTCACACCGCGAAGGTCGACATTGTCTGCGATTCCGTAGTAATGAAAAGGTACCAGTAGGTCCGCATCCAACGCGTCCCAAAGCCGCAGTTCGCTCGCGATCCGTCCATCGAAAAACGCTTGAGCCACGTTAACCCCATCAGCTCTCTCCGGGGTTGCAGTCAGGTCGAGTAGCTGTGCCGGCTTGAACCAATTGAGAATTCTTCGATATGTGGCAGCTGCCGCGTGATGAAACTCGTCGATCACAACAACATCAAAATGGTCAGGTTCCCACTGTTGAAGTTGATCATCTCGTGACAGCGATTGAATCGAAGCAAAAACATGGTCTCGATCGCCTACGGGGATCCCGCCTAACAGCAAAGACCCAAAATCACCACGCTTGAGCACGGAACGATACGTGTCCAGCGCCTGATCTAGGATCTCCTTCCGGTGCGCCACGAATAGAAGCCGCAGTGGTTTAGGCATCATCTTGCGTGCACGCGTCGTCTCCAGCGACTCCCGTACAAGTCGTGCATAGTCCAACGCTGCCACAACAGTCTTGCCTGTGCCCGTTGCCGCAACAAGCAGGTTCCGAGTACGGCCATTTTCGCTTCTCTCCGACGCAAGCTCCTCAAGCATCTCGGTCTGGTGAGGAAATGGACGAACATCCAAAAAATGCGTTGTGATTCCTGACGATGACGATCGCGCTGCTCGAAAACTACCTGCCCGAGCGCTGGCCAACGAGTCGTCAAGACGCCGAGCGTCGCGTGAAGGAATGTAATCCTCGAATTCGTTGGACGCCCAGTACGACTCAAACGTAGCGTCAAAGTTGTCCATCAACGGCGGTGTCGCTTCTCGCGACACCCGGACGTTCCATTCGAGCCCATCGACAAGCGCCGTCCGGCTCAAGTTGGAACTTCCTACGTACCCGGTGTCGAAGCCGGACTCTCGGTAAAAGAGCCATGCTTTCGCGTGCAAGTGGGTTGTTCGCGAATCGTAATTGACTCGCACCTCGGCGCCGAAGTCGTTGACAAGACGGTCGAGGGCTCTGCGCTCAGTCGCACCGATGTATGTTGTTGTCAGGACGCGAATCGGCACTTTCCGTTCCCGCAGACGCTGAAGTCCCCGTTCCAGCACCGTGATTCCGCTCCATTTGACGAAGGCGCACAGCAAATCAACACGGTCCGCGCTTTCCATCTCCAACCGCAGCTCTGAGTTAAGGCTCGGAGTCTCAGCAGCATTCGTGAAAAGCGCGGTTTCGGTTAACGGAGTCGAAGGTCGTCTCGCTGGTGATTCTTCGTAGACCGACATCAGCACATCAGGACTGTGGTTAAGCACGTGCTCATTTCCGTTCCCCGGCAACACGCGAAGAATCTCATTAGCAATCGATACTCGATTCGCAGCATCCGCTTGACTCAGCGCAGCCTTAACTTTGAGTCCGATATGGTGCGCAGCAAGCGCCGGATAGTCCTCGATATCAACCGATTGCATATCTGCGTGGAGCGCGTCATCCAGATCTTCAATGAGCGAGTTCACCGATCCATCGACCAGTCGTTCATAGAGTCCGGGGCATAGATTATCGTCACTCATTTTTGCGCGCACCTCCCCGGTCCTCAGACATAGCTACTTCGATCACTTCGACGGCTGGAAGATCAGGCTCTGCCCAGTCCAGCGTACGCAAGTCGGCCGAGGTCACCCATTGGATTACGTCGTGGTCACTACTTTCTGTCGGAACCTCTTGCACAGTTACCCAATAGCAGGCAAGATCTATCACTCGACTGCCAACAGGCGTGCGAGCCCGAGCCACTAGCGGGCCGACGTCAACTTCAATACCTAGCTCTTCTCGAATTTCACGAGCAAGCGCAACGGATTGAGTTTCAGTCTGTTCAACTTTCCCGCCGGGAAACTCCCACTTGCCTCCGGCAGATTTTTCCGCGCGTCGACGGAACGCCAAAACGGCAGGCGCCCCGTCTACATCTCCGCGTATCACTGCACCTACAACCTCGAGGACGTCCTGCTTCATGTAATGCATACTAGCTGTGGCATAGCTCCCCTCAATCTTTCAACCTTCCCGTACAGTATGCGCCGTCTACTTAGGTCGCAGTCGGAACTATCGCAACCACACCTGTCGACGGGTTCAAGATCAGTGCGACAGGGTCAGTCCTGAAGGGGGCCCGTCTTTCTGTCTCTCGAGCGTTACCGTTGAGAACGGCCGCAGGACGCAACGTTATTTAGGCCCGTCCTGAAGATGCTCTTTCAATCGCCGCTCCTCACCCTTCCGCCATCAAGGTGGCCGCGATTGCGGTCGTCCCGCCGGGGGCGATCGCCTGCAGCTCGTGAACGCCGCCCGCGGTCTGCCGCCCGACGAGATGGATCTGCTCGTTCGCGAACAACGGAGACTTCGCAGTGAAGCTGTACTTGGTCACGCGGACGCCCGGATGCTTGGCAATGAAGGCGTCGAGCAGCAGCGTCGCCGTCAACGGTCCGTGGGTGACCAGACCCGGATATCCTTCGACCTCGGTGACGTAGGGGTAGTCGTAGTGGATACGGTGCGAGTTGAACGTCAGCGCCGAATAGCGGAACAGCATGACCTCATCCGGCCGCACGCTGGCCGACCAGTCCCACCCCGCCGGTGCGGGTGAGTCCGCGCGTGGCGGTTTCGCCGCAGATCCGACCGGAGCCGAAGCGGCTTCCCTGTAGACGATCGTGTGCCTATCCGTCGTCGCCGGGATTCCACCCGCGGAGATCTCGTGTCGCAGCACCACGAAGCACAGAGGACCGGTGCTGCCGGACTTCTCTGTGACCGATTCGAGCGTCGTCGTCCGCGAGAGCAGCTGACCAGGCAGAATCGGCGCGTGGAAGGTGAGTTCGCTGCCAGCCCACATTCGCCGAGGCAGGCCAACCGGTGGCATGAACCCGCCGAGCCTCACATGCCCATCGGTGCCGAGCTCACTCATCGGCACATCGTCTTCGGAGAAGTGCAACCAGTGTCCGACAGGAAAGAGCGGGTCCGTCTCGTCAGCTTCACGGCCGAGCAGAGAGGCCAAGCGTGACGCCCGCTCCCCCGAGACGACTTCCTCGATCGTCGAGGTCCGCCCCACCCAGTCCTGCAGGTTCACGTCATCGTTGCTCATGTTCTCTTCTCTATCACTCTTACGGCCCCCGCGCTGTCGCCGAGTGGATTCAGATTCTGTTGCGGCCGATGAGCTGCTTGGCGATGACACCCATCTGGATCTCGTTGGTTCCTTCCCCGACGATCATCAGCGGCGCATCGCGGTAGTAGCGTTCGACGTCGTACTCGGTGGAGTAGCCGTAACCGCCATGGACGCGGATCGCGTCGAGGGCCACCTCGGCGGCCATCTCCGAGGCGTAGAGCTTCGCCATTCCGGCCTCCATGTCCACGCGGGCACCCGAATCGTAGGTGCGGGCCGCGTGGAGGACGAGCTGGCGGGCGGCTTCGAGCTTCGTCGCCATCATCGCGAGCTTGTTACCCACCGACTGGTGCTTCCAGATCGGTTTGCCCATCGATTCGCTTTCCTGCGAGTACTTCATCGCATCGTCGAGTGCCGCCTGAGCCACACCGAGAGACCGTGAGGCGACCTGGATGCGGCCGATCTCCAGAACTTTCATCATCTGTTTGAATCCGTTGCCTTCGGCCTCGCCGAGCAGCTGCGACTGCGGCTGGCGCAGATTCTCGAAGTTCAGTTCGCAGGACTCGACTCCCTTGTATCCCAGCTTCGGCAGATCCTGAGAGACGGTGAACCCGTCACCCTTCTCCACGAGGATGATGGAGATTCCCTTGTGGCGTGGTTCGGCGTTCGGATCGGTCTTGCACAGCAGGGCGATGAGGTCGGACTTCCGCGCGTTCGTGATCCACGTCTTCGAGCCGTTGATGACGTAGTCGTCGCCGTCCTTGGCGGCACTGGTGCGCATCGCCTGCAGATCGGAGCCGCCGCCGGGCTCGGTCAGCGCCATCGTCGCACGCAGCTGCCCGGTGGCCATCTTCGGCAGGTACGCGTCCTTCTGCGCCTGAGTGCCGTACTCCTGGACGAGCTTGGCCACGACGGTGTGACCGCCCATCGCACCGGCCAAGGACATCCAGCCGCGGGCGAGCTCTTGTGTGATGAGGGCGTAGGCCTCCGTCGAGACCTTGCCCATCCCCCAGGGTTCGTCGATGACGAGCCCGAAGATGCCCATTTCCTTCATAGTCTGAATCCAGGCTTCGGGGTACTCGTTAGCGTGTTCGACGCGGTTGACGTGGGGTTTGACCTGTTCGTCGACGAACTCGGCCACCGTATCGATCATCATCTGCTCTTCGGCACTGACTGGCATACGGGCTTCCATCTCCTCTGTCGTCGAGGGTGCCGCTCGCGGCGACACGCTGAGCAATCACCCGCTCCTCATCTCCGCATCGGCTGGTTCGCCAGCACTCGACGCGTGGACCTCGGCAACGGGCTCTCACTATTGATTACTCAAAGCATAGCTATATAACCCAATTATTGACGTACCTATCAACAGTAATGTGGTCGAGATACACGGGCACCCCCTGAGGCAGGCCGGATGCGCCGCAGCAACCATCGACCCGCAACAGCGCCAGCCACGGCCCTACCCGATCAGGCCCATGACCGACTCCTTCACCTGCAGTGCGGCGAGGAAGCCGAAGAGCGCGAGGCAGATGCCCAGCAGCCCATTCGACCACTTCGTGTTGCGCAGTTCGGCCGGGACCGAGGACCGATTGAGGATGACGAGCAGCGCCAATGCGAGCACCGGCAGGATGAAGGCGCTGATCGCCGCATAGACGAGGACGAGAGTGACCGGCTGGCCCAGACTCATGATCCCCAAGGTAGCCACGGACAGATAGACGAGCGCTCCGCGGAACTCGACGGATGTCGCCGACATCTCGTGCTCAGGTGCGTCCTGGTCCGGATAGCGGCGCAGGACCCGCAGGCAGTCGGCGGTGACGTAGGCGATGCCGGAGAACCCGCCGAGCACGCTGGTGTAGACCACGGCAAGGAAGCTGATGAGGAAGATCAGCCGACCTGTTTCGCCGATGCGGCTGACGAGGCTGTCGGCGATTGCGAACAGCGCATCGTTGTCCGCGATCGTGAAGCCCTGACCGTAGAGGATGAAGGCACCCACGGCGCTCATGGCGACGGCGAAGACGAAGACGAGCCCGTAGCTGATGAACAGGTCGAGGCGGACGACGGGTTTCCAGTCCTCGCTGCGCCAGGACTTCTCACGGATCCAGAACGAGTAGGCGAGGATGCCGGTCGCTCCCCCGACGCCGCCGATCAGCGACATCACCGTGATGATCGACGTGTTCGGGAAGGTGGGGATGATGGTCTCCGCGGCCACCTGCTGGGCATTCTGGCCCTGGAACACGGAGACGGCGAGGGCGATGATGCCGAAGAACATGATGATTCCGAAGCCCATCATGGCCTTTTCCACGATGCCGTAGCGGCCGATGCCCACGAGCACGGCGGCGGAGAGGAGGACGACGACGGCGGTCGGCCAGAACGGCAGCACGGGGAAGATCGCCTGGAGGATGTTCGTCGTCACGGCGATCACGCCGGCGCCGAAGAACAGGCCGACGAGCAGTTCGGCGATGAGGAAGGCCACGGGGAAGGTGCGTCCGCCGAAGCGCGTGAGGTGGGACAGCAGGGACCGGTCGCCGCTCATCTGCAGCCGCGCGACCGCCTCGGAGAGCACGAACTTGAGGATGATGCCGACGGTGAAGACCCAGACGAGCGCGAGACCGTATTCGGCCCCGGAATTCATCGTCGTGATCATGTCGGAGGCGCCGACGCTGGCCAGTGCCAGCACGATTCCCGGCCCGATGAGCCGCAGACGTCCGGCGAAGGTCGACGGTGCCGAGGTGGCCCCGCCGGTGGTCTGAGCTGGTGGTGCGGACGGCATGGTTGAGCTCCGGCTGCTTGCTGGGATCGTCATCAGACGAGATGGTCGGCATCAAGTGTGCCTGGCATCTCCACCTGTGGAAGTCGGAGTCTCATCCTCTGAGCCGATCGGCCCGTCAGCAGCTGATTGTCGACGAACGAATAGCTGCCCGCTGGGTTCCATTATAGCCGCGGCGCCTGATCTCCATGCGCAGACTGCACCGCTATATTCGAGTCATGTCTGAGCCACTTGATGAGGGCCCGTTCTTCCACGGAACGAGAGCCGCACTGCAGCCCGGTGATCTGCTCACCGCTGGATACTCCTCGAACTACCGCCCCGAGGTGACGATGAATCACATCTACTTCACGGCCCTTCCGGACGGTGCGGGCCTGGCCGCCGAGGTGGCCGCGCTGCGGTCCGAAGCGGACGGCGGCAACGGACAGCCGCACGTCTACGAGGTCGAGCCCACCGGTGAGTACGAGAACGATCCGAACGTCACCGACAAGAAGTTCCCGGGCAACCCGACGCGTTCCTATCGCAGCGCCCGACCGCTGCGAGTGATCCGCGAGGTCAGAGACTGGAAGCGGCTGAGTCCCGCGGATCTGCAGCTGTGGCGCGAACGTCTGGCTGCGATCGCCGAAGACGACAGCAAAGAGATCATCAACTGATCTCTCGGAGGTCTCCGACCTCTGCTCAGATCTCGTTCCATGCCAGGCGGCCCTGACGCTTGGCCATCACGAGGATGATGACCAGCGCTGTTACTGCGATGACCGCGCCGATCACGTCATAGAGGGCACTCGGCGTCACCAGCCCCAGTGCCGCCACGGCGACGACGAACCTCAGCCAGATCGGCAGCGGGACCAGGAAGTGCCCTTCGGCAGCAACGGACATCATCATGACCCCGATGAGCAGAATCACGGCAGCACGCGCGGTGTCGAATCCGGTTCCGTCGAGCATCAGCAGTTCGGGCTGATAGACGAATACGAAGGGGACGATGAGCCCTCCGAGCGCAAGGCGCATGGCGATGAATCCCGTCCGCATCGGGCTGCCTCCCGATAGGCCGGCAGCGGCGAACGCAGCGAGAGCCACAGGTGGGGTGATATTGGCGAAGAGGCCGAAGTAGAAGACGAAGAGATGCGCGGCCAGCGCCGGGACGTCGAGTTGCACGAGCGCCGGCGCGGCCATCGTCGCCACGATGATGTAGGCCGGAATGCTCGGCAGTCCCATGCCGAGGATGATGCACGCGAGAGCCGTCATCAGCAGGGTGGGCAGGAGGAATCCGCCGCCGATGGTGACGATCGTTCCCGCCAGCTTCACACCGAAACCGGTCTGTGTGGCCACACCGACGATGATGCCGACACAGGCACACGCCACAGCAACCGAGATCGCAGTGATCGCTCCATCGCGCAGGGCAAAGATGATGTCGATGAGCGACATGCGCGTGGACTTGCGCAGCATTGAGGCGATCACGGTGACGAAGATCGTCGTCACCGCCGCGAAGAGGATGGTGGTTCCGGAGAAGAAGAGCATGTAGAGAAGGAACAGCAGCGGCAGGAGCAGGTGCCCGCGCTCCTTCATCACTTCTCGCACTGCAGGGAGATTCTCCCGGCTGATGCCCCGCAGCCCCTGGCTCGTCGCCCGCAGATGGACCTGGACGAGGATCGCCAGATAGTAGAGCACAGCCGGGATGATCGCGATGAGAACGATCTCCGTATAGGGGACTCCGAGTGTCTCGGCCATGATGAACGCGGCTGCGCCCATGATCGGCGGCATGATCTGCCCACCGACCGAAGCGGCCGATTCGACGGCTCCCGCGAAGTTCCGCTGGTAGCCGACTCGCTTCATCATCGGGATGGTGAAGGCACCGGTGGTGACGACGTTGGCGATCGCAGAGCCGTTGATCGAACCGAGGAATCCGGAAGCGAGCACGGCGACCTTGGCTGGGCCTCCCCTGGCCTGGCCGGCCAGAGCCAGAGCGATGTCGTTGAAGAACTGCCCCATCCCGGACTTCTGCAGAAATGCGCCGAAGAGAATGAAGAGGAAGATGTAGGTGGAGGACACTCCGATCGCTGTCGAGAAGATGCCCTCCGTCGACTGATACATGAACGTCACAATGCGATCGAGGTCGTACCCTCGGTGCCGGAACAAGCCGGGCATCGACCGCCCGTAGTAGTCGTAGATGATGAACAGGATCGCAAGAATGGGCAGAATCGGCCCTGTCACGCGCCGAGAAGCTTCGAGGACGAGGACCAGCGCCAACACCGAGAAGATGACGTCGATGGTGTCGAATCGTCCGCCGCTGACGGCGAGCTTCTGGAAGACGAGCCCGAGATAGACCGCGATCGCGATCGATCCGGCCATGAACAGCCAGTCGTACCAGGGCGGTGTTCTGCGCTTCTCGCCGAGGCGGAAGCGCTGGACAGCGAAGCAGAGCACGAGGATCGCCCCGACGTGGATGCCTCGATGCACCAGGGTCGGCGGTCCTCCGAAGAGCGCATAGTAGATCTGGTAGAGCGAGAGCGCCACGGCGAATGCTGTCAGCGGCAGTGACCATTTCGTCGACCATACATCGCGGGTCCGAGATTCCCGATCGTATTTTTCGACAGTGTCCGGAGACACGGACTCGGCGGGCACGGAGACGACTTCCGCGGCCCCTTCCTTCGCCTCCGTTGGGGAGCTGTTTTCGTTGGTCATGTTCATCGGTCTCCGATTACGATCATTTCGGCACGTACGTGGTGGTCGATGGCGCGAGTCGGCAGGATGAGCTCGCTGTCGAGATAGATGCGGTGGTGGACTCGATGGGAGTGAATCCACCGGACCGCGGGAAAGTGCTCGTCGAGTCCGCAGAGCCTCACCATGTCTCCGTCGATCTCGGTGTGCGGAGCTTCGAACGGGGTACCCGCGCCCATCAGCGCCAAGTCGGTGCAGTCGAGGACGAGCTCACCGTCGACGGCTGAGTAGTACTCCCACCACGGCGTCTTGTCGACCGAATGCATCCAGGTCATCGCCACCACGTCGTCATCTGAAATGGGGACGGATCTGAAGATCCGGCGACCCGGCGCCTGCTCCCGGATGACCAGTCGCTGCGCAACCGGTCCGGACACGGAGATCGGCACCACGAGACCGAACCCGGCGAGCACAGCCGCGGTCAGTGCCGCTCTCCGCGTCAGAGAGCTGATGGCTCAGCCCTGTTCGTCGAAGTACTTCTTCGCGCCGGGTGCGACTTCGCCGACCGGAACGTCTTGAGCGGTGTCGACCGTGATGTCCTTCGCCGCGTTGTGCGAACTCTGGATCTGGTCGAGGTTGTCGAACAGCGACTTCGTCACGTCGTAGACGGCGTCATCGCTCAGCGACGGGCTGACCACCAGGAGGTTCGGAATGGTCAGCGTCTCGGCGGCCTCACTGTCGCCGTAGGTCCCGGCCGGGACCTCTCCTTCGCCGAAGTAGTCATGCTCGGCGAGCAGCTTCTCGCGGCCCTCACCGGTGAAGGGAACGACCTTGACCTTGTCGCTGGTAGCGAGGTCGGTCACGGCCGAGTTCGGCAGACCGCTGGTGACGAAGGCAGCGTCGAGCTGCCCATTGCGCATCTGGTCGATGGCTTCGGCATAGGGCAGGTAGTCGGCGTCGAAGTCGTCGTAGCTGAGCCCGTATGCATCGACAACGGTCTTCGCGTTCAGCTCGACGCCGGAGTTCTGATCACCGACCGAGACCGCTTTGCCTTTGATGTCTTCGATCGACTCGATCCCCGACCCTTCGACGGTGACGAGCTGGACGTACTGGTCGTAGAGATTGGCCACGACCGGCAGAGATTCGATCTCCTTGCCGTCGAAGGGCCCTTCGCCGTTGAGCGCTTGGTCGACGGCGTCGCCTTGGGTGAAGGCGAGTTCGGCTCCTCCGTCTTCGATCAGGGTGAGATTCTCGACCGATGCGCCGGTCGACTGGACCGAGGTGTCGGCGCCAAGGTCATCGGCGAGGATCTCGGACATCGTCGCACCGACCTGGTAGTAGACGCCGGAGGATCCTCCGGTCGCGATAGTGATGAAGTCAGCGCTCGCCTCTCCTTCTTCGCCACCTCCACCACCACCGCCTCCGCAAGCAGTGGCGAGCAGGACGAAGGCAGCGGCGCTCGCCGTTGTGGCGAAGAGACCGAACCGACGAGAGGTGCGCATAATGATGTTCTCCTTCGAACTCTGAACGCCAGATGGCAATTCAATGTGTGAATGCTTCATCTGAAGATAGTGGAAAACACCGTTCGAGACCACACCATCTCAACTGTCGGTCCAGTGAACACCGGACCCGGAGTCAGTCCTGCTTGGCTCCGAAGACCGGGTGGTCGCTGGCGATCGAGATGCGGTTGAAGGCGTTGATCAGCGTCGTCGTCCACTCGACGGCGGAGATCTGCTCGGTCGTCAGATGCTGACCGGCCTCGGCCGCGATCTCGTCCCGATCGACCGTCTTGTCCAGCACTGTCAGGGATTCGGCGAGTGTGAGGGCCGCGCGCTCCCTGTCGTCGAAGATCTCGGCCTCGTGCCAGCTGGGCAGCACATCGAGTTTGAGCTGATCGATGCCGGCCTTCCGCGCCGCCGGCGCGTGGATGCTCAGGCAGGTGCGGCAGCCGTTGATCTGGGACACCCGGGTGTTGACGAGCTCGATGAGTCCGTCGGTCAGCCCGGCCGCATGAGCGACCTTCCGCGATGCGGCCGCCGCCTGCGCCATGGCCTTGTAGACCTCGGGATGGGTTTTGTCGATGAAGGGTCTGTTCGCGTTCATGCTCAGTGCGATCACGCCTGCTTCTTGACGATGTCGAAATCCGCCCCGGTGGCGTTGCGGAAGCGTCCGCCCTCGGCCTGATAGTCGTCCCCGGTCTGCTGGAGCTTCTTGACGAACAGCGGGCAGATCGGCACGACGGTGATGCCGCGTTCCCGGGAGTCGGCGAGCGCCTCGGAGACGAGGGCCTTCGACAGGCCGCGGCCGCCGAACTGCTCATCGACGACGGTGTGATAGAAGATCCGCTCGGTCTCGGCCTCGGGGCCGGGGAGGAAATAGGCGTGGCCGGCGACGGCCCCGCCCTCGACCGCGATGACGTAGGACCTGCCGTCCTCATCGAGGGTGACGGAGACTTCGGCTCCCGTCGAGTCCGTGAGTGTCTTGCTCATTGCTCTCTCCTTAGCTGCTCAGGTGGTCTGAGAGGTCGTTTCGGTCACTGTGTCTCGTCGGGTCCGCCCGCGGAGGCGGGTTCCTCCGCGCTCTGATCGTCACGTCGGGCAGCCTCGGCGCGGGGAGCCTCCCGAGCCCGTCCGCGTTGCGGCCGGGGCCTCCGCGGCCGATGTAGCCGTCGACGGCGCCGAACCGGTCGCCCTCGGACTGCCACTGCTCACGGAAGGCCACGATCTCCTCGTGGGTGCGGCCGACGAAGTTCCACCACATGACGATCTCTTCGGCGAAGGGTTCACCGCCGAGGAGGATCAGTCGGGCCGTCTGATCTCCGCGGTTGCTGATGCGCAGCTCGTTCGACCCCACCCCGGTGTAGCCGAGCGCACCCGTGGGCAGGGTGACGTTCTCGAGTTCGATCTCACCGGAGTCGACGAGGAGGCCGTGCTCGAAGGTCTCATCGACCGGCAGATCCACGGTGGCTCCGGCGTCGAGTCTGATCTCGGCACCGAGCAGCGGCGTATGCGTCGTCACCGGTGACGAGGTGCCCCAGAGGTCTCCGAGGAAGACGAGCATCTCACCGCCTTCGATGGGAGTGAGCTCGGGGGCGTAGTGCTCGAACTCGCGCTCCTCCTGATGGCGGGTGGCATCTGGCAGGGCCAGCCAGAGCTGGACTCCGTGGAGAGTCGTCGTGTCCTCGGTCGAGACCTCCGAGTGGCAGATGCCCCGGCCGGCGGTCATGAGATTGACCTCTCCGGGCAGGACCAGGCCGGCGTTTCCGCCCGAGTCGATGTGCTGGATCGCACCGGAGAAGAGCCAGCTCACGGTCTGCAGTCCGGTGTGCGGGTGCGGGGCGACATCCATGCCGCCGGCGATCGACACGTCCTCGGGACCGTAGTGGTCGACGAAGCACCAGGGGCCGATGAGGGAGCGCTGGCGCTGCGGCAGAGTCCTGCGCACAGTCATCGCACGAGGTCCGCCGAGCGGGACATCCCGCGACGTGATGATCTCCACCGGGGCGCGCCCCTGCTGGTCACAGGCCGGGTCGGGCAGACCGCCGGGGCGGCAGACGATCTGCGCGGGATCCGTTTCCACGTTGCTCATCTCATTCTCCTGTCTTCGCCGGGCGGATCCGTCCAACGGCCTCGCTGAGACATGTGAGATCGGCCGAGTCGAGTAACGCGAAGGCGTCGTCGACCACCTCGGCGTTCGTCTTCGCAGAGGCCTCCCGCAGGACGCGGCCGCCCTCGGTCAGTTCGACGCAGATGCCCCGCTGGTCCTCGTCATCGGAGCGCTGCTCGATGAGACCGCGCTGCTCCAGCCTCCGCAGCAGACGTGAGAGCGCACTGCGGCTGAGCACGATCTCGTCGACGAGGTCGCGGTGGCGGATCGTCGAGTGCGGCGGGATGTTGATGAGGACATCGAACTCGGTGGCAATGAGTCCGTGCTCGGTCCGCAGCCGGGCTCCGATCGCATCGACGAGGTCAGCGTGTTTGAGCAGCATGCTCCTCCACACGGTGACCGCTTCGGACTCGAGCTGTCTCATCCTTCGCTGGCATCGAGTTCGGCCTTGCGCGGGAAGTACCACCCCATGATCGAGCGCAGGCGGTCGGAGTCGGGGCGGGCCCAATTGCGCATGAGCTCTCCGGCGAACGAGATCGCAGTCACCGGGGAGGCTCCTGCGGCGACCATCCGCTGCAGGGCGGACTCGTGGGCAACCCGGCTGATGCCGCCGACGGCGTCGACGACGGGGTAGACCTCGAAGCCTTCGGCCAGCATGTCGAGCGTCGGGAAGGTCAGGCAGACCTCGGTCCAGAGCCCGGCGATGACGACCTTCTTGCGGCCGGTGGCTTCGATGGCGCTGCGGAAGTCCTCGTCCTCCCAGGCGTTGACGCCTGTCCGGTCGATCTGCCCGACGCCGGGCAGTCCGTCGACGATCGCCGGTTCGGTTCCCTGGTTCACTCCGAGGTCGACGCCGACGGTCGAGAGCACGACGGGGACTTCGTAGGCGGTCGCGGCCTTGGCCACGGTGACGACATTGAGGTCGATCCGCTCCTTCGTCGCCGAGGTCACGGTCTGGTACTGCTCCGGTTGGAAGTCGATGAGGGCGACGACGCAGTTGTCCGGGGTCAGCAGACGATCGGCTCGCGGGTCTCGAATCGGCTCGGGTTCGGTCTTCGGCATGTCGCCAGCTCCTCCGGGATCTGGGCCGGGAGAATCGCCCGACCGCGCGCTCGCATGCATTTTGTTGCATACACAACAGTTCCACAGCTGCACGGCGATGTCCAGGGGGACGATCGGACCGTGTCACCCCTGGGCCGGTGGGATCGGGCGGACCGCGCTCACCAGGTCGAAGACCTCCTCGGCGGCGGCATCGCTGAGGCCGGAGAAGCCGGCGAGGATGATCTCGACGTTCGTCTTCGCGGCCGCCTCACGCAGCTCCTCCCCCGCCGAGGTGAGCCCGACGAGGACACCGCGATGGTCCTCGGGATCCGGGGCTTGGGTGACGAGGCCGCGGTCCTCGAGCTTGCGCAGCAGACGGCTGAGAGCGCTGCGGCTGAGCACCATGCTGCGCAGCAGGTCCCGGTGCCGGATCTCCTCACCGGGCAGGCAGTTGATGAGTGTGTCGAATTCGTTGAGTGTGAGTTCGTGCCGTTCACGGAATCCGACCTCGAACTGGCGCATGAAGTCCTGGTGCTTCTCCATGATCAGCCGCCAGGCCGCGACTTTGATCGGCCCATGCTCTCTGATCTGACTGCTGACCGGAGTCGTCTCGTCTGTACGCTCGCCCATGCGCGCTCAGTATGCCCTCTCGCACTCTTTGTTGCAACGTCAACAAGATCGTAGTTCAATAGTAGATCAGGCTCCGCACAGCGGGGCCTGGTCGACTACCCCTCGACAGCAGTACCCGGCACATCCCCAGTGCACCCCCGGCACAGTCGGATGATACGAGCCTCCCCACGGCTCACATCTCACGCCGGGGGTCCGTATTGCCCACGGCCTCCGTCCCGATTCCTCAGTGTCCTCAGTCCCGTGGGATCCTCTTCCGCCACGGCCACCACACGGCCCGCCCCACGTCATGGACCAATGCCGGCACCACGAGCGAGCGCACGAGGATCGCGTCCAGCAGCACGCCGAAGGTGACGATGAAGGCGAGCTGGAAGAGGAACATGATCGGAATGACCGCGAGTGCTGCGAAGGTCGCCGCGAGCACGACCCCCGCCGAGGTGATCACCCCGCCCGTGGCGACCAGCCCCGCCAGCACACCGCGCCGGGTACCCAGGCGCAGGGACTCCTCGCGCACCCGCGACATGAGGAAGATGTTGTAGTCGATGCCGAGTGCGACGAGGAAGACGAAGGCGTAGAGCGGCACCGAGGGGTCGGCCCCGTCGAAGCCGATGATGTGGTTGAACACGAGCGCCGAGACGCCGAGCGCCGTGCCGAAGGACAGCACCGTCAGCGCCACGAGCAGCAGCGGGGCCAGCAGCGACCGCAGCAGCAGGACGAGGATGACCGTGATGACGAGGAGGATGAGCGGGATCGCCAGGCTCCGGTCCGCCTCGGCGGTGGTGTTCGTGTCGAGGTCGACCGCGGTCTCCCCACCGACGAGGGCCTCGCCGTCGAGCGGATGGACCGCATCCCGGATATCGGTGACGGTCTCCTCGGCGGCCAGTGAGTCGGCGGCATCGGACAGCGTGACTTCGAGCAGCACCTGACCGTCGACGGTCGTGGGGGCCGGAGTCGAGGGGGTGTTCCCGGTCGGTGGGCCCTGTGAGGGTGCGGCTTCGATCTTGCCGTCGTCGGTCACGGTCGCCGTTCCGCTCGGCGAATCCTCGGTCCTGACCGACATCGATTCGACGCCGTCGAGTTCGCCGATCGCCTTCGCCGCGCTCTCGAGCTCATCATCGGAGACGACGACCTGGGTGGGCGAGCCCGATCCGCCGGGGAAGTGCGCGGCCAGGACGTCCTGGCCGTCACGAGCCTCGGACTCGCCGAGGACGAATTCGGACTGGGCCACGCCGGAGGCCTTGAACTGCGGGGCGGCGAGCAGCGGCAGGGCGAGGAGGATGACGAGTCCGATCCAGATCACCCGCGGACGCTTCGCGACCACTCCGGCGATGCGGCCCCAGACACCCTTCCGCCCGGTGGCCGCCGAGGCGGGGCCGACCTTCGGCTGGAAGGGCCAGAACACGGCACGGCCGATGACCATGAGGGCGGCCGGGAGGAAGGTCAGTGCGGCGAGGATCGCCATGACGATGCCGATCGCCGCGACCGGCCCGAGAGCACGCGTCGAAGCGAGATCGGTGAGCAGCAGGACGAGGAGGCTGGCGATGACAGTGCCGCCGGAGGCGAGGATCGGTTCGAGCACGCCCTTGAGCGCGCTCAGTCCCGCGCGCACCCGATCACGCTCGGTCAGCAGGGCATCGCGGAAGCGGGCGACGACGAGGAGCGAATAGTCGGTCGTCGCTCCCACGACGAGGATGAACAGGATCCCCTGGACCTGCCCGTTGACGAGGAGGATCTCGGCATCGGCGAGGTGCCAGACGACGAAGATCGACGCCGCCAGGGCCGCCACCGAGGTGAAGAGGACGATGACCGGCAGCAGCGGGGACCGGTAGACGATGACGAGGATGACGAAGACCGCGATGAAGGCCACAAGCAGCAGGATCCCGTCGATGCCGGCGAAGGCCTCGGTGAGGTCGGCGGCGAATCCGGCGGGACCGGTGACATGGACGGAAACGGCGGTGCCGCTGTCGGTTCCGCCGTCCGAGCTGTTCGGGAAGGCATCGGCGATGGCGGTGCGGATGCTCTCGACGTCCTCGGCGGTGGTCTCCGAGGACACGGGCAGGATGAGCTCCAGGGCCTCTCCGTCCTCGGAGGGGATGGCCGGCGAGGCGTCTGCGGCGAGGACTCCGTCATCGTCGAGGGTCGTCGCGAGGTCCTTGAGCGTCGACGAGTCGTCGTCGGTGACGCCGTCGGAGTCCTCGAGCACGACGATCGCGGGCACATAGTCGTCTTCGCTGAAGCGGTCGATCATCTCCTGCGCGCGAGTGGACTCCGCCGATTCCGGCAGGAAGGTCGAGCGGTCGTTCGTGGCGACATCGGAGATCTTGCCGAAGTAGGGGCCGCCGACTCCGGCGATGCCGACCCAGGCGACGAGGAGGATGGCGAAGAGGGCGATGAGAGATCGACGTCCGCGCACGGGGGTGCCGGGACCGCCTGCGGAGCGCTCCGCGGTCCCATCGTCGTCGGGGCGAGGGGGCTGCGGGGTGCGGGTCAGCAGAAAGTGCGGCATGGCCTCAGCCTACGCGGAGGATCCTGCCCCGGGCACGGGGGTGCGGAAACGATGCTCGTACTGCGACGCTCGCGCGAGTTGACTGCCGCGACCGGTCGGTCGAGAGTGAGAGCACAGGAGTGTTCAGCAGAGCGAGGAAGGTCAGCCACATGCCCACAGCAGCAGTCGTCCAAGCAGGATCGATCCCCTTCGACGCCGAGGCCTCCGTCGACAAGGCCATTCGTCTGATGAGGGAAGCCCGCGACAACGGTGCCGAGATCGCCGTCTTCCCCGAGGCATTCATCGGCGGCTACCCGAAGGGCAGCACGTTCGGGGCCCCTGTGGGACTGCGCACGAACGACGGACGCAGGCAGTACGGGCGCTACAGCTCCGGCGCGGTCGCACTCGACGGGCCGGAGGTCGCACGGCTGGCAGAGGCTTCCCGGGAGCTCGAACTCTTCGTCGTCATCGGCATCATCGAGCGCCTCGGCAACACCCTCTACTGCACTGCGCTCATGCTCGACCCATCCGCCGGTATCGCCGGTGCGCACAGGAAGCTCATGCCCACGGGGTCGGAACGCCTCATCTGGGGCTTCGGCGACGGGTCGACGCTCGACACGATGGACACATCTCTCGGTCGGGTCGGGTCGGTCATCTGCTGGGAGAACTACATGCCGCTGCTGCGCCAGGCGATGTACGCCAAGGGAGTCGAGCTCTACTGCGCCCCGACGGTCGATGACCGGCCGACCTGGGCCGCGACGATGACGCACATCGCTCTCGAAGGGCGCACGCACGTGCTCTCGGCCTGCCAGTTCATCACCAAGGACGCGTACCCGGACGACCATCCGTTCGAGGTCGACCTGCCCTACGGCAGCACGGCCATCCGCGGCGGCAGCATCATCGTCGCCCCGACCGGTGAGGTCCTCGCCGGGCCAGTCTATGACGAGGAGACGATCCTCTACGCCGACATCGACCCGGACGCGAAGACCCGCTCCCACCTCGACTTCGACGTCGTCGGCCACTACTCACGCCCCGATGTCTTCGAACTCACCGTCCACTCCGAGCCCCGCAGCTCGGTGAGCTTCGACTGAGACCCGACTGCGGGGGCGGGGCTTCGAGGATCGCTCTCCGGCACTGGAGCTGATCCCTCCCGGCGTCGAGCTGCCGCTGACCTGGGCGGACACGTAGGATTATGGGAATGAGCACTTTCGTCATTCCTGCCTTCGTCGCCGTCCTCGTCGGCTGCGGCCTCGCCGTTCTCGCATTCGTGCCGTTCGTCGCGATCAGCTACCGCCGCCGAGGCGGTCTGACGTTCTGGCACACGCTGGTGTGGCTCGCCGCCGCCGTCTACGCGATGGCGCTGTGGACGTACACGCTGCTGCCGATGCCCTCAGCCGCTGAGGTCACCTGCGCGGCGGTGCAGCTGCGCCCCTTCCAGTTCGTCGCCGACATCCTCAGCTTCGACACCGGCAGCGCCCGTGCCCTGATGACCAATCCCGCTGTCCTGCAGGTGGTCCTCAACGTCGTGCTCTTCGTTCCGCTCGGCTGGTTTGTCCGACAGCTCGCGGGCCGAGGCATCATCGTGGCGACGATGACGGGACTGGCAGCCTCGGCGCTCATCGAGTTCACCCAGATCACCGGCATCTGGGGGCTCTACTCCTGCGCCTACCGTGTCTTCGACGTCGACGATCTCATGATGAACACCTTCGGTGCGATCCTCGGCTCTCTGGCCAGCCTGCTCCTTCTGCGCCGGCAGAAGGGACTGGAGGAAACCGATGCCCCGCGTCCGATCACGGTGACGCGCCGGCTGACCGGAATCCTCTGCGATCTGCTCATCTGGGGTCTGTTCGGCTGGACGGTCTCCATCATCTACATGTTCTTCATGACCGTCCTCGGCGGCGGAACGGTCACCGAACCCGAACCGATCGTGACGTTCATCGGCTTCGCGCTGCCCTTCGCCGCTCAGCTGTTCTCGGTGCTCAGCCGGGGCGTGACCCTCGGCGAGCGCCTCGTCCTCATCTCCGCCGTGCAGGTCCGCCGTCCCGCGGAGGCCAATCGGATGCTGCGGTTCCTCTTCGGCATCGGCGGCTGCATGCTGCTGTCCCAATGGACGTTCCCGCTCTCGGGGCTGCTCCTCTTCGCCCTCGTCGCGGTCTCTGCAGTCATGGTGTTCACGACCCGCCGCCACCGCGGGTTGGCGTGTGTGGTGTCGGGAATCGAGATCGATGATGTCAGGGCAACAGCTGCGGCAGTGCCGGTTTCGACCAACGAGTGAGCCCTCAGCGACGCGGATCTGCCTCAGGCGCGCCCGCCTCGGCGAGGTAGGCGATGAGGGGCCAGGTGCGCGCGGACCGTTGCAGCGCGTATTCGCTGTCGGCGGCGTCGAGTGCACGTGCCCGCCACTGGGCCCAGTTCATGCACAGGCGCATGAGCGCCATCTCTCCGACGACGTCGAGTTCGGCCGGCTCGGGTTCGAGAACGCTCCGATAGCCGGCGATGACTGAACGGAATGCGGCCGCCGGGTCGCTGTGGCCCAGCATTGCGTAGGCTCCTGAGATCGCGAGGTCCGAGATCCGCGGGGCGGCGACGGCGTCGTTGAAGTCGATGACTCCGGCCAGAGACTGCCCGGCCTCGTCGAGGACGACGTTCGCATCATGCAGATCGTGGTGGATGACCGACCGCGGCAGCTCGTCGAGGCCCGGAAGCACGCGCTCAGCGAAGCGATCGACGATGCCTCGGATGACCGACAACCGCTCCGGCTGCTCTCCCCCGGCTTGCTCGAGCCGGTCGAGAGCCCGGCGGACGACGAGCGGACCTCGCTCGATCATCCAGTCGTGACCGGGGATCTCCGGCGGCATGTCGACGTCAGCCAGTGCCAAAGTCAGCCGTGCCGAGGCCTCCCCGAGCGAGCGCAGCAGCCCGGCACCGGCCCCACCGGTGCTCGAGTTCTCGTTCCACAGCCGCCCGGAGATCCACGTGACCACTCGCACGAGATGCGCACCGATCCGCACATGCCGGCTGCCATCGAGTGCGGGCAGAACCAGCGGGGTCCGGAACGTCACCTCCGGACTCTCCGCCGCAGCATGGAGCACCGTCTCCTGCCAGCGGAGTGCGTCCTCGCCGAGGCTGTCGGCACTCACTTTCGCCAGCAGCATCCCATGCCTGTGATCGGCGAACCGGACATTCCTGTCGAATTCGCCCTTGAACAGTTTCGGTCGTTCGACACGCACCCCATAGAGTTCGCTGACCGCAGCCATCACCTCGGTGAGGTCGGACGGAAGCGCATCCGCCGTGCGGTCATTCCCCCGCATGCACGGATCCCACTTCGAGCCGTGCGAGCGCCCGCGCGAATCCGCCGGCGAGTTCATGCAGCTCGTCGTCGGTGATGACCAGCGGCGGACGGATCTTCAGCACGGTTCCCATCCGACCGGTTGTGCTCACGAGGATCCGCTCGGCATACAGGTGCTCGACCATCGCCTTCGCCCGTCCGGCCGCGGTCTCGGCGGTCGTGCCGCCGGTCTCGAAGTCGATGCCGACCATGAGTCCGCTGCGGCGCACCAGCGCGGGTGTGTCCGAGGCAGCGACCGCCTCGGTGATGAGCGATTCGAGCAGTTCTCCGCCCTCACTGGCCCGGGCGGTGAGGGCACCTGTTTCGAGGGCGGTCAGCACCACCTCGGCGGCGGCGATGGGCACCGCGGTGCCCGCGAAGGTGTTGAAGTAGCGTTGCTCGGCACCGAAGTCGTCGAAGATCCGGTGGGGGCCGATGACGGCCGAGACCGGCAGTCCGTTGCCCATCGGCTTACCGAGCGTGACGAGGTCGGGAACGACACCGAGGTGCTCGAAACCCCAGGTCCTGCCGGTGCGGCCGAAGCCCGACTGCACTTCGTCGGCGATCCACAGCCCGCCATGCCGGCGCACTTCGGCCGCGGTGGCCGTCAGCGGACGCGGAGAGAGGATGCCGTCGCTGGTGACAGCGGAGTCGAGGATGAAGGCACCAAGATCGTGGCCGCGTTCGCGCAGCCGTTCGGCCGCCGCTTGGATCGCACTAGCCAACCCCGTGTCGAAGTCCGGGTCGTCCCAGTCGGGCAGGGAGATGGCCTCGACGTGATCAGCGACGTCCGCGCCCACGAGGCTGGGCGAGATCCCGGCCACCGCCGAGGTGGTGCCGTGGTAGGCGTGCCCGGTGACGATGATGCCGGCGCGGCCGGTGGCGTGAGCGGCCAGGCGCAGGGCGAGGTCGTTGGCCTCGGAACCGCTGCAGGCGAAGACGACTGCTTCGAGGGAGTCCGGGAACTGGCCGACAAGGCGTTCGGCATAGTCGACGATGAGTCCGTCGAGATAGCGGGTGTGGACGTTCGCCCGGCCGAGCTGCTCGTCGACGGCGCGCCTGACCTCGGGATTCGAATGGCCGAGGACGGGGACGTTGTTGTAGGCGTCGAGGAAGTCCCGACCATCCGCATCGGTGATCGTGCACCCGGAAGCGGAGGCGACGGTCAGGGGCTCGGAGTAGAACGTCCGGTAGGTGCCGCCGAGGACTCGGGCACGGGTCCTCGCCAGCTGGGGTCGGTGCTGGGTCTCTTCGGTCAAGGGCACCGCTCTCGCTTCACATCTCTTCGTGGCTCAGCGGGTCCCGGTCCTTCATGCGTCCGCGCTCGAGAGCGGAGATCGCGCCCACCTCGGCGGGGGTGAGGCTGAAGTCGAAGACATCGGCGTTGCTGCGCTGCCGATCCGGGTTGGCCGACTTCGGGATCGGGAGGCTGCCGATCTCGAGGTGCCAGCGCAGGACCACCTGGGCCGGTGCCACGCCGTAGGCGGTGGCCGCCTCGGTGATGGGAGTCTCGTCGAACAGACCCTGGTCACGGTAGAGCGGGGACCAGGCCTCGGTCTGGACTCCGATCGACCGGTGGAAGTCGATGAGCTCGGTCTGCGGGAAATAGGGGTGGAGCTCGACCTGGTTGACGGCCGGGGTGACTCCGGTGGCTTCGATGAGCTCGGTGAGCATCGCCTCGGTGAAGTTCGAGACGCCGATGGATTTCACGAGTCCGCGTTCGCGCAGTTCGATGAGTCCGCGCCAGGTGTCGAGGTATTTGCCGACGCTCGGGTTGGGCCAGTGGATGAGGTGGAGGTCGAGGTAGTCGAGTCCGAGCCGGGCTAACGATTCCTCGGTGCTGGCGATGGATTCCTCGTATCCGTGGTGACGGCCGGGGATCTTCGAGGTGACGAACAGCTCCTCGCGGTCGACGGCGGAGTTCGCGATCGCCTCGCCGACCTCGCGTTCGTTCTCGTAGTTGACCGCCGTGTCGAGCAGACGGTACCCGACCGTGTCGACAGCATTGACGATCGCGTCGACCCCCTCGGCGCCCTTCATCGCATAGATGCCGAGACCGAGCTGCGGGATCGCGCGCCCGTCGTTGAGGTCGAGTGTGGGGATGGGTGAACTGTGCGCAGGAGTAGCCATGACACCCACCCTATGACCGCCGAGGTGATCCCGCCAGGGCGCGGCGACATCAGTGTCGTACTCTGCAGGTGTGCGCGAAAGCCAGTGGAATCCCGCCTCTCTGCGGTGGAATGTCATCGTGCCGTGGGCGCTCATCGCCGTCGCGGTCCTCACGCTCGTCACCGGGCGGCTGCCCGGCGGCGACCTCGTCGCACTCGCCGAGACGACAGGGCCCGTCCTCGTCTTCGTCATCGCGATGACGATCGTCGCCGAGCTCGCCAGCGTCGCAGGCGTGTTCTCGGTCGTCGCTGAACGCCTGGCCGTCTGGGGGCGGGGGCGGCGAGCGCTGCTGTGGGCGTTCGTGCTCGCGATGATCACGCTGAGCACGGCGTTCATGTCCTTGGACACGACGGCGGTGCTCGTCACCCCGGTCATCGTCGTCCTCGCCCGGCACATCGGTCTCTCGCCGCTGCCGTTCGCGCTCGCAACCGTCTGGCTGGCCAATACCGCTTCGCTGTTCCTGCCGGTGTCGAACCTGACCAACCTGCTGGCTGCCGATGCGCTCGGGAGTGCGCCGCTGGGCTTCCTGGCCGAGTTCTGGGCCCCGGCGCTCGTGGCGGTGCTCATCACGGTCGTCGCGCTCACCCTCCTCCACCGCAGGAGCCTGAAGGGTCGGTATGAACTCGCGGAGACCACCGTCATTCCTGATCGACGTCTGTTGGGCATCGCTGCGGTGGTCGTCGCCGTGCTGCTGCCGATGCTGGTGACCGGCATCCCCGTCGCGCTCGTCGCCGGTGTCGCGGCGCTCGTTCTCCTCGTGGTCTTCGCCGTCCGCCGACCCAACGTCCTCACCCTCCGGCTCGTTCCGTGGCGGACGATCGGGATCGCAGCGAGCCTGTTCGTCATCGTCGAGGCGATCCATGTGCAGGGCTATGACGCTGTGCTCGGCACCGCGATCGGTCAGGGTGAGGGCGTGTTCGATCTGCTGCGGATCGCGGCTGTCGGCGCCCTCGGCGCGAACGCGGTCAACAATCTGCCGGCGTATCTCAGTCTCTCGGCGTTCACGGACTCTCCTCTGCGGCTGGGAGCCCTGCTCATCGGCGTGAATCTCGCCCCGATCATCACCCCGTGGGGATCGCTGGCCACGCTGCTGTGGCACCAGAGGCTCACAGCGATGGGCGTCGAGATCTCGTGGCGACGATTCGCCATGCTCGGGCTCGGCCTGACGCTCGTACTCGTGCCCGTGACGACGCTGGCGCTGTGGCTGGGTTGAGGCGGCAGACACCGGCCGGTTGAGGTGTCCTGACGATGCACGGCTTGAGTGGACGAATCGGGCGGATTTCCAAGGGGTGATTTCAGCTCATTTAGTCCACTCAAGACCGGACGTTCCAGGAAGCACGCCACCGCCGTCATCGTCAGCCTTTGATGAGCTTCGCGAGCCTTGCGGGAGCGGTGTTGCGGTAGGAGTCGGCGAGGACCTCGTACAGCTCTTCATCGCTCAGCTGCTCGACCTCGAGGCCGATCCATCCGGCCGGGCTCAGGTACATCGGCACGAACGAGTCCGGACGCTCGAGCATCACCTCGGCGTCCAGCGGATCGAGGAGGACGAGCACACCGTGCGGATGCTGCACGATCTCACCGGTCACATGCTTCCGAGCACCGCCGAAGTAGGCGAAGACCTTCTTCGTGAAGAACGTCGGCCGTCCGTGGGAGATCTTCTCCTGCGCTTCGGGAAAGCTCAGCGCGAGGCCCCGGAATCGCTCGAGCACCGGATCGTCGTCATCGAACATCTGCGGATGCGCCATGACCCTACGATACGCGCCGATACGCTCGCTGCCGAGAGGTCTCGCCCGGGTACCCGCGGGTTCCGGCGCCCGGGGCTCGATCACGAATCATGAACCGAAGCTCTCGAACTCCTCCGTCCCATCGGCACGAGCCGGACCGCTCGCAGCAGCCACATTCTCAGTACGCGCGTGCGAAGAACCGACCTGTTCGGCTCTCAGGCGACCGCGAGCGGAGAACGCATCGGCTTTGGCGAACTCCGGAGGTGTCGCCAGCGAGACTCCGACGTAGAGGACGAAGCTGATGCTCAGACCGATGAGCACGCGCGTCACCGATCCCTCGCCCCAGAAGTGCGGCAGCGGCACGCCGAGCTCGATTGCAAAACCGTAGAGGATGAAGCCGCCCCCTCCGATGATCGAAGCGATCGCGCCTGCCGAGTTCGCGCGTCGCCAGAAGAAGCCGAGGACCAGGGGGAAGAACACTCCTGCCGCGAGCATCTCGGAGGCGAGCGCGAGCAGAGTGAGAGCGCTCGGCAGCTGCACGGAGACGATGAAGCCGATGATCGCGGCCGCCAAGGTGCCGGCTCGTGCGATCCACACCTTCTGCTTCTCACCCACTTCGGTCCGCAGCGCCTTCGTCGTCAGTTCTGTCAGATACAGCGAGGAGAGGTTGAGAGTGGTGCAGATCGTCGACATGATCGCGGCCGCGATGCCGATGAAGACGAGGACGCCGAAAATCGGGAGGAAGTGGCTGGTGGCCAGGGTCGCGACGATGCCCTGATCAGGCGGTTCGTTGAACGCGGCGATCGAGGCGATTCCCGCGAAGACGACGAGGAAGTAGAGCGGAATGAAGTAGACCATCGCATGGACCGTGACCTTCCGGGCTTCGCGAGGTGACTTCGTCGCCTGGATCCTCTGCCAGGCTGCCGGGTCGATCGTGAAGGCGAGTCCGAAGGCGATGACGTAGCCGAGGTTGGGGCCGAAACCCTCCCACAGGTTGAGGAATGCGGCATCGCGTTTGGTCTCAATGGTCTGCACGATCGCGTCGGGGCCGCCGGAGACGATGACAGCACCGACGAAGGTGACGATGAGGCCGAGCATGAAGAAGCCGAACTGTGCCGTCTCCGTGAGCACCACCGCACGGAATCCGCCGATCATCGCGTACAGCAGCGAGAAGACGATGCCGATCGCCACACCCCAGGCGAAGCTGATGTCGAAGAAGACCATGAAGAACAGCCCGAGTGCCACCATCTGGCTCGCACCCCAGACGATGAGGTAGATCGCGGTGACGATCGACAGCACGGTGCCGGCAGTCCTGTTGTACCGGTTCGTCATGATCCCGTCCTGCGAGAGCAGCCCCGCTCGTCGGATGATCGGCCCCAGGGCGAAGAGCGCGATGACTGCGATGACGGTCGGGCCGCCGAGCACCCACCACGAACCCATGCCCTGAGTGTTGGCTTCGTCGACGGAGATCAGCGCCGAGTTGCCCCCGTACCAAGTGGCCACGAAGGCCATCGCGAGCATCCAGGCAGGCATGGTGTTCCCGCCGAGGAAGTAGTCGGTTTCCGTGTCGGTGCGGCGTTTGTGCAGAGCGACGCCGAGGAGGATGAGAAAGTAGGCGGCGAGTGCGCCGATGAGCCAAAAGGGAGACACCGTTGTTTCCTTCCGCAGACGGTCCTGACACACCGGTCACGAAAACATGGGAGCACCATCGCTTCACCACGCTGTCCGGTGACGGTTGGGCCCACTTTCTGCGAGACCGATCCCCTGCCTCAACCGGGATTCCCAGCCGCTGAGAATGCGGATCGCGACCGCGCTCCGGGCCCGGACACACTGGAACTCAGCGCCTGCCGCAGAGACCGATGGTCCGGTCTCTCCGGCGGAGCTCGACGCGCGAGCAAGAAGGATGGAGGACCAATGACGGCTATTCTCAACGGCAGCCCTGCCCTCGGCGAATTCGACGGCGTCAGCCTCGATATGCTCATCCGCCAGGGCTTCCGCCCCGTTCCCGTCAGCGGGGTCGAAGCTCTCACTCCCGAAGTGCTCGGCATCGAGCTCACCCCCGCCGAGGCGACCGCCGGTCTCGTTCCCGGTTCCCATATCGAGGTGGCCGTTCCCCTGCCCGAGGGCCCCGCCATCCGCCACTACTCCCTCGTCGCCGGCCCAGCAGAGACCCTGAGGATCGCGGTGCTGAGAGAGGACCGGGGCCGGGGAGGTTCAGCCTGGCTGCACGAGCACCTCGCCTCCTGCACCTCGCTCCTCATCCGCGGACCCCGGGACACTTTCGGCTACCGCGGAGTCGGACCGGTGTTCTTCGTCGCCGGCGGCATCGGCATCACTCCTGTGACGGCGATGATCGCTGCGGCCGCCTCGGCGGGTGATGACTGGCACCTGCTCTACATCGGCCGTCGGCAGGAGTCGATGGCCTTCGCCGAGGTCCTTCTCGCCGAACACGGACCCGAGCGGGTGAGCGTGCACATCACCGAGGCGGCCGGTCGACCCGATGCCGCTGCCGCGGTCCGTGAGTGGGCGGCCGGTCGCGGTGGGGAGACGACGGTCTACGTGTGCGGGCCGGTCCCCCTCATGCGGTCTCTCGAGACCGGGTTGGCCGACGATCCCGCCATCGCCGTCATCAGCGAGGATTTCGACGACGCCGCCGACACCTCGGCGAATGTCCGTGAGAGGACGGGGCGTGGCACGGTCGCCTCAGCCAGTGCCCCCATCGCCGGGGCGCAGGGAGAAGACGAGGCCTTCGTCGTCGAGCTCGGTGACGGTTCCGAAGTCGACGTCCCCGCCGGATGTTCGATCATCGAGGCCCTCGGCCGCGCCGGTGTGAGAACGCTGAGTTCGTGCCAGAAGGGCACGTGCGGCACCTGTGAGACGGTCATCCTCGACGGGCAGGCCGACCACCGGGATTCCGTGCTCTCGGCGGAGGAGCATGCGGCGCAGGAGACCATGATGATCTGCGTCTCCCGGGCGTGCGGCACGCGCATCGCGCTCGACCTCTGAGCGGTGCGGCAGCCGTCGCACCCATCGGGTCGGTACCCTGGGAAACAGGTGGCCGGTGGAGAGGACGGACGATGAGCGGTGCGGTAATCGCGGCAGTCGTGTGCCTCCTCGCCCTCCTGCTGCTCATCCATCGCACCGTCGTCTCCAAGCGCACCTATGGTGTGGTGCTCGATCTCTCCGCTGAGGAGGCCGCTGCCATCGTCGAGGCGCACTTCCCACGGGTGACCTGGGTGAAGACCACAGGTCCCGGCCTCATCAACAGGGCGCGGGTGAACAACAGCAACCGGATGCTCATCGTCTCCATCGACGTGCGCGAACACGAGGAATGCGCCGAGGTTCGGGCCTGGGTGTCGAACCGTCGCAGCATCGCCGGCCTCACGGTCGCGGTCGGAGCGCTCAAGGCGCTCCAGATCAGAAACCGACTCCGCCGCCACCCGGCCTGTCTGCGCGACGCGGACTGAACCGCGGGCAGCCTTCGGCCGCGGCGCGCAACCAGACGCTCCGCAGAGGCTGACGTGCGCAGCGGCGCGAACTCAGTCGCTGACCGCTGCGAGCACCGCGCGTTCCTTCACCAGCCCGGCCGCGGTGCGGACCTGCGGGTAGAGGACGACGTCCCGGGTGAGGTGGGCGATCGTCCGGCCCTGCGTGTCCGGGGTCGCCCGCAGCATCGCCTGGACTCTGCGCGCCGCAGTCGAGAGCTCGTCCTCGGACACAGCTGTCCCGTCTGGCCTGCCTGCCTGCACCCGCAGCTCGAGCGCCTGCACCGCCATGAGCAGCTCCACGCCGACGACGACTTCGACGTTCGCGACGATCTGTCGCAGATGCCGGCCGGCGTTGTTCGCCATCGACACGTGATCCTCCTGATTCGCCGAGGTGGGGATCGAGTCCACGGAGTCCGGATGGGCCAGGGTCTTGCAGTCGGAGACGAGTGCTGCGGCGAGGTACTGCGGGAGCATGAACCCGCAGTCGAGGCCGACCTGGTCCGAGTCGACGAGCATGTCCGGCAGACCCCGGTTGAGGGTGCCGTCGTCGAGGCGGAAGATCCGCCTTTCGGTGATGTTGCCGATCTCGGTCGCGGCGATCGAGAGGAAGTCTGCAGCGAAGGCGACGTACTCGGCGTGGAAGTTGCCTCCCGAGACCGCTTTGAGATCCCGGTCGAGATCGGGGAAGACGAGCGGATTGTCCGTCGCAGCGTTGATCTCCCGTTCGATGATGCCGAAGGCGAAGTCGAGCGTGTCCGCAATCGGACCGAACACCTGCGGCACGCAGCGCAGCGAGTACGCGTCCTGGGGCGGCTGACGGACGGGGTCGTTGTCCCGGTCGCCGGTGATGAGACGGGAATCGTGCATATAGCCGCGCATCCGCTCGGCCACGGCGATCTGCCCCTTCTGACCCCTGGCCTGGTGGAGCTCGGCGATGAAGGCGTCCCCGAACCCGAGGAGGGCTTCGATCGACAGGCAAGCGGTCACCTCAGCGGTGTGCAGCGCGCCCTGGACGTCCCAGGCGGCGAGCGCCGTCTGTGCCAGGGAGAAGGATGTGCCGTTGAGCAGTGCGAGACCGTCTTTGGCCCCGACGGGAATGCGGTCGAGACCGGCCGCAGCCATCGCCTCATGCCCGGTGACGATGCGTCCGTCGAGGATCGCCTCTCCCGAGTTCTCCGGCTCCGTGCTGCTGTCTGGAGCAGTCGTGAGCACAAGGGCGATATGGGCCAAGGGAATGAGATCGCCCGAGGCGCCCAGAGACCCGTACTCGGGCACGGCCGGCCACACGTCGGCGTTGAGCATGGCGACGAGTCCTTCGATGAGCGCCCATTGGATCGCCGAATGGCCCTGGGTCAGCGAGATGACGCGGATGAACATCGTCGCCCGCACGACCTCCTCGTCGACGATGCGGCCGACTCCCGAGGCATCGGCGAGGATGAGCCGTCGGGAGAGCTCGGCCGCGTCATCGGCCGAGGGGAAGGCCTTCCGTCCTGCCAGAGAGCCGAATCCGGTGTTGACCGAGTAGATCGCCTCGACAGGTTCCCCGGCGCGCATGCGCTCGATGACGTCCTCGAGCCACTTCCGCGACTTCGCGCAGTGCTGTTCTAGCTCAGGGTCGAGGCGGATGCGTCGCCGGAAGCGAGCCACGTCGACGAGGTCACTCAGGCTCGCAGGGTCGAGTCCGATGACGAGTTCGTCGCCGGGGAATTCCTCGCGGGTGCAGGCGGAAGCAGTATCGATCACATCGGTTCCTCTCGTTCGGGGCGGGTGGTTGCTGCTGTGCTCAGGCCGCTCGGGCGCGCAGCGGTACGGAGGCGTAGCTCTGCAGTGTCGTGTGGACGAGGCGGGTCGCGGGCCCGGCGGTCTCGAGGGAGGCGACCCGGGTGACGAAGGCCGAGAGCAGGGCGTCCATCTCCATCCGGGAGATCGGCTGCCCGACGCATTGGTGGATGCCCATGCCGAAGGTGAGGTGGCCGCTGGAGTCCCTGTCGAATCGGTAGACGTCGGCATCGGCGCCCCATCTCTCCTCATCGCGATTCGCACTGCCGGGGAAGACGAGCACCTTGGTCTCTGCCGGGATCTCCACCCCGGACAGCACCGTGTCGCGCGACGTCGTGCGGTAGAAAGCGTAGAAGGGGCTTTCGAAGCGGAATGATTCGTCGATTGCGAAGCGCACCAGCCGAGGATCGGCATGGACCTTCGCGTACTGCTCCGGGTGCGTGGCCAGTGTGTGCAGCGTATTCGTGATCGCGAAGATCGTCGTATCCAAGCCAGCCGAGAGCAGGGCCCTGACCAGCAGCGTCGCCTCCTCCGGGGAGATGTCGCCGGAGTCGGCGAACTCCCACAGCTGGGCTCCCATGCCCGAGGGATCGAGGACTTCGCGGGCGCAGTTGTCTAGCACCCAGTCGTAGGTGCCTGCGGAGTCGGCGATCCAGCGCTGGGCGATCTCATTCTGCGGCCCGAAGGTCGCGAAGTTCGCGGCACCCTGCACCAGCAGATTCTCCGCCCGCCCTGAGCGCGGGATGCCGACCGCGTCGCCGAAGACTCGCAGCACGAACTGCTCGGCGAGGCGAGCGGCATCGAACTCGCCGTCTTCGGTCGACAGCACCTCGTCGATGACGGTCTTCGCATAGGTCGCGAAGTCCTTCCTGCGAGGACGCAGACGTTTCGGGGTGATGACGCCGTCCATGGCTGCGCGCATGCGAGTGTGGATGGGCGGGTCGACCTCGAGGATCCCGGGCTTTCGCAGAGGCGGATTGTGGTGGATGTTGACGCTGCCGACCCCGGCGCCGGAGATGAACGTTCGGTGGTCTTCGAGGATCTCCCGCACTTCGGCATCGCGCCCGAAGGCCGGAACGCCGTACATGCTCAGCCAAGCGGCCGGACCGGCCTGACGGAGTCGGCGCATGAACGGGTACGGATCGGCGAGGTTCTCCCGCGAATACGGGTCCTCGTCGATGACCGGGACATCGAGTGCCGTGATGGCGTCCGTCGCCGTCGGATGTGCCGATGCGCTCCCCATGAAAGACCTCCGTTGCTCGTTCGCAGGCGAATCGCCCTCCTGCCGTTCCGCGTCGTTGCCGGGACGGTGGGTATGTGCGATGCGCTCTCCTGCAGATTAGGAACTCACGAGGAATCGAGCCAGTCGGATTCTCAGCCCGTGGGAACGCGTGGGCGGGTCTGCAGCGGTCGAGCCCAGCTCTCAGCACACCTCGCTCAGTGCCGTCTGCAGCTCCTCGACCGCCTCGGTGAGCAGAGGCTTGAGGGAAGTCGCCGTCGCATTTCCGAAGCGTTCGGAGTGGCCTGCCAGGGTCAGCGAGCACAGCACCTCCCCGCGGACGATGACGGGACAGGAGAGCGCGTTCGCCCCGGAGCGCAGCTCGGACTGGGAGTAGGCGAATCCGCTGCTGCGGATCTGGCGGAGGGATCCGAGGAGCTTCTCCTCCGGATGGGACGACTCGGCGGCCACCTCGGCGATGATCTGGGACGGGGCGTGGGCCAGCAGCACGCGCTGGCCCGCCCCGCGATCGAGCGGGAGGACTTCGTAGATCCGGAAGGCGATGTCGGCATCTTCGTCAGGCGCGAACTGCCGCAGGCACACGGCGTTGCGCCCCTCTCGGACGGCGAGCACTGAGGTTCGGCCGCTGCGGGCGCTGAGCCGGCGGAGGAACCGGTGTCCGACTTCGAGCAGATGGGACCGCGTGGCGTTGCCTCCGGACCAGGAGCTCAGCCGGGAGCTGGGCAGGTAGCGGCCGCCGAACTCCTCGACGAGGTCGAACTCGCGCAGGGTCTTGAGGTACCGATAGGTCGTGGACAGGGGCAGGTCGAGCTCGGCCGCCAGCTGCTTCGCATTGGTCTCCCCGGTCTCCGCGACGCTCGAGAGGATGCGCAGTCCCCGTACGAGCGCGGTGTCGCGAGCAGACTCATCGCCTGCCGAGACGCTCCGCTGTTCGGATTGCGCTCCCCTGTCATCTGTCGGCCGCTCTGCCATCCGTACCCCTCGCCTCGTGAACCGTCGGAGGTGGTCATCCACGGTCAAGGAGATCATAACCCGGCTTCCGTTCCGCCTCTGCCCGTTCCCGTCTCTCGGGCCAGGAGATCGGCCAACTGACGGACCGCCTCGGCGCCGGTGAGCTCACCGGGCAGCAAGGGAAGCTCGGCCACTGGCAGCGGGTCGACGGCGGCGTGCAGCTGCCTCAGCTGCTCGTCTTCCAAAGCGCGACGGGCGGCGAGAAACTCTCCGGAGTCTGCCGGGGAGAGACGGTTGACGACGATGCCGGTGAGATCGACATCGAGCTCGCGCAGCTGCCGTACCAGGACGAGGGTCTCGGCGACCGGCAGCCGCTCGGCGAGTGTGGTGATGAGGAAGCCGGTCTGCCCGGCATCGGCGATGGTGCTGCGCAGCAGGGCGAAGCGGTCGCGTCGGGACAGCAGGGTGCGACGCATCTGGGCGTCGGGGCCGGGAGTCTCCTCCTTCGGGCTGACGAGTGAGCGAGCCGCGGCGGCGAAGCGCTCCGAGCGGTCGCGGTTGGCCACCAGCGATTCGGCCCAGCCGGTCAGTCGCTCGGGCAGGGACAGCAGATGGACGGTGTGCCCTGTGGGCGCGGTGTCGAAGATGACGAGGTCATAGACGCCCATCGCCTCTTCGCAGATCACAGCGATCCGCTCGAGGACGGCCGATTCGTGGCTGCCGGGCGCCGTCTTCGCCGTCCGCAGATGGTCACGCGCGGCAGCGTGCGTACGTTCGGGCAGCATCCGCCGCATCATCGCTTCGACTATGGCGAAGTGCGCGTCGATCGTTGCCTGCGGATCGACTTCGATGGCGTCGACGAAGCCGGGCCCCGCCTCGTCGACGGTGGCGGTCTCGGCCGTGTAGACGCGCCGGGCCTCGTCGGCGAGCTCCGTGCGCCAGATATCGCCGAGGTTGTGCGCCGGGTCCGTCGACACCAGCAGCACGCGGCCGCCGTCGAGGGCGCGCGCCATCGCCAGCCCCGAGGACACCGAGGTCTTTCCCGTACCGCCCTTGCCGCCGACGAAGAGGAGACGCCGCGAGCGTGCGATGTCTAGCAGCATGCGATGTGATCCAGCGGCGATCGGGGCAGCCCCATGCGTCTGTGCCAGGCGTGGAAGTCGTCCCAGAGGGCGGGCATGAGCTCGGCCGTGTAGTAAGCGGCAGGGTCCGGGACGCCGAGGGCCTCGCCGAGGACGACGACGGAGAAGAAGTCGTCCTCGGCCTGCTGCTCCCGCTTGAGCGTCTGCCGGTAGGGGCCGACGTAGAACTCGAGCAGCCCTTCCCGGAATGCCGCCCATTTCTCGGGCAGGGCCTGAAGACGGCGGGTGATCAGCTCTGCAATGCTGTCTGCCATGAAGGGATCAGACGTTCTCTCGCGTCGCCGCCAATTTCTCGTCCGCGTCGGGTTCTTCCTGGGGCTCTCGGTAGGCTCGGCGCATCGCGAGGAAGGCCTCGACGGCGACCCAGATGCTGGCGATGATGATGACCACGTCGAGTGCGAAGAGCAGCCAGTCGGTGGAGCCGGGGGTGGCGAAGCTGACGAGCTGATCTATAGCCGCCCAGAACGACATGACGAAGACGATGACCAGCGGGATTATCGCCGGCAGCGGGCTGCGCCGCTTGCGGATGAGGATGACGGCGATGATCGCCAGCGACAGGGAGGCCATGAGCTGGTTGGTCGTGCCGAACAGCGGCCAGATGCGCAGTCCGCCCTCTCCGCCGAGCCCCTGGGAGAACGTCAGCCCGAGGCCGATGACGACGACGAGCAGAGTCGCGGGGACGTTGCTGATGCGCAGCTTCACGGTTTCGCCGATCTCCTGGATGACGAAGCGCAGGAGACGCATTCCCGTGTCCATGGTCGTGGCCGCGAACAGCACGGCCATCGTCGCCAGGACAGTCGCGGACAGGGAGGCGGGCAGTCCGAGGCCGTTCTCCATGAGGGCTCCTCCGCCCTGGACGAAGGCCTCCACGCCTCCCTCGCCGAAGGCTGAGTAGATCTCCTTCCAGGCGGCGGTGGACTTGATGCCGCCGATGACCGCGAGGATCGTTCCCAGCGACAGCAGGCCTTCGCCCACCGCACCGAAGTAGCCGACGAAACGAGCGTCGGTCTCCTTGTCCAGCTGCTTCGAGCTGGTGCCGGAGGCGACCATGCCGTGGAAGCCGGAGATGGCTCCGCAGGCGATCGTGACGAACAGCAGGGGGACCATGCTGGGCGTGCCCTCCGGCACATTGGTGTTGATGGCCGGGGCGACGATCTCAGGCTTGACCGCGGAGAAGAGCGTAGCGGTGAGCACCGAGCCGAACAGGAGGATGAGGCCGATGAACAGCTGGACGCCGTTGATGTAGTCGCGCGGCTGCAGCAGCACCCACACCGGCAGCAGCGAAGCGATGGCGCCGTAGACGAAGAGCGTGACGATCCAGAAGGTCGCGGGGCTCATGCCCAGGAACGATTCGGGCAGGACCACGGGGACGCTGTTGCCGAGGACGATGAGTCCGTAGAGGAGGACGACTCCGATGACGGTGACGGGGATCAGCGGGATGCGCAGACGGTAGACGCAGAGTCCGACGAGCAGCGCCACGACGATCGCGCCCCAGGTCGGGATGACTGCGGTCGGCGTGCTGATGAGGAGGTTCTTGATGACCACGGCGAAGGCCGCGATGACCATGAGCAGCAGCAGGAAGATGACGATGAGGAAGAGGTTCGCCCCGCGTTTGCCGATATAGCGCGATGACAGGGCACCGATCGAGCGGCCCTTGTTCCGGGCTGAGGCCCAGAGGGTCCCGAAGTCGTGCATACCTGCGAAGAAGACCGTTCCGATGGTCACCCACAGCAGAGCCGGCAGCCATCCCCAGATGACGGCGATGGCGGGGCCGACGATCGGCGCGGCACCGGCGACCGAGGTGAAGTGGTGGCCCCAGAGGATGTACTTGTTCGTCGGAACGTAGTCGACACCGTCGTTGAGTTCATGCGCGGGCGTGGTGAATGCGTCATTGAGCTTGAAGATCCTGCGACCGAGGAACTTCGAGTACAGGAGGTAGCCGGCGACGAATATGGCCAATCCGACGAGCATGATGAATAGGGAACCCATGAGGCTCCTCCCTTCGCGATGCACCGCTGCACCGCCCAGAACTCACAGTTGTTTGTCGTCCGATCTTATCATTTCCTGTGAGTTGCCTCGCAGTCGTCTCTCAGCGCCAGCACAGTATGCGTCCGGGGGGCTGAGCGGCTCTCAGCGGCCCTTCGACCCTGGGCGCCGAGTCCGCACCGAGCTCACTCCCGCGCGGCAGCTTACGCCCGCGCAGTGGCCAGATCCTCCCGCAGCGCCCGGCCTGCCGCACCGATGTCTCCCGCCGAGGTGATGAAGCGGAAGCCCTGCTCCTTGCGCAGCTTGGCTTCCGCACCGTCGCCGCAGTGGATGCCGGGGATGAGCCCGGCATCATCGGCGGCAGAGCGAATCCGCACGAGCGCCTCGGCGTGGGCGTCGTTCGGCTGCCCCGGCAGGGCACCGACGGCGAAGGCGAGGTCGGCGGGTCCCACGTAGACTCCGTCGATTCCCCGCACGGCGCAGATGTCCTCGACGGCAGCGAGGCCGTCAGCGTTCTCGATCATGACGAACAGCAGCGGACGCTCGTCCCGAGTGTCCTGGACCGCGCCCAGCATCAGCTCGGCGGTCGGTCCCCAGGACCGGTCGCCTCCGCGGCTGGGATAGTCGAGTGCGTGGACGGCCGCCTCCGCCTCGGCGACGGAGGACACGAGGGGTACGATGATCGCTTCGACGCCGGCGTCGGCGAGCGCACCGATCTCGGTGAACCGGTTCGCCGCGACCCGCGCGATGACGAGCGCGGGGCCGCTGGCTCGCAAGGCATCGGTCATCCGCAGCACATCGGTGGGGCGGACCAGTCCGTGCTGCAGGTCGAGGCAGACATAGTCGAATCCGGCCGCCGCTCCGATCTTCGCGAGCTCCGGACTCGTCGACATCATCCACAGTCCGTTGTAGATCTCCCCCGCGCGCAGGCGGGCCCGATGGTTCTCGATCGCTGCAGTCATGCCTGCATCGAACCACGGAACCTCTCACCTGCGCCAGAACTGCCCGGCATCCGGATGGACAACTTCGCCGAGGCGGTCCGACCTTGCGTTCGGACGGTGGGGCCGCCTCGGCGAGGGACCCTGCCGGGACTTGCTCAACCGTCCTCGAGAAGAGGGCCGATGACGCGGTGGCGGGCGATGACGAAGGGATCGCTGTGTCCGACTTCGATGAGTTCGAGATCGAGCCGACGGGGCAGCAGCGGGCGGCCCTTGCCGAGGGTTACCGGTGCCGTCCAGGTGATGATCTCGTCGAGGAATCCCTCGTCGGCGAACTGCCCGGCGAGGTCTCCCCCGCCCATCACCCACAGATCGTGGTCGCCGGTGGCCGTGCACATCTCGACATAGTGGTCGGCGACCGACCCTTGAGCGAAGCGGATATCGGGTTTCTCTCCGTCCTCGCCTGATTCGGGCAGCGCTGAGTTCCGGTGGGTCATCACCCATGTGGGCATCGAGTACGGCCACGGTCCGTCGAGGTTGCGCAGCAGCCATTCGTACGTCGTCGCTCCCATGACGATCGCGCCGACGCCTTCGAAGAAGCCGTCGTCGGGCTGTTCCTCGGTCTGCCGCAGCAGCCACTCGAGCGAATCGTTCGGATCGGCGATGAATCCGTCGAGCGTGGTCGCGGTGTAGTAGACGGTGCGTGGCACGATGCGGTGTCCTCCTATGACTGCCACGCCCGTCGGTGACGCTGGACGTGCTCGGCAGAATCGATATCGGTCTCCCTGCATCCTATTTCGCCGGACTGACTCCATGTGTGAACATCTCGCTCCGGTGTCCGGGCACTGCCGCCGGCGCGGGTCTATCGAGGCGTTGCGACGCGTTCGAGCCCGTCGATGTCGAGGATCCTGACGTTTCGACGCCCGTCGAGTTCGATGAGCCCGGAGGCAGAGAGCGCTGCGAGGCGCCGGCTCAAGGTCTCCGGGGTAGTCCCGAGGTATGCGGCGATCTCCTGTTTCGCCATCGGCAGTGTCACTGTGACTGTTCCCTCCCGCATGCTGCCGGGCAGGTCCAGGAGGTAGGCAGCGACGCGGGCAGTGACATCGCTGGAGGTGATGGCGGCCAGGAGCCGCTCCACGGAGGACAGCCGGTCGGAGAGTGTCCGCAGCATCCGCTGGCTGATGTCGGGGTATTCACGCAGAAGCGCTGCGAGGTCGCTGTGGTCGAAGACGCACATCCTGCTGTCTTCCAGCGCGACTGCGAGGTCGTTCGAGCGATGGCCGGTCAGGAAGGCCCGTTCGCCCACGACATCGCCATCGGTCACCGTTCGCAGGATCTGTTCCTGACCATTGGCGGACTCATGGCTGATCTTGACCTGTCCGCTGTGCATCACCAGCAGGCGTGAGACCGGCTGTCCGGGGCCGTAGACGATCTCCCCTTTGGCGGCGAGTATCGGCCGGGCGAAGTCCGCGACGCGCAGCTGTTCCTGGAGGGTGAGAC
Source organism: Brevibacterium renqingii (assembly GCF_017808105.1). Lineage (GTDB taxonomy): Bacteria > Actinomycetota > Actinomycetes > Actinomycetales > Brevibacteriaceae > Brevibacterium > Brevibacterium renqingii. Next base: position 49,423 of record NZ_JADBHF010000014.1, on the reverse strand, counting down.
CTTGGAAGATCGGGACGCGGGTGACGCACAGATCACGCTCGGACATGCTCCGAGCCTATCTCACGCGGGCGCGAGACCGTCGCAGACCCTGTCGGCAGAGCTCACCAGGGCGGAGCAGTGCGAACTTGATCCAGGTCAAGGAGTCCGCGGCGCGGCGAACCTACATTGAAGGTGTCAAGAAGGAACAACAGTGAAAGGACTCCGCAATGACCAACGCGACCACCACCCACACCATCCTGCGGGCCGAAGGATTCTCCTGCCCCTCCTGCGTGGCCAAGATCGAGAAGCAGGTCGGACGCCTGAAGGGTGTCGAGAACGTGAAGGTCCATTTCGCCTCCGCGCGCATCGAGGTCGACCACGACATCGAACGCGTTTCGGTCGAGGACATTGTCACCGCCATCGCGAAGGCCGGCTACAAGGCCGCTCCCACGGCCTTCTGAGGCCAGCGGGCCCCTGCGGGGGCCCGCACGCCTCTCTGCTCATTCCAACCTGCCGGCCCGCCGGCTCCAGATCCAGAAAGGTCGTACCCGAAAGTGAACAGGCTCCAGAAATGGGTCCACGGGAACTGGTCGGTTCCCGTCGTGTCCGGCATGCTCATCATCATCTCCTTCGCCATCCGGTGGCTGGGCGGCGCCGGTGATCCCACCGTCGGCCGGCAATGGTGGCTCGATGCCGGCGCCCACGCCACGCATGCCGGCGGGGTCTTCACCCTCGGCGACGTGCTGATGATCGCCGCGGCCGTGGTCGCCGGCTACGGAATCGCGGTCAAAGCGGTTCGCGCACTGATCGCCAAGGTCATCGGCATCGACCTGCTCGTGTCCGTCGCAGCCATCGGCGCGGTCATCATCGGCAACTTCTGGGAGGCCGCGGCGGTGACGTTCCTGTTCGCGGTCGGCCACGCGCTGGAGGCCGCGACCCTCAACAAGACGCGTTCGGCACTGGCCGAGCTCGTCGCCGTCGCCCCGGATTCCGCGATCGTCGTGCGCGATGGTGAGCAGCAGGAGATTCCCGCCGGCCAGGTGAGGATGGGCGAGATCGTCCTCGTCAAGAACGGCGCGAAGGTGCCGGTGGACGGCCAGGTCGTCTCTGGCACCGGAGCCATCGATGAGGCCTCGATCACCGGCGAGTCGATCCCGGTGGAGAAGGCCAAGGGCGGGCAGGTCTTCGCCGGCACCGTCTCCCGTGGCGGGTTTCTGCAGGTGCTGGCCACCGGCATCGGTGCCGACACCACCTTGGCGCGGATCATCCATCGGGTGGAGGAAGCCCAGGACGCCAAGGCCCGCACGCAGGCGTTCATCGACCGCTTCTCCGGCTGGTACACCCCCGCGGTCATGGTTCTGGCCCTGGTGGCCTGGCTCATCTCCGGTGACGTGGTCCTGGCTCTGACCCTGCTGGTCATCGGCTGCCCCGGTGCCCTGGTGATCTCCATCCCGGTCGCGATCGTGGCCGGCATCGGCCGCGCCGCCCGCACCGGCATCCTGATCAAGGGCGGCGAGTTCCTGGAGACCTCGGCGAAGATCTCCGCCGTCGCTGTGGACAAGACCGGCACCCTCACCGAGGGGCGTCCTCAGCTGACCGACGTGATCGTGCTGGATTCGAGCCTGGAGCGCAGCGAGGTGCTGCGCTGGGCGGCGGATGCGGAGGCCGGCTCCGAACACCCGCTGGCCCGTCCCATCCTGGAGACCGCCCAGGCGGATGGAGTGGGCCCGCGCGGCATTCCCGGCACCGTCACCCCGGTCCCCGGCAAGGGCATCGTCTCGGATATCGAGGGCCGCCGGGTGCTGATCGGCAACCCGCCGCTGCTGGCCCAGTTCGGCATCGCCGACGACGGCAGCGCTGCTCGCACGGCCGAAGCGCTGGCCGCCGACGGCAAGACTCCGATGATCGTGGCTGTCGACGACCGGGTCATCGGCGTCGTGGCCGTCGCCGATCAGATCCGCCCGGATGCGCCCGAGATGGTCGCCCGCCTCCACCGGGCCGGCGTGAAGAAAGTGGTCATGCTCACCGGTGACACCCGGCTGGTGGCCGAGGCCATCGGCAAGGCCACCGGCATCGACGAGATCCACGCTTCCCTGCTTCCCGAGGACAAGCTGGACGTGGTCGCGCGGCTGCAGAAGGAAGGCCACACCATCGCCATGGTCGGCGACGGCGTCAACGACGCCCCGGCCCTGGCCACCGCGGACATCGGCGTGGCCATGGGAGCCGCCGGCTCGGCCGTGGCGGTGGAGACCGCAGACATCGCTCTGATGGGCGACAATCTGCTGAAGCTGCCGGAAGCCATCGGCCTGGCCAAACGGACCGCGTCCGTGATGCGGCAGAACATCGGGATCGCCCTGGTCACGGTGGTGGTGCTGCTGGCCGGCGTCTTCGCCGGCGGGGTGACGATGTCGATCGGCATGCTGGTCCATGAAGCTTCCGTGCTGGTGGTCATCGCCAACGCGATGCGGCTGCTGCGCAGCACACGAGGCTCCGCAGCGGCGCCGGAGAAGGAGAGGCCCACTCCGACGGCGGCGCAGCCCGCGAACGCCTGATGCCACCGGCAGGCTCCGGCCGCGCGTCTACTCCCCCGCCTGTCTCCTCGCGCCGAGGGCCAGGCGGGCGATGTCGCGCAGCACTCCGAGCTCCTCGTTGCCCTCGAGCAGCGCCCGCAGCTCGCCCGCGGCCTGGGCGAGCAGGGTGCGATAGGCGCCGGCGACGTTCTCCGGCTCCCGGGTCAGCGGATAGGACACGCAGAGGGCGAACACATTCGCCCCGACGGTGAACGCGACACTCGCCGAGGCGGTCCCCGCCACCCGCGCCTGCTTCGTCGCGTAGAACTCCGCGGGATTGCCCGGACCGCACAGCGCCAGCGCGGCAGAACCGCCGTCGACCAGCGGCAGGACGGTTCCGACACCCCGGGAGACCCGCAGCTCGTGGTCTGCCTCGACGTTGCGCACGCACACCCGGTCCTCGCCGACCCGGATCCACAGCTGCACGGACTCTCCGGTCATCGACCGCAGATACTCGAGCACGGAGTTCGTCGTGGCGATGCTGCGCCGACCGGGGAAAGGGCCCAGCCGCAGCAGTCCGGACGAATCGCGGACGATGAATCTGTGTGCCCGCAGATCGGCCAGCAGCCGGTAGGTCGTCGACTTCGAGTATCCGAGCCGCCGGCACATCTCCGCGGCGGTCATCGGCTCGTCCTGCAGGGCAGCGAGGATCGCAGCGCTGCGATCGATGACGCCGATCTCCGGCAACGGCTTCTCAGCGGCGTCCCTCATGCCCGCCCCTTCCCACACGTCGGCATTTTCCACACGTCGACATTACGACACCGTGACGTCGGCGAGCAGCTGCCGTCTGCTCACCCACCAGCGGAAGAGCATCGGTCCCACGATGCCCGCCACCATGAGGATGATGATCGACAGGGACACCGGCCGGGTGACCAGGGGTGCGAACGAGCCTCCGGAGATCTGGAGCATGCGCCGGAAGTTGTCCTCGAGCAGCGGCACGAGCACGAGTGCGAGGATCGCCGGCGCCAACGGGATGCCGCCTTTCTCCATGAGGTAGCCGGTGATGCCGAAGATGCCGAGCATCATCAGCCCGAAGAGGCTGAACTCGATGGCGTAGGCGCCGATGACGACGAGCACGAGGATCGCGGAGAAGAGGATCTCCTTGGGCATCTTGAGCAGTTTGACGAAGACCCCGACCAGCGGCAGGTTGAGGATGATGAGCGCGATGTTGCCGATGTACATGCTCGCGATGATCGTCCAGATCAGACCTGTCTCGTCGCGGAAGATCAGCGGTCCCGGCTGCAGCCCGTACATCGTGAACACGAACAGCAGCAGCGCCGTCGTCGCCGAACCGGGGATGCCGAGGCTGAACAGCGGGATCATCGCACCGCCGACGCCGGCATTGTTCGCGGCTTCGGGGCCGGCCACGCCTTCGATGGCTCCGTGTCCGAACTCCTCCTTCCGCTTCGAGATCCGCTTCTCCATGATGTAGGACATGAAGGACGCCAGCGACGGGCCGACGCCGGGCAGGATGCCGATGATGAAGCCGAGCACCGAACCGCGCGCCCAGGGCCCGGCCGAGCGCTGCCAATCCTGCCGTGTCATCCACTTGTCCTCGCCGAAGCTCTGGATCGTCTCCTTCGCCCCGCGCCCGAGTGCGAGGTTGCGGATCGCCTCGGGGATGGCGAAGAGCGCCATCGCGAAGATCGTGAAGTCCACGCCGTCGGAGAGCAGGTCGATGCCGAAGGTCTGCCGAGGCAGCCCGGTCTGGAAGTCGAGGCCGATGAGGCCGACGGCCAGTCCGATGAAGATCGAGATGAGCGCCTTGGCCCGCGATCCCGCCGACATCGTCGACGCGAGCAGCAGAGCGGTGGCCATGAGCAGGAAGTATTCGGTGGCGCCGAAAACGTTCGCGAGCTTGACGAGCAGCGGCGACAGGAACGTCAGTCCGATGATCGCCAGGGTGCCGGCGAGGAACGACCCGATCGCCGCGGTCGCCAGCGCCGCCTTGCCCCGGCCTCGGCGGGCCATCTCATAGCCTTCGATCGCGGTCACCGCGCTGGCGACCTCACCTGGGGTCTTGATGAGCGTGGCGGTGATCGACCCGCCGTACATCGACCCGTAGTAGATGCCGCAGAGCAGGATGAGTCCGTGCACGGGCTCCATGCCGAAGGAGACCGGGATGAGGATCGCGATCGCCGAGATCGGTCCGATTCCGGGCAGCACCCCGACGACGGTGCCCAGGAGCACGCCGAGGAGGGCGAAGGCGAGGCTGGCCGGTTCCAGCGCCGAGGCGAAGCCGCCTCCCAGATCGATGAGAGTGTCCATTCCCGCCCCCTAGCCCAGGATCCCGACCGGCAGGTACACGGCGAGTCCGTAGACGAAGGCACCATAGACGATGACGGCGAAGACGACGGAGAAGATGAGGTTGCGGATCCACTTCTCGGGCGCATAGATGCTGGTCAGCCCCATGAGGAAGGCCGCAGTCGAGAGCAGGAAGCCGACCGGGATGAGGATGGCCAGATAGACGAAGAAGAGCGCGAACTGGAACACGACCTTCCGCGTCGCCGGCTCCGGCGGCGCTTCGAGGGTGACCCCGCCGCGCGGTTCGTGCGGATCTGCAGCCTCCCCCGCCGAGGCGGCCGCGCCGTCCCCGATCCCCACGCCGGGGGCGTCGCCGACCCCGGGCCCCGCCTCGGCGAGGGCGGTCTTCCGGGCCCTGTACACGGCCTGGCCGGCGAGGAAGAGGCCGAGCACGATCAGCGCGATGCCCACGATCGCGGGGAAGGTGCGCGGGGTGACGATGTTCGCGGTCTCCTGGATGGAGAACGTCGCGATGTAGTAGACCGCACCGATGACGGCGATGACGCCGCCGGTGATGAGGTCGGTGCGCTGCGCGGTCATTCGCCGTTGCCCAGATCGGTTTCCTTGACGCCTTCCTCGACCGTCTTCGCGGCCTCGTCGACGTAGGCCTGTGCATCGTCGCCGGTGCGGAACTCCTCGGCCCACTGGTTGTTCTTCAGCGTCTCCTTCCAGGTGTCCGTCTCGCTCATGTCGTCCAGCGCCTTGGCCCAGAAGTCCACGGCCTCATCGGGCATCTCGGCGGGGCCGAACACGCCGCGCCAATTGCCGAGAGTGACGTCGTAGCCGGAGTCCTTGGCTGTGGGCACCGAGCCGAAGGGTGCGGCCAGGGGCTTCTCGGCGAAGGTCACGAGAGGTTTGATGTCCCCGGATTCGAGCACCGAACGGAACTCGCTCATGCCGGCGATCGCGACCTTCGCATCCCCGTTGAGCATGGCCGTGGTCTGTTCGCCGCCGCCGTCGTAGTTGACGAAGTTGATGTCGGCCGGGTCGATGCCGGCTTCCTCGGCGAACAGCGCAAACGGCAGCGTGTCGTCGCCGGCGGCCGCGACGGTGACCTTCTGCGGGTCGTCCTTGAGCGCCTTGACCAGGGCGTCGAGGTCCTTGAAGTCTCCGTCCTCGGGGGTCACGACCATGAAGTCCTCGACGTAGAGGGTGGCGATGAGTGTGGTGTCCTCGGGACCGTATTCGCACAGGCCGCGGGCCTTCATCGTCTGGCTGGCCAGGGAGGTGACGGCGATCTGGTCGTCCTTGCCCTTCTCCTGCTGCATCATCGAGGTGATCCAGGAGCAGCCGGTGCCGCCGGGCTTGTTCTGCACGGGCAGCGGGGTGCTCACGATGTCCTCCTGCTGGAGGGCTTCGACCATCGCGCGCGCCGTGGTGTCCCATCCGGAGCCGGGTTCGGCCGGTGCGGTGACCGTGACCGGTCCCTTCGGATAGTCCCCGCCCTCACCGGGCGGCTGCGCCTTGTTGCCGCAGGCGGTGGCCACGAGGGCGAGGCCCGCGAGGACCGCCCCGACTCCGACTGCGCGTGTGCGGACGCTCCTCTTCGTCTCCGCACCCGCCGAGGCGGCCCGCCGAGTGCGCGTGATCATCGTCGATCGCATGTGTCTTCCCCTTTGTTCAGTTGTCGCCGAGTGTTCTGGTGTCGCTGGTTGTTCCGGTGGTGCAGGGTGCTGCGGTGGTGCTGAGTGTTGCGGTGTCGCTGAGTCTTCTGGCCTCGCCGGCTCGTTCAGCTGTCGTGGGGACGCTGCCGCCCTGGCGACGGCGGCCCGTTCGGCACCGCGGAGCCGTCCCGGTAGTGCCCGTTGTGGCGGCCGGGTTCGGGCACATCGCTGCGCAGGCCGAGCCGCCGGCCGTCGAAGGTCAGCGGCAGCAGCGGCACGTCGACCTCGCCCCCGGTCGGCAGACCGGTCGACGCCAGTGCCCCGGAGGCCACGAGGTGCGGGTCGGAGGTGAGGTCGGCCGGGGTGTTGACCGGCGCGACCGGCAGTCCGCGGCGGGTGCACTTCTCCTCGATCTCGGCCAGCGTCAGTTCCGACAGCGCCGTCTGGAGTTCGCGGTGGATGCGTTCGCGTTGGTCCACTCGGCCCTGATTGGTCAGGAAGTCCGGATCGGCGGCGAGTCCGCTCAGCCCGAATTCCTCGCACAGGTCGCGCCACTGACCATCGGAGACGGCGGCGACGAAGACCTGGTTGTCATCGGCGTCGCGGAAGATGTCGTACACGGCCCACGTCGCCTGCCGGGTCGGCATCGGCCGCGGCGGCTCACCGCTGATCTGCGCCTGGGCCATGTGGGTGCCGACGAGGAAGGCGTTGTTCTCGAACAGGGCGGAGTTGATGAGCTTGCCGCGTCCGGTGGTCTCACGGACCCGCAGCGCCGATTGGATGCCGATGACGCCGAACATGCCGCCCATGATGTCGTTGACGCTCGCGCCGGCGCGCAGCGGCTGCCCGGGCGGACCGGTCATATAGGCGAGCCCGCCGAGCATCTGCACGACCTCGTCGAGGGCCGCCCGGTTCCCGTACGGGCCGGGCAGGAAGCCCTTGAGCGAGCAGTAGATGAGCCGCGGATTGCGGGCCGAGAGCTCGGCGTACCCGTAGCCCATCGACTCCATCTTCCCGACGCGGAAGTTCTCCAGCAGGACGTCGGCGGAATCGATGAGTTCGAGGACCGTGTCACGGTCGTCCGCCTCGGCGATGTCGAGCTGGACGCTGTGCTTGTTGCGGTTGAACGCGGGGAACAGTCCCGAACCCGAGCCGGGCAGGTAGCGGGTCTTGTCCCCGGCCCCGCGCGGTTCGACCTTGATCACCTCGGCGCCGAGGTCGGCGAGGATCATCCCGCAGCTGGGGCCCATGACCATGTGCGAGAACTCGATGACGCGGATGCCCTCGAGCGGCAGCGGTTCCGTGCTCATGCGCTGTCCCTCGCCGAGGCGGGGGCGAAGCGGTCGTCGAAGGCCGCGGGGGTGGCGGGGATGTCCGACAGGCTCGAGGTCAGTCCGTGTCCGACGGCGGCGATGAGGGGCTCGCGCACCTCGGTCAGGGCCGCGACGTCGACGCCGGTGGCCACTCCTTCGCGGTGGAGGAGGTGGACGAGGTCGTCGGTGCCGATGTTGCCTGCCGCGCCCGGGGCGAAGGGGCAGCCGCCGAGCCCGCCCATGGCCGCGTCAAAGTTCGCGATCCCGAGGTCGAGGGCGGCGATGACATTGGCCATTCCGAAGTTATAGGTGTCGTGGAGGTGGAGATTGACCGGCCTGTCCGGGAAGGCCTCGCGCACGGCCTGAGTGTTCCGACGCACCAGGGAGGGGCTGGCGTTGCCGATGGTGTCGGCCACGCCGATGCCGTGGGAGCCGGCCTCGACGAAGGGGCGGAGGACCTCGACGAGGTGGCCGGCGTCCGTGATGCCGTCGAAGGGGCAGATGAAGCTCACGGCGGTCGTGATGTCGAAGCGCAGCCCCTCGTCACGGGCATAGTCGGCGGCTGCCATGAGACGTTCGCTCGCCTCGGCGACGGAGGCGTCGGAGTTCGCCCGCGAGTGCCCCTCGGAGGCCGAGAGGACGAGTTTGATGTTCTTCGCTCCGGCGTCGACGGCCCGCTGGGCGCCCTTGAGGTTGAAGACGAGGGAGAAGAACTCGACCCCGTCGGCCTCGTGCGGCTGCAGACGGCGCAGGAGTTCGTCGGTGTCGGCCATCTGCGGGACCTTCTTCGGATTGACGAAGGACCCGACCTCGATCTGCTTCAGTCCCGCGGCGATGAGCTTCTCGGCAAGGACGACCTTGACGTCGGTGGGCACGAGCGTCTTCTCGATCTGCAGTCCGTCGCGCAGGGTGGTGTCGAGGATCTCGACTGTGTGGGGCCGGGACAATGGGACTCCTTCTCACATGCTCCCGAATAACGGGAAACTATTCAACTCCGTGCGACTGTGCGCGGGGCTGATCTCGTTATACAACGCGCTCTGCTCCCCGGCCAGGCTGTGTTCGCCATGTGAGAATGCTGGGAGAATTGCCCAGCAAAAGTCCCGTTCACCGGGACTCAGTCCTCGGTATTCGCCCCGCTCTCGTCATCGGCTGCCGTGCCCTCGCGGTGGAGGCCCAGCCAGTCGAGCACTTCCTCCGTGTGCTCGCCGAGGTCGGGCCCGAGGTGATCGATGGCGATGGATTCGCCACCGATGACCGGGGTGATCCCGGGGAAAGCGACGTCCTCGAGCACCTCCTCGCCGGTGGAGACGTCATGGTTCTGGATCATCCCGCGGGCGGCCAGCTGCTCATCGGCGACGAGGTCCTCGGCGGTGTAGATCGGCCCCGCGGGGACGCCGGCGTCCTCGAGGATCTCGACGACCTCGTCGACTTCGCGCTCGGCGCACCAGGCGCCGATCGCCTCGTCGAGCTCCTCCCGACGGTCCCAGCGTCCGGCGTTCGTCTGCAGTTCGGCATCCTCGGCGAGGTCGGGACGGTCGATGGCATTCATCAGCCGCCCGAAGATCCCGTCTCCGTTGCCGGCGATGACCACGGACTTCCCACCGGCGCAGAGGTAGCCGTTCGACGGCGCGATGCCCTCCATCCGTCCGCCGGTGCGGGTGCGGATCTCGCCAAAGGCCGAATAGTCGGGCACGAGAGACTCCATGACGGAGAACATCGCCTCGTTCAGCGCGACGTCGACGGTCCGCTCGGACAGCGGCCCCTCCCCTTCGAAGCTGTGAGCGGAGCCGACGACCGCCTCGGCGGCTCCGGCGATCTTCTGGCGCTGACGGTCGAAGAGCATCATCACGGCTCCGAAGGCGGCCTGCATGCCGGCGATCGAGTCGCCGATGGAGATGCCCACGCGCACGGGCGGGCGATCGGGGTCGCCGACGAGCTCGCGGAAGCCCGAGTATCCCTCGGCCACGGCGGCGAAGCCGGGACGCGCGGCCATCGGCCCGGTCTGGCCGAATGCGGAGATGCGGACGAGGACGAGCTCCGGATTGGCCTGCTCGAGGACATCCGGGCCCAGTCCCCACTTCTCCAGGGTGCCGGGACGGAAGTTCTCCAAGACGATGTCACTGCGGCGGACGAGTTCGATCACGGCCTCTCGCCCCTCCTCGGAGCGCAGGTCGAGCACGACGGACTTCTTGTTGCGATTGATCGTGCGGTAGAGCATCGAGGTGGTGCCGGCCTTGAGCCGCCAATTGCGGATCTCGTCCCCGGTTCCCGGGCGCTCGACTTTGATCACCTCGGCGCCGAAGTCGGCGAGCATCCGTCCGGCGGTGGGCGCGGCGATGTAGTTTCCGAGTTCGAGGACTCGCACACCGGTGAGGGGAAGTCGGTGCCTGCTCATAACGATGCTCCTAGTCGTGCGTGGTTCGGTTCTCCCATGGTGCCAGGTGTCGCCGGCTGCGGCGTGGATATCCGCCGTCGGAGCGTGAGCGGGGCGGCCGGCCTCTCCGGAGCGACCGGTGCTTGCCTATTGGGCGCCGGTCGAATGCGCAGAAGCCTTTCCCGCTGACTTCTCTGACTGCTCTGAGGAAGCCGAGTCGACCTCGGGAAGGAGGACGGTGGCGAGGCTGAAGCGCCTCTGCCCTTCTCGTCTCGGCTCCAGATAGGGCGCGAGGAGGTCCATGAGTCCGGACTGCAGCGCCGGAAGCTCCTCAGGATCGATGTAGAGCGGAGCGCGGGTGAAGCCGAGCAGCCCTCGGTCCTCCCGGCCGCTCTCATCGAGGAGACGTTCGAAGTCGGACGACAGACTGGTGAGGAAGCCGAGGAACGCCGAACGCAGCTGGACGTCATCCATCGCATCGAGGCCCTCGTGGTCGACATGCGCCAGCCGCTCCCCCAGGCCCAGGGTCCGTTCGACCGCTCCCCGCACCTTCCTTTCGTCGACGACGGTGAGGACCTGGGCCTCCAGAAGCGCCGAGATGTGCCGGTAGCAGCGGCGCCGAGCGACGGCCCCCCGCCGATATGCCGATGAGGGCCGCGCAGCCTCGGCGCCCATACTTCACTGCGTGACGGTGACGACCTGTCGCTGGCGACCGAGCCCCTCGACCTCGATCTCGACGACGTCGCCGTCGGCCAGATAGGGGAACCGGCCGGACAGTGCCACTCCCTGCGGTGTGCCGGTGAGGATGACGTCACCCGGCTCGAACGCCATCGCCTGGCTGAGCTGGTGGATGATGTCCCCGACGGAGAAGATGAGGTCGCTGGTCGACGAATCCTGTCGGACCTCACCGTTGACCCAGCTGCGCAGGCGCAGCGAACGGGAGTCCACCTCGGCGGCGGGCCTGATCGACGGGCCCAAGGGAGTGAAGCCGGGCAGGTTCTTGCCCTTCGACCACTGCCCGCCGGACTCCTCGATCTGCAGGCGGCGTTCGGACAGGTCGTTGGCCAGCACGAAGCCGGCGACATGATCGAGCGCGTCCTCCGCCGAGGCGACCCGGTAGGCCCGTGTGCCGATGACCACTCCCAGCTCGACCTCCCAGTCGGCCTTCGCAGCCTCGGGCGGCAGCTCGATCGGATCCGTGGGCCCGGCGATGGTCGAGGGCATCTTGAAGAAGATGACGGGACGCTCGGGAGGTGCGGCCCCGGCCTCTGCCGCGTGCTCGGCATAGTTCATGCCCACGCACACGATCGACGAGGGACGAGTCAGCGGTGCGCCGATGCGCAGATCGTCGGCACCGTCGAGGGGCGTGAGCTCACCGGCCTCGAGGGCCGCAGTGATCTGTTCGACTCCGCCGGCTGCGAAGAACTTCGGATCGATGTCGGCAGTCAGCGGGCGCAGATCGAAGCAGACATCGTCGACGCGGACGGCGGGAATCTCCTGGCCGATCGGCCCCAGGCGCTGCAGTTCCATATGGTTCCTCTCGTTCGGTTCAGCCACTTCGTTGTGACCACCGACCACGGTAGCGTCGTCCCGAATCGCAGACTGGAACTGTTCAAGTATTGGACATGAGAGTGCGGCTGCCCGCCACGCAAGGGCCTGGTTCTCGCGGCGAGCCGCCCCTCCCACATCTCACCTGCCGCGCATATAGCTCTCCTTCGCGCGCCGGGGCACGACGACGACCGGCACAGGCGAGTTCTGGAGGATCCGCATCGCGTGGCTTCCCAGCGACACGCGCTTGAGCGCGCCCAGCCCCGATGAGCCGAGCATCATCACCTCGGGGTGCTTCCACTCCACGGCGTTGAGCGCCGCCGACCAGTCCGGCCCGGTGCCCACAGCGACATCCGTCTCACCTGGTCTGATGTCGAGCTGGTCGATCGAGCACAGGATCTTGTCCGTGTGCTCTCTCACGACCTCGGCCCACTCATCGACGACGTGCGATTCCGCATTCAGCCCGATGCTCGCCGCGGACAGCACGCGCGGCCTCGGGGCGAAGGACACGATCCGGAAGGGCACATCGGACTCCGCGGAGACCATGGCGGCTCCGACGATGAGCCCCGCCGAGGTGGAGGAGCCGCTGTAGGCCGCACTGATCCGCTGCAGTTTCGCGCCCGCCTCGGCGCGGTAGCCGGCCGGGGCGAGCGCCACGGGCAGTTCCGCACTGTGGAGCAGCCCGTTCGACACCGAGCCCAGAGCGATCCGGCCGTACCTCCCGTCGGCGGCCGGACCGACGACGAGGCGGTGTGCTCCGACGCTCTCGCTGACCTCCAGCAGTCCGCGCCTCGAGGAGCCGGCACCGCGGACGAGGTAGTCGGCCTCGATATCGGAAGGCACGAGATCTCGCGCCTGGTCGAGGGTCGCCTCGGCGATTCTGCGGATGTGCGCCTGGTATTCGGCGTCGATCTTGTCTCGGCTCGGCGGCCAGGCGGTCGAGCTGATCGCGGCCACTGTCAGGGTCTTCCGGTAGGTGCGGGCCATGACGATGCCGAGTTCCACTGCGGCGCTGTTGTCCTGGCCGGGCGCGGCTCCGACGACGATGGTCATGATCGACCTCCAGCGGGATCATTGGGTTCCTGAAGGGCGGGACCCGCCTCGGCGAGCTGCTTGCCGAGGACGGACGATTTGCGGCCGAAGACGAAGTAGAGCCCGAGGATGATGGCGGTCCAGATGACGAAGACGACGATCGTGATGACCTGCAGGCTGGAGATGATCCAGAAGCAGCCGATGATCGACAGCACCGGCAGCACCGGGTAGAAGGGAACCTTGAAGCCGCGTTCGAGGTTCGGTTCGCGCACGCGGAGGATGATCACGGCCAGGGAGACGACGACGAAGGCGACGAGGGTGCCGATCGAGGTCATCTCGGCGAGGAAGTTCAGGGGGATGAAACCGGCGAGGACTGCGATGACCACGGTGACGACGATCGTGCCCTTGACCGGGGTGAGCGTGCGGGGATTGACGTCGCGGAACAGCTTGGGCATCATGCCGTCTCCTGCCATGGTGAACAGGATGCGGGACTGGCCGTAGATCGACACGAGGGTGACGGAGAAGATCGAGATCACAGCACCGGCGGCAACGACGGTGCCCGGCCACTGGGAGCCGACGATGGCCTCGAGGATCGCCGAGAGACCGGCAGTCTGGCCTTCGAACTCTTCCCAGGGCTGGGCGGAGAGCGCGGCGACGGCGACGAGGACGTAGACGGAGGTGACGATGATGAGGGCGGCGATGAGGGCCCTGGGCATCGTCTTCTTCGGGTTCTTCGTCTCATCTCCGGCTGTCGCGACCGCGTCCATGCCGACGTAGCTGAAGAAGATCAGTCCCGAGCCGGCGACGACGCCGGAGATGCCGAAGGGGGCGAAGTCGGAGAAGTTGTCGGTGTTCCAGCCGGTCACGCCGACGCAGATGAAGAAGACGAGGACGCCGATCTTCAGGCAGACCATGATGGCGTTGACAACGATGGATTCGCCGGTGCCGCGCACCAGCAGGAAGCAGCACATCGCGAGCAGGATGATCGCCGGGAGGTTGACGATGCCGCCCTCTTCGGGCGCATAGGCCAGGGCGTGCGGGATCTGGAAGCCGAAGAGGTTGTACAGCAGCTGGTTGACGTACTGCGACCAGCCGACCGCGACCGCCGCTCCGGCCACGCCGTATTCGAGGAGCAGGCAGGCGGCGACTCCCATAGCGGGAAGCTCGCCGAGGGTGGCATAGGCGTAGGAGTAGGACGATCCGGAGACGGGGACGGAGCCGGCGAGCTCGGCATAGCAGATGACAGCGAGGCCGGCGACGACTCCGGCGATGACGAAAGACCAGATCACAGCAGGCCCGGCCACCGGCACGGATTCGGAGAGGATGAAGAAGATTCCGGTGCCGATGGTCGAGCCGACGCCGACCATCGTGAGTGAGAACAGGCCGATCGTGCGCTTGAGGTCGGTCTCGACGTCTTCCTTCTGCCGTGGGACCGGCTTGATTCGGAACAGCTGCTGTCGCAGGTTGGGCATCATCTTCTCCAGACATCGTTGTCGGTGCGGCGAAACTGGTCGTTTTGACTGTACGTCAGGTTCGCTTGCTCGGCGAATGGGCGCGAACAAAAATCGGCGCGGCGGGGAACGTTCGAGAACTTTATTCAACCAAACGGTTGACTATCTGCGGGTGCGAGATCTAGGCTATCTTTCAACCCAATGGTTGAATAATAGTTTTCCCAGGAGGCTCAATGGCCGATCAGCTCTCCAAGGTCTTCACAGCCCTGTCCGACCCCACGCGCCGGGACATCGTCGCTCGGCTCAGCGTCGCCGATGCGACGGTCAACGAGCTCGCTGAACCCTATGACGTGAGCGTGCAGGCCGTGTCGAAGCACCTCAAGGTCCTCGAGGACTCCGGCCTCGTCACTCGCACCCGTGAGGCCCAGCGCAGACCGGTCCACCTCGAAGACAACGTCTTCGATCTCATGACGAAATGGATCGACAGATACAGGCAGCAGGCGGAGCAGCGCTACCAGCGCCTCGACGCCGTCCTCGAACAGATGGACGAGGACGAACCCACATCACGCGAAGGAGCATGACATGACCACCACAGACACCGCCGACTACTCGACGCTCAAACTCGACGTCCCCGAGGGCGTGCAGACGGTAACGATCACCCGCGATTTCGCGGCCGGCCCGGACAAGGTCTTCCGTGCCCACGTGGACCCGGAGCTCTTCGTCAAGTGGTGCGGGCCGGATACGATCACGAACACGATCCGCGAATGGAATCCGACGACCGGCGGCAACTGGAGCTACGTCGCATCCGACGACAACGGCGAATACGGATTCTTCGGTTCGTTCCACGAGGTGCGGGAGAACGAGCGCATCGTCCAGACCTTCACCTTCGAAGGCTTCCCCGATGCCGTCAATCTCGAGATCCTCACTCTGACCGCCCTCGGCGACGGGCGGACCCGACTGACCTCGACCTCGGCCTTCGATTCGCTCGAGTCCCGCGACGGCATGGTCGCCTCGAGGATGGAGCATGGAATCGTCGAGGGCTACAACAAGCTCGATCGGCTGCTGGCCGACGGCTGACGGTCGCTGAATCCGTCCAGGGCTCGATGTCTCCACCCTCCATCTGATGGCGCCCCGATATCTGCTCGAGGTATCAGGGCGCCCTCAGGTGGCGTGAGGGCGTTCGGCCATCATCGCGAAGTAGGAATCGCGGCTGCGGCGGACGTGCCGGGCCATCACCTCGGCGGCTTCGGCCTGCTGTCCGGCGTCGATGGCCGCGATGATCTCCCGATGCTCGGGCCAGGCTTGGGGGCCGCGCCGAGTGACATTGAGTGAGTACAGCCATTCGATCTTGCCCGAGATCTGACGCAGCAGGCTGATGAACGACAGACTCCCGCTGAGTTCGGCGACGGCGAAGTGGAAGCGCATGTTGAGCACGGCGAGTTCCTCGTAGCGTTCCTGCCCGATGACGATGTCACCGGCGTCGAGGATGTCGCTGATCTCCTTGCGCTGGGCGCGCCAGCCAGGGCCGGGCGCTTCACCGGCGATGAGTTCGGAGGCACGCTTGGCCGCCCGCTTCGCCGTCGCCGCTTCGAGGACCGTCCGGATCTCGAACAGGTCCTCGGCGTCCTCGACCGGCGACGGAGCGACGATCGAACCACTGTACTTGCGGGACTCGACGAGTCCTTCGGCTTCGAGCGAGCGCAGGGCCTCCCGGATCGGTATCCGGGAGACCTCGTACCGTTCGGCCAGAGCGACCTCCCGCAGCTTGGTCCCGGGCTCGATCCTGCCCTGGATGATGTCGCTGCGAATCCGAGAGCTCACATCGATCCGCCCCGCAGCCGCGCCGGGCTCGGGTCCGCGAGTCCGACCGACCTCTCGCGCTCTCTCCTGAGAACCGCTCATCGTCATCTCCCCGCCGCATAGCCTTGTGCCCCACGCGGGTTCGCTCCCGCGCTCAGCCGCCCGGTCTCGGGGTCGCGTGTCACGCACGACAGTCGGCCGAGCTCCCATTCCCCCGCCCGAGTCACGACATGCCCGCGGGAGATGAGCCCGTTGATCACGTCCTCGCCGAGGCGGTCTTCGACGACGGCCCCGCCCGGGACCCAGGCGCGCGGCCAGAACGATCCCGCCAACGATGTGGTGTGCAGAGCGGGTGCATCAATGGCCTCCTGTGCTCGAAAACCGCCGACGAGCAGCCGCAGGATCAGCAGCAGCTGCCACTGCTCCTGCTGGTCGCCTCCCGGCGAGCCGAGCGCGATGACCGGCTGTCCGTCCTTGGAGATCAGGGTCGGCGTCAGGGTTGTCCGCGGACGTCGGCCCGGCCGCAGAGCCGAGGGAGCCGCCTCGTCGAGCCACATCATCTGCAGGCGCGTGCCGAGGCCGAAACCGAGTTCGGGAACGGTCGGCGAGGACTGCAGCCAGCCTCCGGAGGGAGTCGCCGAGATCATGTTGCCCCAACGGTCCACCACATCGAGGTGGCAAGTATCGCCGTTGTTGACGCCATTCTTCTGCACCGTCGGCTCGCCGATGCCGGCCCTGCTCAACGCCTCCTTGTCCGCACCTTCGGGGGCCAGCGGCGTGGCGAAGACCGGTGCCGCACCCGTGCGATCGGCACCGGGACGGAATTCGGGTGAGGCCGCCTCGGTGATGAGCTCCCGCCGAGTGGCCGCGTAGTCGTCGCTGAGCAGCCAGTCGAGGTCAACGTCCGCGTCGCCGTAGTAGGCGTCGCGATCGGCCATAGCGAGCTTGAGTGCCTCGATGATCGTGTGCGCTCCGATCTCCGTCGACGGGTCAAGTCGTTCGTCGTCGAATCCTTCGAGGATCTTCAATGTCTGCAGCAGTGCCGGGCCCTGACCCCAGGCACCGATCTTCGCGATCGAGTATCCGCGGAAATCGATGGTGACAGGCTCTTCGAAGCCCGCCTCGAAGCCGGAGATGTCCTCGACGGTCATCACACCGGCGTGATCGCCTCCGGTCGAATGCCGATGCGCAGTGGTGACGAATTCCGCGATCGCCTGGGCGACGAATCCCGATTTCCACTCCTGCCGTGCCGCTCGGATCCGCTCAGCGCGGGTGCCTTCGCCCTCACCTGCGGCGATGAGGCGGCGCAGAACCTCGGCGTAGGGACGGTTGAAAACCAGATCGCCGGCGGCGGGCGGACTGCCTTCGGGCATCCATTGAGCGGCCGAGCTCGGCCAGTGCTCGGTGAACAGCTCACTGACCTTCGCGATCGTGCCAGCTGCCCGAGCGAGGATCGGATGCCCGTTGTCGGCATAGTCGATGGCGAACTCGAGAACCTCGGCCAGTTCCCAGGTGCCATGGTGTTCGAGCAGGCCGAGCCAGGAATCGACGGCCCCAGGGACCGCCGCGGCGAGCGCGCCCGCTCCGGGCACCATGTCGAGTCCTTCGCTGCGATAGTGCTCGATCGTCGCGGCCGCGGGAGCCGGGCCCTGGCCCATCATCACCTGCGGCCGCGAGGGATCCTCTGCGGTGGCGAAGATTCCGGTCATATCGCCGCCCGGGCCGTTGAGATGGGGCTCGACCACATGGAGGAGGAAGGCGCCGGCGACGGCCGCGTCGAAGGCGTTCCCGCCACGCTCGAGCACCGCTTGGGATGCCGCCGTGGCCAGCCAGTGCGTCGAGGCGGCCATCCCGAAGTGCCCCTCGAGCGTGGGCCGCGTGGTGAAGACGGGAGGCGGGGTGAATGACATGGGACAGCATCCTTCGGCAACAGTGTCTCGGGCGATCACGCGGGAGGTCTTTCGCACGGGCAGAACCGGCGTGCAGAATCGACTGTACCTGCGCGTTGACAATTATCACTTTATTGCATACAAACTAGTCATTCATTAGCATTTTGTATACAAAATAATGCTTCTTCTGTGTTCTCTGCGCTCGCTCAGCAATCGACAGCGTCGCCGGGAGCCTCAGTCCGACGAAAGGGAGCCGATGACACGTCGACTCGACCTGGCCATGCTGCTGTTGCTGACCTTCTCGACCGGCATGGTCGACGCCATCGGCTACCTCGGCTTCGACAAGGTCTTCACCGGGAACATGACCGGCAACGTCGTCATCCTCGGCATGGGCCTGGCCGGCGCCGACGGCGTTCCCGTCCTCAGGCCTGCTCTCGCTCTCGTCTTCTTCATGATCGGCGCCGCCCTGTCCGGCCGGATCCTCGGTGACATCGGCGAGGCCTGGCAGAGCCGGACGACGCTGATCTTCGCGATCGTGGCCGTCGGCTGTGCCGGGCTTTCCCTGTACGTTGGTCTGATGCCCGACCCCGAGGTCGGCCTCGCCGGCACGGTCTTCACCTCGGCGCTCTCGGCGCTCATGGGTGCGCAGGCGGCCGCTGCTCGGAAGATGAAGATCGCCGATGTCACCACCGTGGTCGTGACCTCGACGATCGTCGGACTGGCCTCCGACTCCCGTCTGGCCGGCGGTGACAGCGCCCGATGGGTCCGACGCCTGCTCGCCGTCATCCTCATCCTCATCGGAGCGCTGGCCGGCGCAGCGACGCTCATGCTAAATCAATGGATCGGCATCGCCTTCGTCGCCGTCGCGATCGCGGTTGCCACCGTCATCGGTCACCGCGGCGCAAAGAGGAGAGCCCTCGCCGAGGCGGCCGGAACCGTCCCCTCGAACGCCTGAGGGCCCGGTTCGGCCCCGGACTGCGTCGAGCCGGCCTCACCTCACCGCGCCCCTCGCCTCACCCCGCCTCGTCGGCCAGCCGCGCGAACGCCAGGTGCGCCAGCGCCGCGGACTGATCGCCGAGCAGACCGTCGTCGAACTGCACGCGCGGCGAGTGGTTCGTCTCCGCCGCCGGGTCGATGCCCTCCGGAGTCGCGCCGAGGAATACGAACGTCCCCGGCACCTTCTCGAGCACATAGGAGAAGTCCTCGGAGCCCATCCGCGGATGCTCGGCCTCGACGACCCTCCCCTCACCGAAGACCTCGCCGAGGCGGCCGAGCACCGTCGCCGTCTCGCCGGGATTGTTCACGGTCACGGGGAAGCCCACCTGGAAATCCACCTCGGCGGTGCAGCGATGCGCACGGGCGATGTTCTCCGCGACCTCGTGCACTCTCTCCTGCAGCAGTGTCAGTGAGTCGGCGGAGAGGAAGCGGATGGAGGCGGCGAGCTTCGCCGAGTCCGGGATGACATTGCTCGCCTGGGAGCCTTCGAGCTGGGTGACGGAGACGACGATGGGGTCGAAGATGCTGAAGGACCGAGTCGTCATCGTGTTCAGCGCCAGCGCGATCTCGGCGATCGCGGGCACTGGGTCGCGGGTCGACTGCGGCTGGGAGCTGTGCCCGCCGGCGCCGTGGATCGTGAGGTTGAGATCGGCGAATCCGGCCATGAGCGGCCCGCCCCTGGTCGTGAAGCGACCGCGCTCATCGGCCTCGACGTGGATCCCGTACGCGGCGACGACCGGCACGCCGGCGGCGTCGAGGACGCCCTCGGCGATCATCGGCTCGGCACCGCCCTCGACCTCCTCGGCGGGCTGGAACATGAAGATGATCGATCCGGGCAGCTCGTCCCTGTGCGCGGCGAGCAGGCGGGCGGCTCCGACGAGACCCGCGGTGTGCATGTCGTGCCCGCAGGCGTGCATGTTCCCGTTCGTCGAGGCGAAGTCGAGGCCCGTCTCCTCCTCCACCGGCAGCGCGTCCATGTCACCGCGGAGCAGGACTGCGGGGCCAGGCTTCCCACCCCGGAGCACCGCCACCACCGAAGTGAGGCTCTTGCCCGTCGTGATCTCGAGTCCGAGGCCGGCGAGCTCGTCGAGCACGGCCTTCTGCGTGCGCGGCAGGTCGAAGCCGAGCTCAGGATCGGCGTGCAGTTTCCGGCGCAGGGCGATGAGATCGCCGAGGTGGCTCTGCGCTTCGGTGCGGAAATCGGGAATGGGCGCTGATGCTGCTGCGGAACTGGACACAGGTGCTCCTTCTGGCCGGACGGTCTGTGACTCCGACTCTACTGAGAAACAGTGGCCCACGTGAGACCTGTGCGGAGCACCTCCTCAGGCGGTGCCGAACATGACCTTCCGGCCGTCGGGGTCCTCGACGGTGACGACGACCTCGTCGACGTCGACGAGCGGGGTGCCCGCATGACGGATCCGCTCGAGGAACTCCGCCTGGTCGGGGATCCGGAAGTACAGGTGCGTGAGGTTCGACTCGGCAACCGGCGGGAAGGTGTAGTCGGCGAACGCCTCGGCGCCGTGGAGGGCGATCTGCACACCGTCGAGTTCGAACACGAAGTACGTGTAGTCCTCGTCGCCCGCAGCCTCGAGCGGAAGGCCCGCGATCTCGCGATAGAAGGCGGCGGTCGCCTCGGCGTCGGTGCAGGTGAGGAACACCCCGCGAAACGTCGATTCCATGATCGGCTCCTTTCGCTCCAGGCCTCACGGATGTGTGTCCGCGGCCGCCCCGTCCGGTAGCTGAAGTGTACCCGCCGAGGCGTCTCGTGGTCAGCCCCGACCGGCCCGAGTCGGGCCGCGACGAGGCGCGGCACCGGCCGACCGCAGGAGCCCTTGCCAAGAGACACACATATTCCACACATTCTTCGGTGAATCGTCGCTGTTAATCTGGCAGGCTGAATCCGAGAGCAGGAGTGATTGTGCGAACCAACCGGTGGTTGCTGGGCCTGGCCATGTCCGTCTCCGTCGTGGCGCTGGCCGCGTGCGGAAGCCAGGGCGACGACGCGAAACCGCAGGAGTCCTCGGCCGCAGCCGAGCAGTCCCCCGGTGCTGACTCCGCTGGGCAGGGCCAGAAGGATCAACAGGGCCAACAGGGCCAGCAGGGGAAACCGAACACGAAGGACATCCCTGAGGTCGTCGCCGAAGTCAACGGCGAGAAGATCACGAAGGACGATTTCGTCCCCCTCTTCGAGACTCAGTACCAGCAGATGCAGATGCAGGCTCAGCAGTCGGGCCAGCCGGTCGATGAGAAGGGCCTGAAGAAGCAGACGGCCGAGAACCTCGTGAGCACCGAGGTGCTCACCCAGGAGGCCGATAAGCGCAAGATCTCGGTCTCGGACAAGGACATCGACAAGGCCCTCAAGGAGTCCGCGAAGTCGGGGCAGATGAGCGAGAAGGACTTCTTGTCCGCCATGAAGGACCAGGGCATGGATGAGAAGAAGGTCCGCTCGGAGCTGAAGAACCAGCTGAAGATCGAAGGCCTCATCGATGACGAGTACGGTGAGTTCGAGGTCAGCGGCGAAGAGATCGGCCAGGCCTATGAGAAGGCGAAGGCCCAGCAGGAGCAGATGGCCCAGCAGGGCGGACAGGGTCAGGCCCCCGAGGTTCCCTCGATCGATGAGATGCGCCCCCAGCTCAAGGAGCAGGTGAAGAGCGAGAAGTCGAACAAGGCGACCCAGAAGTATGCGAAGAAGCTGCGCAAGCAGGCCGACGTCACGATCAACCTCTGAGGCGGTCGCGGGCCGCACTTCCCGCTGAACGGGAATCTCGAGACACTTCTGCAGGAATTGCTGAGCATTCCTCGAAAAATCCTTGGGTGAGCCCTACCCTTGAGGGGAACAGGAGCGCGATACGTCCGCGCTCCGTCCACTCTCCGCTGTCGACGTCGACGCGGATTCCATAGCGAAAAAGGACTTCCCGTGGCTTCCATTCTCACGCGCTCGGCAATCGTCGCGCCGAAGGACTTCAACCGGTGGCTGATCCCACCGGCGGCTTTGGCCATCCACCTGTGCATCGGACAGGTCTATGCCTTCAGCGTGTTCAAGATCCCATTCATGTCGCACTTCGACGCCGGTGAGGTCTCGATCGGCTGGATCTTCTCGATCGCGATCCTCATGCTCGGCATCTCCTCCGCCGTGTTCGGCCCCTGGGTGGAGAAGAACGGGCCGCGCGCCTCGATGGTCGCGGCAGGCGCCTGCTGGGTGATCGGCTTCTTCATCGCCGCCCTCGGCATCGTGGCCGGTCAGCTGTGGCTGGTCTACCTCGGCTACGGCGTCATCGGCGGGATCGGTCTGGGCATCGGCTACATCTCGCCGGTGTCGACGCTGATGAAATGGTTCCCGGACCGTCCCGGCCTGGCCACGGGCCTGGCGATCATGGGCTTCGGCGGCGGTGCTCTCATCGCCAGTCCGATGTCGAACCAGCTGATGAACCTCTACGGCGGCGGTGCCGAACCCGAGAACCTCGTCGCGGGCCTGACCCCGACCTTCATCACCCTCGGCATCGTCTACGCCGTGGTCATCGCCGCCGGTGCCTTCGTCATCCGCGTCCCGCACCCCGAATGGGCGCCGAAGGGCGACCCTGCGCAGGCGACCTCGAAGCCGATGCAGACGACTGGCAATGTGTCCGTACGCAACGCGATCAGGACCCCGCAGTTCTGGCTGCTGTGGGTCGCCCTCTTCCTCAACGTCACCGCCGGAATCGGCATCCTCGAGAACGCTGCCCCGATGATCCAGGCCTACTTCGGCATCACCGCCGCGGCGGCCGCCGGCTTCGTCGGTCTGCTCTCGATCGGCAATATGGGCGGCCGCTTCATCTGGTCGACGACCTCGGACTACCTGGGCCGGAAGAACAACTACATGCTCTACCTCGGCGGCGGCGCGGTCCTCTACCTCCTCGTCGCCTTCTTCGGCGGCGGCTCGATCATCCTCTTCGTCCTGGCCACCCTCATCATCATCTCCTTCTACGGCGGCGGCTTCTCCACGGTTCCCGCCTACCTCAAGGATCTCTTCGGCGTCTATCAGGTCGGAGCCATCCACGGTGCGCTGCTGACGGCATGGTCGGCGGCGGGCGTGGCCGGGCCGCTCATCGTCAACTCCGTCGTCGAGGCCGGCGAAGCCGCCGGCAAGACCGGTCCTGCGCTCTACACGCCCGGGATGTTCATCATGATCGGCGCCCTGGTCATCGGGCTCATCGCCAATGCGCTGATCCGCCCGGTCAGCGAGAAGCACTTCGAACGCGAAGAGGACGTCGCGGCCCGACAGGCCGCCGCCCTCGAAGAGAACTGAAGGAAGAGCTGAGCTCATGAACGACTCCACCCCCATCGCCCACGTTCCCGATTCCGGTTCCCCGCAGTCTCCCGTCGGAGGTGCCTACAAGACCATCGGCACGACTCTGACCGTCGTCGTGGTCGGCGGCCTCGTCTGGGGACTGGCACTGACCGTGATCAAGGCCGTCGCGATCTTCACCGCCTGACCCTCGCCGAGGCTGCCCTGACCCGGTCGCCCATCGTCTTCGTAGCGGGAGATCTCCGATTTCCGGTAGAACCGACAGGGATCGGTCTTTTGCAATCGTTCCCGACGGGCTGAGATTCGACCGGCCGTAATCCGAGCGGACGTGGACCGACCGGCCGCGGTCTGACGTGCTGCCAACTGACAGGCCGCAGATAATCGTCGAATGACCCCTGCCCTCGATTATCTTAAATGCTCAATTTACTCCTATGGATCTCGCTCATGAGCTTCACGACCTGGTCCGCGCACTCGACAGGCGGGCGGAGCAAATGCTCCGTCCCGAGGGAATGACCTACAACCAGTACGTCGCTCTCGTCACCCTCGGTCAGCTCCCCAGCATCACCGGGCGCACCCTCTCGAAGTCGCTCGGCGTCACCGAGGCGGCAGGGTCCGGAATTGTCAAGGCGCTGCTCGCCGACGACCTCATCACCAACGGTGCGACTCCGGGATCCGGCAATCGGCGGGAACTGCACCTCACCTCGGCGGGGGAGGACAAGAGCGCGCACTGCGCACGCCTGCTCGGACACTCCCTCGACGACAATGCCCGCGCGATCGGCATCGACCCGAGCTCGCTGGCCTCCGCGATCCGCGACCTCCACGCCATCGGCCGCCTCCATTACCTCCTGGCCGTTGCGTGGTTCACGATCAGCTATGCCTGCATGGGCAATTTCACCAGGCTCTTCACTCCGCATTTACGTTGGCTCTGAGTGGACGTTATAGGTCGCGCTAACGTCCAAAGACTAGCCAAGAACCGCGCACCGGATTCCACCCAAATAAGGTGAGATTCTCGGCTCGACATTCGATCTGAGATGACGCGTTGAGAGCCGTCACCCGATGTGTACTCGTACCCCGTCCTCAAAAGTCGAAGCTTGGCTCCAGCTGCGCCACAGCTGGGCCACAGCGTACGGATGCTCAATAGGAATCACAGAGAACTTCCGCAGAACGGAGAAAGGCACAGACCATGAACGAGTCGAGGCGCACGAGGTCAGCACACACGGCGACCGGCGCTGGGTACAACGGTGAGAACCCATTCGGCACCGAGACGACGGCGAGCGCCGTCACCCGATCCCGCCCACGCAGGCGTCGACTCGCCCTTGCCGTCACCGGAGCAGCGGCTGCCCTCGCACTGAGCGTCGGAACGCCCGCGGGCCTGCCGGCCGCCGCAGTGTCCCACGCCCACACGGTCGCGGCCGGGACCACCGAGGCAGCCGCCCCCTTCACCGGACAGCCGACCGACCCCAGCCAGGGCAGCAGCGGACAGGGTGGCACCGGACAGGGCGGCAGCGAGTCGCCGAACCTCGGCCAGGGCGGCACCGGACAGGGCAGCGGCACCCAGGGCGGTGACTCCGGCGGTACGACACCGGGCACGACACCCGGAAGCGGCAACGGCAGCCTCGGCGGAGGAACCACCCCCGGCGGCGGCGCACAGTCCCCCGACACCGGTTAGGGAGACAACGGCTCGACCCAGCAGGAGGCCACAGCGGCCAGTGCGAAGGAGTCCACCGGCGTCGTGCTCATCGACACCGAACTCGGCTATGAGAAGGCCGAGGCGGCCGGCACCGGAATCGTGCTGAGCAAGGACGGACTCGTTCTGACGAACAACCACGTCATCGCCGATTCCACGAAGATCGCCGTCACCGTGACCACGACCGGCAAGACCTACACTGCGAGCGTCGTCGGCTCGGATTCGACCGAGGATGTGGCTGTGCTCCAGCTCGAGGACGCTGAGGACCTGCAGCCGGCCACGATCGACGACGACACCGTCGACGTCGGTGACGACGTCACCGCCGTCGGCAACTCCGAGGGCGGCGGTCGCCTCATGGCCGCCGACGGAACGGTCACCGACCTCGGCGCCTCCGTGACCAAGACGGCCAAGGGCACCGAGGACTCGGAGACCCTGGACGGGATGATCGAGGTCCAGGCCGATATCGTCTCCGGCGACTCGGGTGGGGCCCTGCTCGATGACGAGGGCGAGGTCGTGGGCATGGACACCGCCGCTTCCTCGGGCACCGCGGTGGTCACCGGCTTCGCCATCCCCATCGAGGCGGCGCTGACCACGGCCGATGCGATCATCGACGGAGAGCAGACGAGCACGAACACCCTCGGCTACCCGGCCTTCCTCGGCATCGGCGTCAGCCAGTCCGGTCAGGCGGACCAGTCCGGCCAATCGGGTCAGTCGCGCCAGTCCGGGCAGCCCGGTTCCGCAGCCACCGAGGGTGCGGTCGTCGCCGGAGTCTACGAAGACACTCCCGCCGCCGAGGTGGGGCTTGCCGCCGGGGACACGATCACCGCGATCGGGTCGACCCCGATCACCGACGGCAACTCACTGTCCGAAGCCATATCGAACCACGAACCCGGCGATACTGTGTCCCTGACCTGGACGGACGACTCCGGTCAGAGTCACACCGCGGAGGTCACGCTGACCGAGGGTCCCGCCGCCTGATCCGATCCGACGGTTTGCCGTCGTGCCCGGGAGCCGACGTAGGATCGATCCATGCCCGGACACGATGACGCCTCGACGCCGGAGCGGACGCCCCGCTCCGGCGATTCTCGTGCCCCCGCAGCCCGCTCCGGCAGCTCCCGTCTCGACTGGTCGACGATCCTGCGCAATATCGCCCTCGCCCTGCTCCTGCTGGCCGGCGTGTGGGCGGTCTTCAACGTCCGCCTGCCCTCCATCGACGTGCTCCAGAGCGACATCGCGGCCGCCGGCTTCTGGGGCTTCGGCGTCTTCATCATCATCTACGCGGTCGTCGCCGCCACTCCGATCCCGGTGACGATCATGGCCACTGCCGGCGGACTCGTCTTCGGTCTGCCCTTCGGCACCCTGCTGTCGATGATCGGCGTCGTCCTCGGCTGCTGGGGCGGATACTGGATTGCCCGGGCGCTGGGCCGGGACACGGTGCTGCGGCTGCTCGGCTCCCATGCCGAATCCGTCGAGTCCAGGCTCACCGGCGGCGGCTTCTACGCGGTGTGCGCTTTGCGCCTCATGCCAGGATTCCCGTACTGGCCGGTGAACTACGGCAGCGGGGCACTGGGCGTGGACAATCGCACGTTCCTCAGCGCCACCCTCGTCTCCTCCCTGCCCGGGCAGCTGTCTCTGGTGGCAGTCGGGGCGTTCATCGGCGACCCGACGGTGCTCAACGCCATCGCCGTGGGCATCTCCTGGGCCCTGGTCATCGCGCTCACGATCGTCACAATGCGGCGCTGGAAGTCCGCGCGCACCAGCACCGAGGCGGACGGCGACCAGCCGCACGACAGCCAGGAGCCGAATGACGCCCAGGAGCCGGATGACGCCCCCGGAGATGCGACCGATCGCTGACTCCACCGGGCTCGGCTGAGGACTATTCGAAATTCGGTTTGCGGCGTTCCTGGAACGCTTTGAAACCCTCGGCGTAATCGGGGGTCTGCCGGGCCGACTCCTGCAGGGCGGCCTCCTCGGCGAGCACCTCGGACAGGCTCGGTCGATCGTCGGCGATCTTCTGCACGAAGCCCTTCTCCATGGCGAAGGCCTCGGCGGGTCCGGAGACGATCCTCTCGAGCTTCGACTCGACGAAGTCCGACAGGTCCGCAGCCGGAACCGCACGGGAGACGATCCCGGCGGCGGCTGCCTCGGCGCCGGTCATGAAGTCGCCGGTGACGATGAGGTCCATGGTCCGGTGGTAGCCGACCCTGTCGAGGAACACATGGTGCGCGCCGGAGTCGAGCATCGCGCCGATCGCGGCGAAGGGAGAGCCGAACTTCGCGTCGTCTGCGGCGAAGATGATGTCGGCGGCAGCGGCGACGCCGAAGCCGAGGCCCAGCGCAGCGCCCTGGACCTGGGCGATGACGGGGATCGGCAGGGCGCGGATCGCCTGGAAGACGGGGGCGAAGACCTCGGCCAGGAACGCGCGGGCGTCATCGGTGTCGACGTCGACGCCGCTGATGTCGCGGCCGGAGCAGAACACCTTGCCCTCACCGCGGATGAGCAGCACACGCACGTTCGGGATCGCCTCGGCGACCTTGGCCACGGCCGCGGCGATATCGCGGAGGTCGTCCGCGTCGAGGGCGTTGCGGGTCTCGGGTCCGTCGAGGACGATCTCGGCGATCCGGTCGCGGTTCCTCAGCTGGATCTCGGTCATGGATGCTCCTTTGCGTCTGGTCATGGCCGTCGGTCGCTCGCTCGCCTGGGTGGGCGAACGAGGTGTCACCAAGTGTAGAAGCCCTGGCCGGTCTTCCGGCCGAGTTCGCCGGCTTCGACCTTGTCGCGCAGGATCTGCGGAGGCGCGAAACGGTCGCCGAGCTCGGCGGCGAGGTGGTCGGCGATGCCCAAGCGCACGTCGAGGCCGACGATGTCCGTGGTCTGCAGCGGCCCCGCCGGGTGCCGGTAACCCAGAGTCATGGCCCGGTCGATGTCGGCAGGCTCGGCCACACCCTCTTCGACCATCCGCATCGCTTCGATGGCCAGGGCCACGCCGAGGCGGGAGGAGGCGAATCCGGGCGAGTCCCTGACCGTGATCGCCGTCTTGTCCAGTCCTGCCACCCACCCCTTGGCGACCTCGACGAGGCCGGGGTCGGTGTGGGTGCCGACGACGACCTCGACGAGTTCGGAGACGGGGACGGGATTGAAGAAATGGAGGCCGATCAGCGCCTGCGGCCGCGGCAGTGCGGCGGCGAGTTCGTCGATGGACAGCGCCGAGGTGTTCGTGCCGATGCTCGCGGCCGGAGCGTACTTCGCGATGCCGGCGAGGATCTCCTGTTTGAGTTCGACGTCCTCGGGCACGGCCTCGACGACGAGGAGGGCCTGATCCAGCAGGGTCGGGTCGCGGACGACCTCGACGGTTCCGGGGACCTCGATGCCCTTCGACGCCGATTTCTCGATCGAGGCATCGACGCGCTCGCGTGCGGCGGCCACGGTGTCCTCGGTGCTCTCGATGACGATGACGCGGGCGCCTGCGGTGGCGAAGGCATGGGCGATGCCCGCTCCCATCCGGCCGCCGCCGTAGACTCCGACGGTCTCGGGCACGCGCGGGGCCGCCGAGGTGCCGGCGGGTTCGGTCTCATTCATGCGATGTCGCCTTTCTCCGGGTCGGTCCCGGCCGTTCGGTCGGTGGTCCGACCCGTCTGTGCGGCCGACTCGGCGGCCTTCTTCGCCTTCTTGGCTTCGCGCTTGGAGAGGAAAGCGTCCATGCGGGCGAACTTCTCCTCGGTCTCGAACAGCACGGCCTGGGCCACATTATCAATCAGCGGGTGGACCTCGCGGGGAGCGTGGAAGGCCGATTTGCTCAGCCGCACCGCCAGGGACGCGAAGCTCGCGATCCGCTCGGCCAGAGCCTGACCTGCGACTTCGAGGGCGACCTTCGGTTCGGTTTCGAACTCGGCGCAGACGGCGTGGAGGGCTCGGGGCCCGGGGTTGTCGGCGGATCAGGAGTCGAAGTCGACCGTGACCTCGTCGCTGACGGGGAACGTCTGGCAGGTGAGGACGAAGTTCGCCTCGACCTCGGCGTCCTCGAGGGCGTAGTTGCGGACCATGTCGACCTCGCCGCCGCAGATCTTCGCCCGGCAGGTCCCGCACACTCCGCCCTTGCAGGCGAACGGCAGATCCGAGCGGGTCTCCTGCGCGGAGTCGAGGATCGTCTTGCCCTGCGACATCGCCGAGGTGGAGCGCTTTCCGTCGAGCACGACGGTGACCTCGCTGGTGGCTCCCTCGACGACCTTGTCCGCGTGGACGACCTCCGGCGGGGGCTCGTCGACGTAGAAGAGCTCGAAGTGGATCTTCTCCGGGGGCACGTCGAATTCGGCGAGGACGGCGCGGGCGTCGTTCAGCATGCCGAAAGGTCCGCACAGCCAGACATGGTCGAGGCTCTCGGTCCGCACCAGGGAGGACAGCAGCTGCCGCAGCTTGTCCTCGTCGAGACGGCCGGAGAAGAGTTCGACGTCGCGGGGCTCGCGGGAGAGCACGTGGATGAGGTCGAGCTGCTGGTTGCGGGCGTCCTTGAGGTCGGCGAGCTCCTCGGCGAACATCACGGTGTTCGTATGGCGGTTGCCGTAGAGCAGAGTGACCGAGGCCTCGGGGTTCGACAGCACAGTCTCAGCGATCGACAGCATCGGGGTGATACCCGAACCGGCCGCGATGCACAGGTGCCTGCCGCCGATCGAGGGATCGGCCCGGAAGCTGCCCGAGGGCGGCTGCACTTCGATGGTATCGCCGGGGCGCACCTCGTGGACGAGCCATTGGGAGAAGAGACCTTCGGGGATCTCGCGCACGCCGATGCGGGGATCGCTGCCTGCCGGGGCGCAGATCGAGTAGGTGCGGCGGTGCTCTTGACCGTCGATGCTGCGGCGCAGGGTCAGGGACTGGCCGGCGGCGAAGTCGAAGAGTTCGGCGTATTTGTCCGGCACGTCGAAGGTCACTGCCGCCGAGTCCTCGGTGAGGTGGTCGACCGACTTCACGGTCAGCGGGTAGAAGCTCGAGCGGGAAGCGGTTCCGGTCGAGGAGCTGATCGTCTCGGTCATCAGATCTCCTTCACGTGGTCAAACGGTTCGAGGCAGTCGAGGCACTGGTACATGGCCTTGCAGGTGGTCGGCCCGAATTCGGAGGACAGGTGCACGTTGTCCGAACCGCACAGGACGCAGGTGACCGCGCGGCGGGTGGGCATGAGGGTCAGCGCCACCGGCCCCTCACGGCGAGGCGCCTGTCCGGGTGGGGAGATGCCCGCGTCCTTGAGCGCCTTGCGCCCGGCCTCGGTGATCCAGTCGCTGGTCCAGGCCGGGGTCAGGGACACGCGGACCTCGGCATCGGGAAATCCCGCGTGCAGCAGTTCGCGCTGCAGATCATCGCGCATCGTCGCCATCGCCGGGCAGCCCGAATAGGTGGGGGTGATTGTGGTGATGACACGGCCGTCCTCGATGCTCACATCACGGAGCACGCCGAGGTCGACGAGCGTGAGCATCGGCATCTCCGGGTCCGTGACGCGACCGGCGGCGGCACGGGCACGATCGATCGCCTCGGTGCTGGTGGCGGGCTGCTGGGTGTCGAGCACGGCGGTCACCAGCGTCCCTCCGGATGTTCGCGGGCGACGACCTGCATATCGGCGAGCATCCTGCTCAGCGCCTCGGTGTGCAGCCCGTCGCGGCCCTTCCGCCCGTGCACGCCGACTCCGGCGAGGCCGCCCTTCTCGGGACGGTCGATGCCGGCGGCGGCGAAGACCTGGTCGATGATGACTCCGGCCTCGTCGGCCACCTCGGCGGGATCGACGCCGATGCCGGCGGCTGCGACGGCGGCCTCGGCCGGGTGAGTCTCGAAGAGCTCGGTCCACAGCGGCCACAGACCGTCGAGTGCGTTGAGCAGGCGGGCCCTCGACTCCTCGGTGCCGCGGGCAAGGGTGAGCACCCAGCGGCCGGCGAAGTCGCGGTGGTAGGACATCTCCTTGACGCCCTTGGCCGCGATCGCCGCGAGCACGGTGTCGCGGCTGTCCGCGAGTCGCTCGAAGATCGACAGGCGCCAGGTCGAGTAGATGAGGATCTTCGCGACCGCCTCGGCGAAGTCTCCGTTGGGGACCTCGGCCAGACGGACATTGCGGAACGCGAGGTCATTGCGGAAGTATGCGAGCCGGTCCTCATCGGGCACGGGCGAGCCTTCGGGCAGTTCGGGCACGAGGTTCGGGTCGGCGGCCGCCGCGCGGGCGAGCAGGAGCCGCGCCTGGCCGAGGAGGTCGAGGGCGATGTTCGCCAGGGCGATGTCCTCCTCGAGGTCCGGGGCGCCCGCACACCATTCGGTGATCCGCTGGGAGAAGACCAGGGCGTCGTCGCCGAGCATGAGGCAGTAGACGCCGAGGTCGGCCGCGTCGATGCCCTCGGGCACGGTGGTGTCGACGCCTGCCAGGGGATCCTCGAAGTCGGTGCCGAAGGCCCAGTTGGCGTCGTTGACGAGCAGGCCCGAGTAGGCGTTGTCGTGCGTGTCGTGCTCGACGTTGGTTCCGGCCTCGTCGTGGGCGACGTTGACGGTGGGCTCGCTGCCCGCCGGTGTGTGTTCGGTGGTCATGTCTCGGCCCTCCTCACATGTGCGGGACATCGTCGGGGATGTCGTAGAAGGTCGGGTGGCGGTAGACCTTGTCGCCGCTGGGGGCGAACATCGGGTCCTTCTCGTCCGGGCTCGAGGCCGTGATGTCGGCGGCGCGGACGACCCAGATGCTCACGCCTTCGTTGCGTCGGGTGTAGACGTCGCGGGCGTGGTGGACGGCCATCTGGTCATCGGCGGCGTGCAGGGATCCGACGTGGACGTGGTTGAGTCCGCGCTTGCCGCGCACGAAGACCTCGTACAGCGGCCATTCGCCGCGGGTCGAGCCCGTAGCGGATTCGTCCTTCGCCGAGGTGGAGCCGGGATTGGTCTCGGTCATTTCGCTGTCTCCTCGGGTGTGGTGGTGTCGACTCCGGCGGCGGGGGTGGTATCGGCGGCGGGGGCGGTTCTACGGTCGGCAGTCGCCTCGGCGGCCTGGTTCTCGGCGAAGGCGAGCGCGGCTTCGCGCACCCATGCACCCTCGTCCCAGGCGCGCCTGCGATGGGCCAGGCGCTGTTCGTTGCAGGGCCCGTTGCCCTTGACGACGGCCCAGAACTCGTCCCAGTTCGGGGTCGAGAAGTCGTAGTGTCCGCGCTCGGCGTTCCATTTCAGTCCCTCGTCGGGGAAGGTCACGCCCAGGGCCTCGGCTTGGGGGACGGACATGTCGACGAACTTCTGACGCAGTTCGTCGTTCGTGTGGGTCTTGATGCCCCAGGCCATCGACTGCTCGGTGTTCGGGGAGTTGTCGTCCGGAGGCCCGAACATCATCAGGGACGGCCACCAGAAGCGGTTGACCGATTCCTGCACCATCTCGCGCTGGGCCTCGGTGCCGCGCATCATCGTCATCAGCAGCTCGTAGCCCTGCCGCTGGTGGAAGGACTCCTCCTTGCAGATGCGGATCATCGCACGGCCGTAGGGGCCGAAGGAGGTCCGGCACAGCGGCACCTGGTTGCATATCGCGGCACCGTCGACGAGCCAGCCGATCGTGCCGACGTCCGTGTAGGACAGGGTCGGATAGTTGAAGATCGAGGAGTACTTCTGCTTGCCGGCGACGAGCTTCTCGGTGAGTTCGTTGCGCGTGGCGCCGAGTGTCTCGGCGGCCGAGTAGAGGTAGAGACCATGCCCGGCTTCGTCCTGGACCTTGGCCAGCAGAATCGCCTTGCGGCGCAGCGAGGGCGCGCGGGAGATCCAGTTGCCTTCGGGCTGCATGCCGATGATCTCCGAGTGCGCGTGCTGCGCGACCTGCCGGATGAGCGTCTTGCGGTAGGCCTCGGGCATCCAGTCGCGGGGTTCGATCCGGTCCTTGGCTTCGATCGTCGCGTCGAACTGCGCTTCGAGCTCCTCGACGGAGACGTCGCCGGACGAGGCCGTCGAGCCTGTGATGTCTGTTGTCATAACCATTCCACCTCTGACAATTCCGCCATTGGACGTGTCCTCATCGGTCCTCACACTGTCTTCGCCGAACAGACACTCGATCCCGGTTGGGGTGTATTGCGAGATCCCCTGCCGAGACCAATTACTGACCGTTTGTTCTGTATTCCTTGCGTTCAGTGTGGCACACCCCACGCCGAGTCGCAACGCACCTGAACACGTCCGGCCCGCACCTCACCCCAGCATCGACTGAGAGATGGTCGCTATCGGATACTTTCGGCGAAGATTTCCGTCCGATTGCGACCACCGTTGGACGCGAACCCATCCGATTGCGACCACTTGCTTCTCGCGACAGCCGGAACTGGCGCACACCGCGCCTTGCGGCTCCCCCTCCCGCAGGGCCACCAACCACGCACCCCTGACGCCCCGCGAGAAGACATCCCCGCGACTTGACAAGTGACGCCGAACACAACGATATTTATTGACCAGATGGTCGTTTATTCGCCGGCGGCTCTCCCCGGGAGCGCAGGGGATCTTCCGCCGTCGTTCACGCGCAGAGACCGCTGCCCACGAGGTCAGCGCACCGCGACTCGAAGAGGAGCCGACTATGGGCCGATCCGCCCACGACACCACGATGCGCCCGGAAGCGTGGCCCGCAGAGGCAAGGCCCTCGGAGGCGGTGCCCTCGGAAGCGGGGCCCGCAGAGGCGGCCACCGGCGCCGAGGCGATGTTCGCCAATGACCGAGCCTCCCAGCACCTGGGCATCACCGTCGACGATCACGGACCCGGCTGGGCGCAGTGCTCGATGACGGTCACCGAGATCATGACCAACGGCCACGACATCACCCACGGCGGCTACGTCTTCCTCTTCGCCGACACGACCTTCGCGATGGCCTGCAACTATCCCGGCTCGGTCACGGTCGCCTCGGGCGGGGACATCGATTTCCTCAAGCCCTCCTTCATCGGCGACGAGCTCGTCGCCCGGGGCAGGGAGGTCGTCAAGCAGGGCCGCTCGGGCATCTACGACGTCACGGTCACTCGCGGTGAGGAGGTCATCGCCACCTACCGCGGCCGCTCCCGCACACTGCCTCCACGAAAGCAGTGACCTCGCCCGCCTGAACACAGTGACCGCACACTCACCCCACCCAGCCACACGCGAACGGCACAGCCCCGCAGCCGGCGCGCCGCCTCGCGGCTCACGGATCTGCAGAAGAGATTTCGCAAGGAGACGATGATGACTGATCCCGACCTCGACGCCGGCGAACGGATGAGCCTGGACGAGCTGCGCGCCGACCAGCTGAAGAACCTCAGGACCACGGTGACCTCCGTGTACGAGAAGGTGCCCTTCTACCGGAAGGCCTTCGACGAGCTCGGCGTGACTCCGGCGGACATCACGAGCCTCGAGGACATCGCGAAGCTGCCGTTCACGAACAAGCAGGACCTTCGCGACAACTACCCGTTCGGACTCTTCGCGGTCCCTCAGGAGCAGGTCGCGCGCATCCACGCCTCCTCGGGCACCACCGGGCTGCCGACCGTCGTCGGGTACACCATGGGTGACCTCGACAAGTGGGGCAGCCTCATCGCCCGTTCCGTCCTCGGGGCCGGAGGCAAGCGGGGACAGATGATGCACAACGCCTACGGCTACGGTCTGTTCACCGGCGGTCTCGGTGTTCACGGCGCCGAACGCCACGGCTTCACGGTCGTGCCGATCTCCGGCGGGCAGACCCCGCGTCAGGTGCAGCTGATCCAGGACTTCAAGCCCGATATCATCACCGCCACGCCCACCTACCTGCTCACGATCCTCGACGAGTTCCGCAAACAGGGCATCGACCCGACGACCACGAGCCTGAAGACCGCGATCTGCGGCGCCGAACCGTGGACGGACGAGATGCGCAAGGAGATCGAGCAGTCCTTCGACATCGACGCCGTCGACATCTACGGCCTCTCCGAGGTCATGGGTCCGGGCGTGGCCTGCGAATCGGCCGTGACGAAGGACGGGCCGACGATCTGGGAGGACCACTTCTACCCGGAGATCGTCGATCCCTTCACCGGTGAGGTGCTGCCCGACGGCGAGGAGGGCGAACTCGTCTTCACCTCGCTGACGAAGGAGGCCCTGCCGATCATCCGCTACCGCACCCACGATCTCGCGACGCTGCTGCCGGGCACCGCGCGAGAGAACTTCCGTCGGATCTCGCGCATCACGGGCCGCTCGGACGACCTCATGATCATCCGCGGCGTCAACGTCTACCCCGCCAATGTCGAGTCCGTGCTCTTCGAGTTCGCACCCCTGAGTCCACACTTCCAGCTCGTGCTCACCCGCCCGGGCCGGATGGACGAGATGACGGTCGAGGTCGAGGCCCGCGAGGGCATCGGCGCCGTCGAGCTCGAAGGTCTCGACCGCCTGGTCGCGTCTCGGATCAAGGCCCGCCTCGGCGTCTCCTGCGATGTCGCCCTCAAGATGCCCGGCGCCCTGCCGCGCTCGGTCGGCAAGCTCAAACGCATCATCGACCGCCGGGACGGCGTGCGCTGAGATGACGACGCGCCTTGCGAACCGGATCCCGACAGGTGACCTCACCGCCGTGGTTCCGCCAGCTGCGGGCCCGGCGGCTGCGGGTCCGGCGGCTGCGGGTCCGGCGGCTGTGACGCACGTCGCGGCGGCCGCCGAAGGGGTGCTTTAGACTGATGCGCATGCCCGAATCGTCCTCACCTGCGCCGACGCCACCGACCACGACGGACCCGTCGGCCGCCTCCACCGAGACGGTCGTGCGCTCGTCCCCTGCCTCCGAGCAGGCACCTGCCAAGGCGCAGTCACCCGCCGAGGCGCAGTCCCACGCCGAGGCGGACGGCCCCAAACGTTCCCGCCGCGGACGACCCGGATACGACCGGGAGACACTGATCAACAAGGCCACCGAGGTCTTCGTCTCCCGCGGCTACGACGGCACCTCGATGGACACCGTCGCCCGCGAGCTGGGGATCACGAAGTCTGCGATCTACCATCATGTGAAGTCGAAGGAAGAGCTGCTGCACCTGGCGATCAATCGCGGGATCGGCGCCCTCGACTCGGCGGTCGAGGCCGAGAGCCACCGGACGGGCATCACGGCGCTCGAGCGCCTGCGCCTGGCCGTGCGCGCCAGCGTGCTCATCCTCATCGAATACCACCATTCCGTGACCCTGCTGCTGCGGGTGCGCGGGAACTCACCGGTCGAGCTCGAAGCGCTCGAACAGCGGCGCCGCATCGATGAGAAGATCCGCGGCCTGGTCTCCGAAGCCATCGCCGAGGGCGGCCTCCGCTCCGATTTCACCCCCGGTCTCATCACCCGCCTGCTCTTCGGCATGGTCAACTCGATCACCGAGTGGTACCGCCCGAGCTACCCCGTCGACCCCGACACCATCGCCGAGGCCGTGACCACAATGGCCTTCCAGGGCCTGGAGGCCTGAGACAGCGGCTGCCGGGCCCGCGGGCGCCGGAGGTCACCCCGCGAAAGGACGGACCGGCTGACCGGTCACCCCCACCTCGGCGGCGAAGAGCGCACCGGCCAGCGGATCCGCGGAGGTGTCCACGTCCTCCTGGGAGGAGGTGATGAAGAGTCGATCGAGGTTCTCCCCGCCGAAGGTGCACGCGGTCGTCTTCCCGGCTGCGACCTCGACGATTCCGTCGAGGGTCCCGTCGGCCCGGTAGCGGTGGACGGCACCGCCGTTGGCCACTGCGGTCCAGACGCAGCCCTCGGCGTCGACGGTGAGCCCGTCGGGCAGACCGCCGTCGGGGAGTTCGACGAGAACGCGGCGGCCACTCAGCCCTTCGACGGGGTCGAAGTCGAAGACGGCGATCTGCTGCGTGGCCGTGTCGTTGTAGTAGACGAGAGAACCGTCGGGGCTCCAGTCGATGCCGTTCGAGATGGTCACGTCCTCGAGCATGACCTCGGCCCTCCCATCGGGGCTGAGACGGTAGAGGGAGGCCGCCCCGGCACGCTGGTCGTAAGCCATCGATCCGCACCAGAAGTTGCCCTGCGGGTCGCAGCCGCCGTCATTCATGCGGATATCCGACTCAGACCACAGCTCGGACAGCGCAGTGATCTCACCCGCTTCGCTCTCGAGGGCGAACCCGCGCTCGACGCCGATGACGGCTCCGCCTCGGCTGCGCGGACGCACTGCCGCCGCGACGTCTCCGACATGCCGTCGCTCGACGCGGTCGCTTCGCAGCGTGAGGATGTCCCCGGCGAGCATGTCGACCCAGCGCAGCCCGCCCCAGGACGGCGACCATACGGGCCCTTCGCCGTGAAAGGCGATCGGGTCAGTGATCTGTTCGGCTCTCATGGACCCAGGCAAGCACAGCCCGACCGCTCCGACAAGGCCCCTCAGCCCGCTGGGGCGTCGAGGGCAGAACGCTCACCCGAAGCCGAGTGCCGCCATCCCCGCGGCCATGGCCCAGTTCATCGTCTCGTCCACCTCGGCCAGGAGCTCGTCGCGGGGCGGATCGTATCCGCTGATCACCCAGTCGACGACGAGCTGCAGTCCGGCGCCGACGAGCACATCGCCGAGGATGCGCTGCCTCGCCGGGGTCAGCGCAGGCCCGGAGGACGCCCTGACAAGTCGGTCGACGAGTTCGTCACCGATCGATCGCCCATGCGAGCGGTAGAGTTCGTCGACGCGGGCGCTGACCCCGAGGACCTCGAAGAGGTGGACCTTCGCCCGCACGGGATTGGCCTGCGCCCAGCCGAGGAAGGCCGCGATGAAACCGCGCAGCACCTCCGGGGCGGTGTCCCCACCGCCGGCGAGCACTGCGGCGCGGAGGTCGGCGACCACGCGCTCGTAGACCTCGCAGAGGAGATCCTCCAGGCTCGCGAACGATTCGTAGAAGTAGCGCTTGTTGAGGCCGGCCGCCTCACAGACGGCACCGACGGTGGCCGCCCGATACCCCTCGGCTCCGAACAGCTCGATCCCGGCCCCGATGATCCGTTCACGCCTGGCACTCTCCCGCGCCTCGCGGCTGGCCCCGGCGTATGGGCGCCCTCGACTCGTCACACTGTGATCTTGACAACACTCGACAGCGAAAGCAAACTGGTACGACTTCGTACCAGAAAGCATCGCAATGGCTTCCACCACTTCAGCAGAAGGCACGCCGAGGCCCGCCGGGGATCCCGCGCTCAACGCCGCACAGCGGGCCCGCGACCTGCGCGCCGCGACCGCAGACACCGGCACCGGCACTGGCACTGGCACTGGCACTGGCACTGGCACCGACATCGTCGTCATCGGCGGCGGGTTCACCGGCGTCGGTGTCGCCCTGGACGCCGCCAGCCGCGGTTTGTCCGCCACTCTGGTCGAACGCGGTGACCTCGCCTCCGGCACCAGCAGCTGGAGCTCGAAGCTCGCCCACGGCGGACTGCGCTACCTCGCACGGCTGGACTTCCCGATCGCCTGGGAATCGGCCGTCGAACGCGGCCGTCTGATGCGCCGCATCGCACCCCACCTGATCCGTCCCGTGCCGATGCTCTATCCGCTGCACACCGGCGTCGGTCGCCTCGAAGCCGCCATGACGGGCGCGGGATTCCTCGCCGGCGACATCATGCGGATGCTTGCCCGCACCCCGAAGCGACTGCTCCCCCATCCCCGCCGGATCTCGGCCGCCGCCGTCCGACGACTCGCCCCCGCCACGACCTCGCGGGGTCTGCGCGGCGGCCTGCTCAGCTGGGACGGTCAGCTCGTCGACGACGCCCGGCTGGTGATCGCCCTCGCCCGCACGGCGACGGCTCATGGTGCGCGCATCATCACCTACGCCGAGGCGACCGGAATCGAACGCGGCCGCGTCCACCTCACCGACCGCCTCACCGATGAGACCCACACGATCCGCGCCCGACAGATCGTCAACGCCGCCGGAGTCTGGTCCGATACTCTCTCCGACGAGGTCGAACTCGCCCCCAGCAAGGGCTCGCACATCCTCGTCCGAGCGGCGCGTCTCGGACATCCGAGCGCAGCCGTCACCGCGCCCGTCCCCGGTCACTTCGGCCGGTACGTCTTCGCTGTGCCGTGGCACAACGGCCTGGTCATGATCGGCATCACCGACGACCGGCACCATGGTCCGATCCCGGAACGCGCCCACCCCGACGGCGCCGAGGAGACGTTCCTCCTCGACACGATCAACGCCGTACTCGACGACGAGCTCACCCCTGAGGACATCGTCGGCAGCTACGCGGGCTTCCGCCCGCTGATCAGGAGCACGGGACCCTCGAACAGCACTGGAGCCTCCGGCAGCGCCGACCTCTCCCGCAAGCACGCCCTGCTGCGCGACCCGCGGACCGGGACGCTGACCATCGTCGGCGGCAAACTCACCGCCTACCGACGCATGGCCGAAGACGCCGTCGATGACGCCGTCAAGACATGCGGTCTGCCGGCCGGACCGTGCCGGACAGGCGGACTCGGGCTCGTCGGCAAGGGCACACCTGCACCCGGACTGCCCGAACATCTGGTCTCCCGCTACGGCACCGATGCCGCGGAGGTGGCAGCCTACGGCGACGCCGATCCCTCACTCAACGAACCCGTGCGCAAGGGAATCCCACTGACCGGTGCGGAAGTGCGCTTCGCCGTCGAGCACGAGCTCGCCCTCACGGTCGAGGACGTCATCGACCGGCGGACCCGTTGGGGACTCGTCGACGCCGATCGCGCCGAGCTCTATGACGCTGTGGCACGGATCGCCCCGGAACTCATCACACAATCGCGACACGAAGGATGACGAACATGGACACTCAACCGCGGATGCGCTGGTGGGGCTGGGGCGAGGACGGGCACGACAGCCCGATCAAGCCCGGGGCGAGGAAGCTGCTGAGCAAGGTGTGCGGCTGGCCCCGCGGCGTCGACCGCCGGCCCGTACGACTCGAGGACATCCGCCTGCCCGAGCCCGAGCTCCCGGACGAGGTGCACGCCCGCTTCGTCGAGGTCGTGGGCGAGGACTTCGTCCGCGACGACCACGCGATCCGCGTCAGGCATGCGGCAGGACGCAGCCTGCCCGACCTCATCCGGCTGCGCACAGGCGAGCTGCCGTTCGCTCCGGATGCCGTGATCTGGCCCGGTTCCGCCGCCGAGGTGGACGCACTCCTGGCCGTCTGCCAGCAGGAGCGCATCGCGGTCGTTCCGTTCGGCGGCGGCACCAGCGTCGTCGGCGGCATCGATGCGTTCCGACCGGGTCTGGCCGGCAGCGTCTGCCTCAGCTTGTCACGGCTCGATGAGATCCTCGACATCGACGAGGAGTCGCTGACGGCGACCGTCCAGGCCGGGGTGTTCGGACCTGACCTCGAAGAGCGTCTGCAGGTCGGAGGCCTCACGCTCGGCCATTACCCGCAGTCCTTCGAGTTCAGCACTGTCGGCGGGTGGGTCGCCACCCGGTCGGCCGGTCAGCAGTCGACCGGATACGGACGCACCGACGAGAACGTGCTCGGGCTGCGCTGCTCGACCCCGAACGGTCCGATCGGACTGCGTTCGACTCCTGCCACGGCGGCCGGGCCCGATCCGCGCCAGATGCTCGTCGGCTCCGAAGGGACTCTCGGCATCATCACCGAGGTGACTCTGCAGATCAGACGCCTGCCGGAGGCGAGCGTGCCCGATTCCTGGTTCTTCCCCGACTTCGCCTCGGGCACCGCGGCTCTGCGGGAGATGGAGCAGTCAGGGCTGCGGCCGGATATCGCGCGCCTCTCCGATGTCAACGAGACCGCTTTCGGGCTCGCGCAGCTCGGCAGCGGACTCCAGCGCAGAAGTGTGCTCGCCTATCTGCGCGCCCGCGGCATCTCGACGCCCTGCCTGCTGGTGGTCCGCTTCGACGGCCGCACCGCCGAGGCCCGAGCCCGTCGGTCGGCCGCCCGGACGATCGCCCGTCAGCACAGGGGCGTGGGTCTGGGAGCCACCCCGGAGGCCATGTGGGAGAAGCACCGCTTCTCGACCCCGTACCTGCGCGATCAGCTGCTGACCGAGGGCATCCTGGTCGAGACCCTGGAGACGGCGGCGCCGTGGTCCCGGATCGAGGAACTCCACGATACGATCCGGGCGGAGATCGAGAAGACATCGGCTGAACGCGGCACACCGGCCCTGGTGCTCTGCCACATCTCCCACCTGTACGCCTCGGGCTGTTCGCTCTACTACACCGTCTTCGCCCGAGCTCAGGAAGGCGAGGAGCTCAAGCAGTGGA
The DNA here is from genome assembly GCF_017808105.1 of Brevibacterium renqingii. Lineage (GTDB taxonomy): Bacteria > Actinomycetota > Actinomycetes > Actinomycetales > Brevibacteriaceae > Brevibacterium > Brevibacterium renqingii. Next base: position 8,477 of record NZ_JADBHF010000014.1, on the reverse strand, counting down.
AGGCGATGAAGACCGCGGCCGGCGATGCCATCGTCGGCGGCGGAGGCACGATCACTCATCACCATTCGATCGGGGCGGACCATGCCCCCTGGCTCGGCGAAGAGACAGGCGATCTGTGGCTGCGGATGCTGCGTGCGGCCAAGGCCGAAGCCGACCCGGCGGGCATCATGAATCCCGGCAAGCTCATGAATGGGCCGACCACGTTATGAATGACGGCGCGCGGGGCAATGGGGCCCCGGATCCGACGGCAGTCGTCGTCATCCTCAATCCCGCGGCCCGCGACGGCGCCGTGCTCAGGCGGATCGAGCCGCTGCGTGAGGCCTTCGCCGCCCACGGACTCGAGGCCGCACTGATCACGAGCGACAGCGAAGGCCACGCCGGTGAATTGGCCGCGGAGTTCGCGGCACAGGGGGCGCCCGTCGTCGTCGCGCTCGGCGGCGATGGGATGGCTCGCTCGGTCGCGGCCGGACTCCTCGGCACTCGAACCGCCCTGGGCATCATCGCCGGCGGCCGCGGCAACGACCTCATCGGCAAGCTCGGCATCCCGAAGGACATCGAGGCGGCCGTGTCCGTCGTCGCCGAGGGTCGCGACCGCGTCATCGACGTCCTCGACCTCGACGGGAAGGTCAGCCTCGGCAACGTCTGCCTCGGACTCGACTCGGCCGTGCAGCGGCATGCGAACGCAGCGAAGTGCGTCAAGGGCCGTTGGGTCTATCTGTACGGGATCGTGCGCGCGATCCTGCCGCCCGAATGCATCGATCTGGAACTGACCGTCGACGGCGAGCGCACCGCCTTCCGCGGCTACACGGCGGGCTTCGCCAATTCCGGCCGCTATGGAGGCGGGCTCAGGCTCTCCCCCACAGCCGCCCTCGACGACGGGCTCATCGACATCGTCCTCCTCAAGGACGTCGCCCTGCCGCGGCTCGCCGCCGAACTCGTGGCGTTCAGCTCCGGTAGGCACGATCGGCACCCGCACATCCACTTCGGCCGCGCCCGTGAGGTCCACATCTCGACCCCCGAAGGCGCGGATCCCATCGAGATCGTCGCCGACGGCGATGCGGTCGCCCGGACCCCGGCCACCCTGAGGATCCGACCGGCCTCTCTGACCGTCCGCGTCCCCCGGGCCCGCCGCCTCAGTGCTCCTTCGCCACGAGGGTGAGCACGTCGTAGCTCGCCACGGGTTCGTCGTTCTGGTTGACGACCTGTGCGTCCCAGCGGACCTCGCCGTACTCATCGGTCTCGCGCGGGGTGATCCGCTTGGCCGTGAGCGTGACCTTGAGCCTGTCGCCCGGCGAGACGGGCGTGATGAAGGTCAGCCCCTCGAGGCCGTAGTTCGCAAGCACCGGACCCGGGTCCGGCTGGACGAAGAGACCGGCCGCGAAGGACACGATGAGGTAGCCGTGGGCCACGCGGCCCGGGAAGAACGGGTTCGCGGCCGCCGCCTCCTCGTCCATATGCGCGTAGAACGTGTCGCCGGTGAAGTTCGCGAAGTGCTCGATATCGTCGAGTGTGACCTCGCGCCACTCGGATTCGAGGGTATCGCCGATACGCAGGTCGTTGAGCGACTTCGTGAAGGGATGCTCGCCGAGGCGGCGCTCCGATCCGTTCACCCATTCCCCGCCGATCGCGGTGAGCATGTCCGGTGAGGCCTGGATCGCGGTGCGCTGCATGAAGTGCTCGACCCCGCGCAGACCGCCCATCTCCTCTCCGCCGCCGGCCCGCCCCGGCCCGCCGTGGATGAGGGTGGGCAGCGGTGAGCCGTGCCCGGTCGATTCCTCGGCATCATCACGATCGAGGACGAGCACGCGCCCGTGCCAGGGGGCGATCCGGCGGACGAATTCGGTGGCGAACCGAGCATCGTGGGTGACGACCGAGCCGACCAGCGAACCGCGGCCACGGGCGGCCAGACGCACGGCCTCCTCAGTGTCGGAATAGGCGATGATCGAGGTCACCGGCCCGAAGGCCTCGATGTCGTGGACGGCATCGGCCCAGGCGTCATCGGCATGGAGGACGGTGGCCGCGACATAGGCACCGCCGTGTTCGGCGGCCAGCCTGTCGGACTCCTCCCGTCCGCCGGCGAGCAGGTGGGCGCCGCCGGCGAGAATGGCGTCGATGGAATCGAGGACGTCGGCGCGCTGCTTCTCGGAGACGACCGGGCCCAAGCGCGTGGACTTCTCCCGCGGATCACCCACCCCTTGGATGGAGAGCTTCGCGATGATGGCCTCCCCGACCGCCTCGGCGTGGGCCTCGGGCACGAGGGTGCGACGGATCGCGGTGCATTTCTGTCCGGCCTTGACGGTCATCTCGGCGACGACGCCGGAGACGAAGAGGTCGAACTCCTCCGTGCCAGGGCCGGCGTCGGGGCCGAGCAGGGAGAAGTTGAGCGAGTCCGCCTCGGCGAAGAATCGGGTGCCGCGCTCGGTGAGGCAGTCGAGTCCGGACAGGCGCCGAGCGGTCGCAGCGGAGCCGGTGAAGGCGATGGTGTCCTGCTCGGACAGATGGTCGAAGAGCGGGCTGACGTCGCCGCTGACGAGCTGGATGGCACCGGCCGGGAGAAGGCCGGATCCGACCATGTCGTCGACGACCGCGCGAGTCAGGTGGGCGGTGTCCGTGGCGGGCTTGACGACGACGGGAACGCCGGCGACGAACATCGGGGCGAACTTCTCGAGCATGCCCCAGACCGGGAAGTTGAAGGCGTTGATCTGCAGCGCCAGACCCTGCCTGGAGGTCATTATGTGCCGGCCGACGAAGGTGCCGTTCTTCGACAGGCGCTCGATCCCGCCATCGAGGTGGACGGTCGAGTTCGGCATCTGACGGCGGGCGATGCCGGAGTAGGTGAAGAGCGTGCCGATGCCGCCCTCAATGTCGACGAACGCGTCGCGCTTCGTGGTGCCGGTGGTGAACGAGATCTCGTGATACCCCTTGGTCCGCTCCATGAGGCAGCTTCCGAGCTTCTTGAGGATGACCCCGCGCTGGTGGAAGGTGAGCTTCTGGAGTTCCGGCAGACCGGTGTTCCGGGCGTAGGCGTCGACGGCAGCGAAGTCGATGCCCGCGGAGCTCACCTGGTGGAGGAGCTCACCGGTGCCTGCGTCGTGCACCGCACGGGCACTGTCGGTCGCACCAGGCGTGTGCCAGCCTCCGGCCACATAGGAACTGAGGGTCTCGGTCATGCTTGCTCTCCCTGGTGAAACGACGTCTCCCGGTTCACGGCGGCCGAGTTCGGCACCGCTGCCGATTCCTGGAGAATATACTAACCAATCGGTCGGTAATTGTCATAGGAGTGCGATGAGACCGGTCAGAAGCGGTTGAGCAGCTCCTGTTCGGCGTCGGGGTGGATCTCCCCGGTGTCCTTGTCCACCACCGGCTCGAGGCGGCCCTGCTGCTCCCACTCGGTGGCGATGACGCCGAGCTCTGCCTCGATGGCCGCTCGGCTGGCCCCGAAGTGCTCGGTGTCCGAGATCTCAGCCATGGATGTCCTCCGTGGGGCCCTGAGCCGAGTCGCCGGAGATCTTCGACTTGACGTCACTGCCGACCTGCTTCGACTTCTCGCCGGCGCTCTTGAGCGCCTGCTCGGCCTTGTCCTGCACGACCGGAGCCTTCTCCTTCACCGTGTCTTCGATATCGGACACACGGTCCTGGACCTTGGGGTCGCTCCACAGGTCCTGCACGGCCTGTTTGAGCGATTCGTAGCTCTGTCGTCCGGCACGGGAGCCGAGGACATACCCCACTCCGATTCCTGCTGCCAGTAGAAGCTTGCCCTTCATGCTGCCTCCCTCTCTGAGGTTTCCGCGTGGTTTCCTGAACTTAGCTGTGTTCCCCGACGCATTCAAGGGGTGCCCGAAGAGCCCGATCGTGCGTTCTGGGCCAGAACGTCCCGCACTGCGGCGAGGACCTCCGTTCCCGATGCCTTGCCCGAATCGCTGCTCGTGTCGATGCGCACGACCGGTCCCAATTCGAGCGGTGCGCTGCGCCGCCACAGGTCGACGTCGTTCGGGTCGTCTTCGTGGATGCCGTGTCGGTCGCGGTGCTCGTATCGCTCGACGGCCTCTTCCAAGGGAGCGTCGCACCACACTTCGACGACCTCCTCGGCCCCGGCGGTCCGCAGCCCCTCCTCGACGCTGTCGAGATCACGCTCCAGAGCCCAGAACGACTCGACCACCACCGTGTCCTCGACCAGAGCGGCCAGCTTCCACGCCACCCTGTCCGCCAGCTCGTGAGCCGGATCCCTGGGGAAGCGGTAGTTCACTGAATCGACGAGGCGTTCGAGCACCTCGTCGACGGAGAGGAAGGGCACGTCCGCCGCTGCGGCGAGGTCAGAGGCGAGTGTGGACTTCCCCGACGCGGGGAGCCCATTGACCAGGATCACGGTGGCTGCCATCGTCGGGTCCTCTCCTTCGGCTCTCGTGTCTCTTCGGCTCGCGGCGCGGTCCCGCTCGTCTCCGCTGCCCGCGCAGGCCGCGGCCCACAGGACGCGGCGCGCAGCCCGCAACCAACAGGACGTGGCGCGCGCAGCCCGAGACGCGGCGTTCACGGCCACGATAACCGCACCCAGCAGCAACATCCCATCGGAGCACTGACTCATCGATGACCACCGCCAAAGCGCAATGCGCGGTCGAGTGGGCTCCACGAGCACCGCGGCCAGGGGCACGGGGCCTCGGCTGACACGCAGGTGACATCGACCACTTCCTGCAATATAGTCGGAGGCAATTACTGACCGAACAGTCTGCCAGCCGGCTCCTGCCCAGCGGCTGTTCGAAGGCGAGCGCTGCGGACAGCACCGGCGGATTCCGGTGCATCACCGGCGCAGTCGGCGGTCAGACGGTGGGGGCGCAGCGCGCTCGACACCCATCAGCCCGAACGTCAATGGAGACCGCTCGCATGTCACAGACCTCCGCACAGAACATGACCCATGAGGAACGCAAAGTCCTCGCAGGTACGCTCGTCGGCACCACCATCGAGTGGTACGACTTCTTCATCTACGCCCAGGCCGCCGGCCTCGTCCTCTCGGCCCAGTACTTCGGCCCGCTGGCCTCGGACAATCCGGCCCTCGGCCAGATCATGGCCTGGGCCTCACTGGGCATCTCGTTCCTCTTCCGACCGCTCGGCGCGATCATCGCCGGCCACCTCGGCGATCGCATCGGACGCAAGAAGATGCTCGTCCTCACGCTCATCCTCATGGGAGCCGCGACCTCGCTCATCGGTCTGCTGCCGAACTACGCGATGATCGGCATCGGCGCGCCGATCCTGCTCACCCTGCTGCGGATCCTGCAGGGCTTCTCGGCGGGCGGCGAATGGGGCGGGGCCGCGCTGCTCTCGGTCGAGCACGCACCGATCTCCAAGCGCGGCATCTTCGGCGCGTACCCGCAGATCGGCGTACCCGTCGGAATGATCCTCGCCACCGGCGTGATCTGGGTGCTCACCACGGTGCTCAGCCCCGAGCAGTTCGCCGGCTTCGGCTGGAGGATCCCGTTCCTCCTCTCCGTCGTCCTCGTCATCGTCGGCTACTACATCCGCCGCCAGGTTGAGGAGAGTCCCGTCTTCGCCGAACTCGCAGAGCGCAAGGCCGAGTCCTCGGCGCCCCTGGGAACCCTGTTTCGGAAGAACACGAAGGAAGTCGTGCTCTCCGCCCTCATCTTCATCGGCAACAATGCGGTCGGCTACATGATCATCGCCTTCTTCGCCGCCTACGCCTCCCGACCGCTCGAAGACGGCGGCACGGTCGGTCTCGACCGGGCACCGGTGCTGTTGGCGACGACGCTCGCGAGCTTCGGCTGGCTGGTGTTCACGATGTGGGGCGGCGCTCTGTCCGATCGCCTCGGCCGGGTGCGCACATTCCAGATCGGCTACGTTCTGCTCATCGTCTGGCTCATCCCGACCTTCCTCATGATCGACACGGTCAACATCTGGCTCTACGGCGTCGGCATCTTCGTCCTCACCGTCGGAATGGGCCTGTCCTACGGTCCGATGTCGGCGATGTATGCGGAGATGTTCCCTGCCCAGGTCCGCTATTCGGGTGTGTCGATCGGCTATGCGCTCGGTGCGATCCTCGGCGGTGCCTTCGCACCGACCATCGCCGAGACCCTGCTCGCCGAGACTGGCACCTCGCTGTCGATCGCGATCTACATGATCATCGTCTGCATCATCTCGCTCATCGGCGTCAGCCTGGTCAAGGAGACCAAGGGCGTCGACCTCGGCCTGACCATGCATCACTGAGGCGGCGTCAGCAGCGCCCCGGTGCCCCGTGCCCAGTCCCCGTCCGCCGTGCGCATGTCGCCTGCGGGTGGATCCGCTTCGATCCGCACGGGAAAATCGAAGTGGATCCACCCACAGGAGACGCAACCTCCGCAGCCGGTCTCGCATAGGCTGGTGGCATGCCTGAGCTGACCCATCCCGACATCGAATCCGCCGCCGCACGGATCGCCGGACGCGTGCGCCCGGTCACGGTCACCTCGGCGCCGGAGGACGGGCTGCACTTCGCCCTCGAATTCATGCAGCATACGGGCACGTTCAAGGCCCGGGGCGCGCAGAACTTCATCCGAGCCCATCTCGAGGCCGGCTGCTTCCCCGAGGCGGGGATCACGATCGCCTCGGGCGGCAACGCGGGCCTGGCCTGCGCCTGGGCGGCCCGCGAGGCAGGCGTTCCCGCCACTGTGTTCCTGCCGACCACGGCTCCGGGTGTCAAGGTCGAGCGGCTGCGCTCCTATGGGGCGACCGTCGAACTCGTCGGTGCGGAGTTCGCCGAGGCGGCCGAGGCCTGCCGGAATTTCGTCGCGTCATCGGGGGCGTTGGCCTCGCACGCCTATGACCATCCGCTCATCGCCGCCGGAGCGGGCACGCTCATGACCGAGATCCTCGAGCAGGTGCCCGATCTCGACACGGTCGTCGTCTCGGTCGGCGGAGGCGGCCTGTTCGCCGGCGTCGCGACCGCTGCGACTCATGCCGGAGTGCGCACGGTGGCGGTGGAGCCGCGCAACTGTCGAGCGCTCAATGCCGCGCTCGAAGCCGGAGAACCGGTCGACGTGACCGTCGATTCCGTGGCCGCCGATTCACTCGGCGCACGACGGGCGACTCCCCTGGCGCTGGCTGCGGCACGATCGGATCTGGTCACCTCGGTGCTGGTCGATGATGCGGCGATCATCGCCGCGCGAGCGCATCTGTGGGACGACCACCGCCTGGCGGTCGAGCATGCTGCGGCGACGGCGCTGGCGGGAGTGCGGGGCCGGAGCGACGGCGCAACCAACGGCTATGTGCCGGCGGACGGGGAGAAGTTCTGCGTCGTCCTCTGCGGGGCGAACACCAGCCTCGGCGATCTCTGAGACGCTCGGTCAGCGCGTTCGGTCGCGGTCCTTGGACTTCAGCGATGCCTTGATGAGGCCGAAGATGGCGAGCGCCACGACGACGGTGATGACCGCTTTGACGAGGAACCACGCAATGGAGAATGCGACGTTGACCACCCACCACGCGATGATGATGGCGATGATCGCGCCGATGACGCTCCAGACGGTACTCATCTTCATGCCTCAAGCCTAGGCCCGCGCGCGTGCCGGCGCAATGGCGCGACCAGACTCAGATAAACAGCCCGCGAGCCACCCTCGCTGCCTCATATACTTTTGCCCGCGAAATGGTGGACCCTCGAACACTATGGGGAGTGAACTGTCGATGGCGACACGAGCCGAGATCACCACGAAATACGCCAAGGCGTACAAGAAAGCGACGAAGAAAACCAAAGGAGCCGTGCTCGACGAAGTCGTGGCCGTGACCGGGTGGACCCGCGACAACGCCCGACGCCGCCTGACCCAAGCAGCGAACCACCCGCCCGGACCCGGCCGGACAGTCGCCACACAGCCGCGGAAACCTCGGGCCAGGAAATACTCCTACGACGCGACCAGGATCCTGCAACGCGTATGGGCGATCTCCGGCGGCCAATGCGGCAAATACCTCCACGCGACGATGCAGATCCTTCTCGACCTCCTCGAAGCCCATCACGAACTGGTTCCCGGCCAGGGACGCTACACCAAGGGTGTGCGCAAGGAACTGCTGATGATGAGCCCGGCCACGATCGACCGCTACCTGGGACCAGTGCGGGCCAAAGACGCCATCGGTGGGCACTCGACGACGAAGCCCGGCACGTTGCTGCGCTCAGCGATCACGATCCGGCGGGCCGGCGACGAAGTTGAAGCCGAACCCGGGTTCTTCGAAGGCGATACCGTTGCCCACTGCGGACCCGTCGAGTCCGGAGAATTCGCCCGCACTCTCAACCTCACCGACTTTCACACCGGATGGACCTACACCCGCACCGTGCGCAACAACGCCCACACGAACATCCTGACTGGGCTGAAGACCGCAGCGCGTGAGATTCCGTTCCAGATCACTGGCCTCGACTTCGATAACGGGTCGGAGTTCCTCAACCAGTACGTCATCGAATGGGCCGGGTCGCGGGGCATCTACTTCACCCGATCCAGGCCGTATAAGAAGAA
>NZ_JADBHF010000013.1 GCF_017808105.1 Brevibacterium renqingii | reverse complement strand
CTTTCATCCGAAATGCGCGAAGCCCAAGGACGACGTGAAGCCGCGTCGGACGGCGTGGCACAAGAGGTCTCTTCCACTGAGCTACTCAAAGAAAAGCTATCTGCAGCTGAAGCCAACCTGAAACACGAGACAGACGCCCGGGTGGAAATTGGTAGACGGAACGAAATTCTGAACACCAATGTAGCGACGATGAAGACTCAAATATCAACTCTCAAGGAGCGTCTGGCTAAAACAAATGGTGTAATCCACACTTCCCGAGAGAAGCTCGATAACCTAATCGCGAGAAATAGGGATCTTCAGGAAAAGATCAAGCAAGAGCGCGTTAGAGAAAAAGAACGCCGGGAAAAGTTGGTCAATAGTCTGAAACTCACGCGTGAAAGATTGGTGTACACCAGTTCTCTTTGGGGCGCAGCAAAAAAATACTTCACGCTCTTTCGGCAGGGTCTTTTGTACGAGGAAATCGAGAAGTCGGATGTCGACCTAAGCGCTGAGACCTATCTTTGTCTACTACCCAGCACTGTTCCAGCAGCCATGGTGCTTCAACGCAAGTACGGGGGGAGGATCATCTGCGATTGTGTGGAAAACGTGGAGGTTCACAAACACTCGCTGGCACCGAATTTGCACCCAGCAGCCCTCGAGATGGTCAACCTCAACGCTTATGGTGCGTTGACTCAAGTCGATGGAATTATGACGGTGAGTAACTCGGTGGTCGAAACTCTTGACGGCTTCGGCCGACCTGTTCGTTTGCAGCCGAACTATCGTTGGTATGAGGAGGTAAAACCATCCGGCACTCTGCGGGAACGGTTCAATATCCCGACCGACGGTACTGTGCTCGTCACAACGGGAAACATCGTAAATGGATTTGAAGCCGTGTTGGACGCAGTTGCAGAGCTTCCGGAAAGTATTCACCTGGTTGCGTTCATCAAGCTTAGTCCTATTTCATATTCTGATGAGATCCATGGCTACCTGGAGAATCTTGGATTACAGAACCGTGTGCACCTTGAAGGGTTTGTTTCTTACGAGGAACTTCCGGGCCTGCTGGCTGACGCAGATGCTGGACTGATCACGCTTGATCCGTCGAATCCGAACCATTCCGTGTCCCTGCCGAACAGGGTATTTGATTTCACGACTTCTGGTCTGCCGTTTGTTGCGCCTCCGTTAAAGGAGATATCTAACTACATTGCAGAACACCACTGCGGTGTAACGCTGTCGGACGTCGACTCCTCTTCTTGGCGTGATGGTATTTTGGAGGTCCTGAATAATCTACAGGAACTGCGCCAATCTATGGAACTAGCGCGTAAGTCGGTGACCTGGAATAGTTTGGAAGATGGGTTGATTGAGTTCCTTGGAAATCCTGAATCTGTTACTATGCTCGGTTTTCGCGATCTGACTCGCTATCAACGGTTTTTGCGAACAACGGACACCCTAACTCGCCGTGGAGTCAAGGTGAAGGCGGCATTCTTTTCTGAAAATCCGATGCCGCTAAAGAATAGCGACGCCGAATTTTATCACTTCGCCAATAGATATGGAGTCGGGCCAGGATTGTCTCGGGTGCCTGATGACTCTGAGTAGAAGGCCGAACGCAGTCAGGACCATGAGAACAAACCAACGAGCACACTCACCTACTGGAATTTTTCTTGGAATGTATTGCAGATCGTCCGAGATGATTTCAGCGGTGTCGAATCGTTTGAGTGAGTACTTCAATGTTGCTTATGACGCAGTCATTCAACAAAGAGGAGCAACAACTGCATCATTTTTCATTCCTGGAGAGCCTGATCCTTTTGAAAACGATTGGTGCTATCGGGATGCAGACTCATTAAGCGCTTCAGCTTATCCCATTCTGTTGCGTGAGGTGCTTGAGGATCGGTCGGGGTTGGCTGTACGTAAGTTTGTGAGTAGGTTACGGCAAGGTGTCAGCGGTGGCGCGTTTAACCAACCTCCTCTATCTTACATGCATCACAATGTACGCAATGACAGTATTGTGGCGGCAAACGATATTATGGGAATCGGTAAGCTCTACTACTATCAGGCTGACGACTTCTGCCTCGTAGCTAGCGGTGTAATTGGTGCTGCGCTTGGCATGAACCGATTGCCGATCCAGGATGATGACTTTTGGGATGCCTATTATGTTACCGGCGGCGGGCTGAACAACAGCACCTATGTTCGTGGTGTTAGTCTTGCGCCGCCTGGCACCGTAATTACGGTTTCTGAACAAGGTGTAAAGTTGCGGCAAGAGCTTGAGTTTTCCGACTTCCTCTTGCAACCGAAAGGGTTGACAGACTCGATCGAACCGCCCGTAAATGCGGGTCAAAATGTTGTCGATGTCGTTGCACCTTATCTCAGTGACGAAAGCCGGTTGCGCCTTAGCGGTGGAGTAGATTCCAGGTTTGCGGCTGCTACTTTGGTCAGCCTTGGCATCCCTTTCACCGCTACTACTTTTGTTCCGCCGGATTTAGAGGCAGAAATTGCGGCGCAATTGCACGAGCGTGCCGAGGGCAGTTTTGACTGGCTGGCGGTCGAGGCGAATCCGGGCACGGTGCGTCAGGATGGAGGCACGCCTCAACCTCCCGGTCCGTCATCGGGCTCCATACTGCAACGTGCTAGCAGTTGGTTTCGATATTTGGGTGGCGACCATTGGTCGACCCCAGTCAGGTCAAACGTTCCGGTTAGGAGGCTGACACCAGCACCTCTCATGATATCTGGTAGTCACGGCGACTTTACTCGGGCGCACTACTATAGTCTGCGTGACATCCAGGAAGGTGGCGCATCCAGCGCGCTCGAACGTTATCTCACCTCGTTCGTACGAAACCGTTCCGTCCTATCTGAGGAGTTGCGAGATCACGGAGCGCAGCTAGTAAAAAACGAGCTGCTCGGCTCTCTCGTGAAGGGGATTGACGGTCTGTACGCGTTGGACTATTCATTCTATTACAACCGCGTAAGACGGCAGTTTCCGCCGGTTGCCCCGTCGGTTGCGCTACCCATGCTCACACCCGAAATGCTTCTCAGAACTTTTTGGGTTCCGCCGGAACGAAAGATCGACGCTTCCGCCATCAGGCGTATGACGCTTCATATGGTGCCTGATTGGGATGGTGTGCCGTATTTCCATGAGATCGCCGCTGAACTTGATCCCAAAACGACCAACAAGGTTAGTCTACAAGATACTTATTGGGAGACGGATCGCAATGACTTCCTTGACTCGATGGAAACCGCAATCGATTCAACTGACTATTCGGGTCTGACGATGCAGACTGTCTTGGACGAGATAGCCACACTGCCAGAGGGCAGGAATCGCACAAATCAGACGTTTGAGTTCGTGTTTTGGCACGATGCTGCTAAGCGCGTGCTGGCTGATATTGTCAGTCTTCACGAATTGCATCCTGGTAGTGTCTAGTCGGTCTCCAATATGTCGAAAGATGGAAGTTTGTGAGGGAAAAATTGGACAATGACATCGTTCCTCCGTTTGCTCTATCAGATGAGGAAGTGTACGTATATCTCGATCGTGCTCTTGCCAATATGGTGAACAGGCAAGATGTGGACCTTGGTCCAGGAGAGCGAGGCAGACTGTATGGATGGTATTGGGGATACTATGGACGGGCAGCCGTCGACATGTATTGCGTCACTGGTGACCCACAGTATGCGGCTTTGCTTGAGCGCACTATCGATGCTCTCCTCGAACAGCGCGATGACCAGCTGGCTATAGTAGACGACGAACGCGATGCCGTCTTCCCCGGTTGGGGTACAAAATATGCTTCTGGGGTCCGTTCGAACGAGATTACAACCGCAGGCTTAATTACCTTGCCGATGCTCGAATATGCTGCTGTTTCGGGTAAGAGCTGGGTTCGAGATGCCGCCGTCGAAACATTGTTGGCATTCCGGGGAGAAGCCAAACAGGATGAGAACGGCTACCGATATTTTGTCCACCAAACACAAAATATCGTTGAGGCGCTTAACCACGCTGCGCTTTATGGCGCGGCTCTAGTCAAAGCGTCTGTCACACACGACGATCCGTGGTTGATAGATACGGCGCTTGGAATTTATCGCTATCATTTGAAGTTTATCGATTGGCGCGAGGGTGGGATTAGCTGGCCTTATTCACCGAAGCCAAACGATGATAAGACCACGTTGGCTTCTGAAGCACTGTGGAAGGCGGCAGCGACGATCGAGCTACCAATTGCTTTATCTGAAGGTGGATTTGAAAATGCTACGAATCTCTTGCAGAAGGTGTCTGAATCATTCTTGACGCACCCGGCAGTGAAACGGGGCGAGCTACCCCAGTTTCTCGGTCACGACCGGCCCCAGGGCGTGGACCCAACTAGGATCAGTGGTGGGCTGACGGGCCTTCTCAGTTCCTTTCTCCAAATAGACGATAGCTCTCTCCGTCGTGAGATCTTTTCTCTCATGGGCAAAAATAGCAATATGTTTCCAAACGGTTGGAAGGGCGGCTCCCGTTCGATGATTATGGCTTGGTGCCATCTGCGTAAGGAGAGTTTGGTCTGACCAGTCGTGTCGTTACGAAGTTCTCGCCCGCTGTGTCGCATGCAAAAGTTGTGACGAACTTCCCAAGAGTTCTTAACGGGCCTGCTCAGCGTCTTTGACGGGTCCCAGCAATCCGTGTCACAAGATCAGATAGTCTCTTATACCAGCTACGGGGCCGATCGTGGGCAGATATCCCAAGTTGGAGATGCAGATTGACTAGCTGGTCTTCGTAAGAGCTCCAGTCCTCGGAGATCGCGAATTCTTCACAGCGTTGTTTCATTAGCGATAGGTTAGAATCTGAAAGTGCATTTACAGTATTGGCGATTGTTCTCGGATTGAGATCCTCAGGTACTGTGATGCCGATTCCATACTTGTTTATTCGCTGGCTCATTTCGGGGAGATCTGTGGCGAGCACGGGTACGCCCGCCGCTGGATACTCCCAGAGCTTGTTTGGCGAACAGTACAAGTGGTTTAGGCCCGTATTTTCATATGGTATCGCTCCCAAAGTTGCCCCAGTCGTCCAGTTGAGAAGGTCATCGTGCGGGACACTTGGTATCATCGCCACCTGAGGGCGTCCCCTAGGCCGATCAGTTGCAGATTCGGTGTAGGACGCTATCTCGTCCGCTAGCTTGCCCCAGCCCATGAACACTAGTGTCCATTGTTCAGAGAGGTGCTGAGATGCCTCCAACAGAGCTGATATACCACGATTCGGTGAGTACCCGCCTTGGAAGAGCAGGATTTTTTGATCGGATTCCAACTCTGCAGCAGAATGTAAACGCCCATCATATACAGGGGGAGTTTTGCGAACGACAGCGTTCGGTATCAAGACTGCATCAGGGAGATTTGGATACCTGCGATGATAATACTGCGCAATACTGCTATTTAATGTAATGAACCCATCTACGTTGTGGACGTTGTCTTGGATTACTTGCGCGTTTACATTTGCGCGTACCGTTTCAATGCTCGCTAAATCTTCGTATATTTCGTGTGCATCCCACACTAAAGGACAGCCGAACGTTTCTTTGTAATTAGATGATGCGGCGAGCGTCAGGTGGTCATGCATGTGGACGATGTCGGGGGTCATCGTGGACCGCACGCCTTCAAATATGGTCTCTCCTTGAATGCGAAATGAAGTCCATATAGCGTTTTCGCGGCCAGGAGGTAGCTGTTCTCGAGTAATTCTTGCTTTGACATCTGAGAGATCACGATGGATCAAATGGACTGTGACGTTGTTCGGAAGGACGAAGTCTTCGGGCTGGTCCGCAGTCAAACCAAATATATGAACGTCGTGGCCGTGAGCTTTCAGTGAAGCTGCGCCTTTCAATACTCGAGCATCATGCCTGATTCCGTTGTGCGCCACGCAGGCAATTTTCAGTTGTCTCCCGTTGGCGAATGTTCGACTCTTCAGCAATTGTGCGTCCTTTCGAGACCTGGCCGTCTACTCACCTTACAGTGAATGGTTTGGCTGGAGCGCAGTAGGTTCCGGGAGAGCGTGGGGTGGTATGGGTTGGGGTTCGTGTTGTGGCTGGTGGTGCTGTCGAACTCTCCGCTGAGAGATCGGCGAGCCTTATCGGCCTTGGCGCTATTCGTTTGGATCAGTCCCATTACGCGTAGGGAATAGGCTGTACGTATCTGATCGGTCTCGCTATTCTATTTGACTCATCTGGGTCACTGTGGTTTGCTCTGTGCTTCGCATAATGCTTTGGCTGCTGTTAGGGCGGCGTCGCCATGCCCATATGGGTGGCTATTCGGACTGTTCGGTTTGGGTCGCATTGCGAGGGTAGCGATATTGGTGAGGTTCGGATCAAGGACATTCCATCCTCCCGCTAGAGTTTCGGTCCATTCGGTTTCCGCGCGAAGAGTGGTGCAAGGTGTCTCTAGAAGATAAGCTTCTTTCTGTACTCCGCCGGAATCCGTAATGACCCCGTCAGCGTTCATGATTGCATTTACCATTTCCGGGTATCCGAGCGGATCGACTATACGGAGATTTCCATCGTCGAGTGCTATCCCGAAGGTTGTTGCCTTCGTCATCAAACGAGGATGGGCTGGCAATAGTACGGGCATTGGTAGATGTTTAAGGGCGCTTAAAACTGTCTCTAATCGCGTGGGATCATCCGTATTTTCGGCACGATGCACCGTAGCCAACAGGTAGTGTTCACCATGATTAATTGAGGGTACCGGGGGACTGGTCGCTAGAAGCGAGTCACGAACCTGGTAACAGACATCGACCATCACGTCTCCGACGAGTTCAGCGCGTTCGCGTAAGCCCTCTTTCGCAAGGCAGTCCATCGCTGCGGACGATGGAGCCAAGCAGATATCCGCGGCGTGATCGGTGAGCACACGGTTGTGTTCCTCAGGCATCGCACGGTTGTTTGAACGGAGGCCCGCTTCGAGATGCGCCAAGGGAATCTGGAGCTTCACTGCTGACAGCGCACCGGCGATCGTTGAGTTGGTGTCCCCATAGACGAGAACCCAATCCGGTTGGAAGTCCAAGAGCACTTGGTCCATCTGGGCCAACATGCCGCCTGTTTGGACGCCGTGACTGCCGGAACCGACACCAAGATGGATGTCCGGATCGGGAATGCCGAGGTCCTGGAAGAAAGCATCAGACATGTTGATGTCATAGTGCTGTCCGGTATGTACGATTTTGTGGTCCACTTTTAGAGCGTCGAAAGCCTTTACCATCGGGGCAAGCTTCACGAATTGTGGGCGGGCACCAACTATGCTGACGATACGCATGTTTGTGTTTCCTTTCTGTGGAGGATTCACGTGAGAACAGTTCTACCGAGGTTTATAGACTGAGCGTAGCTCGAAGCGCATTGCGCACAGTTTCGGCCCGAGAATTCCACGACTCGTTTTCGTGAATTGAATGCCAATCGACAGTGCCGGCAGCGGACACTGCCGCTCCGATCCCAGCCTCGATGGAGTCAGCGGTGCGGTCAACGACTGAGCCGGCACCATATGATTCGATCATCTCCGCAGGAGAAGAGTTCCGATAGACGGCGACGGTCATCCGTCGCTCGAGGTAGCTCATGACCTTGAGCGGGAAACTGGCGAGCCCGTAATCGGACTCCAGAAGCGCCAATCCTACCGTGGGCCCAGTGATGACAGGCATGGCGGCGAACTCGCCGCTAGTGATGTGGACCATGTGTCCGGACATGCGCGACGTCAATTGATGTGCGATTTCAACATCTTCTGGTCGTATGACCAAATGCAGGTGCCAGGGTTCGTGCAAACTGGAAAGCGCATTCATCGCGGTTTGGAGATCGTAGACACCGCCGAGTCCGCCGGCGTATACGACTTCGAGGGGTTCGGACTGGTCGGGAGGCTGTACCGCGTCGGATTCCCGATCTGCTGACAGGCAATTGGCCGGCTCGATACCGGGAGGAAGCGGGGTCCATCGATGGGGCAACCGATCGATGCGGCCGCGGAGAAGCTGGTCGAATCTCTGAGAAGCCAGGTGCGAGGGGGCGAAGAGCACATCAGTGTGTTCTCTCATCGCGGTGAACTCGGCAAGGCTATCCTTCTGCAACTGGTCCAGGTCGGCCCGGGTCTGCGAGACAGAGCTTGCCGGTTCCAGCCAGTGAAAGTCCCGGACGAACCAGCCGAATTTCAGTCCTGCGTCTCGCAGCTCCTTGAGGCCGCTTTCGAGGACACTTCGCGCCTCCAGTGGCATCGGAGCAGTCGAATTCTCTCCGTATCCCAGGCGGGGCTGGGTTCCGGCGCGAACGAGTGCCAGTGCACCGCGCATCCTGCGGCTAAGTAAGTTCTGGTTGGCGGTCACCCTCACCAACGGTACGCCGCGCTCTTCAAACGCGTGAGACATTGCGCGGATCCGTTGAGGCCTGGCACCGTTGCTACGATTTTCAATCCCCGCGACCGAGAAAAACAAATCGAACTGAGGCTGACCAGCTTCAAGGATGTCTTCCTCGTGCCAATTGGGCAGGTCCCTAGCCACCAATGCTTCGAAAGTTTTGCGAAAATGGTTGGGTGTAGAGGGAACCGCCCTAAGTTCGTTGCTCCGACTGAACCTCTCAACCGAATCTGCGACTCTTTCAGCAAGCGCCGCCCCTCGGGCAACATGGTCCTCCTCAAGTCGGATTCGGCGCGCGATTGCAACGTTCTCGACAGTGGCATCGACGAAGACTTCGACAGCGCCGGGTCCCAGACCGACTGCGGTGAAGAGGTGGTGGCCACTCTTACCGACCAGCACAAGGTGCGAAGGCGAGCTCGGAAGGCTGCGCACAATCGAATTATCCCAGCCCCGCCCGGCCTCCAGATCATGTCCGGTGTAAAGCTGATCCACACTGTGAACCGAAACCCGAACCCCGGCACTCGAAGCGGCAGCCTGCAAAGCATTGACAGTGGCTTCCTCGGCGGCGTTCAGTTTCTCCTGGGGAACAATGACGGAAACATACGCTGTCTCCGGACGTTTCGGACTGCAACCAGTGGGCGTCGCCAATGGGATCAACAGATGCGGACGGTCTGATCCATGTGCGGATGCCTTGTCCATGGCTACCGAGCTGTCGAACCACAGACGTTCGCAGGCGTCGAATGCGCCGAGGAGTCGTCCCTGGCGCTGCCTGTTGCTGAAACGGAAATCAAGTTCGTGGTGGAGAAAGACACCCTCGATCGGTAACTTGAGTAAGGCATCAGCAGCCGCATACACAGATTCCACTCCGACTGCAATGACGCGAGTCGCACGCAGGTCAGAGGCAGTATCGCGGAGCTCGTCGGTCGGAGAATCGGGTAGACGCTCCAACCATTCCACTGCGCATTCATCTGCCCACGCCGAGCGTATGCACTCTGCCAGGATGATTTGAGCGGGACCGACCCCTGACAGGAGCAGAAGCGGCCGCTCACCGGAGGTCGATCGTGCGGAAGCTGACTGAAGAAGTCCGGTCAGTTGGCTCCGGAGTCGCCCGGCCCATGATCTCATGGACTGAAGCGTCGGTCGGGAGAAACCCGGCATTGCCTCAGGCCCTACTCTCCGCCTCCGATCACCAAGCGCGCAACGCTACTCCACTTGGACGCATCGGTGGCGTTCCGGCCGTCCACAAGTACGCGCACTCCGGGGAAGGTTTCAGGTGAGAGATCGTGGTATTCCGGATGGTCCGCCTGCAAGACGAGTCCGTCGGCCGGTTGCCCGATATGCGCTGGCTCGAAATTGAACGCACGGAGCTCCTCATCGCTGTACATCGGATCGTGAACAGAAACCGCCGCGCCCTTCGCCTCCAGAGTGGACACGGTGGGGAAGACTCCGGAAAATGCGGTCTCTTTGACGCCTCCGCGGTACGAAGCGCCCAGCACCACGATGCGTTTACCCCTCAGGTCGCCGAGATTCCCTTCCAGCATCCGTACAGCGTGTGCGGGCATGTCCATATTCGCTTCTCGAGCGGTTCGCACAATACTTGCCTGCGGATCGTTGTAGAGGTACAGACGAGGATAGACCGGGATGCAATGACCGCCGACAGCGATTCCGGGCCGATGAATGTGGCTGTAGGGCTGTGAGTTTGAGGCTGCGATCACTTTGTAGATGTCGATCGAGTTCTGCTCCGCGAACTGCGCGAATTGGTTCGCGAGTCCGATGTTGACGTCTCTGTAGGTTGTCTCGGCAAGTTTGGCCATCTCCGCTGCCTCGGCGGTGCCCATGTCCCAGACCCCATTGCTCTGGGGCGCAAGATCGGGACGATCGTCGAAATCGAGTACAGAATGATAGAAATCGATCGCGCGCTGGGTACCGACGGAGCCAAGCCCACCGACCAGTTTGGGGTATTTGCGAAGGTCTTCGAATACACGCCCGGTCAGCACGCGTTCAGGTGAAAACGCTAGGTAGAAGTCTTCGCCCTCAGCGAGCCCCGAGATTTCTTCGATCATCGGCTTCCAGCGATTCCGAGTAGTCCCCACGGGCAGAGTCGTCTCGTAAGAGATCAAAGTTCCGGGGGTGAGGTGCTCAGCTAGCGAACGGGTGGCGTTCTCCATCCAACCGAAATCTGGTTGCCAGGTTTCGTCATTGACGAAAAGCGGTACAACAATGACGATGGCGTCGCTGTTCGGAATCCCGTCAGAGTACTCGGTAGTCGCTCGGATACGACCGGAGCTGCGAGACTCACTCAACTTCCTTTGAAGGTCGAACTCGCCGGGGAATGGCTCGATTCCTTCGTTGATCGAATCGACTACTCGTTGCTGAACGTCGATGCCGACGACGTCGTGACCTTTGGTTGCAAACTGTACGGCGAGGGGAAGTCCGATCTTGCCGAGTCCGATGACGCTGATTTTCACGTTTGGTGCTTCTTCCTTTGAATCGTGCTCAGGACAGAGCGACAGTTGTTCCGGTCTTGCTGGATTCGAGCATCGCCTCGCAGACGTGCAGTACCTCCGCGCCCTGATGAAGGGTAACGATTTCTGCTGTGGTGTCACCCATGATGGCATCACGAAGGTATTCGTGTTCGACTCGCAAGGGCTCAGGTTTGGGAAAAGCGAACCTGGTGATGTTGCCTTCGGCGACGCCGCGGAAGTGTGACATCTCCTCCCATTCGGTGTTCACAGAAGCGTTTGCGTAGAAGGTCAGATCAGAGGTGAGGGTGTCGGCGACGAACATACCTCGCTCACCGACAACAGTCGTCCGACGTTCCTTCGCAGGCGTCAGCCAGTTCACCAAATGATTGACTGTCACGTCGGCCTGAAGCAGACCGGTTGCAGCCACCATGTCTTCGTGCTCCCGTCCGGATTTGTGCAATGTTCGGCCGGAGACAGATTCGTATCCGCTGCTTGCTACCCACATTGTGAGATCGATGTCGTGAGAGGCGAGGTCTTTAATGACTCCGACATCGGCGATTCTGCTGGGGAATGGGCCTTGTCGACTGGTTGAGATCTGATAAATTTCGCCGAGGTCTCCTGCTTGCAATCGTCTGCGAAGCTCCTGCAGAGACGCATTGTATCGCTCAATATGACCGACTGCGCCCACCAGGTTGGCGGCCTGAAACAGCTCGGCAAGTTCGAGCGCCTCAGCATAACTTCCCGCGAGGGGCTTCTCGATGAGCGCGTGCACGCCTGCTGCAGCAAGCTTCTTTCCGGTCTCATAGTGCAAGTGCGTCGGTACGGCTACTACGCAATAGTCAATTCCGAATTCGATTAGCTCATCGATACTAGAGAAGACGGGTAGATTGCCTGCCACTCCGTGAGGGTCTCCAAGTGCGTCGGCCACGGCAACGAAATCGACTCCTTCAAGCGCGTGGAGATTTCGGGCATGGTGACGCCCCATCATGCCAAGGCCAACCAGTCCAGCTCTCAAATCAGGCATGTCAAGCTCCAGCCCGTACCGCGGTGTTCACTCCGCGCACGATTCGGTCGAGGTCGGATTCGCCGAGTTTAGGATGGATCGGAAGTGATAGACACTCCGAAGCAGCTTGCTCGGTGGCAGGAAGGTCAAGACCTGGAGCGAATTTAGCCAGAGAAGGCAATCTGTGGTTGGGAACCGGATAATAGACACCAGTGCCGATATTGAACTCATCTTTGAGGGCGTTGGCGACTTGATCGCGGTCGGCAGCTTCCGCGCCGTCCAAACGAATCGTGTACTGGTGATAGACGTGCTTACGACCTTCTGGCACGTGAGGAGTAACGACTCCTTCCAGGCCCGAATTCAGATAACCTGCGTTCGCCCTACGAACTTCAGTCCAGGACTGTACTTGGCGAAGCTGCGCACGTCCGATAGCGGCGTGGACATCCGTCATGCGGTAGTTGAACCCGATAACTTCGTTCTCGTACCGCCGTTCCATACCTTGGTTGCGGTAGACGCGTACTAAGCGGAGGAGCTCTTCATCCGTTGCGGAGAGCATGCCGCCTTCGCCTGAGGTCATATTCTTTGTCGGATACAGGGAGAATGCTCCGAACGAACCGAAAGTACCCACCTGGCGCCCCTTGAACTCAGCGAGGTGAGCTTGAGCAGCATCTTCGAAGAACTGCAGATTGTTCTCGTCGCAGATGTTCTGCAAACTTGCGATGTCAGACGGGAGCCCATAGAGGTGAACGGTCATGACGGCTTTGGTGCGGTCCGTAATGCTCGCTTTCACCGAGGCCGGGTCCAGTGTGTAGGAGTCGATGTCTATGTCGGCGAATACCGGTGTCGCGCCAGTCAGAGCGACGGAATTGGCAGTGGCCGCAAACGTAAATGAAGGAACGATGACTTCGTCGCCCTCGCCGATTCCAGCGGCAAGGAGTCCGAGGTGGAGAGCAGATGTACCGGAGTTCACCGCGACACATGTTGCCGGGCTTGCCACTTGTTCAGCGAATTCCTGCTCGAACTTAGCGACTTCCGGTCCTTGTGCGATCATGCCAGTCTTCAACACATGGTCCACTGCGTTGCGCTCTGTATCACCGATGATCGGTGATGCTGGCGGTATGAACTCACTGTTCATTCAGAGACCTCTTCCAATTCGTCAGAATCTTCCTTCTCTCGATAGACATCGCCTGTCGAGTTGTCTTTCCACAATCCGCTTTCGTTCATTTCAAGGGGTGTGCCTGATTTACCCACCCACTTGATGCGCCGCGCGGGTACACCTGCAACTAGGGCATGCGGTGGAACATCGCTAGTGACGACGGCGCCCGCTGCTACTGTTGCCCAAGCCCCGATGCGAACTGGAGCAACGCACACAGCGCGGGCTCCGATCGCTGCACCCTGCTCGATTCTGACGCCCACTGCGTCCCAATCGCTCGCATCCTTCTGTCCGCCGTCGGGATTGATAGCTCGCGGGAAAGTATCGTTTGTCAGAACTGCGGCCGGTCCGATGAACACACCATTGGCCAGATCCGCCGGCTCGTAGACGAGTGCGTAGTTTTGAATCTTGGAGTTGTCGCCGACATGGACGTCTGAACCGATATAAGCACCTCTGCCGACGACGACGTTCTTGCCAAGACGAGCTCCGTCGCGGACTTGTGCTAAATGCCAGATTGAGGATCCTTCACCAATGAGGGCGCTGGCATCAACGTCGGCTGACTCTTGAATTCGTAGGTTCACAGCTGTGCTTTCTGGACAGGTTCGCGCGTGCAGATGCGCCTTGACACTATTGCAGTCATATTCTTAGGAAGCATACGGCAACTGTCCGGGAAAAATGTAATGCAGCAGAGGGGCTTCCACTCGGATCAAGTCCAAACCCCTCGAGTATCGTGGACGATTTTCTGAGCTAAGATCGATGGGTCGAGTTGGGTGAATTCTTGATGATCAACGAGTAGCAAAACTATGTCGGCGTGTTCAATGGCGCTTTCAGTCCATGACAGTGAGACATTCGGACAAGCTTGGAGCTCGACAGGGAGCTGATCGATGTTGGGTTCGGCTACGAGTATCTCGGCCTCTGGTAACTCTTCAGCCAACCGACCTACAATTTGTCGAGCTGGACTCTCACGCAGGTCATCAATGTTTGGTTTAAAAGCCAATCCCAGAGCTGCGATCTTCACGCTGCTTATTCGGCGGGCTTGTGGCAGCAGCTTGTCGATTACAAACTCCGGCTTTGCATCGTTGACTTCACGAGCTGTCTTGATGAGTGACGCCCTATCGGGCGACGCAGCTACGATGAACCACGGGTCGACTGCTATACAGTGTCCGCCCACTCCGGGTCCCGGTTGGAGAATATTCACTCGGGGATGGTGATTGGCGAGCTCAATGAGCTCCCAGACGTTGATATCCAGCGAATCGGCAATCATTGAAAGCTCATTGGCGAAGGCGATGTTTACGTCGCGGTAAGCGTTTTCGGTCAACTTCGACAGTTCAGCGGTGCGAGCATCAGTCATGAGGAATTCGCCTTCGCAGAACAACTGGTAAAGCTCGCGGGCGCGCTCGCCGGCGTTTCCGTTCAGAGTTCCGATGATTCTGTCGTTGGTGCGGAGTTCGATCATAATTCGGCCAGGAAGAACACGCTCAGGGCAGTGGGCGAAGTAGATCGAATTGGGAGCGTTGGGCTCCAACGTCAGATCAGGGCGAACTTTGAGTATCGTCTCGGCGAGGAACTCCGTGGTGCCCGGGGGCGATGTTGATTCTAGCACCACGAGTTCGTTGCCGACGAGAAGTGGTGCAATCTGCTCACCAGCATCTCGGATGTAGGACAGATCTGGCTTGTGGCCGTCGACAAATGGTGTAGGCACGGCGACAATATAGGTCTCTGCGTGCGGGGTTTCCGTTGTTGCAGTGAGGAAGCCTTGAGACACGACACCGGCCACAGTTGTTGCCATGTCCGGCTCGACGAACGGGACGAGACCGCGATTGATGACTTTGACGTTCTCAGCATTTGTATCTACGCCGATCACATTTGCTCCCGAACTGGCCAATACGGCAGCTGTCGGCAATCCGATGTAGCCGAGTCCGATGACAGCTACTGTCGGGCGTCGTGTAGTTGCGCTGGGCGGCATACGTGCGGTGCTCCGTCTTGTTTAATAGTCACGGTCGAACCGATTCTAATTCAGAATTCTAAAGGCCGGTAAGGCCGAAATCTGCGAGTGCATCGTGCGTGGAGGGAACGGCAAGAGAGAAGGGTCAGAGCTGAGGACGGTGCTATATCCTGTAGAACGACCTTGATCAGGGGGCGTTCATAGTTTGCGAGGGAGATACGGTTGGACGAATACGGTGCCGAGAGTGAATCACGGGTCATGGTCATTTATGGGACCCGACCGGAAGCTATCAAGATGGCGCCCGTAATCAAATCGCTCGAGGCGGACTCCTATCTCACTCCCATAGTCGTTGTGACTGCACAACACCGCGAGATGCTCGATCAAGTAAATCAGGTATTTGGCATAGTTCCCGACGTCGATCTCAACATGATGGCGCATGGGCAGTCATTGAACAGTATCGCAGGCAGCGTCATCTCCAAGATCGACGAAGTGCTTGCCGAATTCGAGCCAGATGCTGTCGTTGTCCAAGGCGATACGACGACGGTGATGGGAGCAGCGATCGCTGCCTTCAATCGGGAGGTCCCGGTCGTCCATCTGGAGGCCGGGCTGCGTAGTGGCGACATCAACTCTCCGTTCCCGGAAGAAGCCAATCGGAAGATAGTTTCCCAGATTGCACGGGTACATCTAGCGCCGACCACGGTCTCGCGAAGCAATCTGCTGGCCGACGGGGTTCCCGAAGAGAATATCCACGTTATCGGAAACACTGTGATTGACGCCCTGCAGTGGGCCGTTGAGCGACCAGTGAAATTCAGCCTCCCCGAACTCCAAGCGCTCGAATCTGATGATCGTCGAGTTCTGCTGGTGACCACACACCGACGAGAGAACCTCGGCGAAAATATGGTGAACATCGGCAAAGCCCTGCGGAATCTAGCCACTCACTATCCCGATCTGCTGATCATCTGGCCCGCGCACAAGAATCCGAAGGTCCGCGCCTCGATCGCTCCTCAAATTCAGGACCTCGACAACGTCATATCCATTGAGCCCGTCGAATACGGCGAGTTTTCGCACCTCATCAACGCCTCCGACATTGTGCTCACGGACTCAGGTGGAATCCAGGAAGAAGCACCCAGCCTCGGCAAACCGGTCCTGGTGCTCCGGGAAAACACCGAGCGGCCCGAGGCTATAGACGCCGGAACGGTCAAACTGATCGGAACTGCGACAGAGACGATCATCTCCGAAGTTTCACGTCTCCTCGATGACAAGACGGCATATCGGGAAATGGCTAACGCCGTGAATCCGTACGGCGACGGTCACTCTGCGGGACGCAGCGTGGATATCCTCAACGAACTGCTCGGCAACCGCTGAGCTCTAGTCAGAAACAGTAGTGTCCACGACTGAATCCGAAGCTGTGGACATTGCTGTTGGCCAGGAGCAGATCGTCGTCGACATTCCAGGTGTGTCCATGAGAGTCACGGACTTGAACGAAGTTGAAGCGATCTGCTGAATAGATCCGTGCTCCTGCGGAGACCAGCCGACGCTGAAGGTCGGTGTCTTCACCAAGTGTGCGATCGGCAAACGGGAATCGTTGGAACAGCTCTTTGCGGCCCAACAGGGTGGGTCCCATGACCAAGTCGGTGAACCGATGCTCGCGTTCAGGGAATCGACACATTACGATGTCACGGTTGCGCAGATGAAGGTAGTGAGCTTGTTTGCCGACAAGATCCGCATTCGAATAGCGCAGAGCCGCGAGCTGATCTGACAGGTAGTGTTCGCCATATATGTCGTCGTCATCCATCTTGGCGATGATGTCGCCGGAGGCTGCCGCGACGCCTCGGTTGAGGCACGCGCCTAGAGAGTCTGAGCTTGCGGCTTCGATCAAAGTCAGATTCTCGATGCCCAGTTCAGACGCACGCTGCATCGCCTCTGGCGATGATTTGAAGCCGTGCTGGACGACGATCAGCTCACGGTTCTCAAGCTGTTGAGCGGCATGAGTTTCAAACACATTGCTGAGGTGCTCTGGTCGGTTTGTCGAAACCACGACAGAAACGGACCGAGGAATCGGATCACTGTATTCGACGCCGATGACATCCATGATCGACATCGCGCGATGAGTGTAGGTGTGTTCTTTCCATATGCGTCTTTGCGCGAGATGAACCGTGCGGTTCCGCAGTTCGCTGCTTCTGACGAACGCTCTGAGGACCAGTTCGGCTTCTTTCTGAGTTTCAGGCTGAGGGAGTTCTGAAAGCGGGAAGAACCGCTTCGTCGCTTCACTGGGAGTTGATATGACCGGGGTTCCGGATGCCGCGATTTCAAAGATGCGCCTCGCGCACATGCTTGGCGAGTCGACCACCGAATTTACGTTGAGAAAGACTTTGTAGTTCTTGTACGCGGTCAGCAGATTTCGATAGGGCAACGACCCGACGACTCTGTCCGCCAGGCGCCCGGGAAATTGATACCGTTCATCATCGCCGAGAAACCGAGAGAAGATCTCGAGTCCATGCTCCATTCGAGAAGACACCTCGTCGGCTGCTCCCAACAGCAGGTCCATCTGCGTTCGTCGTTCGGGGAACTTGTGCGTAAAATACATTCCCGCGAAAGCAATATCGCGACCAGCAAAGTTCTTCGACGGACGGACAGGAGAATGAATTGCAGGCTGGGCGGCAAACGCCAACGGGTAGACACGGTCATGGCCCAGCAATCTCTGGTAGTCGCCAACAAGCCGTACGTCGCTTGTGAACACCACATCGAACATTTTGGCAAGGGGGAGAAAGTCATCGAAGTGCGGCGGGTCTTCCTTGTTCCAGAAGACAGTAGGGATTCCGCAATGTCTGCATTCTGCCAGCAGTTCAGCAATCTCTGTACTTGGTCCGGTCGTACCGGTGAGTTTGAACTTCCAGTCTCCGCCGTTGCCGTTCCAAGCCGACTCAACGAATACGAAATCGAGAACGGCAAGCTGAGACTTCCACGCAGTGCGCTTCAGCGGGATAGTTTTCCATTCGTAGCTAAAGCTCTCGGCTGAGAACTCGTCGAGGATGGTACCCACGTTGAGGTTTTCAAATGCCGGACGACGATCGGTTCTCGGCGCTGGAGGGAACTCGTCTTTGAGATTGTCTGCATCTAGATGAGCCGTCGAAGCACCGCCGGCAACCGGTTGGGCAATGTTCCGACGACGTCTCCATTTCTGAAATTGAGCAGGTCCACCTTTGCGAAGATGCCAGAGACCTGTCCTCAGAGTACGAAGCGGCGATTGGGCCACTGTTGAATCCTTTCGGTCAGATCAATGTCGGGCGAAGGCTGGACGCACATGTGCACGGCTCAAATAGTGCTAAACACCGCAAGTGAAAACGCTCTCGGCGAAGAGCGTCAAGCGAAATGCAACCAGTTCTTATCGTTTTCCGCAGTATTCCTGTGCGAAACCTGTTAGGCCCAATAGTACAATCAAGAGGTCGCAAGAGGCTTAACCAGCTCCTGTGAGATGCAGGTGGCCCAAGTAGAGTAAGTCGAGCCAGACCATGGACGTCGAGGGAAACGAGGACAGTGGGAAGCAACTCCGGGCCCCATCCCTCGCGGACCCCGATTCGGCGATACGGCAGAGCTATGGCGCTGTCTCTTATCGACGGTCTCGTTTTTGCGTTCCTCGTCGTGGTAATGACGCTTGTGCGGTACGACTTCCATGCGCAACTCGTCAATGTTCCCGGTATATTCGTGTGTTCTGCGATCGCCATGGCCGTCTTCCTCATCGGCGGACCGCTAGCGATCTATCGCGGCCGCTACCGACGCGGTTCGACTGACCAGTTCGCAGCAATCGTCGGGACCGTCGCTTTGGGCGTCGGGACCATGTGGGTGGCGGAATTTGCTTTCGCCAACAGTCTGCTCATCCCGACCAGCGTCCCTATTGCTGCTGGTGCGCTGATGATCGTGGTCAAGAGCCTCGAAAACTGGGCTCGTCGCAATCTGCGCCAGCGCAGTCTTACGACTTCGGGATCGTCCCGCCCGACACTCGTCGTCGGAGCCGGCGATCAGGGGATGCTCGCCCTCGACATGATTGCCCACGATGCGAAGAGCGAATACGTCGCCGTCGGCATTCTCGATGACGATCCGGCTAAACGGCACCTGCGCTACAACGGCATCAGAGTTCTCGGACCAATTTCCGAAATCGCGGCGCATATCGACCGCACCGGCGCCGGAGTAGTGATCATCGCCATTGCTGACCTGCCACCCGAAGAGCTTTCACAGATCGCGTCGAACCTCAAATCTCGTCTTGTCGAGATCAAGATCATGCCGAAGCTCTCTGATTCCAACTACACTCGACCGGAGCCGGACTCAGTCGGCGTTTCCGATCTACGGCATCGAGGCTTCCGCGATATCAGCTTTGAAGATCTCATCGGCCGTCAGCCGATCTCGACCAATATCGATGACATCGCCTCCGCTATCACCGGGAAAAGCGTCCTCGTCACCGGTGCGGGCGGCTCCATCGGATCCCAGCTGTGCCGCCAGGTCTCTCGTTTCGACCCGGCTCGGCTCGTCATGACCGACCGCGACGAATCCGGGTTGCACGCCACGGAACTTGGACTTGAAGGTTCCGCGCTGCTGACCAGTGATGACCTCATTCTTGGGGACCTCAGAGATCCTGCGTTCATCGAAGCCCTGGTCGGAGAAACGCGGCCCGACATCATCTTCCACGCCGCAGCTCTCAAGCACCTGACCTTCCTTGAACGCTTCCCCGAACAGGCCGTTCGTACAAACGTCGGAGCAAGCCTCGATCTGCTCCAAGCTGCTGTGACTCATGAGGTCGATTCCTTCGTTCATATCTCCACTGATAAGGCCGCCGGGGCAACTTCCGTGCTCGGTCGGACGAAATTCTCAATCGAACGTGCGATCGCCTCTGTGGCGGCAGAGACCGAACGGCGGTACATGTCAGTGCGTTTCGGCAACGTGCTCGGCTCCCGTGGATCCGTGCTTGAGACCTTCGTGGCTCAGGTCGCGGCAGGCGACCCCGTCACCGTTACTGATCCGGAAGTCACTCGGTATTTCATGACCGACGATGAGGCCTGTGAACTTGTTCTGCAGGCAGCAGCGATCGGCGGTCCTGGAGAGACCTTAGTTCTCGATATGGGCGAGCCGATTCGCATCGCCGACCTTGCCGAGCGAGTGATCGCGTTGTCGGGTCGCAGCGATGCGCAGATCGTCTACACGGGCCTGCGGCCGGGAGAGAAGCTCACCGAGGCACTCCTCTCGCCGGGGGAAGTCGACAGCCGACCCAACCATCCGCTCATCACACAAGTGCCGATCACACCGATCGATCTTGAGAAGCTTGCAGCCCTCGTCGCCGAATCTCGCGATCCGCAGGTCTACACCCACCGGGAAGACCTCGCAGCAGGGTTGACGAGCCTCCTCGACGCAGAATCACAGGACACCGGAGTCGGCTCCTGATGGATCTGCAGTCGCTGGTGATACTCGTCGGAGCCGCAGCGATCACGGCGGTCAGCGTGCTCGTCGTCTTCCCGCTGCTGCGCAGAGCAGGGATCGTCGACGTCCCCTCGCATCGGTCTTCGCACACGTTGTCGACCGTGCGCGGAGGAGGCATTGCCATCGGTTGTGGGATCACCGTCGCAACCGTGGTCGTCATGATCTGGAACATCACCGAACACGGAGTCTTCGGACTCGGCAGTATTCTGCTGCCCGCCGGGTTCCTGGTGCTGACGTGGTGCTATTCGGCAATCGGTATGGCCGACGACCTTGACTCGCTGCGACCAGCCGGTCGATTAGTGGGGCAGATCGTCCTGGCTCTGCTGTTCAGTGCGACCATCGCCATGATCTCTTCTCAGGGCATTGCCCACCTGCTTGCCTTCGCCGTCCTTGGAGTGACCACCGTCAACGCCGTGAATTTCGTTGACGGCCTCAACGGCTATGCCGCTGAGTGGACGATCATCACAGCGGGGTGGTTCGCATTCGTCGGCTCGTGGATCGGTGAGAAGGACATAGAACTGCTCGCTTTGGCACTGGCAGGTGCAGCAGTCGGTTTCCTCCCCTTCAACCTCGGACGGGCAAAGGCCTTCCTCGGAGACACCGGCAGCTACGGAATCGGTGCAGCCGTCTTTGCGCTGGCAGTATGGCTCTTCGTTGAAGGTGTGCCGATCGTTGTCATCGTGGCTCCGATCATCTTCGTCTTCTTCGATGTCGGTCTCACCTTGGTGCTTCGTCTGTTTCGGGGCGCGAATATCCTGCTTCCCCACAGGGAACACATCTATCAGCGCATACAGCAGGCAGGGTGGCCGCACGGCTCCGTCTCGCTTTTCCACTCATGTCTGTGCATCCTCGCCTGCATCATGGCTGTGCCGACGCTGGTGAGCGGCAATACGGCAACGACTTACCCTGCCCATGTGTTTTGGGTAGTGCTGCTCGCTCTCTACGCGCTGTTGCCGCTGTGGCTCCGGCGACGTGCTCGGAAGGGGGCGGCGAACACATGAGGATCCTCCTGCTCAGCCATTACTACTGGCCCGAGGTCGGCGCTCCGCAGCGCCGATGGGCGACCCTCGTCAGTCATTTTGTCACCCAGGGGCACCAAATCGTCGTCGCAGCGCCTCACCCGCATTATCCGTACACGAGGCGCGATGAGTTCTTCGGTTCTCAGGTGGGGCGTCTGCGGAATCGGGTCGAGGCGAAGCTCGGCGGGACGTGGGAGACCGGCGAGCTGGGGGAGCGGATCCTTCGCGTGCCCTACCTGCACAGCGGAAGCTCTATGGCCCGTCAGCTGCTCGATCAAGGAGTCGCTTCGGCCGGCGCCGTGAACGCGATCATCGGAAAGATGCGCGGACCTCACACACCTGATATCGTCATTTCGACGACACCGGCCCTGCCGTTTCTCTTCGCAGGGGACATCGTCGCACGAGCGCTGCATGTCCCTCATATTGCCGAAGTTCGAGACGTCTGGCCCGATCTCATCAGCGATCTGTCGCTGGTGACGAATGCAGTCGGAAGGCACCTTCCTCGATTAGCGACTACCTATCTCGAAGAGAAGGCCCTTCCCGGGCTGCTCACAGTCGCCCAGCGACGAGCATCCGCGGTCGTCGTGACGACCGAGAGTTTTCGCTACCTCCTGGAACGTCGAGGGATTCAAGCTGAGGTCGTCCGCAGCGGTGTCGCACGGTCCGAGATCGACCAGACACCTCATCAGTGCACCGCCGACGACACCGACACCAAACTGCTCTACGTCGGCACCGTCGGTCGGTCACAGGATCTTGCCTCGGTCATCGCCGCGGCCTCGAGAGTCCCCGGTATCAGACTTCGCATCGTCGGCGACGGCGCAGACAGATCGAACCTGGAGACTCTCGCCGGAACGCTCGAAGCACCAGTCGAATTCTTCGCGCAGACCACCGGGCAAGCACTCGCTGATCATTGGGAATGGGCCGATGCAGGACTTGTCAGCCTCGGCGACGTTCCTGCCCATTCGCTCACGGTGCCATCGAAGCTCTATTCACTCATGGCCCGTCGGGTGCCGATTCTCGGTGTCGTGGCGGGGGAAGCGGCCGAGATCATCAGCGAGAACAAGGCTGGTGTCGTAGCTCGCCCCGGAGGTGTCGATTCGATCGTCACCGCGATGCAGGCATTGGTGCAGGGAGTCGAGAGTCCGGACGCCGCCGGTCATCAGTGGGTGGTCGACCACGCCTGCGTCGACGTCATGGGCGCAAAATACGACCAGATCCTTGAGCAGGTGCGGTCATGAACCTCAAGTTCCTTGCCAAGCAGATCGGCAATGCGGTCATCACGACTGCCGGCCACATGAACGAAGACCGTGTGTTCTTCTCCATGCAGCTTGCACGCAGGCTCCCGAAAACAGCATCACAGACAGTCGGTCGTCTGCTCGGGAAAGTCCCCGGTGCTGCGACACGTGCCGCCTCGGCGTGGCTGATGGGACAGGAGAGCCGCGCCAAGACCATCATCACAGCGGCCGAGGAGGAGAATCCGTCTCGGCTTCTCGGTGAAATCGCACTCAACCTCGGCATGCTCGACGTCGCTGATCGCATCGCTGATTCCCTTGAATCCGCAGCCTCGCTGCGCTCCCGAATCTTGTGGACCGAAGGCAAGATCGACGAGGCGATCCATGCCCTTCCGGATGGCAAACGCAAACGACGTCTCTCTGCAGAGCGCATATCCATGTCGCCTGGATGGTGGCCCGACACCGACACGTACCTCACTGCTCGACCCGCGGCCTGCACGAGCGCTGGAGCCGCCGCGTCCCTGCACGTGCTGACGAACTCACTGCCTCACACGAGATCCGGCTACGCCTATCGCAGCCACCTCATTCTCACTACCCTCAAAGATGCCGGGCATCGCGTGGCAGCGACCACTCGTCCCTCCTACCCGGTGACGATCGGTCGCCTCAGTGCAGACACAGTCGAGACTGTTGACGGTGTCGATTATCTTCGCGACGTGCCTCTCCGCCCAGCCGCCACTCCCACCGCACGGCTCGATGAGCAAGCAGCATGGATCGCGGACCAGGTTCTCGAACGTCAGGTCGACCTGTTGCACACCACTACTCACTACGTCAATGGGTTGGCCACCGGTGCAGCCGCCCGAGCAATCGGACTGCCCTGGGTGTATGAGGTCCGTGGAGTTCTCGAGGAGACCTGGGCTGCGGCTGGCAGCACCCCTGCCGAACGTACAGCCCGACGGACTAGTCAGCGCTTCGCACTGATGCGCTCGAAGGAGATCGAAGTCGCCTCAGCAGCAGATGCCGTCATCACTCTGGGTGAAACCATGCGGGAGCACCTCGTCGCCGGGGGAGTCCCAGCCGAATCGATCACACTCATTCCGAATTCCGTATCCGAGGCTGTGGTGAACGCGGACCCAACCCGTTCTCCGGCTAAGGCCCGAGCCCTCCTCGGTCTGCCAGAGGACGGTATCTGGGTCGGTACAGCCGCTTCGATCGTCGGCTACGAGGGTCTCGACGACCTCGTCGATGCCGTCGTTCTCGCCCGCAGACAGGGTACGGATATGCGGCTGCTCATCGCCGGCGATGGCGTCGCATTGCCCGAATTGCGAGAACGTGCCGCGGCACTTGGAGACAGGGCGATGTTCACCGGGCGTGTGTCGCAGACTCAGGCCATCGACTATCAACTTGCACTCGATGCCATCGTCATTCCGCGTAAGGACGAACCAGTCTGCCGGTTAGTCACACCGATCAAACCGATTGAAGCGATGGGACTTGGACGACCGGTCGTCATCTCGGATCTCCCAGCTCTGCGAGAGTTGGTGCCGGGGAATGCCGGATTGTGGACTCCGCCGCAAGCGCCTCAACTTCTGGCAGAATCGCTGTCCGAATTGGCTTGGGATGACGGCGCACGAGAGAATTACGGACAGAATGGACGTGCACACGTTCTTGCGACGCGCAGGTGGAAGGAAATCGGACGACGATATGGGCAGGTCTATTCTCAACTCATGGAAGCTGAAGTGCGATGAGTGAGACGAAGAATCCCCTGGGGCTGAGCTCGATTCCATCGGTCTCAAGCGAGGGACTCGTTCCTGTCGGACGACGAACGAGTCTGCGTAGCTATCTAGGTGCGTTGTGGAACCGTCGACACTTCATCGTCGCCGAATCCCGTGCCAAAATGTCCAGCTCGACAAGGAAGAATCTGCTCGGCTACGGTTGGCTGTTCCTTAATCCCCTGTTGTCGGTGCTCGCGTACTGGTTCATTTTTGGCTATATTCTTCAGACTCAAAGAGGCATCGACAATTTTCTCGGCTTCCTAGTCGTCGGAGTGTTCTTTTTCAGTTTCACCAGCAAGTGTATGACCGGCGGAACTGGAGCGATCCGCTCAGGCGCGTCTATGATCAAGGGATTCCAATTCCCGCGGGCGGCACTTCCGATCTCGACTGTCGTTCGTAATTTCCTTGACTTCATGCCGACTCTGCTCGTCATGGTCATCGTGCTTGTGGTCGTGCCACCGCTCGAAGTCATCACCTGGCGCATTGCCCTAGTTGTCCCGGTTATCATTCTGCAAACGCTCTTCAACGTAGGTCTAGCATGTTTCCTTGCACGTCTCGGTCATAAATTCCCCGACCTCACGAACCTAATGTCAATCATCAGCCGGTTCTGGTTCTACGGGTCAGGTGTGTTTTTCTCCATTGAAGATCGATTGGGAAATCATCCGATGCTTTTGGAAGCCATGCAATACAACCCGATGCACGCGTACCTGACGATAGCGCGCAACTCTCTGCTCTACGGGCTGGATTCGGATCCCAAAATGTGGGTCGTTGGAGCCGTGTGGGCATTCGGACTACTCATTGTCGGATTCTTGTTTTTCTGGAGAGGGGAGGAGAACTATGGTCGACTTTGAACTCCATGATCCGACAATTGTCGCCGAAAATGTACAGGTTCGCTATACCGTCAGCACAAACGATCCAAGTCACCGAGCCAAAGGTCTCCGACGATTGAGCAACGCCATCGTGGGACGTCGAGGTCAGACAACGGTTCGCGCTCTTCGCGGAGTCAATTTCGTCGCCCGCGAAGGGGAGATGGTAGGCATTGTCGGTGCTAATGGCTCCGGTAAGTCGACGTTTCTGCGTAACCTTGCCGGAGTTGAGCAGCCAGATCGTGGACGCATTCTCGTCCGCTATCAGCCGCTTCTGCTTGGAGTCAGCGCTGCGCTACAGCCAGCACTGTCTGGTAGTGAGAACGTGCGCCTCGGATGCCTTGCGATGGGGCTGTCACCCGCAGAAGCAACCGAAGCCTTTGACTATGTCGTCGAGCTCTCCGCTCTTGGCGCGGCGATCCACCGACCGATGGGAACATACTCTTCAGGGATGGGGGCCAGGCTGCGATTCGCAATCGCGTTGGCCGCGCGGCCGAAGATTCTGCTTATCGATGAGGCACTGTCGACTGGAGATGCGACCTTTGCCGAGCGTAGCGAACGAGCAATGGACGAGCTTCTCGCTGAGGCAGGTACAGTGCTGCTGGTCAATCACGCTGCCAAGGTGATCCAAGAATTGTGCACCCGCGCAGTTTGGATGCACAAAGGTGAGATTCTGATGAATGGTCCCGCAGAAGCAGTGGCCGAAAAGTACCGGTGGTGGGCGTGGAACGTTGCTAAAGGGAACGAACAAATTGCAGATAAGCTCCTTCATGACGTAGTCAGTAATGCCGTCAGAGAAGAAATTGACGTTCTTGAGCCGGAACTCATCAAAAATCCTATACCTCGCCACGCGGCACGGCGTAGGAAGAAGTTGATTCGTAACTCGCGGCATGTCAAAAGACGGACCAGTTCCACTCGCATTGGGGAAGCGTCGTCCTCGGCTGTTCAGACTGACAAGCCGCAAGTATGGCCAGAGAATTTAGACATTGAAGTCCCCAAGGCGACGTTTCCTGCGTTGCCAAAACCGGCTTCTCAAACAAGTAACGGACCGCGAAGTCACAACGAACTCCCGCCGCTTAGACTGCGTCCTAAAGACAGCAAAGTTGTGCTTCGTGCAGAGAATCCTGAGGATCGCGCTTCGACAGTAGCTGCATCGGATGATTTGACCGGAAGGAGGCTTAGTTCGAGGGCACGAGAAATGGCCGAGGATAGATATCAGTTGCGCCAGATGCGGCGAAGTGATGAGGAAGCCGGAGTTGAACGAAAACGTTACGACTCGGTGCCAGAAGTATCCGGAGACACATTGTGATGAGAATTGGGATATTCGGTTCATGCGTCAGCCGGGACACCTGTGAATTCATGCGAGACGCTTTGGTAGTTGTCTATGTTGCGCGGCATTCAGCAACAAGTCTCCAGTCCCCTCACGGCGTCAGTCGACTGGATCTCAATAGGCTTGACTCACCGTTCCAAAAACGAATGGTGTTAGGAGACCTGGAAGGACGTGGAGTCGACCGAATTCAGGGGCACGCCGATGAGCTTGATGTTGTGCTAGTTGACCTAGTCGATGAGCGGCGCGGCTATTGGCAGTTTCCAGACGGAACGACAATGACCAACTCTATCGAACTGGAATCTTGCGGGGCGTCTCGTCAAGCCAGGATGTCGGGTGCTCGCTTAGTAAAATTCGGCACCGATGAACATTTTGAAAAATGGCGGGCTGGCTTCGAACTCCTTGTCACAGGGTTGAAGTCGACGGACCTGCTGAACCGGTCGATTTTCATTGATATCGAATGGGCAGCTGCCATTGAGGGCGCGCAACATCCTCAGAACGATAGAGTGTCGCAGTTGGGCCGTCAGTTGCGACGGTTTCAGCGAGGAGCAAGAGAAGTCAACCGGAGCCTTTCTCGGGGCCGAAGTGTCGCCGAGGCGCTGACAAACCTACGCAATGTTCCACCAACCGAGGCCGAGGAATATTCTGATCGGGCGCTTGCGGCCAATGCCGATTACGCTCGTTATCGCGACCTTGCTCGTTTGAAAATTCCGAGTACCGTCACGAGAACGAGTGCTCAGGTTCGGATTGGAAGAGAGCACAAATGGGGACCACAGCCCTTTCACTATCGAGACGCCGATTATCGATCTATAGTTGAAAGTGTTACAAAGATGGTGAAGGGATTCGGCCCGAGTAAATAGCACCGACGAAATGATAAGCGGCTAACGAAGAGTTCGAAGTAGCACCAGAATGCCTAGTGCAAGTAGGCAGAGCGTGTACTGTGGATAGTATTAGCCCGCCGATGTTCAGAAAGCTTCGGTCCGCTTTAGCACGTGGAATAACGGTCTTATTGATTGGGTGCTATCGAAGCGAGGGACTGTCCATCGACGCCGGTCCAAGTCAAGCCACGACGGAATCCCGGTAATCGCCCGACTTAGGTTGGGCGGAGACTCGGCAACGCTCGATATATCGGCCGATAAGCAAATTGGTGGGCTTCGTCAGGACACTCTTACACTGACCTTTGAAACGCTCGATCCCACGAAATCAAATTTGGCACGCAGACACACACATCCAGCGTCGACGAGTAGCTGTAGGGAAGAGACATTTGGTAGCGGGTGTTGAACGGCATACAGAGCTCTTAGATTGGATGTGTTCGATGAGGTGAGATTCAGTGTCCACGATGTCACGAAGTTACACACCACTTCGTTACACAGGTGCTACCGAATAGCGCTTCCGTACAAGCAGACCACAGCTCGCCGAGCAAGCGCGCGCCCAGCGAACCCACGGTCAGAGAGAATCTAATAGGGCGGGACAGCCTTGGTTCTACCTGGTCGTTCCACACCGAACTTGTGCCAGGAAGAACCGAAAGACGACATCGCGGTCGGCCCTGCCGAGGTGATTAGTGGGTCGCAATCGAGTACTTCAAAAGCACCAGGTAGGTATGATCGTGACCGAAGGTCGATTCACTGCTCATTGTGAAGTTTCTGTGGCCCGCATTCAGGCTCTATCTAGCGGTGGCGGTTCACCCATCAGAGACTACTGTGTTGATCCTGTCCAGCAGGGAGTTAAAGCCCGCGTGCCAAAATACTGTCTCAAAGAAGGAGTTAGTGCGAGTTCGACCTCCGGGCAAATCAACAATTGCCTGTTCGACAGCGGCAGTAGAAAGGTCGAAAAAATCATTCTTTTTAACACTGTATTCGACGGACGCAAGAAAATCATCGCGATCAACTTCCCAGTAAGTGGGTTGTATTGTCACTTTATTTGTCACGGCGGGGTCGCTCCCAACCGCTGCCTCGTGGAAATAAGGAACTGATGACCACTCAGGGACTAGCTTGTTGGTCATTTCACGAAGAGCGTCTCCGTTCAGCTTTGAAGCGGGGTCATCCCAGAACACGTCCGCGACCATAGACGTTGAGAGCATGGGAATAAGCGTGTTTGGTCCGGGATGTGGGAACTGTCGTCGCATGCGGTTTACCAGGAAGGAGCCGTCGAGTGCATAGAAGCCGGTTATACCGTGGTCCGCCATCTCATCAAAGGTCGCCTTAAATTGATCGACGCCGCTCTCACGTATCTCAGCGGGCGCCAGGTGACGCATTTTTAAGAATGAACTCTGCATTCGATTAATCGCAGTTTCGGGATCACGTGAGATGACTTCGTTCTTCGTATAGTAATGGCCGCGGGCGAAATCCCCGAAAGCTCCGGACAGTGCCATAGATCGAACCGGAATCGGTTTGCGCCGAGGAGAGTTTTTTCGCATGAATGTTGGCCAATTGTCTCCGCCTGTGAATTCGAACCAGTCCGCTGCCCTCTCGAGAATCGGTGAGAGCTGGGTTGGCGGCTTTCCTGATTTCGCTTTGAGGCGATTGTCTCGGCGTTCCCACCTAAAGTGCTTGCGCGATTTATCATGGAGCTGCTCGGCTATGTCTGCCTCCAGATCGGGTGGTACGGCGGTGAAGGACTGAAAATCGAGATCTGACTGCAGTGCAAGTGCGGTCACGAACCTGGAATCCCTGCCGCCACTTAGACCGACGCTGAGGGAATTTTGTAATAGCGGCTTGGCCGTCGAGATCAACTTGAGCGCTGAGTCGATCGCATTGCCATATTGTGCAGCTCTGTCTCGGGAGCTCGATATGACGGAATAGAGCGAGGTGGGAAATCGAATTTTGAGTCCCAGGCTTGTCATTTTTACAAGCGTGCCTCCCGGGGCTCGTTTAATACCGTGTACATAAGTGTTATCGCCGACGGCTCCGCCGGTAGTGTAGTAAGATTCCCAATATTTGCGGTCGGACTTCGTTGGGATATTTCGGGCGACTGCGATAGCCGCTATATTATTTGATACGACGGAGAGCTCCTTGTGAACGCAATAATATAGTCGGCCGATTCCGAATGAATCATTCATTGCATGCGCTGTGTTGTCGTAGAAATTTGCATAGAAGAGGGAAAGAGGGGCTGCTGTGGGCTGGCCATCAGTCATTTTGAGGATCGTGTTCCTCGTGTAATCTAGCAAGGCTCGGCCGGAAGTATCTTGAATGACTGCACTGTCAATGATGGTGCTAGCTGTGGCCGCAAACTCCTGACTTGTCGCGCAGTATTCATTCCCAAACGAGGTCGTATACGATCCCGGGATATGAAAGCTGTACGTTCCGTTGTGACCGTTCGCCGTGATCGCGTCTGCCTCAATTTGAAACAATCTGGCCAGCCTAATTTTAATTCCGAGGGCCTCTTGGTCTCCTCGTTTGCAGTGTGCGAGGAGGATTACTGGTTGGTTGCTATAGGCATTGGATAATTCTTCGATCATGTCGGCCGCCCTTTTCGTGGTGGTCATGTAGCCCAGTTTAAGTATTATTATTAGTTGTAATTCTACCAGTTGTCGGCCTGGTGAAGTACAGTCGTAATACCGCATGCAGTTTGAGCGTCTTGCATGTTTGGGATGGCCTTTTGCCGGTGTTCCTGGGGTATGGTTCCGGATATGGTTCGCCGAGCTCATGTCTTTGGCCGTAGTGTCCCAGCGCGCGTTCGAGCTGCTCTGTTTGCTTAGGTAGTTCAACTTGAGCGAATAGCCGTGCCCATGAGCTGAGGAAATGTTCTCGCACGCTGCCCGTATCTATTTGTCACCGCATCGGGCATCATCGAGCCAGCTTGGCGCGGAGTCAACGGAGTTTAATTGTGCTGTGATCGAGTGATGGTGGCGTTCGCAATCTCGTATAGTGGTGAGTTCTTAGCGTGAGACAGACTAACTCAACCCATGTGCTCGACGGTCCAAGTGACTATCCATCCTCCTCCTCTCGTCCGTGTTCGACTTGCCAATCGGCCATTTGCCGGTCTGGAAGCATCCGCGGAGCCCAAGCCGAGGCTTCGTGTATTTCAATATTTGGCAGCGTGTAGTCCGTCGCGGGTGTGGTCGCCGGATGATGAAGAACTCGTTGTATCGCTCAATTTTTGGTTTGGTGTGCCACAATCTTGATCGAAGGCGTAGAACTTGGACCCGGACGGAGGGGATTCGGCACATTAGAGACCGATATTTTGGCTGGTCTCCGGCTCGACGTGTTGTTCGCGATGGTCATGGTCGCAACCGTTTATGAAACGTAGGGGCCGGCTATTGCTCGGAGATTAATGTAACAGCATCGTGAATGTGCGATTGTAAATCGCCTCTGTCCGGTTGCGAGACGCCGGAAATATAGGCGATATTGCATGGACTTGAGCACTTTAGGTGAGGAGCTGTTGAGACCCGAGAGTTCGAGGCGGGAGTTAGTACCCTAGTGATACTAGGTAGCGGAGGAGATCTGCGAAGTCATCGTGGGCCAGGGCTTGTTTGAGTGCCGGCGCTGCCTCGGGGTCGAATTCGACGACGACTGTGCCATCGTCCTCACGATGCGAGTTCGTGGGAACGGTCACCACTGCGACGTCGTCAGACTGCACGGCGCGGAGAGTGTTGGCGATCTTGCTGAGTTCGACGGTGGTCAGCTCGGCATTGTGCTGGATGCCCGAAGCGAAGTGTCCGAGCACCGCTGCACCCTTGTTCGGGTCTTTCACCAGTCCGCCGGACTTGAGGGCCTGGATGAGAGCCCGGACAACTGCGCGCTGATTGCGGGTTCGTGTCTGGCCTGCATCATCGATGGGGTCAGCAGCGGTGAAGACTTCCGATGTCGCTCTATCGAGGGTGTTCGTCCCTTCGACGAAGTCGGTTCCATCTGCGTTGAAAGCGGCGCGGCTGTACACCTGGAGGCCGCCGAGCTCGTCGATGACTCGGCCGAGAGCGTCCGACTCGAGCTGGGCTATGTGATCGATGCGAATGCCGAGGAACTCCTCAACCATGGCGACGACGACCGGCCACTCGCCCTCGTCGGCGATAGTCGCGAAAGTCTGACCTGCCTCGATCTGAGTGGAGGGATTAAGAACGAGAGCTGCGGCGAAATCGCCGCCGGCGGGAACGTGGATGACCGCGAACGTGTCACCTTGGCTCGATGAATGCGGGGCCGCCTCGGCGAGGATTCCGGGATTCGTCACCCGAAGCATCAGGGTGCGGGAATCGTCCGCTGCCGGGCGGATCTCGGCGGGTGGGAAAGCCGCCTCAGCGGGAATGGTCTTCGACGCGTCATCGAATTCGGCACGGGCGGTGTTGAGGTCCTTGAGAGAACCGATGGCAGAGACCATCTTCGTCGGCTTGGCCATGGCAGCCCCACTCCCTCTGTCAGGTCATACGGTGATGGTCCCAATAATAGCCGCGGGTGAGATCGGCTCGTGTACCGATCTCACCCGCGGTGAAGAATGCTGTGCTGGGCCGCTGGAGTCAGCGGAAGTGTGCTGGGCTCAGCGGAGGCCGAAGATCTTTCCGAACGCGCTCCCGGACGACTGCGAATCCGACTGATTGGTCTCGGGAGTTTTGTCCGCCTGCTTGTCAGCCGGTGTTTCGGCGGGCTTGACCGGCGGCGGGGGAGGGAACTCGGTGCCGGCGGGTTCTGCGTTCGGGGCCACCGATGCTGCGTTCTCCGGGGTCTTCGGCGCCGGAGGGGCAGTCTCGTCGGCTACCGGGGTCGGGGTCACTGATTCCGGAGCCTCGGGGGTCGGCTGAGCGGGTTCCGGTGCCGGGGCATCAGCGGAGTTCTCCGGAGCATTGGCCGCCGGTGCCGCGGCCTGCGGTGCTGTGGTGTCTGCCTCAGGGGCAGAGGTCGCCTCGGTGGCGGGCGCCGGCGGAACGGTGGAGGTCTCTTCCTGGTCGGCGGCCTCGGGAGAATCGGTGGGGGCCTCCTCGTCGACCTTCTTGATGAGGGAGAGTTCGAACTCCAGGGTGATCTTGTCGCTGACGAGTACGCCGCCGGAATCGAGCTTCGTATTCCACGTCACGCCCCAGTCCTTGCGGTCGATGCGCCGGGAGCCCTCGAGGCCGGCGCGGAGGTTCCCGAAGGGATCGGTGTCGATGCCGATGAGCTCGAGCGGAACCGAGACGGTCTTCGTCATATCGCGGATCGTCAGCTCACCGGTGACGATGAAGGATCCTTCGTCTACCTCGTCGATGGCCGAGGAGACGAACCGCATTTCCGGGTAGGTCTCGACGTCGAAGAAGTCCGCCGAACGCAGGTGGTTGTCGCGGTCCTCACTGCGGGTGTCGACGCTCGCGGTCTCGATGATGACCGTGGCGGTCGACTGCGAGAGGTCCTCGGCGATGTCGGCCGATCCGGACACCTCGTTGAACGCTCCGCGCACCCGCGAGACCATCGCGTGGCGAGTGGAGAATCCCAGTCGAGAGTGGGTGGGGTCGATGTCCCAGTGGCCGGTGATCCCAGGCGCTTCTGTCATGGGGTCGCTCCTTCGGTTCCGCCGCGCTCCCCGGAAGAAGCGCCTTAACATATGTGATCGTTGAAATGGCAATCGCCTTCGTAGTCTGACACGCGAGGTCGGGTATGTGCCACCTCGGTGCGGTTCAGCGGTCAACGTTGCCGGTGAGAATGCCGGTCAGAGTCAGGGCCATGGCGACGGCCAGAGCGATCGCTGAGGCGATGA
Organism: Brevibacterium renqingii; assembly: GCF_017808105.1. Classification (GTDB taxonomy): domain Bacteria; phylum Actinomycetota; class Actinomycetes; order Actinomycetales; family Brevibacteriaceae; genus Brevibacterium; species Brevibacterium renqingii. The sequence continues at coordinate 92,565 of NZ_JADBHF010000013.1, read as the reverse complement.
AGGCCGCGGCGATGTTCTCGCTCAGAGCTGCTGCGACGACGGCAGGGCCGACGATCTGGCCGATGCTGTACCAAGACGTCAGCTTCGCCGAGGCGTTCGTGACTCCCATCTGCGTGCCGACGCCGATCGTCATCATGACGACCCCGATGAACGTGAATCCGAAGAGGGCCGCAGCGATGAATAGGACGATGGGGGAAGAACCGAAGACGGCGAGCAGAGCGCCGAACACCTGAAGGCAGTAACAGAGAGTCAGGGATTTGACCGTGCCGATGCGGGCAGCGACTGCCGACCAGGTCAGGGGAGAAGCCGCTGTGGCGATCCCAGCGATGAGCCATGTCGAGGCGGCGGCAGTCTCGCCGAAGACGGGCCCGGCTAGGACCACGAGATAGGTGCCGATGATGATGTAGCCGCCGCCTTGGAAGAAGTAGCCGGTGGAGAGGATGGCCATGGCTCGGCGGCGGTTGGCGTCGAAGGGGGAGTCCGCCTCGGTGAGGGCGGCGGTGGGTTCGGTTGTTGCGCCGGTGTCGGGGCGGGGATCCGCCAGCTTCGTGGCAGGGGAGGCGGGGATGTGGGAGGGGATCGGCCAGGTCCATGCGATGATCGAGAAGACTGCGGACACGGCCGCGCAGATGAGCCACAGCTGACGCCAGTCGGCGAAGCTGCCGGCGGCGAGCACGATGGCCCCGGAGACGAGAATGCCGAAGCCCACCCCGCCGTAGGAGATGCCGCCGTCGTGGGGCTTCCGGGAGTTCGCGGGAATGCGTTGGGTCACGCACACGAAGATCAGCCCCGAGGCGATTCCCGCGACTGTGCGGATGCTGCCCTGCCACAGCAGGTTCGGTGTGAGGGAGACCGCGGCCAACCCCACGGTGGAGACGATGAGACTGAGGCGGTAGACGAACCGGTTGGGTTCGACCCAACGTCGGGCGATGACGAGAGTGCCGATGAAGTAGCCGACGTAGTTCAACGTAGCGATCCATGCGCCGGGGGCGGAGCTCCAGTGCAGTGCCGCGACCATGAGCGGCAGCGCCGGGGTGTAGAAGAACCGCCCCATGCCCATCGCAACCGACAGGCCCAATGCTCCGCGGACGGGAGTGAGGGAGAAACTGCCGGAGCTTTCGGGCACAGTGGGTCCTCTCATCGGGTGGCGTGATCTCCACCCCTACGATGCCATGACTGCGGGGCGGGCGCCTCGGCGGGAGGTGATGCGGACATGGGATCTAGGCTCGAAGGCACAGGCGGCGTCTCAATTGCGACTGTGGAAGTTGTTGATTCCGGGGGAAGAGGGCAAAGTTATTGCAGTGAACATCAGAAGGAGTATCCAGGGCGGCGTCGTGGCGCTCGCTCTCGTTTTGTCGGGATGCTCGTGGTTCGATTCAGATGATTCATCGCCCTACCCAGATCCGAGTCCCACGCCGACTGAATTCGAACAGGCGATTGTCGACACTGCCTCGGGCGAATCTGCAACTGTCACTGCGACGGCTGACCGGACCGGCCCTGAGTTCACAGCTGACAACATCGGGGTCTCCTTCGAGGCCACCGATCTGGCCGACCCTCGGCTCGATCCGTCGAAATCCAATCTCGACGAGCAGCTGAAGGCGCTCGGGTCTCCGGCACTGCGGTTCGCCGGCAATGCCCTCGACCGGAGGACGTTCTGGACGTCCAAGGGAGAGAAGCCGAAGCACGGCGAAAAGGTCATCATCACTCCTGGTGACTTCAAGAGGCTGAAGAAGCTCGTTGACGCTACCGGTTCTACGGTGACCATCGGCATTCCCCTAGGCACCTACGATCCGAGGCGTGGAGCGGACATGGCCGCGTACGCGATCGACATCCTCGGCGATTCCCTTGTCGGTCTTGGGATCGGAAACGAACCGAACGGGTATACCGTCGACGATGTTCCCGGTGGCGCCGTGCGTGGTGATAGTTGGAACGAGGACAAATACGTTAAGCAGCTCGAATCGTACGCCAAAGCGATCCATGCGAAACGTCCCGAAGCGCCGATCATCGGCCCCGATGTCTATGACGGAGCATGGATGACGGCCTTCGCAGACTCTGGTGTGAAGAACAAGGCCGCGATCGCGCAGCATTGGTACCAGCTCTACGACTGTGACGCCACCCAGGTGCCCGGTCGCGGCCCGCAGGCGGCGAACCTCATCGACCCGTTGGCGAAGCAGGCGGCGAAGAAGAACCTCGGCATCGGCAAGGACAAAGCTGACGCCGCAGGCCTGCCGCTTTGGCTCGAAGAGACCGGGCCGACGAGCTGCCCGGGCACGAACGACACCTCACTGACGAATGCCTCGGCGCTGTGGGCGGCCGACTACACGCTCTATGCGGCCACTCTCGGGGTCGAACGCATGGCCATGCACTCGATGCTCGGAGCCTGCAGTGGGGGAGCTCCGATGTCGCTCATCTGCGATCCGGCCGATCACGGGCAGCGGTCGAATGAGTTCCAGGTGCGTCCGAACATGCTCGGGTTGCGACTGCTCGTGCCCAGCCTGGGCGGGCACTTCACTCGCACGTCGGTCTCCGGGGGTGGGAACATGAGCGCCTACACCGTGGTCAAGAACGACGGCCGCACTCTGGTGACGACGGTGATCAACGCGAACGACGCCGCGAAGGTCGGCGGCAATCCTGTGACGTTGTCGATGCCTTCGGGGTTCGCTGTCGATTCGGCCGCGCAGGTTTATGGGGCGTCGAATGATGTCAAGAGTGCGACGCAGGTGGTGCCTGCGAACCCGTTGCCTGCCGATGTTCCGTTCAGTGGGGAGGAGCCGACGGACTCGGTGAATGCGTCGGCTGGCTCGAGTTCGTCGCCGGCTCCGAGTGACGAGACGGGGGATGGGAAGCTGAGGATCGACCTCGCCGGGAGCTCGGTGACGGTTTTTGTGATGTCCAAAGGGTGAGTTTCTGGGGAGGGTGGGTTTGCATCCTGCTGCGGCCGCTTCAGCGAGGGAAGACGAAACACCGCGGGACCGACGTCCTGTGGGCGTCGGGCTGGCGCAGGAGCTCACCGCACGGGTTCCGACCCACAGGGCTGGCACGGCGAGACGTCGAAATCTTAGACCAGGATTTGGTGTCGCTAGCGGGTGAGTTGCATGCCCGTGCACAACTCATCCGTCGTCTTAGCACACTTCACGCGTAAATTTCGTCCATGGTTCTGGCTGCTCTTCAAGTGCCGACCGAGCTCGCACAGGCCAGGATTTTCGTGCTTACTCGCGTTCTAGTTCGTCCACACTTGCCGATTATCCGCTCGGAGCGAGGCGATTGCAGGCCCACGGCAGGCGAGCCCAGCTCCTCTAGAATTCGGAACTAGCTGTGCTCGGGATTCGTGAAGTTGCGACGTCAAATAGATTCACTGGAAACCCGGAGCCTGCCAGGAACGTGTTGGCATCAATGCCCGAGTCGCTGAGCAGCTCCTTGGCGCGAGGCAACATTGACGGCATTTCAAGGGTTGAAATCCGGCCAGGTTCAGCTCGGCGCCAGCCGTTTTGTGACATTCTGATCATTGCATTGCGGTAGGAAACGTCGCTCATGATGTCTAATGAGCGAGCGCGGAAGAGGAGCGCCGCAAGACTAACGCCCCAGTACTCTTTCACTTCGGCGAGTTGTGCCCAGGCCTTGCCTGCAGTAGACGAGGGAAGATACTGAGAGATCTCCGCAGCCGGCATTAGAAATTCGGATGCAAAACGATTGGCCTGGGCCTCAGCCATCTTTCCACCCGGCTCGGCGTCGTGGTGCATGATGAGATGGCCTAACTCGTGTGCGACATCAAATCGCTGACGGTAATAATCGTCTTTCACGGGATTCAATACGATTACGGGACGGGCCGCAGAGCGAAAGGAATAGGCGTCGATCGCCGCCATGCCAGGTTCGCTGAACACCACTACGACACCATTGCGTTCTACTTGACGCACTACGTGTTGCACCGGACCGGCGGAAATGCCAAAGAAGGTACGCGTCTCAAGTGCGGCCTTTTCCGGAGTCATCAAATTAGTCTCTGAATCGATTGGAAAATCTGGTAGAGAAACATTTGGGAATTCGACCGCGTTTTCCAGCATGTCTGCGAGCTCAGCAACAGATTGTCCAAACGCCTCGGCCCCGTCTCTTGCGATCTGGGGTGTTGAACGCAAAGAACGGAAATGGGGCCTATTAATCCTCGGGGGTGCTCCACCGCCGAAGAACTGAGGCTCGACGTGGAGTGCCAACGCGAGCTTGGCCACAGTTGCCCGATTCGGTTGTTTGGTGCCGCTTTCCCACGCGGTTACTGAGGCTGGTGACATTTCGATCAACGAAGCGAGATGTGACTTTTTCAGACCGGCCAGCTGGCGGGCCATGGTTAAGCGTTCACCATTGAAGAATGAAGCTGCGGCAGTGAGCATATTAAGCGACCGACGCCGCTCAGTCATGGATGGAACCCGTCCCCTCGTCCTTGGTGGTCTTCTTGATGCGCACCGGCACATCTTCGACTTCAGTTGAGGCACCGTCGTTCGGAATTGGTGCTGGAATAGGCTGCCCCGCGACACTCATCATAGTGCCGCTCGACAGAAGCGACAGCTTCCAATACCAACAGGAATCATTTCGAAACTCAGGGTTCTTGCTTTGGCCGATGTAGAGCTCGAACTGCTTGCTCGCTGGATCAAAGGCGTGAGCCGCGACAAGGGTCACACCGTCAAACGCATCGTCGTCTGGGATGCCTCCAAGCAGCTCGAGGCCGAAATCCTCTGCTTCGAAGAGCGCGTCTTGATAGGAATAGGGCTGTGAAGCAACTTGACGTTTTGCATTGCTCCGCTGTTCCCATTTGATCTCGTCAATCCCGCCCAGGAAAAACGACTGCAGCAGGACTCGATAGCCCGGAATGGTCCAACCTGGCGAGTTTTTATAGTTGCTACGTTTAATCGCGCCGGCTGGAATATCTGGCATCGAGTGGAGCTCATCGGGAGTGATGCCGCGCCCGACCACGTCGTCTGAGGCGCCATCGACATCTTTGCCGAGCATGTACTGCTCGTTGGAAGTTGCTCGGTCAATACGGTTTGTGAAGTGTTTGTAGTTGAGGTACCCCACTACTCCTCGATCGTGGCCCTGGTCTTCGTCATACATTTGGTCGGTCGCTCTGAACGCCGCGGGAGCGGCCCATTTGAGTACGTCGAGCAGGCCCGAGCCCTCGAGCGCTCTGATGGCTTTCTCATCCGAAGTCATGACACAAAGATACTCTAAGACCAGTAAATGGCGCAATGAATTTTACTGTGAGTATGTTGCGCGCTTTAAAGAGCTATCTGCTGTGTAAGATTCAGGGCGGCTATTCAGTCGACTACGATCGGCCCGTTGTGAAGGGGGCCCGGTCACCTTTTCCACAAGTCTCATCCAAGTCGGTCGGCTGGTGGGGGGAGCCATGAAGCCACGGCCACCTCGGCGAGGGGAGACGAACCACCACGGGTGCCGGCGTCCTCACGATGAGGACATCGGCACCCGTGGTGGTTGTGATGCGGGAACGACCGGAGATCAGCTCGCGGCGGCGATCTTCTCCTTCTCGCTCTCTTCGAAAACGGCCGCTTCGACGTCTTCGGCCGCCTCGGCGTCGGAAGGCGCACCGTGGGCATCCGGCTCGAGCGAGAGCTCGTCGAACGGACTCTGGCCGGCCAGCGTCGCGCGCGCCTGGTCGAGGTCGATCTCTCCGGTCCACTTGCCGATGAGCAGGGTGGCCACGGCGTTGCCCGTGAAGTTCGTCAGTGCACGGCACTCGGACATGAACTTGTCGATGCCGACGATGACGCCCATGCCGTCGAGCAGCTCGGGACGGTGTGACTGCAGACCTGCGGCCAACGTGGCCAGGCCCGCACCGGTGACACCAGCGGCGCCCTTGGAAGCGATGATCATGAACACCAGCAGCGAGATCTGCTCGGGGATCGACATCGGCATGCCCATAGCCGAGGACACGAACAGCGAGGCCATGGTCAGGTAGATGGCGGTGCCGTCGAGGTTGAACGAGTAGCCGGTGGGCACGGTGATGCCGACGACCGGCTTCGAGACTCCGGCATGCTCCATCTTCGCGATCAGGCGCGGCAGGGCCGACTCCGAGGACGAGGTGGAGAAGATGAGCAGGAACTCACGGGCCAGGTACTTCAGCAGCAGGAAGATGTTGAGGCCGGTGACGACCTTGAGCAGCCCGCCGAGGACGATGACGATGAACAGGGCGCAGGTGAGGTAGAAGGCTCCCATGAGGGTGGCCATCGCGCCGATCGCGGCCCAGCCGGTGGCGCCGACGACCGCGGCGATCGCACCGAATGCGCCGACGGGAGCGGCCCACATGATCATCATCATGAGCTTGAAGACGACTGCCTGGATGTGCTTGATGCCGTTCAGCACCGGTTCGCCGGCCTTGCCCATCGACTGCAGTGCGAACCCGACGAGGAGGGCGAGCACGAGGGTCGGCAGCACCGGGATGTCGCCGGGAATGAGGCTCATGAGGAACTCGACGGTGGCATTGTCGCCTCCGCCGGAGGACTCCTCATAGGGGGTGATGTGCAGGCCGGAACCGGGGTGGATGAGGTTGCCGACGACGAGGCCGATGACCAAGGCGAGGGTCGCCATGACGAGGAAGTAGATGAGTGCGAGACCCCCGACCTTGCCGACGGTGGCCGCCCTCGCCACGGACCCGACGCCGAGGACGATGGTGCAGAAGATGACCGGGGCGATGATCATCTTGATGAGCGCGACGAATGCCGTGCCCAGAGGTTTGAGGGCGATGCCGGCTTCGGGGGCGATGAGGCCGATGGCGGCACCGGCGATGACCGCGACGATGACCATGATGTAGAGCCAGTGCGTACGATCCTTCTTCCGCGGCGGCGTGCTTACCGCGGGTGTTGCTTCTTCGTTGTGTGGCGACGTTGCCATCGTTCCTCCATGCGATGCTCTGTCCGCAACCGACGCCCTGCGGTGGGCGCCGATCGCGCGCGGCGCTGGGCCGCGGGGGTGATTTACCCGACAAGATTGGCAGGAACTGTGACCGGTGTCTCGGTTGCGTTCATAGTGTTCACGACATGGCCGTGTCCGCCTCTTCGAGGGCCTTGCGCGCGATGGGGCAGGTGATGGTGAGCTTCAGTCGGCGGCTGCGCACATCGTCGAGTGCCCGGCGCATGAGCTCCCTGCGGTGGTCGTCCGCCGCGGACGCTTCGATGGCTTCGCAGTAGATGAACATGACTTCGTTGTCATCGGGTTCGAGCTTGTAGTGCAGCGCGGCGACGAGCTTGCCGGGCAGGTAGAGATCGTATTTCGAGGACATCTGGTTGTTGAGCATCGTGTACACAGTCGTCTCCTTGGGTAGGGGTGGTTTTGGGTGCTGGGTGGTCGGGAGGGTGATGAGAGTTCAGGGCGGCGCGGTGCCGTCGGTCGGCCGGTGTCAGGTCGGTGCGGGTGCTGCTTCGCGCAGGTCGTGGAGGAAGGCTCTGGCCCAGTGGTGGACGTCGAAGGCGGCGACGGTGTCGGCCATCGCATCCATACGTGTCCGGGCATCCTCTTCGTCGAGTGAGGCGGCGTGATGGATCGCCTTCTTCAAGCCGACTCTGTCGTGCGGGTTGACGATGACGGCCTGGTCGAGCTCGTCGGCGGCCCCGGCGAACTCCGAGAGCACGAGCGCGCCTCCTCTGCCGCGGCGAGCGGTGACGAATTCCTTGGCCACGAGGTTCATGCCGTCCCGCAGCGAGGTGACGAGCAGGATGTCGGCAGCCAGATACAGGGCCACGGCCGCCTCCGTCGAATACGAGTGGTGGGAGTAGTGGATGACATGACGCCCGAGGCTGGAGAACCGGCCGTTGATGCGCCCGACCGTGTGCTCGACCTCGTCGCGCAGCTCCCGGTAGGCGCGGACGCCTTCGCGTGAGGGGACGGCGATCTGTGCGAGGCAGGTCCTCTCCGCATCGAGCCGGCCGTCATCGAGCAGCTCCTCGAAGGCCCACAGTCGGTGCAGGATGCCCTTCGAATAGTCGAGCCGGTCGGCGCCGATGATGAGCGTGTCCGGATCGCCCAGGTCGCGACGGAAGCATCGCGCCATCTCCTGCACGGTCGGGGACTCGGCCGCTGCCCGGATCTCCTCGACATCGATCGAGATCGGGTAGGTGCCGACCCGGCAGTTGAGCTCCTCGGGGTCCCTGCCCAGCAGCTTCTGCGCGGCATGGCGGAAGTTCACGGCATCGGCCTCACGCTGGAAGCCGATGACATCAGCGCCGAGGAGGCCGCGGAGGATCTCGTCGCGCCAGGGCAGCTGGGCGATCTGCTCGAGAGGAGGGAAGGGAATGTGTTCGAAGAATCCGATCCGGACGTCCGGGCGCTGAGCGCGGATCATCTCGGGCACGAGTTCGAGATGATAGTCGTGGACCCAGATCGTCGCACCGGGGGCGGCGGCATCGACAGCCGCCTGAGCGAATCTCGCGTTGACGCTGCGGTAGGCGCGCCACCACGAGCGGTGATACTGCGGAGCGACGATGAGGCCATGGTGCAGCGGCCACAGCGTGGCATTGCAGAAGCCTTCGTAGTAGCTCCGATGCTCCTCGGCGCTGAGGGAGACGGGCACGAGGCTCATCCCATCGAAGTCGAACGGTGCGAAGTCGTCGTCATAGGTTCCGGCCCAGCCGACCCAGGCGCCGCTATGCTCGCGCACGACGGGGGCCACGGCCGAGACCAGCCCACCGGGGGAGGCCTCCCAGACCCCATCGCTGCGGTCCACCGGGAGGCGGTTGGCCACCGCGACGAAAGCATGGCGCTCAGTTCCCATCATCTCTCTTCTTCTCTCGTCGGCTCACAGGCCAGGCGCGTTCGTATGGGATCTGAAAGCATGGCCGAAGGGCGGAGACGGATGGTGCCCCGCCCTTCAACCGCGTCCCTCAGTCCTCGGATGAGTCCTTCGGACCCTTGAGCGAGTCCTTGACGCCCTTCAGCGAGTCTTTGACGTCGTCGCCGAACTGCTTGCTCTTGCCCTTGGCGGCATCGGTCTTGCCTTCGGCTTCGAGGCCCTTGTCATCGGTGGCTTTGCCGGCAGCGGCCTTGGCCTTGCCCTTGAGCTCTTCTGCCTTGTCAGAGGCCTTATTGTGAGAATCCATGCTGGTTCCTTTCGCAATCGCACTTATTCAGGTTTCGCGGAGACGCTTGAAGCGGCTCCCGATCCGCAGATCAATCGGCAGTGAATCTCAATGTCTCTCCTTATCTGCAGCCAGAATGGGTAGACCTCTGAATTCATTGTTCGTCATTGGCGTTTACGTTGTAAGCAACTTAGCAGATGGCTCTGAACAGGCGCAATGACGTATGGGTCAGAAATTCGGCCCATGGCCCGCACTGTCCCATTGTTACCGTGGAGTTCGCTGAGGGGTCGCTCCGCGCGCTGTAAGGGGAGTGGTAGCTTGGGACACCATGAGATGTTTACGGCGTAATCGTCCTTCAAGAACTCCTCTCAGCTCGTTGACCCGACCAAGTAGACTGGCGGGATATGCCGCGCATATTGCGACATGTTCGACGAGGGAAAGAAGGTGCACGTGGTTCAGCAGCGACTCGACCGAGCTCAGATCGTCGAAGCTGCGATCGCCTTCGTCGACGGCTGCGGTCTCGACGAGCTCACTATGCGCCGGCTCGGCACGGCGCTGGAAGTAGAGGCGATGGCTCTGTACCGTCACATCTCCGGGCGGGCGGATCTCCTCGAAGCTATGGTCGACGAACTCATCGACGGACTCTTCGATGACGAGCTCATGACAGAGGACTCGCGCTCATGGGAGGAATACTTGCAGCGGGTCGCCAACGCGACTCGCAAGCTGGCCGTCGCCCATCCTCGGATCTTCCCACTCATCGCCACGCAGCCGCCGCAGGCCCCCTGGCTCCGTCCTCCGCCGCGCAGCATTCGTTGGGTCGAGGACTTCCTTTCGTCTTTGCAGGCCTTCGGCTTCTCCGACACAGAGGCCGTGGGCGCCTACAAGGCCTTCACGAGCTTCCTCGTCGGAGCCCTTCTGCTCCAGGCCTCGTCGATGACTCCAGAGGCCTTGGGGGAGGAGGACGGATCGTCCTCGCAGACGGATCTGTCCGAGTACCCCACGGTCGAGCGCCTGCAGGACCTGCTCATGGAAGACCATGCCCAGCGTGAGTTCGACGACGCCCTCGACGATCTCATCGAGCGCATCCGCACGAGCACGGAGAAATAGTTCGACCCCGGGCTGTGGCGCACCCGCTTCGCTCACGGCTAGTCTTGAGACCGGCGACAACACCACTATGAAGGAGCAGGATATGAAACTCAGTACAGCACTTCTGCGCGCAGTTCCCGGCGCTTTCATCCTCAACTCGGGCATCGGCAAGCTCGGCATGGACGAGGAGACCGCCGGAGGCCTCCAGCAGATGGCCGTCAACGGTGTGCCCATGGTCGAGAAGATGTCCTCAGAGCAGTTCGGCAAGTTCCTCAGCTACGGCGAGATCGCCGTCGGCTCGGCCCTGCTGCTGCCCTTCGTTCCCACGCGCATCGCCGGTGCCGCACTGACGACGTTCGCAGCCGGCCTCGTCGCGAACTACTTCTCCATCGACTCGATGACCGAAAAAGACGGCATCCGCCCGTCCCAGGACGGCATCCCCCTGGCGAAGGACACCTGGCTGGCCGCGATCGGCCTCGCCCTCGTGATCTCCGGCGGCAGCAAGAAGTGACAATGACTCCGGTGTCGGCTGACCTGCCGTGCCGGTAGCACCTGCGATCGACGATTCGGCGGCCCCACCTCGGCGGGGTCGCCGCTTCCGTCCCCAGGGCGGGCCACTGGCCAGGCGGCTCTTCCTCGTCCAGCTCGTCCTCATCGTCATCGTCTGCACCGCTCTGTCGGTGACCAGCTACGTCACGACGAAGAACAACATCCGCCAGGCCACCGCCGACCGGGTCCTCAGCATCGCCGAGACCATCGCGCACGATCCGTTCGTGACCTCTGCCGTGAGCGGCGACGATCCTTCGGCGAAGCTGCAGCCCTTTGCGCTGACCGTGATCAAGACCGCCGAGGTCGACTTCGTCACGATCATGGATCGCGACGGCACCCGCTACACCCACCCGGACGTCGATCAGCTGGGCAGGCACTACCTCGGAACCATCGACCGAGCACAGGCCGGGCACAGCCAGATCGAGGAGTACGCGGGCACCTTGGGGCCCTCGGTGCGCGCGATCGTGCCGATCGAGGACGCCGACGGCGAGGTCACCGCGATGGTCGCCGTGGGCGTGACGCTCGAGACCCTGTCCGTGGCCCAGGCGGCGTCGCTGCCGCAGATCATCATCGTCGCGCTGGCCGCGATCGCCCTCGGCGGGCTCGGCTCATGGCTGCTCAGCCGCTACCTGCGCGAAGTGACTCTCGGCTATGGGCCCGAGGAGCTCAAGCGGCTCTTCGCGTTCTACGACTCGGCCCTGCATTCGCTGCGCGAAGGGCTCATCCTCGCCGATGACTCCGGTCGCCTCGTCCTCTACAACGACGAGGCCGCCGCCCTGCTCGGCCTGCCCGAGCCCGATGAGTCCACCCCCATCGCCCTCGCCGAGGTGGCCCTGCCCGAATCAGTCCGTGACCTTCTGTCGACCGGTCGGGTCGCCGTCGACGAAATCCACCTCACCGAGGACCGCGTGCTCGTCATCAGCCAGAAGAAGGCGAGCCAGCCGCGCAGCGGCCGCGGATCCGGGCGCGGGGGCGGCACGGTGGCCACTCTGCGCGACCGCACGGACATCCAAGAGCTCACCGGAGAACTGGCGACGATGACGACCCTGTCCGAGGCGCTGCGGGCGCAGACGCATGAGCACGCGAACCGTCTGCACACCGTCTCCACGCTCATCGAACTCGGCCGCAGCCAGGAGGCCCTCGACTTCGCGGTCAAGGACAAGCAGGAGGCCCAGAGCCTCACCGACTCCTTCGTCGGCTCCCTCGACGAACCCTTCATCACCGCGCTGATGATCGGCAAGGCCGCGCAGGCTCACGAGCGCGGCATCGAACTCACGGTCACCGCGACCGGCGAACTGCCGCCCGGTGCCCTCGACGCGCGCGATCTCGTCACCGTCGCCGGCAACCTCCTCGACAACGCCATCGACGCGGCAGCCGACTCGGAGGAGAAACACGTCTGGGCGGACTTCGTCGCCGCCGACGGGGAGCTCATCATCACCATCGCGGATTCCGGACCCGGGATCGACGAGGATGAGATCGATGCGATCTTCCACCTCGGCGCTTCGAGGAAGTCCGAGTTCGCCGATGTGGGCGGGCACGGTTTCGGGCTCGTGCTCGTCCGGCAGGCGGTCGGCCGCCTCGGTGGGGATCTCGAGGTCGAATCCGATGGTGGGGCGATCTTCACGGTCACGCTCCCACTCGGGGAAGGAGATGCTGATGAGCGATGACGCCGCACTGCGCGTGCTCATCGTCGAGGACGATCCGCTGACGGCGCAGGCGCACGCGGACTTCGTGGCCAGGGTGCCCGGGTTCGAGGTCGTCGGAACCTGTCTGAGCGGGCACGAGGCCATCGAGCGCGTCGACGAACTCGACGCGGGCGGCACTCCCGTCGAGATCGTCCTGCTCGACATGAACCTCACTGACTCGCACGGGCTCGAAGTCGCGCAGCGGCTGAACTCGCGCGGCAAGGACGTCGACATCATCGCGATCACCGCGGTGAGGCATCTGCAGGTGATCCGCTCGGCGATCGCGACGGGCATCACCCAGTACCTCATCAAACCCTTCACCTTCGCCGTGTTCAGGGAGAAGCTGGAGAATCAGCGGGAGTTCCGGCGCGGGCTCACCGGGTCCGGCTCGCTGGCGACTCAGGCCTCGGTCGACAATGCGCTGTCGGCGCTGCGCTCGGTCTCGGCGACTCGACTGCCCAAGGGGCTGATCGCCGAAACGCTCGAGGCAGTCTCGGCCGAGGTGCGCGAATCCGAGGTTCCGGTCTCGGCCACCGAGGTCGGGCAGGCGCTCGAACTCTCACGCGTGACCGTGCGCCGCTACCTCGAGCATCTGGTCGCGACGAAGCAGGCGGTCAAACAGCCCCGCCACGGAACGCCGGGTCGACCGGAATATGAGTACCGGTGGACGTAAAGCGGGCGAAGGAATCGTTTCCTTCGCCCGCTTATGCAGGTCACGCGTTGTTTCAGCGCGAGACCGGGGTCTGAGCCGTCTCAGTCGTTGAGGTGCTCGATCGCGTAGTCGGCTTCCGAGGAGGTGAACTGTTCGCCGTACTCACTCGTGAGCTGTTCGTGGATGGCATTGGGTGACATCGCCATATCGTCCTGGTAGGTCTTCGCCGTTTCCAGCGCGTTCTGGTTCCAGTCCGCCTTGATGTTGTCGATGGCGTACTGTGCTGCGTCCTCGGAGAACTGGTCGCCGTATTCGCTCGTCAGCTGATCGAAGATGCCCTGCTTGCTCATGTGCATCATGTCCGAGTAGGTTTCGGCAGACGTCAGGGCTGAGGTGTACTCGGCGGGAACGCTCGAATCGTCCTCCTCGTCAGCCGGTTCTTCAGCGGGCGCTTCCTCCGCAGGCTCTTCGGCGACCGGTTCTTCGGCCGGTTCCTCGGCGGGTTCTTCTTCCGCCGCGGGCTCCGCCTCGGCGGGCTCGTCAGCAGGTTCCTCCGCCGGGTCGGCCACGGGGGCCTCATCGGCTGCCTCTTCGGCCTCCGAGACGATCGACGAGTCGTCGGTCTGCGGTGCCGGAGCAGAGACTGCAGCGACTCCGCCGATGATGAGTCCCAGAACGAAGAAGATGCCGGTGACGATCCAGGCGATCTTCTTGTTCTGGTCATAGCCCTGGAGGGGCAGACCGTGCTTGTCCTTCCGCGCACCGGCCAGGGTGAGGATCAGGTCGATCAGCGACCACAGGCCGAAGCCGCCGAGGGTGATGAGCTTGAGGATGCCCGTTCCGATCTTGCCCAGATAGAAGCGATCGGCACCGAACCCGCCGAGCAGCCACGCCAGCAGCCACGTAGCGAGGAACGATTTCTGCCCGGCGAGGGGCTGGTACTGCCCATATGCGGGCGGCGCGGGGTTCCACTGGCCTGAGTGGTTCATCGGGGCAGGCGGCTGCTGGGTCATTATCACTTCCGGATTCTCGAAGAGGGGTGTTCCACCATCCAATGATAGGTTAAAAGTTAAACTAAAAACGTCAGATGTTGTCTCGGTTGTGTAACGATCGAACTCTGCCATACTGTGAAACGCACGTCCCCTATCCCCGCAGCTCCCCGGCTGCCACCTCGGCCTGCGCCGAGACGAGAGAGAAGATCCCCAATCGTGAAAGCCAGACCTTCGAACCTTCCCGAGAAACCGGACGAGTCGACTCCTCAGGCCCCGTCATTCGATGCGCAATTCGGACCTCGTGCCGCCTCGGCGGCGGAATTCGCTGCAGCGATCGACCTCGACGAATCCCTGGCCGAGGCCGACCTCGACCAGCTGTTCCGTGCAAGCGGCGGCCGCACGCGCATCGCCGGCGCGCTTGTGCGGGCCCGCGTCGACGCCGGTGTCCCGGTGACCGACACGGATCCGGACCGGACGGTGGCGATGCTCGCCCCCGCGCTCACTCCTACGGTGTCCGGCACCTCGCGCGAGGACGGGGCTCTCTACCTGCTCGCTCTGTTCGCGTGGACCCCGCAGATCACCTCGAGCATGGTCGACCTGGTCCATGCCGCGTTCACCGCCGCCGAGGTGACGACTACGGCCACGCCCGAGGACCTCACCTCGCTGCTGACCGCAGAGGGCCTGCTCACCGCATCCGCCGACACCGATGCGGTGTTCGCGGTTCCGGACCTCATCCGCGCACTCATGCGCCGCGTCACCTCCGTCGACACGAGCCTGGCCGCGAAGAGCCCGCACGAGGCCCTCGGGGCGGCCATCTCCGATGCCGTGGGTCGGCAGCGTTCGGACAGTCGGGACGGGCTCGCCGAACTCCTCGACCTCGTCCTCGAGATCAGGGGTTGGCGTGTGCTCGAACGGGCGTGGGCGCGCCGTTCGGCCAACGTCTTCATCGATGCGCCCAGTTCCATCGAGGCCTATCTCAGCGTCCCCGAGGATGTGCTGGCGACGAATCCGATCCTCACCTTGGCCCGCAGCGCGGCCCGCCGGATCGACTCCACGCGAACGCGGCTCGGCACCGATGACGCGGCCGAACTGCTGGCCGCTACCGACTTCGACAGCATCGTCCTGCCCGAACTGCACGGTCGGCTGTTCGCCGAATCCGCGCCCGCGCTGACCGCTGACGAGCTGACCGTGCTGACCATGCTCGAAGCGCGCACGCACCGGCTGAACCGGGAGAACGAAGCGGCGTTGGACGTGATCGAGGTCGGGCGGGCACGACTGCGCAGCCTCGGCGCGGGGGCACCTGGGCCCACGCTCATGCTGCAGGCCGAGCTCAACCTCGAGCACGGGCGGAACCTGGTCATCGCCGGGCGCTTCCCCGAAGCGGTGGGGGTGCTTCAGCGGGTCGTCCAGTTCGCCGAGATCTACGCTCCGAACTCGCCGCACCCGCTGCTCGGCGGGCTGGTGGAGACGGCTCTGGCGGGAATGGGGCACGGGTACGGATCGGACATGGATCGCAGTCTGGAGCGGGCGCGGGACAGTGCCCGGAGGTTCGGAATGGAGGCGCTGCCGGAAGAGCGCACGGCAGTGTGCATCGAGATGATGCGCAGTCTCGACCGGCTCGACCTCGAAGCCGCCGGTCGTTTCCTGGCCGAGCTCGACGCGGCGAGGCCCGCTCAGTTCCTCGGGCCGATTCCCGACATCGCCCGCAGTCTCTACTATGTGTGCCGAGGGCGGGCCTCGATCGCGGCGAAGCTGCTGACGGAGAACGCGCGGATCGCGTTCACGCCGATGGCGGGTGTCCCGAGCTCGCGGCTGTCGGCCCTCATCAACATCGCCGGTTTCGTTCTCGTGGCGGCCGGGGAGGCGAAGACCCTGCAGGATCTGGGTGATCACATGGGACCGCAGAGCCCCGGTTACTCGATCGTCAAGGCCCGGCAGGCCCTGGCCTTCGGACAGCACGACCGGCTGTGGTCGGAGACCGCGCAGATCCTGAATGGAGATCAGGGGCCCAGGCTCAAGAGCTGCGCCATGGCTCTGCGTGCCGACATCCTCCATCACGAAGGCCGAGGTGACGAGGCTGTCGAGGCCTTCGCCCATGTGCTCGACTACTGTGCGATCTCCTCGTCGGCGTTCGCCCTCGTGCAGCTGTCGAAGACGGCCAGGGAAGCGCTCATCTCGGCCTCGGCCGACCACCCCGGATGGGACGCGCTGGCCGGGTCCTTCAGCGGCGATGGGGTGACGACGGCGGTGCTGCAGAGACGACTGCTCGAACTTCCGGAGACCTCTCCGGCACCGCCGACCACCCCGACCGACCTCACCCCGGCCGAGATGTCGCTGCTCTTCGCGATCGACTCCCCGAAGTCCGTGGCGCAGATCGCCAGGGAGTTCGGAGTCGTGTCCGGGACGCTGAAGAACCGCCTGTCCGCGCTCTACCGCAAACTCGGTGTGCGCAGCCGCGCCGAGGCCGTGGCGCACGCCCACCGGATCCGGCAGGACTGAGCGGTTCCAGGGGGCCGATGTGCCTGATCCTAAAGGCGCAGCTCCTGAGGGCCAGCTCCTACGAACACAGCTCCTGAGCGCACAGCGTTCCTGCCAGACGCCGAACCTCGTGGAGGGCGGGCCGGTCATCGTCCCTGCGCCAGGCCATGAGGAGGGGATAGGGTCCCTGTTCATCGTCGAGGGGGACGAATCTGACCTTGGGGAAGGTGACATTGCGGGGAACCGATGACACGGTGACCGAACAGCCGAACTCGGCTCCGACGAGGGAGAGGATCGTCCACGTGTCCGGAGCCGTCTGGGCGACTCTCGGGCTGAATCCCGCGGCATGGGCCAAAGAGTGGAGTCTCTCGATGGTCAGCGAGCCCGGGTTGTGCGGCAGAGTGATGAAGTCTTCAGCTTCGAGGTCCGCCATGGACACGGACTCTCTGTCCGCCAGAGCATGTTCGTGGGGCAAGGCGACGACGAGGGTCTCCTCGGAGATGGTGCTCGTCGCGATCGACTGCGGAACGAACGGCCAAAGGCCGAATGCGAGGTCGAAGGACCCGTCGGTGATGTGATCGAGTACGGGCATCGCGAATGACGCACTCTGCAGAGACAGCTGGATACCGGGGTGGGTCCGTCGCACCTCCTGCGAGAGGCTGCCGACGAGCTCATGCGTGGCGATGCCCGTGAACGCCAATCGCAGATGCCCGATCTCGCCCTGGCCGGCGGACTTCACAGCAGAGGCGGCGAGTTCGAAGCTCGTGACGATCGCCCGAGCGGGCTCGACCAGTGCCTCACCGGCGGCTGTGAGGGTCACCGCTCGCGTCGTGCGTTGGAAGAGCTGGGTGCCGAGTGAGGTCTCCAGGCTTCGGATGAGTCGGCTCAGCGGCGGTTGGGACATGTGCAGCCGCACGGCGGCACGACCGAAGTGGAGTTCTTCCGCCATGACGAGGAATGCCCGGATCTGCTTGAGGTTCATGTGCCTGCGCCTCTCCCTTCGGTCCGGCCGGCTGCGCTCCGTCAGCTGAGGCCATGAGGATTCTCATGCTGAAACGGGAACAATCGCTCCATAGTTTGGTATTGGACTAGCATAAATGATCTTGCGAAGATGAGGTGGATCACAGCGGATCGGCGTTCGAGGAGGACCATGGTCGATAAGACAGCGAGTCTGTCAGAGGCAGTCAGCACACATCTGAACGATGGGGACACCGTGGCACTCGAAGGGTTCGGCCACCTCGTTCCCGTGGCCGCCGCCCACGAGATCATTCGGCAGCGGTTCTCCGGTCTCACTCTCGCGAGGATGTCCTGCGATGTCATCGTCGACCAACTGCTCGGAGCCGGCTGCCTGCAGGGGCTCATCTCATCGTTCGTGGCCAACAGCTCCGCCGGGTCCCTCTACGAACTCCGTCGCCGCGTCGAACACTGCGACCCGGAGCCCCTGTGGTTCGACGAGTACAGCCATGGCGGCATGGTCGCCCGCTATCAGGCCGGGGCTGCGAAGCTGCCGTTCCAGCCGATCGCCTCCTACCGCGGCAGCGATCTGGCGAAGAAGAACCCGCGGATCAGAACGGTCGACGACCCGTACGGAGGACCGTCGATCCATGTCGTTCCCGCGCTCAACCCCGACCTCACGATCGTTCACGCTCAGCGCGCCGACAGCCAGGGCAATGTTCAGGCGTGGGGGATGCTCGGCATCCAGACGGAAGCCGCATTCGCCGGTCGTCGCCTCGTCGTCACCGTGGAGGAGATCGTCGATGAGGACATCGTCCGCTCCGATCCGAATCGCACGATCATTCCCGCGCACATCGTCGACTCCGTCGTACCGGTTCCGCGCGGTTCGCACCCGCACGCGGTGCAGGGCTACTACGACCGGGACGACGAGTTCTCCCGCGCATGGTCGACGCTCGCACGCGAGGCCTCTGCGGTGAGCGCCTGGCTCGAGGAGAACATCCACGGCACCGCCGACCACGAAGAGTTCCTCTCCCGGATCGGGCTCGACCGCTTCGACCGGCTGAGCATCCGCGACACCTTTTCGACACCAGTGAATTACGGAGGCCGAGTATGACTGCGACCGCTCGCACAGAGAGCACCGCCGAAGTCACCATCGCCGATGCGGAGGGACCGGAGTCCGTGACGAGCAGCGAGCTGCTGACCATCCATTCGGCCAGGGCATTGGCTGCCCGTCGTGTCGTCTTCGCAGGCCACGGACTGCCGACGCTTGCCGTCTCACTTGCCCAGCACACTGTGGCACCGGAGATCGAGATCGTCTACGAGTCCGGGGTGACCGGCGCGCGGCCGCCGGCGCTGCCGCGCAGCATCTCCGATTCCATCCTCGTCCCCGGGGCCGCCTCGGTGATGCCGATGACCCACCTCTTCGCCTACGTCCTCCAGGGACAGCGCATCGACGTGGGATTCCTCGGTGCCGCCCAGGTCGACAGGTACGGCAGCCTCAACTCCACCCTCATCGGCTCGGATTGGGACCACCCGGATTCGCGACTGCCCGGCTCGGGAGGTGCCATCGAAGTCATGGCCGGCGCCGCCGAAGTATTCCTCGTTATGCGCCGCCACACTCCGCGCACCTTCGTCGAGACCCTCGACTTCGTGACTTCCCCGAGTCCGCACCAGGCGAAGAGCGCCGAGGCGGGGACGCCACCGGCAGGTGCTGGTGTGACTCACGTGATCACCGACCTCGGCGTCATGACCAGATCCGAACCCGATGAAGAACTGACGCTGACCTCGATCCATCCGGGAGTCGATGCCGCCGAGGTGGTCGCCCGCACCGGATGGGATCTCAAGGTCTCCGAGGCCCTCACGACGACCGAACCCCCGAGCAGGGAAGAGCTGCGCCTCCTGCGCGAAGAGCTCGATCCCAGCCGCATCTACCTGCGCTGATCCCGATACATCCGTTGCGGTGCCGCTTCCGGCACTGCTGCCCGTTCCACCCACCGAACACTCCGAAGAGAGAGCCGATGTCAACGACGACACCTACCACCAGAACTCAGGATCCCGACGTCACACCGACCGAACTGCGACGCGCAGCATGGTCATCGTGGTTGGGCAGCTCCCTGGAGTACATGGACTTCACCCTCTACACCCTGGCCACTGCACTGGTCTTCGGGCCGTTGTTCTTCCCGAACGAAACGCCTGCGGTCGCACTCATCTCCAGCCTCGGCGTCTATGGTTCGGGCTTCCTCGTCCGACCCGTCGGCGGATATGTCTTCGGCAGGGTCGGGGACAAGCACGGACGTCGCCTCGTCCTCATCATCACGCTCACGATCATGGGCATCGGAACCACAGGCATCGGTCTGCTGCCGACGTACGCGCAGATCGGGGTCTGGGCACCTGCCCTCCTCGTGCTGCTGCGCCTGGTGCAGGGATTCGGCGCCGGTGCGGAGCTCGCAGGTGCCTCGGTGCTCCTCGTCGAGTCCTCACCTGTGAAGAAGCGCGGACTCTTCGGCGCGATCGTGGCCATGGGCACCAACAGCGGCGTCTTCCTCGCCACTGCTCTGTGGTCGCTGCTCACTCTCATGCCCGATGAGCAATTCCTCAGCTGGGGCTGGCGCATCCCCTTCCTGCTCAGCATCGTCACGACCTTCGTCGCCCTGATGATCCGCACCCGGGTTCGAGAGTCGCCGGTCTTCGAAGAGGCGAAACAGCGTCGGGAGCAGCAGCAGGAGGCGAAGAGGCAGCAGCCGAGCATCTGGGCCGAGGCGGCAAAGTCGAAGAAGTCGTTCCTCATCGCACTCGGCATCCGGATGGGCGAGAACGCGTCCGTCTACCTCGTCAAGGGCTTCATGGTCGGATGGGTCGTGTCCACTATCGGCGTCGACTCGTCCGTGGTGACGACCGGGCTGATGATCGGCACTGTCATCGGCTTCGCGACTGTGCCCTGGGTCGGCACTCTCACCGATCGGTACGGCCGACGTGCAGTCTTCATCACCATCACCCTCGTCCAGATCGGATTCGCCGTCCCGGCGATGCTGCTCATCGAGACGGGCAATCCGATCGTCATCGCCGGCGTCTTCGCGTTCTTCATCGCCGGTCCCGTACCGAACCTCTACGGCGTCGAGTCGAGCTGGCTGGTCGAACTGTTCGGCTCGAAGCATCGCTACACGTTCATGACGACGATCAAAGAGATCGGTTCGACGGTCTCCGGTGGCCTCGCGCCTGTCATCGCCGCCTCGCTCGTCGCCGCGATCACGGGAACCTGGTGGCCCGTCGCCCTCGTTCTCATCCTGTTCGCCGCCTGCGGGCTTGTCGGAGCACTCGCAGCTCCGGAGACCCGGGGCCGAGACCTCAACTCGGAGATCGATGCAATCGACGAGGTGGCCGCGGATGCTTCCTCAGAGGTCCATGAAGCAGTCGGCGAATCGCGAATCGGCTGAGCAGAGCGTCCTCCGGGTGACTCAGTGGCAGTACTCCCACCAGCCGAAGTCGTGGCAATGGAATCCATCGGCCCCGTCTTCGCCATCGGCATCCGAAGTGTTTTCACCATCGGCATCCGAAGCGTTGGTTCCTTCTGCTTCCGCGTCGGAATCCGGTTCGGGCTCGGGTGAGGGCGTGCTGCTCGGCTCGGGACTGTGCTCGTCAGAGTCCGTCGGCTCCGGTTCGGGATCACTCTCAGCCGTCGGCTCCTCGGCCGGGGTGGGCCCGGCAGTCTCGGTGGTCCTCGCAGGTGAGGGCTCATCCGGTTCCTCAGGCGGAGCCTCGGCGGGCTGATTCTCCTTGTCCTCCTGTCGAGGCTCATCCCGGTCACCCGGGCCAGCCGGCTGGCTCTCCGCTTCAGCGTCGGGCGCATGGGCGTCCTCCGTCTCCGGCGACGGTTCCTCACGTTGGCCCGGCGTTCGAGCCTCGTCGCGCGGATTGGAGCGTTCGGGGCCCGCCTTCTCCGGGCGTTCCTCTGCACCCGCGCTCTTCCCACTGCCGTCTTCCGACGCTGTCGCTTCCGGTGAAGACGTCGGCCGAGGTGTCGGCGGTGTCGAGGCGGCAGGCGCCGAGGAGGTCTCCGCCGCAGCGGCGGTCTGCGGGGCAGAGTCGTTCTGAAGATTCACGAGTGTGACAGTACCGGCCGCGATCGCCGCGATCGCCGCGGTCGCGGCGATGCTTGCGACTGCGACCTTGACCGCCGAGGCCCCCGCTGCGATGCCGGCCGTGCTGCCGCCGGAGCTTCCCGCAGCCGCTGTGCCTGCGCTGCTCTTCGAACCCCCCGGCGAGTGCGCTCGAGTGGGGTTCAGGAGCGGCGGAGCTCGAGTGCGGTGCGGACGCGACGCCGATCGTGCTTCCTTCGGACAGCAGCAATGCCCCTTCGGGGAAATGGCCGATCTCGATGAGCGCGGCGGCGAGAGCGGCAGGCGTGATCCACGCCCGGAACGTCGTGTTGAGACTGCGGAGTCTGAAGGACTGACGGCGGCAGTGACTGCAGTGGCTGAGATGCGCCTCGATCGCCTCGGCGCGTTTCGGGCTCAGCTGCTGGCGGACGAAGCGTGCGAGTTCGGCGGAGTATTCCGCACACTCGGGAGGACTCGGTTCGACGTGCTCCTGCAGGTAGGCGGCCCGGAGACCTTCCCGGGCGCGGCGGAGGAGCGAGCTGAACGAGTTCGGAGACAGGTCCATGGACTCGGCCGCATCGGCGGTCGGTGTCCCGTCGATGTCGATCAGGGTGAGCGCGCTCTGCCATGTGTCGGGGAGTCCTCGGAACGCTCGGCCGAGCTGATCGCGTTCAGCCACCTCGGCGGCGTGGTCGCTCGGTTCGCTGTCGGCGAGGAACGTCAGCACCTCGGGCTCGACGACCGTGGTGGCGCGGTTCGTCGCAGTGCGCCGGTACGACTCGGAGCGCACAGCGGCCATGAGGTAGGGCTTGAATGACTCCTCGGGGCCCGCGTTCTGTCCCCACGCGCGCCAGATCTTGGCGAAAGCCTCGGCGACGGCGTCCACGGCTCGACTGCGGTCGCGGTTGAGGCGCAGCGCGAGATGGAGTGCGGGCAGCCGATGCCTGGCATAGAGCTCGCCGAACGCTGAGCGTCCGGCAGAGGAATCGGGCCGGTGGTGCCGGATGCGGGCACAGAGCTCGGAGTCGCTGAGCTCGCTGCTCGTGCGCGGAAGTCCGAATGGGGAATGGGAATCGTCGGCCGAAGAGGACCATGCCTCGGTCATCGGCTCAGCGCCTCGGGGGAGGGGCACGGACGTCGCTGTTGAATATGCATGATGGGGACCTCAACTGTGATTCGGGGAACAGTTCGGGGCATTTCGGGGGAGTGCTGAAACTCTACAGGAGAAGTTCTCGGCGTCCCAAACACTCGCGGCTCGACGGAACAAGGGCGAAACGTCGGCCGGGACCGGGGGAATGTCGGCCGGGGGAGCAGGAGCGACTCGGTGTTTCCGTGCTGTGGAGAAAAACTTTCGGAACTCGCGAACGAAAGCAGCCGCACGCGGGTCTCAATCTGTGGAGAGGTCAAGACCCAAGGCCGCTCCACGCCCGAGCCGGCGGTTGCACAGCCGCCTATTCGGGTCCCCTCCGAGTCCCGGACTCATCCGAGACGGCCCTGCGGAACCACGTGGCTGCAGGGCCGCCTCAACCCGCCATCGTCAGTGCATCCCCTCGCCTGTCGTTCAACGAACGTGCAGTCGGTGGGCCCTTTCTGAAGGAGCATCCCCTTGTCTCTACCGCGACATCCTCTGACGAAGCACGGGGCGGCGATCCTCGCATCGTCCGTCCTTGCCTCGTTCGCCTTCCTCGGCGCTGCCGTCGCACCTGCGCAGGCTGCGCCCGAACCCCAGCCGAACCCCTCATTGGCAGACAGGTGCGGCCTCGATATCGGCGTCGTCCTCGACCTGTCGAACTCTCTGTCCGATCGCGATGTCGCTGATTCGAAGGCGGCCGCGAAGGCCGTCGCCGGCGGTCTCGCCGGAACCCCGAGCAGGGTGTCTGTCAACTCCTTCGCAACCTTCGGCCCCGATGGCACCAACGAGCCGATCGCCAGTACGTCCGTCGCCACCACCGATTCCGTGAACGCGCTCAACGAGCGGATCGACTCGCTCCGGCGAGTGCCGCAGGACTCAGGCGGCACGAACTGGGACCGCGGACTCGGACAGCTCGACGGAACGGACCACGATCTGGTCCTGTTCGTCACCGACGGCAAACCCACAGCCTACGGAGTGCCGGGATCCGAGCGGGGCAACACCGACCGCGGTACGCGGACCGACCAGATCGACATCGACAAGGCCATCGAGTCGGCGAACGCGCTGAAGTCGCAGGGAACCAAGATCGTCGGCTTGGGGGTGGGCAGCGAGATCAACGAGGCCAACATCAAGCTGGTCTCCGGTCAGACCGCAGGCGAGGACTACTACGTGGTCTCCGACTACTCCGTGCTGACCGAACAGCTCCGTGAGATCGCCACGAAGAGCTGCCGCGGAACTCTCAACGTCACGAAACTCATCGACCCCGGAGTCGGGGAGCACGGAAAGACGACTGCGAAGTTCCCAGGTGAGGGCTGGACGATCTCGTCCCCGGACTCTGTGGACGGAGTCGAGAAGACCACCAGCGCTGACGGGACGGTGAGCTTCAAACTGAAGACGCCGGCCGAAGGCGTGCAGGCCACGGAGAAGCAGCAGGAAGGCTACCGGCTGCAGCAGCAGGCCGGATCGAACGCGGTGTGCACCGCGGATGGACGCAAAGTCGGCACCAGGAACATCGCCGATGGATTCGAACTCACCGAGGCGGTCGACACCGACGCGATCATCGCCTGCCGGATCGTCAACGAGCAGATTCCTGGGGCGCTGAGCTGGAAGAAGGTCGACGAAGACGGGAAGGCGCTCGCCGGAGCGGAGTTCACTCTCACGGGGCCGGACGGCAAGGACTTCGTCGTGGCCGACAACGGAGAGCATGACGCCGATGAGGCTGCCGGCCGGTTCGAAGTCACGGATCTGGCCTGGGGCGATTACACCGTGAAGGAGACCAGCGCTCCCGATGGATACGTGCTCTCGGACGAGTCGCAGACCGTGACGATCAACGGTGAGAAGCGGAAGGCGACGTTCTCCGACGTGGTCAACAAGAAGGACGTCGGTGCCGGTGATCCGGATGCCGGCGCCTCAGCGGGTCCCGACGGCGAAGATGATGCCTCGAATGATCCCGAGGGCGACGACGACGCCTCGCCTGACCCGACTGGTGAAGACGATGGTTCGAAGGATTCCGAGGGCGACGACGACGCCTCGACCGACCCGACTGGAGAGGACGACGCGTCCAAGGATCCCGAGGGCGAGGACGATGCCTCGACTGATCCGAATGGAAAGGACGACGCGTCGAAGGACTCGGACGTAGGCTCCTCGGCCGACCCTGATGCGGACTCTTCGAAGAATCCTGACGCGGACTCGTCGATGAATCCGGATGCCACTAGCTCAACCTCGGCGAACTAGAACGGCGATGACTCCGCGACCACGGATTCGGATGCTGATCACTCGAACGGGTCGGCTGCGACGAGCTCCGATGCGGATGATGCTGCGTCGGGCACGATCGACGCGGATGCCGCTGCGTCGAGCGCGACCGCCGGCGACGGCACCTCAGCCGCTGGATCTGCGAGCGACACCGACGGAAACGATCGCGGCAGTGACGGCGATCGACTGCCGAGGACAGGCGCCGCGGGGACAGTGACGTTCGGCCTCCTCGGTGTGGTCCTCATCATTGGTGGAATCGCTGCTGTCCTCGTGTCGCGGCGGCGGAAGACCGCCCAGATGTGATGATGCGCGAGCGTGAGACGTAAACAGAGGCGGAGCCGAACCACATCGGCTCCGCCTCTGGCGTTTGTCGACAGTGGCGCCGAAAATCAACGACGCAGGTCGGTCAGGCGGATCGGCGAAGCCGGCTCACCGGTACGTGACGTCGGCCGGCGGAAGGTGCCCGTGGTCGTTGAAGGAGATGAGGCTGGTGCCGTTGCGCCCGGTGATGATCTTCGTGATGCCGGTGTTGATGGTCACCCGGTTGAACGCCATCCACTGGTCGAAGCCCCCGCCGAGCAGCCGAGCCGCCGTCCAGGAGATCGCTCCGGCGCTCGAGACGACGATCGTCGCCTCACCCGAGCTCATCGTCGCGAATGCCTTCTCGAGCGCGCCGTCGACTCGGTCGGTGAACTCAGAGAACGTCTCCCCGTACTCCGTGTCGAAGTCACCGCTGGCCCAACGGGCGCAGCCGCGTTCCAGCTCGGTCTGGAAGATCTTCGAATCGTGCTTCGCACGAGGATCCGTCTTGCCCAGCGCGCCCGTGAGCTCCCAGGCGCTGAACTCGTTCCACCCGGGGTCGATATCGGTCTCCAGCTGAAGCCCGAGGCCCTCGACGACGCCCGCAGCGGTCTGTCGTTGACGCAGCATCTGACCGTGGACGATGCGAACGGGATGCACACTCTGCGCGCCGAGGTGGCTGCCTGTGATGCGGCTCTGCTCTTTGCCGAGGTCGGACAGGCGGTCGTAGTCGTCGGTGCCGAATGAGGCCTGTCCGTGTCGGACCAGAAAGAGCACGCCCATATTCCACTCCTGCTGAGGAAAAACATAAGAGAAGGCGGGCCGCGCCCGCTCCATCAGCGAGCCTAACCCGTTTCGACGATCAGTGCCGGATTGTCCGGAGAGTGTCGGGCGGGGAAGGAAAGCACGGTTTTCGAAGGGTTATGTGCGCCGGGAAGCGATGCGCGGTCCGAGAGGGGGAAGGATGGTTTGTCGGGTTCGTATACGTGATCAGAACGGCGGCGGATCGACTTCGAGGTCGCGATCCCAGTTCACTTGGTTACCGGTGTAACGAGCGTCCCAGGGGTCGTTGGCTCCTGAGCCGACGCCTCGGCGGGAGCGGCTGTTGTCTCCTTCGCGAGCGCCGCCTTCACGGTCAGCGGTTGTGGGTGTGCCGGACGCAGTTGTGTCAGTCGTGCTGCTGTCGGTTGAGAGGTCTCGGGCTGCGGACTTGGCAGACGCAGATGTGCCAGTCTTGTTTCGACTCTTACGGCGCATGCGTTCTGTGAATTCGGCGAAGTAGCGGTTGCCGGTCAGCTGTTTCATCGATGACGCATCGGAACCGGGTGGGAGGCAGAGCTGGAATACGGCATTCTCCCAATCGAGAGATCGCTGCACCATCCTCCGCTGTCGTGCTGTGCGCTGATCCTGGAGCGCCTGTGACAGTCGTCGATTCCGGGCTTCCCGTTCCTCCGCGAGGCGCTTGGCCTCGTCGCGCTGGCGAATCAACGATTCACCAGGCATGAGTTCGAGCACCATCGGGGGAGGCGGGGCCATCTGCTCGGGCAGCCGCCAACGCTCAGGGCGCATGTCGGCCAGGGCTGCGAATTCCAGAGCTTGAGCGATATTGATCGGCTGGTCGGGAGGCGACACCGTGGTGGAGATTCCGTGCCGGAAGTCGTAGTCGAGCTGCCAGGAATCAGGCATAGTGACCCCCAGGCGACCGGCAGTCTTGAGCGCATGATGTTTTTTGCACAGCGGGTGGAGGTTGCCAAACCGAGTGAGCCCTCCTTTGAGAGGGTCGAGGTGGAAGAACGGGATGACATGGTCCATCTCAGACTTCTCCGCTGTGCGCTGGCAACCGGGAACGGTGCAGTTGTTCCACTGCTCTACCAAAGTCTTCCGCAGATCCTTCGGAACCGGATAGCTCGTGGCCTTCGCATCGATCGGGGTTCCGGTGGCGGGGTCGGTGAGGATCCTCTGGATGGTCTTCGAACGACCAGCGATCGTGCGGGCCACCTCGGCGGGAATCGGCGAGCCGTCGGCCAAAGTGCCCGGCAGCTCCGAGTCACCGGTCAGGGTGAGGAAAGGAACGGTTGCGACGGTGGCGGCCTGCTGCGACAGCCACCACTGACTGGTCGGCATCCGCAGCTTCACCCAATACTCCACGGGACCGAGGTTGTCCTCGGAGTCCGGGCGGAACGCAGAGCCGGCAGCGCAGTCGTCGGACTGTTCGACGTCCGCCGGGTGCTGCCTGGGCATTCCGCCCGGACTCGTGGGTGCGACTGGGGGCGTTCCTGGACTCGTGGGTGCGACCCGAGGCGATCCTGAGATCGTGGGCGAGCCACCAGCCGATCCCGAACTCGTTGATTTCCTTGCCACTGTTTCGGCGAAGTCCTCAAGACCGGCGTCGGAATCGACTCCGGGAACCATTTCCCCGTCGGCATCGAGCAGTGGAGCTTCGCGGGTGGTTCGGATGCCTGTGATCGGGTCGACCGAGAGGACTTTGACGCTCAGTTCGGGGACCGGCCTGATCAGCAGGTCGTACTGGAGCTGGTCGATGGTCCGATCGTCGTTCAGCTCCATCCCGGACGGCAGATTGAACGTCGTCGTGTTCTTCCCATGGACAGCGCGTGCCATGGCGCGGATGCGGTTGTAGCAGGAGTAGATCTCCGCCGAGGGACCGCTTACGATGAGGCAGGCCGAGCCGTCTTTGCTGCCTTCGACATCGACCCGACGACGCTTCGTGGCGATCTCGGTCAGGTCGGTCGGAGGTACGAGCAGGCTGATCATCTTCTGCAGTGCCCTGCGCAGAGTCTCGCAAGTGATATCGGCCCGCTTAGTGGCCAGGAACGAGTCGACGTCGGGAAGGTGCTGGAATGCAAGATTGCGGCACAGCTGGGAGACGACGTCGATATGAGCCTGAGTGAATTGGCCACGACGGACGCGGTCGGCGAAACGGGGGAGGCCGTAGAGGATCGTCATCGCCGCTGACAGCTGCCGATAGGTGCGAGGGGTGTTGGTGCCGAGCGCGGTCGAGATCTCGACCAGGTCTTCGGGTTCGACGTTGTCGTAGACCCACGTCGCAAAACACGTGTGGGGATCGAACTCGGGAAACTCCGGAAGCAAGCGTCGAGCGGACTCTGCGGCCTCCTTCTTCTGGGCACGAGCGAACTCTTCGTCGTAGGGCACGAGAGACGAGGAAGTCGTCTCGGCAGTCTGACTGACGGTTCGGCCGCTGCCGGCCGGACGGTCGCTGGCGGCTTGACGGTCGGTTCCGCTGCGACGGGCCTCGATGTCTCCCTCTGCTTCCCCGTCTCGACGGGCCAGAGTTCCTGCGATCGTCTCGCAACGGAAAGGTTCGGAGCCCTCGGGCACTGAGAACTCGAGGTTGAGGAAGATCTGCTCGAGCACCACTCCGGCAGCTGACTCGAGGACCGCGAAATGGGCACGATCCGAGGCTGTCGCGACCTCCGCGAATCGGGTCATGTTCGATTCGAAGCGGATGGCATAGCGCGGTGACGGCTTCGTCGCTCCCGGCTTGCCGGCCCGCGGCGGAGCCGACCGGGTAGTGGTGCCCTTCATGTTGTTCTCACCTGCCTCGGACCTCGTTGTCGGAGTAGTGTGGCTGATTTGAAAAGCTCTTAGCATCATGATACACGATCAAAAAGCCAGTGGCCATAGCAAAAATAAAATAGATTCGAATATTTCTCGATTTCGTATGAACTGTGCTTTCGTTCTCTGATCATCCTCGCATCCGCCACTGACACAGGAACCGACACAGGAACCGGCACAGAACCCGACACAAAGACCGACACAAGGAACTGCCACGGGGAACGGGAAGCGGGGAGCCGCCTCGGCGAAAGGTCTGCAGAACATGCCACCTCAGCGGACATGCGGCCTCGATTTAAGCGAATTTTCGCGTGAAATGAGGGAGGTCATCGGTTATGCTGATCGGGTTGCCGGATGCGACCCATGAGGTCGGTACTCGCCCCATGCGAGCCGTATCCGCACAGCGCGCAACCGCGGCGCCCTTCACCTAGGGTCTGCACCACGGGACGCGCAGACGTCACCGATCATCCTTCACTGGTGACCAGTTCTTCGTTCCGACCGCCGTCGACGAACTCATTCCGGTTCGTCACCGTCGACGAGCTCATTCGAGTTCATTCGAGCTCATTCGAGCTCTGCTGTCGACGCACCCACACGGGCCTCGGCGCTTCGACGATCACTGCCGATGGCACCGGCACCGCCCTGCCGTCGCACAACCACGAGGATCAACCATGACGACCACCGCCCATAACTCCACCGCCTCCGACCAGAACTCGCAGTCTCCGATCACCGATGAGGAGATCTTCGCCGCGCACGAGGGTGGCAAACTGTCCGCCGAGCTCACGAGCCCGCTGCAGACTCAGCGCGATCTCTCGATCGCCTATACGCCGGGCGTGGCCAAGGTCTGCACCGCGATCAAGGACGAGCCGCAGCTGGCTCGCACGCACACCTGGACCGGCCGCCTCGTCGCGGTCGTCTCCGACGGTTCGGCCGTGCTCGGCCTCGGCGACATCGGGCCGCAGGCGTCCCTGCCGGTGATGGAGGGCAAGTGCGCCCTGTTCAAGAGCTTCTCGGGTCTCAACGCGATCCCGATCGTGCTCGACACCAACGACACCGACGAGATCGTCGAGACCATCATCCGCATGGCCCCGACCTTCGGCGCGATCAATCTCGAGGACATCTCGGCCCCGCGCTGCTTCGAGATCGAGGACCGCGTCAAGGCCGCGCTCGACATCCCGGTCATGCACGATGACCAGCACGGCACCGCCGTCGTCGTCCTCGCGGCGCTGACGAACGCGCTGCGCGTGGTCGACAAGTCCTTCGACTCGATCAAGGTCGTCGTCTCCGGCGCAGGTGCCGCAGGCGTCGCAGTGGCGAAGATCCTCGCCGACGCCGGCGTCACCGATGTCGTCGTCCTCGACTCCAAGGGCATCGTCGAATCCGGCCGATCCGACCTGTCCGAGACCAAGCAGGCCATCGCCTCCGCCACGAATCCGCGCGGGATCTCCGGCGGGATCGGCGAGGCCCTCGACGGAGCCGACGCCTTCATCGGCGTCTCCGGCGGCACCATCGACGAGGCGCACCTGGCGAAGATGGCCGACGAAGCGATCATCTTCGGCCTGTCGAACCCCACCCCCGAGGTGGCCCCCGACATCGCCGCGAAGTACGCGACCGTTGTGGCCACCGGCCGCAGCGACTTCCCGAACCAGATCAACAATGTGCTCGCGTTCCCCGGAATCTTCCGCGGCGCCCTCGACGCCGATGCCGACGAGATCACCGATGACATGAAGCTCGTCGCTGCCCGGGCGATCGCCGACCTCGTCGGCGATGACCTGGCTCCCGGCTACATCGTGCCCGGTGCGCTCGATTCCCGTGTGGCGCCGGCCGTCGCCGAGGCGGTCGAACGCTCCGCGCTGGAGGCGATGACCGAGCGCTGACGGTCAGTCAGTCCGCACACGGCTGAGGGGAGGGTGAAGAGAGTTCTTCACCCTCCCCTCAGCCGTGCTGTCTGCCGACCCTTCAGCTGCGGGGCCCGAGCTCAGTCGTCGGTGACGTTGATGGTGACGTCGATGTTGCCGCGGGTGGCGTTGGAGTACGGGCATACCTTGTGGGCTTTGTCGGCCAATGCCTGAGCCTCGGCCTTGTCGAGGTGCGGGAGGGTGACCTCGAGTTCGACGGCGATCTGGAAGCCGCCCTCGTTGTCCTTGCCGAGGCTCACGCGGGAGCCGACCGAAGAATCCTCGATATTCGCCTTGGTCTGACCCGCCACGAGACGCAGCGCCGAGTGAAAGCAGGCCGCGTAGCCGACCGCGAAGAGCTGCTCGGGATTCGTGCCGTTGCCGCTGCCGCCCATCTCCGTGGGGGTGGCGAGATCGACATCGACCTGTCCGTCGCTCGTGCGACCGTGGCCATCGCGGCCTTCGCCGGTGGCCAGTGCTTCTGCGGTGTAGAGGGCCCTCATGATTCATCCTTTCGTCGGTGGCGCGTTGCGCGGCCGGGCGCTGGCCGGCGTTCGTCCTGCGGCTGCCCCGCGTTCGTCCCGCGTTCGTCCCGCGGCTGTTCCGCGGCTGACGCGCGGTGCGGGCTCAGCGGTCGATCATTACCGTGGATCCTGCGGAGGCTGCTGTGGGCTCGTCCACTGCTGGGCGATCGACTGTGCTCTCGACTTCAGCGACTGTGCGTTCGGCTGATCGGCCCCGCCCGAGTTCGGCGGCGTCGTCGGCTGCGGCGGGACATCGTCGCGATCCGAGCGGCGGCTCGAGGTATACCGGCTGCCCGGAGCACTCAGCGTGGCGCCGTCCTCGGCGGCGTTGGCGGCGAACAGGGCGTTGCGGATCTCCTGACCCATCTCGCCCAGACCGCCCGGGTTCGAGGGCATGAACAGCACGTTCGACCGCCCTTCCTGGGCCACGTTCTGCATGGTGTCGAAGTACTGGGTCATCATCAGCAGCTGCTCGGCGGTCTTGTCGATGCCGACCTCCTTGAGCTTGGCGTACTGCTCGGCGATGCCGTTCGCGATCGCCTTGCGCTGCGAGGCCACACCCTCACCGTGCAGGCGCATCGCCTCGGATTCGGCCTCCGCCTGGGTGACGCGCTTGATCTTGTCGGCCTCAGCCAGGGACTGTGCGGCGACCCGGTCGCGCTGAGCGGCGTTGATCGAGTTCATCGAGTCGCGCACCTTCGGATCCGGAGTGATGTCGGTGACCAGCGTGCTCACGATCTTGAATCCGTAGCGCTTCATCGACTCCGAAAGCCGGCGCTCGACGTTCTCCGCGATGTCGTCCTTCGATTCGAATGCCGTATCGAGAGTTAGCCCCGACAGCGCAGAGCGGACGGTGTCGAAGACGTAGGAGCGGATCTGCTCCTCCGAGTTCGCCAGCCGGTAGTAGGCATCGGCGACATTGTCCTCTTCGACGACGTACTGGACCGCGACCGGCACGGTGACGAAGACATTGTCCTTCGTCTTCGACTCGATGTTGACCTCGAGCTGCTGGACGCGCAGAGAGATCGGCTTGCTCGTCGTCTCGACGAGCGGCATCTTGAAGTTCAGCCCCGGCTTCGCGACCTTCTTGAACTTCCCGAACCGTTCGACGATGACGTTCTCCTGCGTCTTCACCGTGAAGAACATGCTCGTGCGCAGCTTGCCGAACAGCAGAACGGCGATGACGAGGATGACGATGACTACAACTATGGTGACCGCGAATCCAGTCATGATGCTCCAATGCGTCGTAATGTCGGCCGCGACGCGACCGCTGTTGCCTACCACCCTAGTAGTCGAACACCGCCGGAGCATATGACAAGGGCGCTTTTTCGACCGCGCGACCGAGCCGCGAGCGAGCCGCGACCGAGGGAAACGAAGTTCGGAGCGCTTGGGTGAGGCGACGCGATCAGGGCGCGGCGCACTCATACAATGGAACGCAGAACGGACGTCGAGGTGGAAGCCGACCAGGGCCGAGACGTCACCGTGCGGTCATCGGGCGTGGCACGGACGACGACGCCGAGGCATTGCAGACGGGAGATCCCATGGAAGTTGTCATCGCCGATGATCAGACGCTGGCGATGCTGGCAGCCGACGCCATCGAACGGCTGCTGCGCACCGAGGCGGCCCCCGTCCTCGGGCTGGCGACCGGATCGAGCCCGCTGCGCATCTACGATGAGCTGACCCGCAGACACGAGCAGGACGGCCTGTCCTTCTCCCAAGCGCAGGCGTTCATGCTCGACGAATACGTCGGACTGGCCGCCGATCATCCGGAACGCTACCGCAATGTCATCGAGACGGAGATCGGCTCCCGCGTCGACTTCGGCCCCGGCGCCGTGCACGGCCCGGACGGCCTCGCCGAAGACCTTGACGCCGCGTCAGCAGACTACGAGCGAGCGATCGCCGAGGCGGGCGGAATCGACCTGCAGATCCTGGGCATCGGCACCGACGGGCACGTGGCCTTCAACGAGCCGGGGTCGTCCCTGTCCTCTCGCACGCGCGTGAAGACCCTGACCGAGCAGACCCGCGTCGACAACGCCCGCTTCTTCGACGGCAACCTCGAGCAGGTGCCGACGCTGTGCCTGACCCAGGGGATGGGCACGATCATGGAGGCCGGCCACCTCATGCTCGTGGCCACGGGTGCGAACAAGGCCGAGGCCGTGCACCAGATGGTCGAGGGACCGATCTCGGCGATGTGGCCGGCGACGGTGTTGCAGATGCACCGGCACGTCACCATCTTGGTCGACGATGCGGCGGCGTCGCGCCTGCAGCTCGGCGACTACTACCGGCACGCCTACGCGAACAAGCCGGAGTGGCAGAACCTCTGAGCGGGCGGCGTTCGAGCCGACCCCCGCGCACATGACTCACCTGGCCAACTGCACATGGCCAGCACTTTCAACCGGACACGTGACCCGCACCTTTGAGGAGAGACGATGGATGATCGGCAGCCGCTTGACGGAGTGACAGTGATCTCGCTGGCC
Organism: Brevibacterium renqingii; assembly: GCF_017808105.1. Taxonomy (GTDB): domain Bacteria; phylum Actinomycetota; class Actinomycetes; order Actinomycetales; family Brevibacteriaceae; genus Brevibacterium; species Brevibacterium renqingii. Next base: position 58,832 of record NZ_JADBHF010000013.1, on the reverse strand, counting down.
GGCAATCTGCCCGGGCCGCTGGCCGCGGCGCGATTGACTGCCCTCGGGGCGCGTGTGATCAAGGTCGAGCCGCCGGCCGGCGATGCCCTCGCCGCTGCCGTCCCCGCCTATTACGAGGAGCTGACCGCAGGTCAGGAGATCCTCACGATCGACCTCAAGGACCCTGCGGGGCGCGGCCGGCTGAGCGAGCTCGCCGCGGACGCCGACATCCTGCTCACCGCCATGCGCCCGAAGGCCGCGGCCGCGCTGGGCGTGCCCGAACTCGTCGAGGAGAACGCTCTCGTCCACGTCGAGATCGTCGGTTTCGCAGGCGACCGCGCCGATGTCCCCGGACATGACCTCACCTATCAGGCCGCGCACGCCACTCTCGTGCCCGAAAGCATGCCGACAGTGCCCGTCGCCGACGTCCTCGGCGGTGAGCACGCCGCGCTCGAGGCCGTGGCCGGTCTGCGCCGGAAGGAACAGCGCGGAAGCGGGGAAACGGGCGGAATCGTCAGACGTGTCGTCCTCGACGAGGCGGCCGCCTGGGCGGCAGGACCGGCCCGGCACGGTCTGAGTTCACCGGGCAGCCACCTCGGCGGGGGTTCGCCCTTCTACCGCACCTACGCCACACAGGACGGGCACGTGGCCGTCGCCTGTCTCGAGCCGCACTTCGCGAAATCACTGGCCGCGAACCTCGGATCCGAGCACGAGGCGCTCGAACGCGCCTTCGCCGCCGAGCCCACCGCGCACTGGACCGAGTTCGCCTGCACGCACGATCTGCCGATCGAGGCCGTCGTCGCGGGCTGATCGGCCGCGAGGTCGTCGTCGTCACCTCGGACCGCAGATCGCCGACCGGCACCTCGAGTCCTCGCAGGTCGCCGACGCAGGTCGCCGACGCAGGCTCCACCAGGCTGTGTGACCCCTCAAGGCCGCGCCCGCGCACATGTGGGAAGATTGAAAGCGTGTCGAAAGCAATTGAGATCCTGACCCCGGAGGGCCTGCCGCCGCTGGCCGAGAGACCCGGAGTCTCCTACATCATGCCGGTGCTCAACGAGGCCGAGCACATCGAGCAGGCGATCACCACGATCCTCGCCCAGGACTACGACGGGGACAAGGAAGTCGTTCTCGCCCTCGGCCCCTCGACCGACGACACGAACCGCATCATCGCCGACATGGCGGCCGCCGATGCGCGGATCCAGACGGTCGACAACCCGGAGGCCGCGACCCCGATCGGGCTCAACCTCGCCTTCGCCGCGACCCGTCACCCGGTCATCATCCGCGTCGACGCCCACTCCGGACTCAACCCCGAATACACGCAGCAGGCCATCGACACCCTCCGCGAGACCAAGGCCGCGAACTGCGGGGGACTCATGCTCGCGAAGGGCAGGACCGCGTTCCAGAAGGCCGTCGCCCGCGCCTACATGTCCCCGGTCGGCCTCGGCGGCCCCGCCTATCACTCCGGCGACGAGGCGCAGGAAGCCGAATCGGCCTACCTCGGCGTCTACCGACGCGAGGTCTTCGAAACCCTCGACGGCTTCGACGAAGGCATCCGACGCGGACAGGACTGGGAGCTCAACCTGCGCATCCGCACCGCCGGCGGCCGCATCTGGTTCAACCCCGACATGGAGGTCACCTACTGGCCGCGCGGAACGTGGTCGAAGATCGCCCGCCAGTTCTGGGCGACCGGCATCTGGCGCGCCGAGCTCATCCGCCGCTACGGCGGGCAGAACTCCATCCGCTACTTCGCCCCACCGCTGCTCGTGCTCGGCATGAGCGCCGCCGTCATCGAGACCCTGCTGCAGCTGACGGGCCGGACGAAGACGTGGCCGAAGCTCCTCCGCCGATTCACCTCACTCGTCCACGTGCCCAGCTTCGGCTACATCGCCGGGATCCTCGCGACCGCCTCGGCGGCGAAGGACTGCGGGAGACGGGAACGGTTCTGGTTCGGCATCGTGCTGCCGACCATGCATCTGTGCTGGGGCGCCGGATTCCTCAGGGGCCTGGTGACCGGAGCGGGAACGACGAAGGACGGAAGCCGATGAGCAAGCGGAAGCCAGGCCGCGTCGACAGAGACCGCTATGGGCGCGGAGTCAACGACCCTCTGCCGGCGGTCGAACCCGAATCCCATGAGCGTCTCCCGGTGCCCGAGCGTCCGGAGCCGAAGAAGTTCAACGCACCCCTGTGGGCCGGTGCGATCGTCCTCGTCGCCCTCGTCGGCGTGCTGCTGTTCAACATCTTCGGCAGCAAGGACCAGCTGACCGTCGATTCGCTCAATCCGCCGGCCGTCGCCGCACTCGACGGCGGTTCCGCCGTGTACCCGGCCAATTCGAAGCTCGCCTTCACGGAGAACGTGAAGTTCGGCTACCTCCCGGCGCCCACCCTGAGCGCTCTGAAGGACGGCACGATCGTCGCCGCCGACCCCGAGACCGCGGCGAAGTCGATGGGCCTGAAGAAGGGCCTCGACGAGGTCACCGCCGACGAGTTCGACGACGCATCGATCTCGCCTCCGCGCAAGGACACGAAGGCCGGTGAGCCCATCACCTGGGACGAACTCGTCGACGAGCTCGGCGGCGACACCGTCTTCCTGCCCGAGATCGATTCCGCTAAGGTCGCCGGTCCCGCCCTGCAGACCATCACCGAGGCGGAGCTGACGGATTCGACGATCGTGCGCACCGCCGACGCCGAGGTGGCCCGTGCCGCCGCCGATGCCGGCGTCGACGCGATGTTCACCGGGGACTATGCGACGTCGTCTCCCGAGGACCTTGCACAGTCCGGCTACACCGCGGTGGCAGTGCGCGCTGACGCCGTGTCGACCTGGGCCGATTCGGACCTCGATGTGTGGGCCACCGGCGTCAAGGACGAGAAGCAGCTCGACAAGCTCGCCGATGCGGGCGCCTTCGGCGCACTGAGCACGAACCCGTATGAGGTGCTGCCCTCCGAAGTGAAGACCGATTGAACGTGACTCGGAGGCGGGGAGCCGCCTCGGCGAGCAGATGACGATACTGATCAGGAAGGAACTGATCAAGAAGGAGAAGCAATGACCCAGCCCATCGGCAGCCCATCGCACATCGGCAACCTGGACGCGAGCCAGCTCGGGCCGCAGCCGACCTACCTGCCCGACGACCACCCGGACGTGGAGGCCAAGACGCGCATCGACGCCGGCGAGGAGCCCGTCGACGTCGTCGCCGCCCTCCCCGCCTCGTCGCTGGCCTGGGCCGAGCTCGCCGATGAGGCGCACAAGGAGGGCCGTCTCGTCGACGCCTATGCCTACGCCCGCGTCGGCTACCACCGCGGTCTCGACGCTCTGCGCGCCGCCGGCTGGCGCGGGGCCGGGCCGATCCCGTACTCGCACGAGGTCAACCGCGGATTCCTCCGCGCCCTCTACGCGCTCGGCCGGGCCGCCGGCGCCATCGGCGAGGGTGAGGAAGCCGCCCGCATCGAGGAGTTCCTGCGCTCGTCGGACCCGACCGCCGCCGAGGCGATCGGCAAGGGGGAGTAGGCCCGCTCTGACGGGACGGCTTCCTTGCGGCCCTGTCTGCGACAGAAAGCACTGGTTGCGAACAGGGCTTTCTGTCGCAGACAGGGCCGTTTGCAGTTGACAAGGAGAAGCAGCCCTCGAGGTGCGTGAGCAATCGCACCACGGTCACCGATTGTGCTTGTGAGCGCGGGGGAGTAGAACAATACGAATGAGTGATACTTCCGAGACGGTCATGACCGCCGAGCAGCGCAAGATCCTTGCGGTGATGCTCGTCCCGATGTTCATGTCGCTGCTGAGCGTCTCGATCGTCAATGTCATCCTCCCTGACATGCAGCGCTCGATCGGGGCGTCGAACTCGGCGATCCAATGGGTGCTCTCGGGCTATACGCTCGCCTTCGGCGTGCTCCTCGTCGCAGCCGGGCGCGCCGGCGATCTCTTCGGTCGGGGCCGCCTCTTCATCATCGGCGTCAGCGTCTTCGCCCTCGGCTCCCTCATCTCCGGGCTGTCCCCGGATCCGCTCGTGCTCAACATCGCCCGCGTCGTCATGGGCCTCGGCTCCGGTCTGCTCAGCCCCCAGGGCGTGGGGATGCTCCAACAGTACTTCCACGGCAAGGTGCGCGGTCGCGCCTTCGGGATGTTCGGCACGATCGTCGGCGTCTCCGTGGGCATCGGGCCCGTCCTCGGCGGCGGGCTCATCGCCGTGCTCGGCGAGGAGTGGGGATGGCGTTCGGCGTTCCTCATCAACGTGCCGATCGCCCTGGCAGCGATCATCCTCGGCCGGTTCTGGCTCCCGAAGAGCGCCTGGGTCGGCACCGACTCCGAGTCCGACACTGAGCCCGAGTCCGACACTGAGTCCGAGCCGCACGACCGGCAGCGCGCCGACTTCGACCCGGTCGGACTCGTCCTGCTCGCCGTGGGCACGCTGCTGATCATGCTGCCCTTCCTCGAACGCAGCGCAGGGGCCTGGATCTACGCGCTCGTCCCGGTCGGCGCCGTCGTCATCTGGCTGTGGGTGCGGTGGGAGAACCGCTACTCCCGCCGAGGCGGATCGCCGATGGTCGACATGCAGCTGTTCCGGACCCGCAGCTTCGCCTACGGGGCATCGCTGACGTCCATGTACTTCGTCGGCATGCCCGGCATCTGGGTCATCGTGGCCCTCTACCTGCAGAACGGCCTCGGGTTCTCCGCCCTCCATGCGGGCCTCGTCGGCCTGCCCTCGGCACTGCTCTCGGCCCTCGCCGCGCAGGCGGCCGGCCGCGTCGTGCTCACCTTCGGACGCAAGATGGTCGTCCTCGGGGTCGGAATCGGCCTGGCCGGGGTCGTCGCCTCGGCGCTCCTGGTGCTGGCCCATGAGGCCTGGGGCATCAGCATCTGGTGGCTGCTCCTCACGCTCGGGATCACCGGTCTCGGGCAGGGCATGGCGATCAGCCCGAACCAGACGCTCACCCTCGCCGAGGTTCCCGTCGACTACGCGGGAAGCTCCGGCGGCGTGATGCAGACCGGACAGCGCGTGGGCACGGCCATCGGCATCGCGATCGTCACCGCAGTCTTCTTCATCGTCCAGCCGATGGCCGGCTACGGCGCGGCCATCGTCGCAGGCTTCGGGTTCATCGCGCTCGTCATCGTCTTCGCCGGAATCATCGGACTGGTCGACCTCGCCCGCGGGCGGAAGAAGACACAGCCCCGGTCGGAATACACGCACTCCTGAGCTTCGGGCGCACGACAGTGCGGCCCGTTCAACGGTGCGGCTCGTTCAACGCTGAGTCAGAATATCGTCGCTGCCCCGTGTCGATATTCTGTCGCAGCGTTGAACGAGGCCGGGCTCCGGCTCAGCAGGGCCGACCTCACCGGAAGTACCGGCGGATCGTCCTCTCCCAGGGGTTGCTCGGCAGCTGCGGGTAGAGCAGCGCGGCCGAGACGCAGTACTTGCTCACCTTGTGCGGCCGGACGCCGACCTGCTTGAGCAGACCGTCCCAGATCCCGCCGCCACCGGGCGACTTGGTCTCGACGAGGACATCGCTCGGCCCGACGTGCTGCTCATCACCGTGGACCGCGCGGATGTCGAGGTCACAGGTCAGCCGCTGGTCCGCATGGCAGAGGGTGATGCGGTCGTAGACAGTCTCGACTACGGGTTCGAGGTCCGCGGCCCGCAATCGGGCACGGGCGCTCGCACTGTGGCCAGTGCTCGCGCTGCGGCCAGCGCTCCCAATGCGGTCGGCTGAGCTACGACCCGCCTGAGCCGGTGCTCCGTCGAGGACGGAGTCGATGAACTCCCGGTCCCCGGGCGTGAGCGTCAGCGGAGACTCGAGGGGATGGGCGATGCGCTCCTTGACCGTCTGACCGCGGTAGCCCTTCGACTTCACCTCGAGATGACAGGTCCCGGTATCGACATAGGTGCGGGTGCGGACCTTGAACCGGTGCCGACGCTCCTGGACATGGTCACGGTAGAACCGGAAATCGGGAGTATCGAAATAGGTGGTGCGGTACTCGAAGCGGTGCTTGCCGCCGATCTCGAGGACACGGAAATCGTCCCGGGTCGCCGCGAGCAGGTCGATGAAGAGCCCGCGCGGAAGGAAGTACTTCCGATCGACGCGAGTCATCAGCCTCGCCTGCGCGTTGATCTCGTCGAGCGAGATCGGTGCCAGCCGCTGCAGCTGCGTCTCGAGGGCGAGCCCGCTCGCGGTGGCGGCCTCGGCGCTGTCGGCGCTCGCCGGCCCGCCTGCCAGGGCGGGGTTCATGCCCTCGTCGGGGACTGCCTCGGCGATGGTGGCGTCCCGCATCATCGGACCTCGGTGTCGAGCATTCCCGGCATATGGTCGGCAGCGGCGCGGCTGCCGGGCTGCGCGGCCTCGGCGGCACCGGACCGGCGGCGGGGCTTGGCCCGGTAGCGGACGTCGACGAGCGTGGTGTCGCGGACGAGGTCGATGTCGAGGACCTCGACGCGGACGGTGTCGGCGGCGAACATCTCGGTCAGGTGCGCCATCAGCGCGTCCCGATCTGTGATCGCACGGTCCAGGGTCAGGGTGTGACGGTGCGTCGAGGCGGCGATGAGCGGGCTGTCGAGGACCGCGATGGCCAGGATGACGAGCGCGGAGAGCACGGGGGTCAGCCACATCGGCTCCGGATGGAGTCCGGCCAGCAGGCCGAGCGCCAGGGCCGTGAAGTAGTAGGCGATCTCCTGCTGCGTGATCTGGTCCGAGCGCAGACGGATGATCGAGAGGATGCCGAACAGACCCATGCCCAGCCCGACGCCGACCTCGACCGATCCCAACGCCGAGGTGACCGCGACGACTCCGATGTTGAGCGCAACATAGGACAGCAGCAGATCGCGCCGACGGTGACGGCGGAAGTACAGGACGTAGGCGAGTACGACGATGGCGACCAGATCGGTGCCCACGGCGATGGCGAATGGCATGGTTCCTCCTTTTGACGTTCACCATCCACTCTGGTGGGCGAGGTTAAGACCACGATGAGGTGAAGATGAGAGCTTTCACATCTTCGAGAGCTTTCACATCTTCGTCACGCGCAGCCGGTAGCCGGCGCCGCGGACGGTCTCGAACGTCTCATGGCCGAGCTTCTCCCGCAGATAGCGCACGTAGACGTCGACGACATTCGAACCGGGGTCGAAGTCGAGGCCCCAGACCCGGCTGAGCAGCTGGGCGCGGCTGAGGACCTGGTCGGGGTGTTTGACGAAGACCTCGAGGAGGGTGAATTCGCGGGAGCTGAGCTCGACGGTGGTGTCCCCGATATGGGCGCGGCGGGTGCGGACGTCGAGGGCGATATCGCCGGCCCGCAGCACCGTCGCCTCCTGCGGGTCGGCGGCGCGCAGGCGCAGCCGGATGCGGGCGAGGAGCTCATCGAAGGCGAACGGCTTGCGCATATAGTCATCGGCGCCGCTCGACAGTCCGGCGACGGTGTCCTCGATCGACTCCCGGGCGGTGAGGATGATGACGGGCAGCTCATGGCGTTCGCTGCGGATCATCCGCAGCACGCTGAAGCCGTCGAGGCCCGGCAGGCCGAGGTCGAGGACGACGAGGTCGTAGCGGCCGGTGCGCACGAGCTCGATCGCCTCGTGGCCGTCCTCGACGACATCGGGGGAGAACCCCTCGGCCCGCAGCCCCTTGGCCACGAAGGAGGCGATGCGGTCTTCGTCCTCGACGATGAGTATGCGGGTCAACTGGTCTCTCCTTCTTCCCGGTGCCAGGGCAGTCGCAGCAGGAACGTCGCCCCTTCGCCCTGGACGGAGCTGACGGTGACGGACCCGCCGTGGGCCTTGGCGATGCGGTCGACGATCGTCAGCCCCAGGCCCGTGCCCTGGCGGCCATGTCTGGTCTTCTTCGAGCGGGCGAAGCGTTCGAAGATCCGGCTCTGATCCTCGGCGCCGACACCGGTGCCCGTATCGCGGACCCACAGCTCGACCATCCTCTCGGAATCCTCGTCTGCGATCCGGCCGCCGAAGGCGATGGTGTCGGACTCGTCGGTGTAGTCAACGCTGTTGGCCGCCAGCTGCAGCAGCGCCTGCGTCAGCCGCTGTTCGTCGACGACGCCGAACGCCTCAGGGGTTGTGTCGATGATCCACCGGCGCGGGGCCAGTGCGCTCGCCTTCGAGAAGCTCTCGAGCACGAGGTCGGTGAGGTCCGCTTCGGCGAGGACGAGGAAATCGGGGCGCTCGCTGCGGGCGAGCATGATGAGCTCGTCGACGAGGCGGGACATGCGTTTGAGCTCGTCGCCGACGAGTTCGAGCGTGTGCCGCCGGTCCTCGGGATCGTCGCCCATGACGTCGAGGTGTCCGCGCACGACCGTGATCGGCGTGCGCAGCTCGTGACCGGCGTCGTCGAGGAACTGCCGCTGCCCGTCGAAGGCGGATTCGAGCCGGTCGAGCATCCGGTTGAAGGTGTCGCCGAGGTGGGCGACGTCATCGTTGCCCGTGACCTCGATCCTCCGGGTGAGGTCGTCCTCGCCGATGCCCGAGGCGGTCTCGCTGAGTTCGCGGATCGGAGCGAGGACGCGGCCGGCCACGAGCCAGCCGAAGAATCCCGCGGCGATGAGGGCGATGACCGCGATCCCGGTCATCGTCCAGATCGTCGCCCACGCCTCCTCGTACTGTCCGGCGAGGAATTCGACGATGACCAGCTGCGCCGTCTGGGACTGTCCTTCGACCTCGACGGGCATGACCGCATAGGCGACCCGCCCGGAGTCGGTGCTCAGCTCGCCGGTCTGCGGCGTGGTCACCTTCGCGGCCTCGGCGACGAATCCGGGATCCTTGTCGAGACGGACCGGGGGATTGTCGACGCTGCGCTGGTCCTCCTTGCCGTCGATGATGCTGAAGAAGGTCTCGGACTGCTCGGGCAGGTTGGTCTGCAGGTGGCTGGTCATGAGCTTCTGCACCGAAGCGTAGGGGCGACCGTCGGTGGGGTCGGGCTTCGAGGCGAAGTCGCGGAACTTGTCGACTTCGTGCTGCAGCTCCGCGTCGGCCTGGATCCTCACCCGGGACAGCTCGGCCCGGGCGGTCGAGAGGACGATGACGAAGACCGCGATCGTGAGCACGAGCATGATCCATGCGAGGATGCGCGTGCGGGCGGTCACCCCGCGGCGCTGATCAGTCGTCATCGTCGTCCTCGTCGTCATCCTCCGCGTCGTCATGATCGTCGTGGTCGTCGTCTTCATCGTAGGCGTCGTGACGGTCGTCATCGTCGCGGTCGTCGTCCGTGTCGTCGCGGTCGGCATCATCGGAGTCATGATCGTCATCGTCGCGATCATCGTCGCGCTCGTCGTCTCCGGCATGGCGCGGCGGGGCCGGGGCGATGCGTTCGGCGCCGGTGGCATCGCCGTCCGCGGATCCGGGCGGGGGAGAGCTCGGCGACTTCGGGGCGCGGGACTCTTCGAGCGTCGGTTCGCTCTGCGGCGCCGTCGTCGAGGTGGCCGAGGGGATGACGATCGGGGGACCGAGCTTCGTCTCATCATCGGCCAGCGACTTCCCGACGACGATCCAGGCGAGGACGCAGAGCAGGACGGCGCCGATGCCGAGAATCCAACCGTAGCGCCTCATGCCCCCAGTATGGACGAGGGGCGGGAGAGTTTCAGCGCCGCGGCGATGAGAGTTCTCTCATCCCCGGTCTCACACCAGTCCGCCGAGCCACAGGCCCACACCCGCGGCACCGGTGGCGAGCACGAGCGTGCCGAGGGCGTTGACCAGGCTGGCCGCCCATCTGCGCTCCTGCACCAGCCGCACCGTCTCCACACTGGCGGTCGAGAACGTCGTATAGCCGCCGAGGAATCCCGTGCCGATGACGAGATGCCAGACCTCCGGCAGCAGATGATGCGCGGTGAGTCCGGTGAGGAAGCCGAGGGCGAGCGAGCCCAAGACGTTGATGAGGATCGTCCCCCACGGCACGGCTCCGGCCAGGCGGGCCTTGATGAGTCCGTCGAGCAGCATGCGGACGGCCGCGCCGAAGCCGCCGGCGACGGCGATGCCTGAGAACACGATCCACGTCATCGCTGTCCTCCGTTCCGGGACTCGGGAGCCGCCTCGGCGAGGTCGGGATCGACGGGCACCTGCTGCGCCCCCGGTCGGCGGTGCGTGGCGGCTCCGACGGCGATGCCGGCCCAGGTGGTCAGACCGCCGAGGACGACCGTGGCCAGGCCATAGCCGATCCCCGCTGCCGCGGCGCCTCGGCCGAGCAGCTGTGCCGCATCCGCGGCCAGGGCGCTGTAGGTGGTGAAACCGCCCATGAAGCCGGTGCCGATGAGGATGCGCATCGTCCTCCGCACGCCTTCGTCGGGTCCGCTGCGGGCGAGGGCTTCGAGGAGGAGGCCGAGGAGGAAGGCGCCGAGGACGTTGATGGCGAAGATCGCGACCGGAATGCCGTTGACCGCGGGCACGGCGAGGCTGATCGCCTCACGGGCCGCGGTGCCGCCGATGCCGCCGACGAAGGCGAGACCGAGGAAGGAAGCGCGCAGGTGGGTGGGACGATGCATGTTCTCTCCTACCTTTCGGGCATGCCGGTGCCGACTGAGGTAGGGACTGTTGTCGAGGACCGTGAACGGGAACCCGAGGTTGGGTACGGCGAGCCCCACCGCCGCGGCGCATGCGATCATGCGTCGTGAGTCATTGTGTCATATCGCTTGGCGTCGCTGCTCAGGCTCAGCCCGGTCGAGGCAGACTCTCAGCATCGCCGGGGACAGCCGCAGCACCGTCGGGGTCAGCCCTCGGTATGATGCACCGTCGCCGGGGCGCGCACTAGCATGAAGCACATGAGCGATCGACCGTCCGAGACCCCGAGGAGCCTGCCCGATCCCGCACGAGCCGAACCCGACCGGCTGGAGCGCCTGCGCATCTTCCTCGCCTCCCGTCCCTGGATCTTCGACTCCATCGTCTGGGCGCTGCCGGTCACCTTCATCGGTGTGAGCACCGAACTCGCTACCGCCGAGGCCAGCGACCTGTCCTCCCTGCCGGTGCCCATCCACGTCCTCATCGCCCTGCTCCAGACGGTCCCCTTGGCCCTGCGCCGCATAAGACCGCTGATGAGTTCGACCGTCATCGCAGTCGGCTGCCTGCTCAGCGTGATCACGATGATCGGCCCGAACCTCGGGATCGTGGCCGTGCCGCTGACCATCTATTCGACGACGGCCTTCGGCACCCGGGCCCACGGCCGCATCGTGCTCGTGTTCGGCCTCGTCGGAGCGCTGCTGCTCGGCGGGTGGCTGTACCTCGTATCGCTGCAGGCCACGATCGGGCCCGATTCGCGGCCCTTGGAAGCCGGCGAGTATCTGCTGCTTGCCACGATGGTCGCCCTGTGCGCGGCGATCGTCCTCATCGCCTGGCTGCTCGGCGGGGTCGTCTTTCGCAGGCGGCGTGAGATCGAAGGCGTCAGGGAGCGCAACCGCCTCCTCGAACGCGAACGCGAATCCGAGACCCGCCTGGCCGCCGATGCCGAGCGCATGCGCATCGCCCGGGAGATGCACGATGTCATCGCCCATTCGCTCTCCGTCGTCATCGCCCAGGCCGACGGCGGCCGCTATGTCGCCAAGACCGATCCGAGCGCGGCCGTCGGCGTCCTCGAGACGATCTCCCAGACGGGACGCGAAGCCCTCGCCCAGACCCGCTCACTGCTCGGCTTCCTCCGCTCCGACGAGGACGACAGCCGGTCCAAGGCTCCGCTGCCGGGCATCGGCGACATCGAATCGCTCATCGCCGATGTCCGTTCGGCAGGCCTGCCGGTCTCGGCTTCGGGGATCTCCGGCTTCGACGAGGAGCAGCTGCCCGACGGGGCAGCGCTCGCGGTGTACCGGATCGTGCAGGAGGCGCTGACGAATGTGCTCAAGCACGCCGGCAGCAGCGCGCGCGGACATGTCAGCCTGCAGGTCGAAGGCCGTGAACTCGTGATCCGCATCAGCGACGACGGGGCCGGGGAGGAGCCGGAGAAGGACCGCGCCGGAAACGAACGCGCCCACGGCCACGGGATCATCGGCATGAAGGAGCGCGCCGCCCTCTACGGAGGCTCGTTGAGCACGCGGACGATCCACTCGACGGGGATCACCGATTCCGCCGACGCTCCCGGTTCGGCCGGCATGTCCGGTGCCTCCGGCACCTCGGGGGCCGAGCCCGCGTTCACCTCGGGCAATGTGCCCGGCAGCGCCTTCGGGACCGCGACCGGGTTCCTCGTCGAGGCCCGGTTCCCTCTCAAACGCGGTGCCGAGGCGAGTGCGAAGGGCCTCGACGACGAAGGTGCGAACGACGTCGGCGCGGCGGGCGCGGATAATGTCGGGGAAGCGGGGGCGAATGTCGCAGGCGCGACCGCGCTCGGCACGACGTCCGGCACGACGTTGCCGGGCACGGCGCTGCCGGGCACGACGACGCCGGGCGACGAGAACGGGGGCAGGCGATGACCGAGCAGGCAGCGGATCCCGACACCCTGCGCGTCGTCCTCGTCGACGACCAGGCCCTCGTGCGGGCCGGCTTCGCCATGGTCATCGACTCCCAACCCGATATGCACGTGGCCGGTCAGGCCGGCGACGGGGCGGCCGGCATCGACATCGTCGGCCGCGAACAGCCCGATGTCGTGCTCATGGACGTGCGCATGCCCCGCGTCGACGGGATCGAGGCGACCGAGCGGATCCTCGAGCTCGCCGACAGCGGTCGGATCCGCACCCCGAAGATCATCGTGCTCACGACCTTCGACGATGACGAGTACGCTCTGCACGCCCTGCGGGCCGGAGCCTCCGGCTTCCTCCTCAAGGACACCCTCCCCGAGATGCTCCTCGACTCGATCCGCACCGTCATCGACGGGGGAGCCGTCATCGCCCCCACGACCACCAGGCGCCTGCTCGACAACGAACTGCTGCCCCGCCTCGGCGCCGGCGGACGGGGCACCGATCACGCGGCAGGCGGCGGGCCGGGCGAAGCGGCACCGAAAGCCGAAGCGGCGCCAACGCAGCCGAGCCTGCTCGACGATGCCGCGGCCCGTCGCCTCGACTCGCTGACCCCGCGCGAGCGGGAAGTGCTCGTGCTCATCGCGCAGGGACTGAGCAACACGGAGATCGGGCAGCGCCTCTTCCTCGCCCAGCCGACGGTCAAGACCCACGTCGGACGCATCCTCATGAAGCTCCAGGCCCGCGACCGCGTCCAAGCCGTCGTGCTCGCCTACGAAGCCGGACTCGTCGGCGGGCACTGAGGCAGGGGCCCAGATCCCGAGGGCAGGCACCCTCAGCGTCTGAGCCTGTCGGCCCGCTGTCATCCCCTGGTATGACTCGAGGCCGCCGAGGCGACCGCGGCCGCCCGCGAAGACCATCCTCCGGTCCGATGCCTCCTCCGCCCGCAGCGACGAGACTGGAGGCATGAACTCATCACATGCAGACTCCCATCCGTCCTCCGGTCCGGCCACCGCGCCGGCCCCGGCAATCCGCGCCATCGGACTGCGCAAGACCTACGGAGACGGCGACGCCATGGTCCGCCCCCTCGATGACCTCAGCCTCGACATCGAGGCCGGACGCTTCACCGCCATCATGGGGCCCTCCGGTTCGGGCAAGTCGACGCTGCTGAATATGCTCGCCGGCCTCGACACCCCTGATTCGGGCGAGGTCATCATCGGTGGGACCGCGCTGTCGGGACTCAGCGACCGCAAGCTCACCGCGCTGCGCCGCGACCGCATCGGCTTCGTCTTCCAGTCCTTCAACCTCGTGCCCGCGATGGATGCGGAGGAGAACATCCTCCTGCCCTCGCAGCTGGCGGGGAAGAAGACGGATCGGCGCGTCTTCCGCCGCATGGTCGACCTCCTCGGGCTGAGCGAACGGCTCCACCATCGCCCGCACGAGCTCTCCGGAGGCCAGCAGCAGCGCGTCGCCGTCGCCCGTGCCCTCGTCTCGCAGCCGGACGTCATCGTCGCCGACGAACCCACCGGCAACCTAGATTCGAACTCCGGCGAAGAGGTGCTGAGCATCCTGCGCTCCTCCGTCGACGAACTCGGACAGACCGTCGTCATGGTCACCCACGACCCGCGTGCCGCCGCTCGCGCCGATCGGGTCGTGCTCCTCGCCGACGGCCGCCTCGCCGGAGAGCTGATCGACCCGGATCCCGAATCCGTGGCCACCGCACTGATGAACGTCACCGCGACCACCGGTGCCGCGGCCGCCGGAACTTCGCGCGCAGGAGCTTCGCACTCCGGCGTCTCACACGCAGGGGGTGGACGATGATCCGCATCGCCTGGTCCAATCTCCGCAGCGCCTCCGGTCGGCTCTTCGCAGCGACGATCGCGATCGCCGTGTCCGTGGCCTTCATCGTCGCCGCGCTCCTGTTCTCGCAGGCCTTCGGCGACACCCTCCGCGATCAGGTGCGCGCCCAATGGGCGGGCGCCGACGTCGCGGTCACCGCCTCCCAATCCGATCCGAGCGCCTCCGGCGACTCGCCCCTGACCGAGTCCCTGGCTAAGTCCGTGGCCGGTGTCGACGGCGCCGAGAGCGCGCAGCTGACCGAAACCGGCTTCGTCTCGGTGGCCGCGGGCGGTGCCACCGTCTCGGCCATGCCCACGAACGTCCCGCAGAACCAGGACGAGACGATCGCGGGCTCGGCGCCGGGCTCGGACGACGAGCTCATGCTCCACGAAGCCGATGCGACGACCCTCGACGTCGGCGTCGGCGATGAGCTGACCATGAAGGCGTTCAACGGCGCCGGCGGCAGCGGTTCGAAGGAGCGGACGTACACGGTCTCCGGCATCATGCCGGGCTCGTCCGCCTCGGCGCTGGCCCTCTACCTCACCGATTCGGGCCTGCAGACGGTGCCGAGCGAACTCACAGCCGATTCCGTGCGCGTCGTCGCCGCGAACGGAACCGATCGAGCCGAACTCGCCGAGGAGGTCCGCGCAGTCGTCGCCGAGGCGGGGGAGAAGGACGCGCTCACCGTCCAGACCGTCGACCAGGTCGTCGACGCACAGCTCGAAGCGATGTCGGATTCCACGAACGTCCTCAACACGGTCGGCCTGGCCTTCGGGCTGCTGGCCGCCGGAGTCGCCGCGCTCGTCATCTCGAACACGTTCAACGTCCTCGTCGCCTCCCGCACCCGAGTGCTCGCGCTCGTCCGCGCCGTCGGCGCCTCCAAACGGCAGGTGCGCGGTGCCGCGGTGATCGAGAGCCTCAGCCTCGGGGTGATCGGCTCCGTGATCGGCGTCGGGCTCGGACTCCTGCTCGGCTGGGGACTCGCGGCCGCCGCCCGCGCGTTCTGGATGCCCGAGTTCGCACAGATGTCCCTGACACCTCTGGCCCTCGTGGCCGGGCCGGCCGTCGGCATCCTCGTCACGGTCGCCGCCGGACTCATCCCCGCGCTGCGGTCCTCCCGCGTCTCGCCCATCGAGGCGCTGCGTCCCGTCGACGTGCCCGCCGCGGCTCCCCGCTTCCGGTGGATCCGCACGAGCATCGCGCTCGTCCTCGGCATCGCCGGAATCGCCCTGTGCCTGCTCGGGGCGAGCTCGCAGTCCGTGCTCTTCGGCATCCTCGGCTGCTTCGGCCTCTTCGTCGCACTCCTCATCGGAGCCAGGGTCTTCGTGCCGCCGCTCGTGGCCCTGCTCGCCCGGATGATCGCCCTGGTCACCAGGCGCTCGCCCACGGTCAAACTGGCCGGACGCTCGGCGAGCACCGCCGGCGGACGGACCGCCTCGACGACGGGTGCCCTGCTCATCGGGATCACCCTGGTCACAGCCGTGGTCGTCGGTTCGGCGAGCCTGCAGCGCACCCTCGAACTCGCCACCGCCGAGGACACTCCCGTCGACCTCGTCGTCGCCGACAGCGGACACGACGTCGATACGGTCCTCGACGACTCGACCGTGGTCGAGGACCGAGTGGAAGTTCCTGCCACGGCCGCCTCGGTGAGCATTGAGGGCTCCGAGGGCTCGCACGACCTCACGATCGCCAGCGCCGCCGAGGCGGGGGATTCCCCCGTCGTGCGCAGCGGCGGCTACGAGGCCGAGCAGGGGACGGTGCTCATCTCCCCGGACGAGCTCGGTGTCGACGGTCTCACCTCCGACATCGACGGCAAGCCCGTGACCGTGGCGGTCGGCGGTGAGACGCTTAAGCTCGAGGCCGTCGGCTCACGGGACGTCCCGGCCGGCACGGCGCTCGTCAGCGGTGCTGATGCGAAGACCGTCGAACAGGCCGCAGGCGACGCCGTGGCGGAGCAGACCTGGGTGAAGATCGCCGATGACGCCTCGAGCTCTCAGATCGAGGCGCTGACCTCGGAACTCGACGGGATCGGCGTCGACTCCGATGCGGAACCGGCACTCAACCGGGCGGAGTACGCCTCGATGTTCCAGGTCGCGCTCACGGTGGTGCTCGGTCTCCTGGCGGCGGCGGTGATCATCGCGGTGATCGGCGTGAGCAACACGCTGACGCTCTCGGTCATCGACCGGCGGCGAGAGGGAGCGCTGCTGCGCGCACTCGGGTTCACACGACGGTCGATGTCGCGGATGATCACGGTCGAATCGCTGCTGATGACGGTCATCGCCCTGGTCGTCGGAACCGCGGTGGGAACGTTCTTCGGCTGGGTGGGCACCGCCTCGATCACCCCGGACGCGACCGACCCGGTGCTGTCGGTGCCGCCGCTGCAGCTCGGGCTGATCGGAGTGGCCGCGGTGCTGGCCGCCGTGCTCGCCTCGGCGATTCCGGCTCGGACCATGTCGCGGATCGCCCCGGCCAAGGGCATGAGCATGGAATGAGCGCCGAATGCACTGCGCGCCGCGACCTCGAGGAGTTCGAGGTCGCGGCGCGCAGTGTGTGGGAGCTGTCTCAGTCCTCCCAGTCGGTGCAGGTCATGGTTCCGTCGAGCGTGGCCGAGCCGAGCTTGGTCCCGTCGAAGGTCACGCTCTCGTCGCCGACGTCGACGCCCTTGGGGTTGTTGGCCTTAAAGGGGCGGCCCTGACCGATCTTGGCCATGACGAAGTCTGTGCCCTCGGCCTTGACCAGCGGCAGTTCGTTGTTCGTCTTGCCGATGATGTGCTGGAGGCTGCCCGGTTCCCCGGAGCAGTAGACATCGGTGGGTTCGATCGTGACGGTCTTCTCACCGGTGTCGAGAGTCAGCTTCGAGTCCGCGGAGTCGTCGGCGGACTCGGAGTCCTTCTCCTGATCGGACGAATCGTCCGAGTCCTCGTTCTCGTCCGAGTCCTCGGGCGGGGCCTGCTCGCTGGGGGTCTCCTCGGCGGCCTCCGGGCTCTGGGACTGCGTGTCTTCGCTCTGGGGCTGCTCGGAGTCGTCCGAGGCGGAGCCGGAGCATCCGCTGAGAGCGAGGAGACCGGCGAGGGCAACAGTTGAAATCGATCTGATACGCATAGGTCCATTATCGCCGAGAAATCAGGCTGCGTCCCCCGAAACCCGGGTCCGGAGTACGTGCGATTGTGCACATCTGGGACTCAGAGTCATTTCTGGCGAGAGCGCTTCTCCCCCTCACGCGCTTCGCGATCGGAGGCGACGTCGTCGACGATGACAGCGATGTGGCGCACGCTGGTGATGAGCGCGCCGTAGAGCGGCCAGGTCTGCGAGGGCAGCTCGCCCTGCACGAGCCGGCTCGAGAGTTCGTTGAGTCGATCGTGGATCGGTGCCACGTCCGCATCGGGATCGGCGACGGACTTCCCGGCGTCGGTGACGATATCGGCCCACTCGACCCGGAACCGGTCATCCCACTTCCCCTCGCCGTAGGAGGCCTCGGACAGGGTGCGCGTGAGATTGCGCAGGTGGGACACGCCCTCGTCGACCCGCTCGAGGATGTCCTCATAGCCGACCTTCGCCGAGGAGGAGCCGCTGCTCCCATGCGAGGCGGAACGGCGTGCTCGGAGGTAGTCGCGGGGATTGACCCGCCGGCTCTCCCGCGCGAAGCGCACGGACGCCCAGGCGGAGTTGAGCTCCTCGCTCATCGACAGGGTCTCCTGCAGCCAGCTGTCCGACTGGTCGGTGTCCCAGGACTCGCGGAACTCCCGGCCCATGCTGCACAGGACGTCGCCCATCCTGCGGTTGATGCTGTCGACGTACCGGGCCGCCTGCTGATCCCGCAGCGGTGGGATGACGATGAGGTTGACGGCCAAGCCGATCGCCACTCCGAGAGCGAGCTCGCCGATGCGCTCGCCGAGGAGGGGCTGCTGACTGCTGAATCCGCTGCCGAGGATGAAGATCGAGGTCGTGGCGATGGCGACGCCCTCGTCGCGGATCCAACTCAGACGGGCACCGGCCAGTCCCACGAGCAGCGCCAGGGCGAAGGTCCAGAGGCTGACACCGAGGAAGTTGCCGATGAGGAAGGAGATCCCGACCCCGATGGTCGAGGCCACCGTCGTCTGGATTCCGCGTGAGAAAGAGCGGTGGACCGTGGCGTGGACTGTCAGCAGCGCCGTCCACGGAGCGAGGAACGGCATCTGCGAGTCGAGTACGTATCCCGAGAGCCACCAGGCGGCTGTGGCGGCGATGACGCTCTTGCCGATCTGCAGCAGATCGGTGGAGACCTCGGGTTCGCGCAGCCATGCGCGCACTCGTGTGAACGGCTGATCCGGCACGGGCGTCTCCTCCTGATGGAAATCGGTCAGGCGATCAGCCTATCTGCGCGCTCACCAGGTGGGAAGCCACCTTATGCCCGGTGACGGCCGACGGCTCCGCGCAGGCGCTCCAATCCCTCGTCGATGCGTTCGGGGGTGTTCGAGGCGAAGCACAGACGCAGCGCATTCGAGAACTTCCCCGCGGGGGAGAAGGCGGGGCCGGGAATGTAGGCGACGCCGTCCTCCAGGGCGGTGGGCAAGAGCTCCTCGGTGTTGATCGTCTCGTCGTCGAAGGTCACCCACAGGAAGAACCCGCCGTCGGGGTCGGTGGCGCTGACTTCGCCGGGGAAGAGACGTTCGAGACCCGCTGACATCGTCAGCTTCCGTTCTCTGTAGGCCTCGCGCAGAACCTCGACGTGGGACTCGGCACCGCCTTCGGACAGCCATTGGGCGACGAGATGCTGGTTGGGCACCGGCGCGCATGTGTCCATCGTCTGCTTGGCGTTGACCGCGAGCTCGCGTACAGCCGGATCGACATCGATCCAGCCCAGCCGCAGTCCGGGGGCGACGAACTTCGAGAACGTGCGGACACCGAAGATGAGGGGATCGTTCGGACTGAGGTCGCTGAGCGCCGGCAGGGACTCGCCCGAGAAGCGCAGCATGCCGTACGGATTGTCCTCGATGATGACCGAGCGGTGGCGGTGGGCGAAGGACAGCAGCCGTTCGCGTCGCGGCAGGGACATCGTCACGCCTGCCGGGTTCTGGAAAGTGGGGACCGTGTAGATGACCTTCGGGGCCCGGCCGGTGCGGGCGACGTGGTCCTCGAGCGCCTCGACCTGCATGCCGTCCTCGTCGACGGGGATCTCGAGGATCTCCGCCTCGTAGCTCATCGCGGTGGCCGAACCGTTGGTGTAGGTGGGGGATTCGCAGGCGACGAGGTCGCCGGGACTGACGAAGAGCTTGAACCCGAGGTCGAGGCCCTGCATGCCGCCGGAGGTGATGAGGAGGCGGTCGGGGTCCCCCTGCTGCTCGACGGGGATCTGGTTCGTTGAGGAGAGGTAATCGTGCAGCGCATCGAGGAGGACCGGCTCGCCCTTCGTCTCCCCGTAGGTGAAGTTCGCCGGATCGAAGACTTCCCCGGCGATGCGCGCGAAGTCCTTGGCCGGCAGCATGTCCGGGGCGGGAGCGCCCATGCCGAACTTCACGATGTCATGGTCATAGGAGGCCAGCAGCGTGGTGGAGGCGTCGATGACGGATCCGACGAGCTGATCGGCGCGGCTGGCGAATGGCAGCGAGGGGTTCTGCGAAGAACTCGTGGTCGCATTCATTGAGGTGGTGGACATGAGCAACCTCCTACGAGCGGTGATGCCCTGAAGTCGACTGCTCCGGCGACGTTCAGAAGGCTCCTGCCCGAACGACGGAATACGTGGGTGACCTCAGCATAGGGCCGACCACCTCGGCGAACAAGGGCAGCGCGCACGGCCTGGACGGAGAGGGCAGGGCAGGTTGCCTCGGCCGGCAGGGACAGGTTCTGTTGCCTGGGTGGACGGGGAGAGGCGAAACCGTTCGCCCGCTGACGGCCGTGTCGGTGTGACCCAGTAGACTTGGCGCGTAATGACATCCCCCTCTCACTTCGAGGTGAAGTACTCTCATGCCAGCAATCGTTGTCGTCGGCGCTCAGTGGGGCGACGAAGGTAAAGGTAAGACCACCGACATCCTCGGCACCAGCGTCGACTACGTGGTCAAGCCCAATGGTGGGAACAACGCAGGCCACACGGTCGTCGTCGGCGGAGAGAAGTACGAACTCAAGCTCCTGCCCGCGGGCATCCTCTCACCGAACGTCACCCCGGTCATCGGCAACGGCGTCGTCGTCAACCTCGAGGCTCTGTTCGAGGAGATCGACGCCCTCGAATCCCGTGGGGCCGACACCTCGAAGCTGCGCATCTCGGCCAACGCCCACCTCGTGGCTCCCTACCACCAGACCCTGGACAAAGTGACCGAGCGCTTCCTCGGCAAGCGGGCCATCGGCACCACCGGCCGCGGCATCGGACCGGCGTATATGGACAAGATCGGACGGTTGGGAATCCGCGTCCAGGACGTCTTCGACGAGTCGATCCTGCGGCAGAAGATCGAAGGCTCGCTGCGGCAGAAGAACGAACTGCTCGTCAAGGTCTACAACCGTCGTGCCGTGTCGGTCGAGGAGATCGTCGAGTACTTCGAGCCCTTCATCGAACGGCTGCGGCCCTATGTCGCCGAGACCGAGCTCATGCTCAACGAGGCCCTCGACCGCGACGAGGTCGTCGTCATGGAAGGCGGCCAGGCGACGATGCTCGACGTCGACCACGGCACCTACCCCTTCGTCACCTCCTCGAACCCGACCGCCGGCGGATCCTGCGTGGGTTCGGGCATCGGACCGACTCGCATCAACCGCGTCGTCGGCATCGTCAAGGCCTACACCACTCGTGTCGGCGCCGGACCGTTCCCGACCGAGCTCTTCGACGAGATGGGCGAGTACCTGCAGAAAGCCGGCGGCGAGTACGGCGTCAACACCGGACGTCCGCGCCGCTGCGGCTGGTACGACGCGGTCATCGCCCGCTACGCCGCACGTGTCAACGGCTTCACCGACTATGTGCTGACCAAGCTCGACGTGCTCACCGGGATCGACCGGATCCCCGTCTGCGTCGCCTACGAGGTCGACGGGCAGAGGGTCGACGAGATGCCGGTGTCCCAGACCGAGTTCCATCATGCGAAGCCGATCTTCGAGTACTTCGACGGGTGGAGCGAGGACATCACCGGCGCTCGGACCTTCGAGGACCTGCCGAGCAACGCGCAGAAGTACGTGACCGCACTCGAGGAGCTCTCGGGCTGCCGCATGTCGGTCATCGGGGTCGGTCCCGACCGCGAACAGTCGATCGTCTGCCACGACCTGCTGGACTGAAGCTCGGCCAGTGGTGCCACGGCCTGGTTCGTTCCGACAGACGGCACCGCCGGGCCGGACGTTCAGGCGACGCGTCTCATTCTTTCAGGCTCCATTGAGGTTGGGGAGCCGAGATTGGTAACGTGCCGACCATGTTCCATTTCGGGATCCAACCGGCGCGACCGTTCTCGCTGCCGCGAGCAATCAGACGCATCGTCAGTACATCTGCCGGTCTCTCGCTGGTCGTCGCGACGACTGCCTGCATGCCCGACATCCACAGGAACGAAGGGTTTCCGCCGCCGCGCGTGACCGCGATCGCCGCAGGTTCGCCCGGGGGCGGCCTCGATCTGACCACTCGCATCACGAAAGACGGCTTCGATGCGGCCGGAATCGACACCTTCATGTCGATCGAGAACATGGGAGGAGGCGGCGGCAATCCCGCCCGTGCTGCCGTCCTGCAGAGGGAGAGCGACGGGACTTCTGTCGTCTTCGAATCCAATCGCATCTTCCTCTCCAACATCACCGGCACGACAGATATGTCCTTGGACGACTTCACTCCGCTGGCTCAGCTGACGACTGACTACGAAGTGTGGATCGTGAAATCAGGATCGAAATACAGCTCCGCAGAGCAGGTGCTCAAGGCCATCAAGCAGGACCCTGGCTCGGTCAACTTCGGAATCGGCACGGTTCCCAGCGATGATCAGCTCAATATCCTCCGTCCCGCGAGCGAGTACGGTGTGGAAGACCTGACTCGACTCAACCTAGTTGCATTCTCCGACGGCGGAGACCTCAACAATGAGCTTCTGGGAGGCCGCATCGACGTGGCGTCGACGGGGATGTCCGAGGCGATGGAGCTTGTCGACAGCGGCGACGTCGAGATCGTTGCGGTCTCGGCCCCCGAACCGGTCGCTGCTGCCCCGGAAGCACCGACATGGCATGACCTCGGCCTGAACATCACGATCAACCACTGGCGGGGTGTATTCGGCCCTGCGGACATGCCGCAGGATGCGGTCGACTGGTGGCGAGAGTCTTTGGAAAGAGCCGTCGAGTCAGACGAATTCGTTGAACAGGCCGAGTCTTTGGGGATCAACCCTGACTATGTTGCCGGAGACGAATGGCTCGATACGGTGATTCGCCCCGAACAGAAGGAATCGACCGAGGTGCTGACGAAAGTGGGCTTGGTGAAATGAGCGCAAAACGGGTGACGCCCCAGTCCATTGACGACCAGCGAGCCGACGTCGGAAGTCGGACCGCCTCGGCGGCGCTCTCGAGCGTTGTGCTCGGCTTCCTCGCAGTCTTCTATGTCATCAACGCCTTCCTGCTGCCGGACGCTGCTGTGGAGGAGGGGATCGGGCCGAAGACGTTCCCTCTCGTCGTCGGTATAGTCCTGCTCTGCACCACCGGTCTCGGCATCATCGCGATCGTGCGCGGCGGTGTCGAGGTCAGGCCCGTCGGCGGGCAGGAGGTTCTGCGCGTCGCGTCGTGCATCGTCCTCTTCGGCCTGTACACGGCCTCGATCTTCCTCATCGGTTTCGTCGAGGCGTCGGTGATCTTCTCGATGCTGGTGTCGATGACGGTGTTCGGAGTGCGACTCAGTGCGGTCAGAGCTGTCGGCCTCTTCGTCATCAACATCGTCATTGCGATGGCGCTGTTCCTCATCTTCGACGTCTGGCTCCATGTCCTGCTGCCCGTCGGCTGGTTGGAGTTCTGGGTCTTCGGAGGTCTGCAGCTGTGAACACCATCAACGAACTGCTCTCCGCACTCAGCGGAATCGCCACCTCGCCGAGCCTGCTGCTCATCATCCTCGGCGGAGTCGTTCTCGGAACCGTCGCCGGCCTGCTTCCGGGCATCGGTCCGTCGACGGCCATTGCGCTACTGCTGCCGGTTGCGATCACCGTCCCGGCCGAGGTCTCGCTGCCGCTCATGGTCTCGTTGTATCTCGGTGCCGAATACGGCGGCAGGATCTCCGCGATTCTGCTGAATATCCCCGGGGACCCAGGAGCCATCATGACCACGCTGGACGGGCACCCGATGGCGTTGAAGGGCAAAGCGGCGACCGCGTTGTCGATCTCCGCTCTCGCGTCATTCGTCGGGAGCGTGCTGGCCTTCTTCGGATTGGCCTTCATCGCCGGACCGATGTCAGAACTGGGTTTGGCTTTTGGACCCGGAGCCTACTTCGCCGTCGTTGTCATGGCCCTCGTCCTCAGTGCGACCCTTGTCGGTTCGGCTCCGATGCTGGGGCTGACCGCGGTGGCAATCGGTGTTGCCGTGTCGACGGTCGGAATCGAGCTTCAGTCGGGTCTTCCCCGCTTCACATTCGGCAGTTTCACGCTGTTGGAGGGAATCGATCCGATCGTAGCCATCATCGGTGTGTTCGGCGTTGGGGAGATCCTGGCCAGCACCGCGATGAGCAAGGACTTCCAAACAGTGTCGAAGCTGTCCGGACGATTCCTGCCTACAGGTCTCGAACTCAGACAGGGGACACTTCCCAGCCTGCGAGGCTCGATCATCGGCTTCATCGCCGGTGTGCTGCCGGGGGCGGGTACCACGATCGCCGCTTTCTTCTCCTACGGTCTGGAGAAGAGACTTGCGCCGGAATCGGCCGGTATGGGCAAAGGTGCCGTGCGAGGACTGGTTGCCCCGGAATCCGCGAACAACGCGGCGGTGTCCGGTTCGATGGTTCCACTGCTGACCCTCGGCATCCCCGGTTCGGGGACCACGGCGGTCCTCCTCGCCTACCTGATGATGTACGGTCTCAATCCCGGCCCCGGATTCTTCGATGCGAACCCTGAACTGGCGTGGACGATCATCGGTGCACTGCTGGTCAGCGCGATCCTGGGTGTGGTCATCAATATCGGAGCATCCCCGCTGCTGGCGAAGATCCTCGCCATTCCCATGCCTTTCATGGCTCCGGTGATCCTCATCCTCGCGCTCATCTCGTGCTACAGCATCCACAATTCAGCGACCGATGTGTATATCGCTTTGGCGTTCGGTGTGCTTGGCTATGTGATGCGTCTGGTCGGAATGTCTCCGGCTCTGCTCGTCATCGGTTTGGTCTTGGGCGAAATGCTCGAGCGCAATCTGCAACAGGCACTCGGCCTGACCGGAGGCAACTTCTGGGCAGTCATCTCGGACTCGCTGGCCCTGGTGTTCATCGTCATTGCGGTGCTCGCGCTCGTCTCGGTCCTGCCATGGAGGAGACTGTTCGGCAAGAAGGCGACTGAAGCGAAAGCGGACGTAACCAAGTGAAACGCGGGTGACCGCGCCTGTACACGGCCCGGTTCGTTCCGACAGACGGCACTACCGGGCCGGACGTTCAGTCCAGGTGCTGGTGGGTGCTCACAGCGAGGCGGTTCCAGACGTTGATCGCTGAGATCGCCATGAGCAGCTCGACCATCTCCTGTTCGGAGAAGACGGCAGCGGCGGCCTTCCAGGTCTCGTCCGAGACGCCGTCGGCGATGTGCGTGACCTCCTCGGTCATGCGCAGCGCCGCCTGCTCACGGTCGCTGTAGACAGAGGTCGCTTCCTTCCATCCCGCGAGGACGTCGACCTTGACCTGATCGACCTCGGCCTTCCGGGCCTCACCTGCGTGCATATTCAGGCAGTAGGCGCAACCGTTGAGCTGGGAAGCGCGCAATTTGATCAGGGACAGCAGCCCCTCGCCGAGGCTGCCTCGGTGGATGTACTTCTCCAATGAGTAGAGCGGCTGGTAGGCCGCCTCGTCGACTGCCAGGATGTTCAGGCGCTGGGTGTCGGACATGTGCATCATCTTCTTCACATCGTGCGATTAGTCTGACGTCTGCTCGTCAGCCGTGTCTGTCTCGCACGATACGCCGCTGCTGGACGTGGGGCCAGGGCCGCGGCTCAGTCGCGCAGCTTGCGGATGGACTCGACGGCTCCGTCGTAGGCTGCGGTGATGTCGACGATGTCGATCCGGTCCGGCAGATCGCCCGACGCCTGATGGCTGAGCATGAACTCGACCACGGCGCGGGCGGTCTCCTCATCGTTGTGCAGGACCCCCTCGGAGGCGTCGTCGACGTCGGCAAGCATGAGGACGAGCTCATCGGTGCCGGTGGCCGTGTGGATGAGGGCGAGGAACTCGCCGGTGTCCTGCAGTTCGATCTCGATCTCTTCTTCGGCCATTGCCAGCCTCCCGTAACTCGATGAATGCGAGGGATCTGCTGCCAGCATAGACCCGTCGGTCAACCGAAGGGCGGAAGGGCGGCCTACATATCGGGCCGGGTTCAGTCGCGCAGGGAGTGCTGGTACCGACCCGGGCTCATCCCGACCAGAGAGGTGAAGGCGGTGATGAACGAGCCAGGGTTGGCCCAACCGCATTCGGCGGCGGTGTCGTAGACGCTCAGCCCATCGGCCAGGAGCAGCAGCGCCCGATGGACTCGCAGCTCCGATCGCCACTGGCGGAACGTCATTCCGGTCTCCCGTTGGAACAGACGCGACAGGGTCCGCTCGCTCGCTCCGACCTGATGGCCGAGCTCGGCCAGAGACACCGGATTCGCCAGGTCCTCCTCGACGAGCTTCGTCACGGCCAGCAGCCGATCATCATGGGGCTCGGGCAGATGCAGCGGCTGCTCGCCGGTGGCCGTCAGCTCGTCGATGATGACGAGACGCAGCCGGTCCGTGCTCGCCTTCGACCGGCGCCGCGGGCCCGTCAGAGCCAACATGGCCTCCGTGGCCAGCGGGGTCGTCGCCAACACGGCGGGCCGAGCGACGAGGGCCTCGGCCATCTGTTCGGGGAGGAAGACCACGCGCATGTCCGCAGCCCCATGCGCCCGGTGCTGATGCTCGAACTCCGCAGGCACCCAGACGACGCGATTCGACGGCGCGATCCACGAGCCTTCACTGGTCACCAGGGACAGCACCCCCGTCGCCGGATACACCAGATGCCCGAGGTCGTGGGTGTGCGCCGGCGTCCGCTCATCGTGGCCGAGTAGGTGGATGAGTTCCGGACTGAGGGATTCGTGGCTGAATTTGTCCATTTGCAGTCAGTTTAATGGTTCCCCGCCGAGGCGGGGCCCGTTTGAATGGGGGAGTACCGAAGGACCGGACAGAACGAAAAGGATGCAATGAAGAGACTCGACCCGAACACCGACCCGGAACCCTCCCGCACCGAGGAGGGCAGCGTCCTCGTCGCACCGCCTCGGCGGACGGCACCTGGCGGCGATCGGAGTCGGCTCGGTCTGCTGGTCCTCGGGGCCGGGCTCATCCTCATCGGGCTCAACCTGCGCATCGGGGTCGCCTCGGTGGGACCGGTCCTCGGGGACATCCTCGACGATCTCCGTCTCAGCGCCACGGTCGGCAGTCTGCTGACGACGATCCCGGTCTTCGCGTTCGGTGCGTTCGCGTTCCTCACTCCGGGTCTCACGCGTCGGTTCGGCATGCACCGGGTGCTCGGGATCCTCATGATCGTCCTCGCCGCCGGCATCGCCCTGCGACTGCAGCCGAGTCTGCTCGCGCTCTTCTCCGGTACGGTGCTCGTCGGCGCGGCCATCGCTGTCGGCAATGTGCTGCTGCCGACGGCGATCAAGAGCGACTTCTCGCATCGTGCCGGTCTGATGATGGGGCTGTACTCGACGGCGCTGTTCCTCGGCGCGGCGCTCGCCTCCGGACTGACGGTGCCGATCATGTCGGCCGTCGGCGGATCCTGGCGTTGGGCGCTCGGCATCTGGGCGGTCCCGGCTGTTCTGGCCGCACTGCTGTGGATTCCGCAGATGCTGCGGCGCCCGGCGAGCTTCTCGGGCGCGGGCGCAGTCGCGGGCTCGGACGCGACGGCGGACTCGCCCAGCGAGATCGGGGAACCGTCCTTCCGCTCGATCCTCACCGATCCCATCGCCTGGGCGGTCACCGGCTTCATGGGGCTGCAGTCGATGAGCTACTACGCGGCGCTGACCTGGGTGCCTGTGATCTTCCAGGACAGCGGCATGGCCGCCGATCGTGCCGGGTGGATGCTCTCCTTCTCCGCCTTCCCGGCGATCCTCACCTGCCTCTTCACTCCATCGATCGCTCAGCGGCTGCGGCCTCGGTGGATCGGCGTGGCCGCCGCCTCGGTTCTCGTCGGTGCCGGGTTCGCCGGTCTGCTGGTCGCACCCGTGGCGGGAGCCTATGTGTGGATGACACTGCTCGGGATGGGGCAGGGCGCGGCGATCAGCCTGTCGCTGTCCTACATCGTGTGGCGGTCCCCGGACGCTCACCACACCGGTCATGTCTCGACCATGGCGCAGGGCTTCGGCTATCTCTTCGCCGGTCTCGGACCCCTCGGCCTGGGATGGCTGCACACGGTCACCGGTTCATGGACCGCACCGTTGATCGCACTCCTCGCCCTGCTCGTCCTCCAGCTGGTCAGCGGCGCATTCGCCAGCCAGGACCGCCACGTCCGTGCCCGGAGCGCCCACACTCGCGAGGTGCTGGTGCGCGGCTGAGAACCTTCCGGCCGGCCGCTCAGCTGTGGGATTACACTGTGTGCATGACTGCGGCACCTGTCGACGAACTCATCCGCAGCCCGCACCCGCGTCTGCGGCCCTATGTCGGTGACTACGTCGGCTACGACATCTCGGGCGTCCCCGCAGGGACGCACCTGGGTCTGCCATCGGGCGCGATGACGTTCATCGTCTCGATCGACGAGCCGCTGCGGCAGTGGGACCCGGAGACCGGGGCGGTCGAGGACTTCGATGTCCTGCTGGCCGGGCTTCACCTCCGAGCGACGCACATCCGGCACAACGGGGCAATGACCGGCATCCAGATCAACTTCACCCCTTTCGCCCCGCGGATCCTCTTCGATGCCCCGGCGGTCGAGTTCGCCCACCGCAGCGCCGAGCTCGGCGACATCTCAGCGCCCATCGCCGCCGAGCTCCACGAGCGAGTCAACTCCGCAATGACTTGGGCGGCCCGTTTCGACGTCATCGACGAGGTGCTCCTGCGCGCCGTCGACGAGGAAGCACGACCGCGCGCGGAAATGGTTGAGTCCTGGAAGCACATCGCGGACTGTCACGGACAGGTTCCGGTCGCACTCCTCGCCGACCGGATCGGGTGGAGCCGGCGACATCTCAACGGCCGGTTCCGCGCGGAATTCGGCATCGGGGTCAAGGATACGGCGCGGGTCATGCGCTTCGACCGAGCCAGAAGAATGATCGACACCGGCGGAGCTTCGCTGGCCGAGATCGCGGCAGTGTGCGGCTATGCCGACCAGTCCCATCTCAACCGTGATTTCAAGTCACTGACCGGCACGAGCCCGCGACAGTGGCTGAAAGAGGACCCTGTCGTGCGCAAGTTCCGCAGTGACGTTCCGGGGACGAACCGATAGATCGGATGCCGGGCATGATTTTCCGCAGTTCCCATTTGTCCAAGACCTCGCCGAGGCGGTCGATCCATGATGGAAGCACGGGACAGCAGACGGCTGTCCGATGACGAGCGAATTCTAGGAGCTGACATGTCGAATGGAACCGCAGCGAACATCTGGCCGACCTTCCGCTATCGGGATGCGAAGGGTGCAATCGCCTTCCTGCGGGAGGCCTTCGGATTCGAGGTCGTGGTCGAGTACGCGAACGCCGACGACCCGCAGCGGGTCGACCATGCCGAACTGGCCTGGCCCGAAGGCGGAGGCATCATGCTCGGCTCGGCCCGCGACGACGGGGGTGTGATGACGAAGACCGGTGTCGCCTCCGGCTCGGTCTACGTTGCGGCAAGCAACGTCGAGGAGCTCTACCATCGTGCGATCAGTGCCGGGGCCACCGTAGTCATGGGCCTGACCGAGCAGGACTACGGCTCACTCGACTTCTGTGTGCAGGACCCCGAGGGAGTGCTCTGGTGCATCGGAACGTACCGGGGCGCGGGCGAGGAGTGACCGGGGCCCACACGGTTTTCGCGGACTAGGCTGAGAGCCGGAAACTGATGTGCCGACTCTGCGGAGCACGAGAGGAGACCACTCGATGACGACGACCATGGCGTCCTCGCTGCTGGAACGATATATCGAACGGCTCGGTCTTGAGGCCTCCGTGCCCGAGCTGCGCCAGCGGGCCGGAGGGGCCTCGGGACAGGTCGTCGAACTCCTCGACGATCTGCTCCGCGCGCACATCCACGCGATCTGCTTCGAGAATCTCGACGTCGTGGCTGCGCGTGCTCGCGGCGAAATCCGAGCCGTCTCCGTCTCCCTCGACGAGGTCGCTGACAAACTCCTCGGGGGTCGTCGCGGCGGGTACTGCCACGAACATGCGGTGCTCATGCGTGGGATCCTCGCGGAGCTGGGGCTTGCCGTCTATCCGGTGCTGGCGCGTGTCCACCTCGGCGCCGGACGCGTCGAGCCCGCAGGGCTGACCCACCAAGCGACGATCGTCGGGCTCGGTTCCCAGCGGTACCTCGTCGATCCGGGCTTCGGCGGCGGCACTCCCGAGTGTGCGCTGCCTCTGTCCGGAGAAGCGCGGGCGACCGTGCGCGGGGAGCATCGCATCGCCCGGGCGGAATCGGCGCTCGAACCTGCCATGCGTGCCGAGAGCGAATGGGTTCTCCAGTCCCGGACCAGCGATGACCAGGACTTCCGCAATGTCTACGCCTTCGCCGATAGGCCCCGACAGCGTTCGGACATCGAGGTCTCGAACTGGTACACCTCGACGAAACCGGGAACCCGTTTCACAGGTCCACCGGTTCTCGCTCGGTCTCTGCCCGATGGCGGAAAGCTGACCGTGGAGGGGCGACAGCTGCGGTACGTCCGCCGCGGTGCGGTGCCCGAGCGTCGGGAACGGACGATCACAGATGCCGCGGATTTCGCTCGAGTGCTCACCGAGGATTTCGAACTGAGAGTCCGGTGCGAGTTCGCCGCTCTCGTGTGGGGTGCGAACTCCCAGTCCTGATCGAACCGATCAGCCCTGATCAGCAGGACCCGCTGGAGGCGGAGTCGGGACCGTCGAGCCGCGCGAGCACTCCTTCGGCCCAACGATACGGCTGAGTGGCGAGGAGGGCGCCGACCGAGCGGCGCACCCGCGAGATCTCGGCACGCACGGTCACCAGATGATCGGCGTCGCCGTAGAGCTTTCGGCTGAGCTGGGATGCGCTGATGCCCGCCGCCCCGGCCTCGGTGATCGCGGCGAGGACCTGCGCCCTGCGAGGAGTGAGCGGGATCGTCAGCGGCTCGGTGTCCGAGTCGATCTCGAGTACGGCCGGGTGAGCCGAGAGCCTGAGCGTGACCAGGACCGGCCGATCAGCCTCGGTGCCGGAGGGGCGCAGCAGCCAGCCGCCGGTGATCTTCTCCGGCAGGCACAGCCCCGCACCGGGGATGAGGATCGAGCGGTCGGCCGCGGGCGCTTCGATGCGGTCGCGGCTGCGGACCCCCTGCTGATAGGCGACCCAGCCCTCTTCGTCGACGACCAACGCGGGACCCGGTGTGCCGGCGAGCATGGCGGACATGCGGTCGCGCAGGCTGTTCAGCTGCTCCTGCTGGACGATCATCAACCGCGCCTCGGCCAGCCGCACCGCAGTCGTGACCAGTGACCGCACCGCCGGGTGGAGGGTGAGCGCCGGCCCGCTGATATCGACGACGCCCAGGAGGGTTCCGTCGTGCGGATCATGCACCGGCACGGCGCTGCAGTACCACGGGTGCTGGGTGGACTCGAAGTGCTCGGCGGAGAACAGCTGGACGGAAGATTCCTCGGTCAGGGCAGTGCCGATGGCGTTCGTGCCGACCACCGACTCGGACCAGTGCGCCCCCTCGACGAAGCCGAGATCATCGGCCTGACGGC
Source organism: Brevibacterium renqingii (assembly GCF_017808105.1). GTDB lineage: Bacteria > Actinomycetota > Actinomycetes > Actinomycetales > Brevibacteriaceae > Brevibacterium > Brevibacterium renqingii. The sequence continues at coordinate 27,707 of NZ_JADBHF010000013.1, read as the reverse complement.
GAGCAGAGGCGGCACCGTCACGCCACAGGATGACGCCCTCGGCATCGGTGACGACGAGGATGTAGGGCGCGGCGTCGGGGGCTCTCAGCAGAACGGACTTCATCTCTTCGACGACCAGCCGCAGCTTCGAACGCTGTCGGCGGGACTCGATCTTCGCATCATCATCGACGACTCGGCGGTTGGCCCCGGCGGGGTCGAGGCCCAAGCGCAGCATTCGCTCCCACGAGCGCCTGACGAGCGCGCGCGGTTGCACCGGCGGCGGGGCCCCGGTGATCACAGCATCGTGAATGCGTGTCAGATCTCTGGCGAGATGCGCCAGGTCCGGCTGAGGCATGAGACGAGTATAGGCAGAGACGCAGTCCCTGACCATGGAATCGGCTCGGACGATGCGGCCGCACCTCACAGTGCTCATCCGCCTCATGCAACTCGATGCAACTCTTCCCGCGCACGTGCTCTCGGCATAGCTTGGACTCACTGTACTCAATGAGGAGGAATGAGATGACCACGACGATCGAACGACCGCAGCTGACCGCCGACGACATCGCCACGAGGTGGCTGCAGGATTTCGAGTCCGCGCTCAGCCGCCGTGATATCCCGGCCGCGGCCGGGATGTTCGCCGCCGCCAGCTATTGGCGGGACCTGGTGTCCTTCACCTGGAACCTCAAGACGGTCGAGAATCCCGACGGGGTCGCCGATCTGCTGACCCACAATCTCGACCGGGTCTCTCCTGCCGAATTCGAACTCAGCGAACCCGCCGCCACCGCGGACGGAGTGACCGAAGCATGGTTCACCTTCACCACCTCGGTGGGGCGGGGGAAGGGGCTCGTCCGGCTCATCGACGAGGACGGCACCAAGGCCTGGACCGTGCTCACCGCGCTGCAGGAGCTCACCGGCCATGAGGAGCCACGGGGGACACGGCGTCCCAAGGGTGCGGTGCACGGCGTCGATCCCGAACGGAAGAGCTGGTCGGAACGACTCGCCGAGGAGGACGCGGCCTGGGGCAGGACCGCCGATCCCTACATCCTCGTCGTCGGTGGGGGACAGGGCGGGATCGCCCTCGGCGCTCGCCTGCGTCAGCTCGGGGTGCCCGCCCTCGTCGTCGATCGGTGGGAGAGGCCCGGGGATCAGTGGCGCTCGCGGTACAAGTCGCTGTGCCTGCACGACCCTGTGTGGTACGACCACCTGCCCTATCTCAAGTTCCCCGACAACTGGCCGGTGTTCGCACCCAAGGACAAGATCGCGGACTGGTTGGAGTTCTACACGAAGGTGATGGAGATTCCCTACTGGTCGTCGACGACGGCCACCTCGGCGACCTACGACGACGAGACGGGCCAGTGGACCGTGGACGTCGACCGTGACGGCGAGGCGGTTACGCTGCGGCCGACTCATCTGGTGATGGCCACGGGGATGTCGGGCAAACCGAACATTCCGACGTTCCCGGGCGCGGACGTGTTCAAAGGTGAGCAGCAGCATTCATCTCAGCATCCCGGCCCCGACGCCTACGCGGGGAAGAAGGTCGTCGTCATCGGCAGCAACAATTCGGCCTTCGACATCTGCGGAGCACTGTACGAGAACGATGCCGATGTCACGATGGTGCAGCGATCGAGCACGCACATCGTCAAGAGCGATTCGCTCATGGAGATCGGCCTCGGCGACCTCTACTCGGAGCGGGCCCTGGCGAACGGAGTGACGACGGAGAAGGCGGACCTCATCTTCGCTTCCCTGCCCTATCGGATCATGCACGAGTTCCAGATACCGCTCTATGACCAGATGAAGGAACGCGACAAGGACTTCTACCAGCGGATGGAGGATGCCGGTTTCGACCTCGACTTCGGAGACGACGAGTCCGGTCTGTTCCTCAAGTACCTGCGTCGCGGCTCGGGCTACTACATCGACGTCGGATCGGCCGAACTCGTCGCAGATGGGAAGGTCAAGCTGGCGAAGGGACAGGTCGACCACCTGACCGAGGACGCCGTGGTGCTCGACGACGGGACCGAGCTGCCGGCCGACCTCATCGTCTACGCCACCGGGTACGGGTCGATGAACGGCTGGGTCGCCGACCTCGTCGACCAGGAGACTGCGGACAAGGTCGGCAAGTGCTGGGGCCTGGGCTCGGAGACGACGAAGGACCCGGGCCCGTGGGAGGGCGAGCAGCGCAATATGTGGAAGCCCACCCAGCAGGAGAACCTGTGGTTCCAAGGCGGCAATCTCCACCAGTCGCGGCACTACTCGCTCTACCTGGCCCTCCAGCTCAAGGCCCGCTACGAAGGGATCGAGACTCCGGTGTACGGACTGCAGGAGGTCCATCACCTGAGCTGAGCTGATGCTCTGGGCAGTTCAGAGCTTCAGCGGGACGCTGGGTGGACGAAATGGGCTGATTCTGGTGAAGCAGAAGCATCCCATTTCGTCCACCTTGAGTCCGGTTCGCGTGAGCCGCGGCCTGCTATCGGGGCAGATGCTCGGTATCGGGCCAGATGTCGTTTGCGGTTCTACAGCCCCAGGCGCGTGAGCACTCGTTTCACGTGTTCGAGCGCTTCGCCCTGGGAGAGGCCGAAGTTCTGGTTGAAATACATACCGTCGCCGATGAGCTGGATCGTCATCGCGAGATCCGGATCGCCGAGGTGGGCGTTGAGGACGTCGAACCAGGCTTCGCGGGTCTTACGCAGCGCGGCCTTGGCATCGTCGTTCTCCAGGGCGAGGCATCCGGCCGCGATGAGACTGCGATCGAGCGCCGTGCCGACCTCGGCCGAGGTCTCCAGATAGTAGTAGTGGAGACGCTCTCCTGCGGCTTTCATGTCCTCGATGTCCTCGGCGACCAGCTGGTCGAGGCGCTTGAGGCTGCCGTTGATCAGCTCGGCCTTCGAACCGAAATGGTAGAGGAGGCCGCCCTTGGAGACTCCGGCCTTCGCCGCCACGGCGTCGAGCGTCGCCCCAGCCGTTCCATGCTCATCGAGCAGAACGTCGAACGCGTCGAGCAGCTTCTCTTTGGTCTCGGTCGGATTGCGTGCCATGGCCCCGAGCCTAGTCGATGCGCTTGCGGCTGAAGCGACGTGACGGCACGGCAGCTCCTGCCCGCACGCTGCCTGAGCACCGCATTCGGGACGACGCTCCCACTTTTCAACTGTACCGTCCGGACGGTACAGTTGCGGTTATGACGACGACAATCGCTCCTCAGCTGCGCGCCGGCCGGCGCGAGTGGGCCGGCCTGGCTGTGCTCATGATCCCCGTGCTGCTGATCTCGGTCGACAACACGGTCCTGGGGTTCGCCATCCCGGCCATCAGCGTCGGTCTCCACCCCACGGGAACGCAGCTGCTGTGGATCGTCGACATCTACGCGCTCATGCTCGCCGGTCTGCTCGTGGTGATGGGCAGCCTCGGCGACCGCCTCGGCCGTCGTCTCCTGCTCGTCATCGGCTCGTGCGGTTTCGGGGCGGCCTCTCTGCTGGCGGCGTTCTCCGTCTCACCGGAGATGCTCATCATCGCGCGGGCGCTGCTCGGCATCTTCGGCGCCACGCTCATGCCCTCGACCCTCTCGCTGATCCGCAACATCTTTTCCGATGACAAGGACAGGCGGATCGCGATCGCGACCTGGGCCGCGATGTTCTCCGGCGGCGCCGCGCTCGGACCCATCGTCGGCGGCGTCCTCATCGAGCACTTCCACTGGGGTTCGATCTTCTTCATCAACCTGCCGCTGATCGCGGCCTTCATCCCGCTGGCAATCTGGCTGCTGCCCGAGTCGCGGGACCCGAACCCCGGCCGTGTGGATCCCGCCTCGATCGTGCTGTCGATGCTCGCGCTAGCGCCCCTGGTGTTCGCGATCAAGCACGCGATGGCAGCGGGCCCGGACATGCTCTTCTGGGTGACCGTGTCGGTGGCGCTCGGGGCGGGCGCGAGCTTCGTGCTGCGCCAGCTGGCCCTGCCGACCCCGATGCTCGACGTCCGGCTCTTCGCCAACAAGGTGTTCACCTCGGCCGTGGCCTCGAACCTGCTGAGCATCATGGGCCTGGCTGGTTTCCTCTACTTCGGCACCCAGTTGCTCCAGCTCGTCCTCGGGCTCTCCCCGGTCGAGGCCGCACTCGTGCTCATCCCCGGCCTGGTCACATCGATCGTCGCCGGCTACCTCGTCGTGCCGATCGTCGCTCGATTCGCCCCGCGGGTCGTCGTCCCCGCGGCCCTGCTGCTCAACGCACTCGGTATGGGCATCGTGGCGTTCACCCCCGAGCACACGGTGACCGGAATGCTCGTGGCCTTCCTCATCCTCGGCATCGGCCTCGGAGGCGCGGAGGTCGTGACGAACGACCTCATCCTCGCCGCGGTGCCCGCGAACAGGGCCGGAGCCGCCTCGGCGATATCGGAGACCGCCTACGAGTTCGGCTCCGTCATGGGCACCACCGTCCTCGGCGGGCTCTCGACCTTCGTCTTCGGTTCCGCGCTGCACTCCGCGATCGGTGATGATGCGAACCGGGCCCAGTTCGACACCTTGGGCTCGGCCCTCGAATACACCGCGGGACTCGGCGGGCAGGCTGCACACCGCACCGCCGAGGCGGCAGTCGCGTCCTTCGAGACCGGCGTGCAGTGGGCTGCCGGTGCCGCTGTCGTCCTTGTCGTCATCGCCGCTGTGCTCACGAGCATCGGCCTCAAGGGGGCCGGCCGGCTGCTGCCTGGCGCGAGTGCTGGGGCGGAAGGGCAGGAGCCGCGCCCCTGTCCGAAAGATGACGACTGAGGCTGAGGCCCTCGTTCAAGCCTGCGCGCAGATGTCGAATCGTGCGTGCCTCGACATCTGCGCTGCGGCTTGAGCGAGCGGCGGTGAGGTTCGTCGCCGTCAGGAGATCGGTGACTCCGCCGGAGCGGCCGCACGCTGAACCTGCCTCTGCCGCTTACGCGCCAGCACCCGTCCGACGCCGGTGTAGACGAGCGCGCCGATGAGGATGATGTAGAGGACGATCGTGATCGGCGAGGACACCAGCACCGAGGCGTCTCCGCCCGCGGCCAGCAGCGCATCGCGCAGGTTCGACTCCGCCAGGGGACCGAGCACCATGCCGATCATCAGCGGTGCCAGAGGCACACCGTAGCGTTTGAGCACGAAGCTGATGACGGCGATGCCCAACAGCACGAGCAGCTCGAACGTCGACGCCGAGGTCGCATAGATGCCCAGACCGCAGAAGACCGCGATGCCACCGTAGAGGTACGGGTCCGGGATCCTCAGCAGCTTCGCCCACAGGGGAGCGAACGGCAGGTTGATGATGAGCAGGACGACCATCGCGACGAAGAAGCTCGCCAAGAGTCCCCAGACGAGTTCGGGGGAGCGGTCGAAGAGCAGCGGACCGGGCTGGATGCCGTACTGGCGGAACGCGGCGAGCATGATCGCCGCGGTCGCCGAGATCGGCAGACCCAGAGCCAGCAGCGCACCCATCGCGATGCCGGTCGTGGCCGAACCGGCCGCCTCGGGGGCGGCGAGGCCGCGGATCGCGCCCTTGCCGAACTGCGGCTCCTTGCGCCGTGAGTCGAGCTTGCGCTCGAGCCCGTACGCCATGAATGTCGGCACATCGGCGCCGCCGACGGGAATGACGCCGAAGGGCAGACCGATCGCGGTTCCGCGCAGCCACGCCGGCAGCGCTTCCCCTACTTCCCGGCGGGAGAGGAACGGCCGGCCGGAGGAGTTGACCGTATTGTCCTTGGCCTGCCGGCGGATCCGCGAGGCGATGAAGAACACTTCGCCGAGGGCGAGAATGCCCACGGTCACGGTGACCAGGGAGACTCCGTCGAAGAGCTCGGGCACGCCGAAGGTGAAGCGCTCCGTGCCCGAGACCGAGTCGATGCCGATGACGGAGAACCCGATGCCGAGCACGAGTGCCATGAGCCCCTTGAGCACGGAATCGGCGACCACCGAGGAGGTGGCGACGAAGGCGAAGAGCGCAAGGGCGAAGAACTCGGCGGGGCCGAAGCTCGTCGACAGATCCGCCAGTGCCGGGGCGACGAAGACGACGAGGAAGCAGGAGATGAAACCGCCGATGAACGCGCCGATCGCGGCCGTGGCCAGGGCTTGCGGAGCGCGACCGTCCTTGGCCATCTTGTGGCCTTCGAAGGTCGAGGCGATCGCCGAGGCCTGCCCGGGCGTATTCATGAGAATCGCCATCGTCGAATCGCCGAAGAGCCCGCCGAAGTAGACGCCGGCGAACATGATGAAGGCGCCGGTCGGGTCGAGTGCGAAGGTCATCGGCAGCAGCAGCGCCACCGCCATCGACGAACCCAGGCCCGGCAGCACGCCGACGGCGGTGCCGAGGAAGCAGCCGACGAGGACCCAGAGCAGGTTCATCGGCGTCAGAGCATGTGCGAAGCCCTCGAAGAGCGACTGAAGAGCATCCATCTCAGAAGCCACCTCCCAGGATTCCCGAGGGAAGGTTGAGCCCCAGCAGCACCGCGAAGGCGATGTAGACCAGGGACGAGAACGTCAGTGCCAAGGTGAGGTCGAACAGCGGCTTCTTCGAGCCCATCGACCGGGCGACGCACCAGAACAGGAGCGCCGCGGCGATGATCCACCCGGCGAATTCGAGGATGAGCGCGAAGGCGGCGAAACCGCCGGCGCCCCAGGCCAGGGACACGAAGTCGCTGTGCGTGCGGTGCTTCGAATCGGCGACCCGGGCCTCGGCGAGGGCCCTGCGGTCCTCGGCCGGCTCGTCCTCCTCGTGCGGGGACAGTCGCGAAGCCGCGACCGCAGAGGTGACCGGAGTCGAGAACGCCTTGTCCTCTTCGATCTCGGCGGGCAGCTCCGCGTCGGCGTCGACCGGTTCCGGATTGCGGATATAGGCGATCGTGAGCAGGATCGTCAGCGCGTAGCCGACGAGCATGATGAGCATCGGGAAGAACTGCGGACCCGGTTTGTCGGCATCCTCGGCGACCTCCATCGTGAGGATCCCGACGAGCAGGTAGGTCGAGAACGCCCCCATGATGAGCGGCACGACGAGCCCTGAGCGGCCCTGCCACCAGGTCCCGGCGCCGAGGTGGCCCGTCCGGGTCTTCGTCTGCGTCTGCGCGCTCACAGTCCCAACTCCTTCAACAGCTTCTCCACTCGTGAGGTGTCTTCCTTGACGAACTCGGCGAACTCCTGACCGGTCAGCCACACATCGGTCCATTTGTTGCGCTCGAGCGCGTCCTTCCAGGCCGCGCTGTCGCGGGTCTTCTGGAGGATCTCGAGCAGCTGCGCGGATTCGTCGCCGGTGATGTCAGGGGCACCGAGCCAGCCGCGCCAGTTCGTCAGTGTGACCTCGTAGCCCTGTTCGGACATGGTCGGCACATCGTCGAATCCCCTGATGCGCTGCGGTGCGGCCACGCCGATGGCCTTGATCCGGCCGGCTTCGATCTGGTCGGAGACCTCATTGAAGCCGCAGGAAGCGAAATCCGTCGTCCCCGACAGCAGGGTCTGGATCGCCTCGCCGCCGCCTGACTTCGGGATGTAGGTGATGTCCGAGGCGGAGATCCCGCCGAGGAGGGCCAGCTGGGCGATGGTCAGGTGATCGACGGATCCGGCCGAACCGCCCGTCCAGACGAACTTCTTCGGGTCCTTCTTCCAGGCGGAGACGACATCGTCGACGGTGTCGTACGGGGCATCCGCAGCGGCGATGAGCACATCGTAGTCCTCGGCCACGCGGGTCAGGAGCGTCGTGTCGACGAAGCCGACCGGGGACTCGTTGAGCGCGATGCCGCCGACCATGGCCGTGCCGGTCGCCAGAATGGTGTCGGCCTGGCCGTGCATGGTCGAGAACTTGCCGAGCCCGATGGTTCCGCCGGCACCGGGGATGTTGACGACCTGCGCGTTGTTCGCCAGAGCGTTCACGCGCATGGCCTGCTGCGTCTCGCGGGCGAAGCCGTCCCAACCGCCGCCGGCACCGGCAGGGGCGATGAGGGTGAGGTTCGAGGACAGATCGCCCTTCGCCGAGGCGGCCTTGACCGAATAGGTCGTCGCGGTTCCGATCGCCGCCACGGCGATGGCCCCGTAGGCGATGCGGCCGAACATGCGTCGGGAGGGATGTGAGGATTCCACGGTGGAGTCCTCGTCAGGTGGCGCCTTTGGCACGGACTTCTCCTTCGAAGACAGATGTGATGTGAGACTCACCCTAAGGGGGCGCGGCAGCGAACGGTGCTCTTGTGCTCACTGTGCGCGTTCTGCCCATTGAGTGCGTTGTGCGCATTCTACTCGCGGGGGCTTCGGCACGTCTGTCGGGCACTTCGGCGCACGTCTGCGGCGGCGGGCACGTTTGCTTCTGGCCGCGAGGGTCGCTCGCGGCGGCGAGGGACGTTTGTGGTCACAGCGCCGAGGTGAATAGCCGTTCTTCGCGTTTTCGCCTCGGTTGAGTGACCACAAACGGACGCTGCACAAGCTGCTTCGTGCTCGGGGCGAGGGCTGCCGGGAGGGAATGGCTAGGGTGGGACTATGACTGATTCCGACTCTCCGAACTCTGCCCGTGCGGCATGGATCGCGGCCCCGGTGACAGCGCCGGCGGCCAAGAAGGTCCCTTTCGAGCGCACCCATCACGGACATACCTTCGTCGACGACTACGAGTGGATGCGCGAGAAGGACTCGCCCGAGGTCATCGCCCACCTCGAGGCCGAGAACGCCTGGACGAAGGCGCAGACGGCTCACCTCGAAGGACTGCAGGAATCGATCTTCACCGAGATCAGGACCCGCATCAAGGAGACCGACATGTCCGTGCCCAACCGGCGCGGCGACTTCTGGTACTTCTCCCGCACCCGGGCCGGGCTCGACTACGGCATCAGCGTGCGCGTTCCCGTCTCCGGGCCCGAGGACTGGACCCCGCCGGAGGTCGGCGAGGACGCGCTGCCGGGCGAAGAGGTCGTCTTCGACTCGAACATCGCCGCGGAGGGCGAGGAGTTCTTCTCACTCGGATCCTTCTCTCTGTCCGACGACGGCCGGTGGCTCCTCTACGGAGTCGACACCACCGGCGATGAACGGTACACGCTGCGGCTGCGCGATCTCGAGACCGGCAGAGACCTCGATGACACGATTGAGGACACCTTCGCCGGGGCCTCCCTCGACCCGAGCGGTCGCTGCGTCTTCTACACCACCGTCGACGATGCCTGGCGACCCGAGAAGGTGTGGCGCCACCTCGTCGGCACCAGCAGCGACGAGGATGTGTGCATCTTCCACGAACCCGATGAGCGCTACTTCGTCGGATCCGGGTTCTCCCGTTCGGGCCGGATGATGTTCGTCGTCACCGGCTCGAAGACCACCAGCGGCTACTGGAGCATCAGCGCCGACGACCTCGAGGCCGAACCGCAGGCCGTGTGGCCCCGCGAAGAGGGGGTCGAGTACGCCGTCGAGCACGCCGTCATCGGCGGTGAGGACCGATTCCTCATCACCCATAACCGCAACCGCGCCGACTTCGAGCTCGTCGACGTCCCCGCTGCCGATCCCGCTGCGGACTCCCGCCCGGTGCTCGCCGAGGTCGCAGGGCTGCGCATCGAGGACGTCGACGCCTTCTCCGACTTCATCGCGATCAGCTACCGCCGAGGCGGATTCGCCCGGGTGGGAACCGTCGCCCTCGACGCGGACGCCGCCCTCGACACCGACGCCGCCCTCGCCGCCGATGACGGGGCCTCGTCCCCGTTCGGCCCCCTGCAGGAACTGCCCTTCGGTCGGGAGACCGGGACGCTGCTGCTGGCAGGCAACCCCGAGTTCGCCCAGACGAGCATCCGTCTGCTCTTCACCTCCATGTCCACACCGTCCGTGCTCTATTCCCACAGGGTGGCAGACGGCACCGACACGGTCCTCAAGCGCCAGCCGGTGCTCGGTTCCGTCGATCTCGACAGGTACGGCGAGACCCTGCTGTGGGCGTCTGCCGACGACGGCACCCAGGTGCCGATATCCGTCGTCTACCGCAAGGATCTCCATCGTTTCGCGGATGCGGGCACGGCCGCCCCGACGCTCGAAGAACCGGCACCGCTCGTGCTCTACGGGTACGGGTCCTACGAAGCGAGCATGGACCCCTATTTCTCGGTCTCGCGGCTGTCGCTGCTCGACCGCGGGGTCGTTTTCGCCATCGCGCATGTCCGCGGCGGCGGCGAAATGGGCCGCCACTGGTACGACGAGGGCAAGACCTTGGCGAAGAAGAACACCTTCACGGACTTCATCGCCGTCGCACGCCACCTGACCGACACGGGCTGGACGACTGCGGAGCGGCTCGTGGCCACCGGCGGATCGGCCGGCGGACTGCTCATGGGGGCCGTGGCGAACATGGCCCCGGAGCTCTTCGCCGGAATCAGCGCACACGTGCCCTTCGTCGACGCACTGACCTCGATCCTCATGCCGGAGCTGCCGCTGACCGTCATCGAATGGGAGGAATGGGGCGACCCGCTGCACGACGCGGACGTGTACGAGTACATGCGCTCGTACTCTCCCTATGAGAACGTCGCGGAGGTGACCTATCCGAAGATCCTGGCCGTGACCTCCCTCAACGACACCCGGGTCCTCTACGTCGAACCGGCGAAATGGGTGGCACGGCTGCGCGAAGTCGGCGCCGACGCCCTGCTCAAGACCGAGATGGCCGCCGGCCACGGCGGTGCCTCCGGACGCTATGACGCGTGGAAGGAGACCGCATTCGACTTCGCGTGGATGCTCGATGTTCTCGGATGTTCGGACGTCCAGATCGAACCCTGATAGGACGTCTGTCGCGTGAGATAACGATACTGGGACGATTGTCCCCAAAACCCCCAATCGGCACCCGGTGTCAGGGCCGGGCCATACAGTGGATATCATCACATTCGAAGTGATGCACGTCATGGACTCAGGACGGTCTGAGCCGGAACGCCGCATCACTCGACTGCGCAGTCACCACTCCATCGCGTGCGAAGGGCGGTGGCATCGGGCGCAGACTTCGTGACGGATCCGCATCAGCGGACCGAGTTTTCAAAGGGGAGTAGCATGCGTCTCAGGAAATTGGCCACAGCGATGGTGGCGGTCGGTTCGATACTTGCGGTTTCGGCCTGCTCCGGCGGTGACGGCGGAGGCGACGGCGGCGGTCAGGACGAGTCGTACAAGATCGGCATCTCGCAGCTGGTCCAGCACCCAGCGCTCGACGCCGCCAGCGAAGGTTTCAAGAAGTCGTTCAAGGACGCCGGAGTCGAGGTCGAATGGGATGAGCAGAATGCTCAGGGCGAGCAGGCCAACGCCACCTCGATCGCCCAGACCTTCGCAAACGGGGACTTCGATCTCGTCCTCGCCGTCGCCACCCCGGCCGCGCAGGCCGCGGCACAGGCGATCACGAACGTGCCCGTGCTCTTCACCGCCGTCACCGACGCCGAGGAAGCCGGGCTCGTCGACACCGCTGACAAGCCCGGCGGAAACGTCACCGGCACCTCTGACCTCAACCCGGTCGCCGAGCAGCTCAAGCTGGTCAAGGATCTCAAGCCCGATGCGAAGACCGTCGGCATCGTCTACAGCTCCGGTGAGGTCAACTCCCAGGTGCAGGTCGACCTCGCGAAGGAGTCGGCCAAGGACCTCGGGGTGGAGATCAAGGAGGCGACGATCGCGAACTCGGGCGAACTGGCCCAGGCCGTCGGCTCGCTCGGCAAGGTCGACGCCTACTACGTGCCCACCGACAACAACGTCGTCTCGGCCGTATCGACCATGGTCCAGGCGGCTGAGAAGAACAAGGCTCTGCTCGTCGGATCCGAAGCCGGACAGGTCGAACAGGGCGCGGCGATCACCCGCGGCATCGACTACACGAAGCTCGGCGAACAGACAGGGCAGATGGCTCTGAAGATCCTGCAGGACGGGAAGAAGCCGGCCGAGATGCCTGTTGAGACGAGCTCGAACCTCGAACTCGTCGTCAACCCGAAGGCCGCCAAGGCCCAGGGCGTGGAGATCCCGAAGAAGCTCATCGACGAAGCTGACAACGTCATCGAGTGACCTTCACCTGAGGCGATCGGCCCCGTGGTCGTCGGCAGTGCTGTCGGCGGCCTCGGGCCAGCACGAACCACTACACACCATATGAACGGAAACCCATGTTCGGAGCATTGGAGCTCGGGCTCATCTACGGCGCGATGGCGCTCGGGGTCTATCTGACCTTCAAGGTCCTCAACTTCCCAGATCTCACCGTCGACGGAAGCTTCACCACGGGCGGCGCCACCGCAGCCTCCCTCATCATCGCCGGAGTCAACCCCTTCCTGGCCACCGCCGCTGCGATCGGCGCCGGACTCATCGCCGGCTACATCACCGGTCTGCTCCACACCAAGGGCGGCATCGACGGTCTGCTCGCGGGCATCCTCACCATGATCGGCCTGTGGTCGATCAACCTGAGGATCATGGGCAAGGCGAACCTGCCGCTGCTGCGAGAGGACACCGTGTTCACCCCGCTGCGGGAGAACATGTGGCTGGGCACCTGGATCTCGATCGCCATCCTGATCGTGTTCACCCTGGTGCTCAAGTTCGCCATCGACTGGTTCCTCACCACCGACCTGGGACTGGCCATCCAGGCTACCGGCAACAACAAGGAGATGATCCGCAGCCTCGGCGTCAACACCGACAACTCGACGATGCTCACGCTGGCCCTGTCCAACGGATTCGTCGCCCTCTGCGGTGCCCTCGTCGCCCAGTACCAGGGCTTCTCCGACATCAGCATGGGCATCGGGCTCATCCTCGTCGGACTCGCATCAGTCATCCTCGGTCAGGCCGTGTTCGGCAACCGCAATATCTTCATGTCCAGCCTCGGTGCCCTCCTCGGCTCGGTCTTCTACCGGCTGATCATCTTCCTCGCCCTGCGAGCCGGACTCGACACCAACGATATGAAGCTGACGACCGCACTGCTCGTCGTCATTGCCCTGCTGCTGCCCAGATGGGGCTTCCTCAAACGGATCCCCTCACTGCGCGGCCGCGGAAACCGCGCCCCGGCGACAGTGCCGCAGGGAACCACGGACATGAAGGACCCCGCTGAGATCGCCGAAGTCCCGGCCGGGGCCGCCGGCGCAGGGGCCGGGAAAGAGGGCTGAGGACCATGCTCAAGATCGACAACATCTCCAAGACCTTCTTCCCCGGCACGGTCAATGAGCGCAAGGCTCTGCAACATCTGTCACTCGAACTCGAGGAATCGGATTTCGTCACTGTCATCGGCTCAAACGGGGCCGGCAAGTCGACGCTGCTCAACACGATCTCCGGTCGGCTTCCCATCGACACGGGGTCGATCGCGATCGACGGCGCCGAGGTCTCTCGCATGCCCGAATACAGACGGGCGAAGTACCTGGGGCGAGTGTTCCAGGACCCGATGGCCGGCACCGCACCCGACCTCACGATCGAGCAGAACCTGTCCCTGGCGCTCAAGCGCGGCCAGACTCGCGGGCTGGGACCGGGCACCACCTCGGCGCGACGTGCGCACTTCCAGGACGAGCTGGCCACGCTCGAACTCGGTCTCGAGAACCGACTGAAGACGAAGGTCGGACTGCTCTCGGGCGGGCAGCGCCAGGCGCTGAGCCTGCTCATGGCCGGCTTCACCCAACCGCGGATCCTGCTGCTCGACGAACACACCGCAGCCCTCGATCCGCAGCGCGCCGCGCTGGTGACGGCGCTGACGAAGAAGATCGTCGAGAACGATGGGCTGACCACGCTCATGGTCACCCACAATATGGAGCAGGCGATCGCGCTGGGCAACCGGCTGATCATGATGCACGAGGGCCAGATCATCTACCAGGCCACGGCCGAGGAGAAGAAGGATCTGACCGTCGAGACTCTGCTCGGAGAATTCTCGAAGCTCAAGGGTGCAAGTCTGGGGGACCGGGCACTGCTCAACTGAACCTGCTGTCGTCATTTCCGTCGATGGGTTCGCCTGGCTTACTTTACCGACCGGTTGGTAAAGTCGGGCGCATGGCAAAAGACGCACGGGAACGGATTCTCCGAGCCGCGAAGGCACTGGCCGAGTCCCACGACTCGGTGCAGGGAGTGACCGTCTCGCTCGAATCGGTTGCGCACGAAGCGGGGCTGACCAAGCCCGGGCTGATGTATCACTTCCCCACGAAGGAAGCTCTCATGCTCGGGTTGGTCGACCACGCCGCCGAGGAGTGGGCGCGGCGGCTTCGCGAGCACACCGGACGCACGAGCGCTGAGCTGACGTGCTTCGAGCGACATCGTGCCTATGTCGCGGTCGCGACCACCGCCGAGGTCTCCCGCGGCGACTATTGGATCTTCTCCGATGCGCTCTACCACCCGAAGCTCGCGCAGGCGTGGAGCCGCCACCTGAGTCCGTGGTTCGACACCGGTGGCCTCGATCAGCGTGTGGTCTCGCTGCTGACTGCGGCCCGGTTCTGCGCCGATGGTGCTTGGATGTCCGAAGCCACCGGTGTCTTCCCCTCCGACGACCTCGCGGCGGTGCGCGAGCATGCGCTCGGCTTCATCGACGCGGCCGAGAAGAACGAGGGGACATCGTGACCGCCCGCAGACTGCTGCTCCTCATCGGGGCGATCCTCGCCGAGGTGGCCGCCACCCTGATGCTGCGCGCCGCCGTGGACGAGCCCATCTGGATCCCCGGTGTCGTGCTCTTCTACGCGACGGCGTTCTTCATCCTCGGCCTCACCCAGCGGATCGGAATGCCGCTCGGCGCCGTCTACGCCACCTGGTCGGCCAGCGGAGTCGCACTCGTTGCGATGCTCGGCCTGGTGTTCTTCGGCGATGCGCTCGGCATCGGGGCGATCATCGGCATCGCGATCATCATCGTCGGCGTCGTCCTCGTCGAGTCCGGTTCCCCTGACGAACCCGAGGCCGTGGAGACGGGGGCGGGCGAATGAGCTGGCTGTGGCTGTCCCTGTCCATCCTCAGCGAGGTCGCCGGCACCCTGTGCCTGCGCGCCAGCGCCGGACTCCAGCGCAAGATCTGGTTCATCCCCGTCGCCATCAGCTACACCGCAGCCTTCATCTTCCTCGGGCGCACTCTTGCGGCGGGCATGCCGCTCGGAGTCGCCTATGGGCTGTGGGCCGCCTGCGGCGTCGCGCTCGTGTGCCTGCTCTCGCGAGTGATCTGGAAGGACCCGCTGACCCGGCGGGCCCTGATCGGCATCGGACTCATCGTCCTCGGCGTCATCCTCGTCGAAACGGGCTGAAGCCGGCCGATACGCCCTGTGATCCTTATCTCTGCACTCCCGGGATCGGGCACGAGCCGGACGGCCGACCGACAGCGAACGGCACGGGCAGCAACGACCGGCAGGGACAGCATGGTCCGGGACGCTTTCAGGACTTCATTGAGAAGCATTCAGGAAGCTGTTATCGTCCGAGAGTATGCCCATTTTCGGTGATCTCGTCCCGCAGCTCTGCGGACGATCGACCCCGAAAGGACTTCGCCCGACCCCGAATCGGCTGCGACCCACCTTAGGCTTCGCCAATGACTCTTGGGAGCTCGCGGCCATCGGCTGGTGCGGCGGAGAGCCCTGAGGCCCGGCGGAAAGACCGCCGATATTCCGACCACTCAGTGAACCTTCGGACCGCCTGACTCCCTGCCCGCATCCGCCGTGCTGACCATTCGATGTCAGCAGGCGATGCCGAGTGTGCCATGCGGTCCGTGTCCGATCGCATGACACACGTGCATGAGAAAGAGCCAGCGTATGAAAGACGATCTCAGACCCGGGAGCGATCAGGCCCCGCAGACTATCGGTGCCGACAGCGGCCACGCCCCCGACAGCACCCAGCCCGCCGAACACACCCAGTCCGCGAGCGAGTCTCCTCGCGCACCCCGGGAGCGGATCAAGGCCGACGCCCGACGAGTCGGAGCCGAGACCAAACGCGTGAGCCGGGAGACCGGCCGCAATCTCGGCAAGTTCGACTACCGGCGTCCGCGCGTGCCCGATTCCGCAGCGGCCGAGCAGGCGAACTCCCACTACCCGCATGACACCCACCCGATCCTCGTCCCCGGCATCGCCATCGACGAGCAGCGGCGCCATTACTCGCTGGACAAGATCATCTTCGCGATCGCCGGATCGCTCACCGTCGCCTTCGTCATCTGGGGCATCTCAAGCCCCGGCAGCGTCGCCGGCGTCGCTCAGGCAGCCTACGACTGGGCCACCCTCAACGTCGGCTGGTTCTTCAACCTCGTCGCCATCATCGTGCTCGTCGCCCTCCTCATCCTCGCCTTCTCGCCCTACGGCAAGATTCCCCTGGGCAAGGACGGTGAGAAGTCCGAATTCAGCACCTTCTCCTGGGTCGCGATGCTCTTCGCCGCCGGCATCGGCATCGGAGTCCTCTTCTTCGGGCCCTCTGAGCCGCTGACGTACTTCGTCACGCCGCCGCCGCTGACGAACGACCCCGAGACCACCGAGGCGCTCCACGGCGCGATGGCCCAGACCTACTTCCACTGGGGCTTCCACGCCTGGGCGATGTATGCCCTCGTCGGCGGCGCCATCGCCTATGCCGCCTACCGCCGAGGCCGCTCCCTGCTGCTGTCCTCGATCTTCGTCACCCTCTTCGGCAAACGCCGGTCCGAGGGCTTCGCCGGCAAACTCGTCGACATCTTCGCCATCGTCGCCACCCTCTTCGGCACGGCCGCGGCCCTGGGCATCGCGGCCATGCAGATCGGCACCGGCGTCAGCATCGTCTCGGGTGCGGGGCCGATGACGAACAATATGCTCGTCGTCATCATCCTCGTGCTCACGATCGGCTTCATCGTCTCAGCGGTCTCCGGCGTCTCACGCGGCATCCGCTACCTCTCGTCCATCAACATCGTCCTCACCGTCGGCATCGTCGCACTCGTGCTGTTCCTCGGACCCACCCTGTTCCTGTTCAACCTGCTGCCCTCGGCGCTCATGGAATACCTGGGTTCGATGTTCGACATGATGGGCCGGTCCCTGTCCTGGGGCGGCGAGACGCAGGAGTTCCAGTCGGTGTGGACCGTCTACTACTGGGCTTGGTGGATCTCCTGGTCGCCGTTCGTCGGCACCTTCATCGCCCGCATCTCCCGCGGTCGCTCCATCCGCCAGTTCATCCTCGGCACGATCTTCATCCCCTCGGCTCTGCTCTTCGTCGCCTACGGCATCATGGGCGGAACCTCGATCTCGATGTATCGCGACGGAGCCGCAGGATTCACCGACAGCATGGAAGCCCCCGAGGTGTTCTTCACCCTCATCGACAACCTGCCCTATGTCGAATGGCTGCCGTTCGTCGTCATCGTCGTCCTTGCGATCTTCTTCATCACCTCGGCGGATTCGGCCTCGGTCGTCATGGGCATGCTCACCAGTCGCGGTGATCAGGAGCCGAAGAAATGGGTCGTCGTCTTCTGGGGACTGGTCATGTCGGGAATCGCCGTGGTGATGCTCCTCCTCGGCGACGCCAGCGCCCTCGAGGGACTGCAGCAGCTCGTCATCGTCACCGCGGTGCCGTTCGCGATCGTCATGCTCTTCATCATCCTCGCCTGGTTCAAGGAGCTGCGCACTGACCCGCTGGCGCTGCGCCGACAGTATGCGCTCAACGCGGTGGACAACGCAGTGGTCACCGGTGCCGATGCCTATGGTGACGACTTCGCGCTCCAGGTCGTGCCCACCGAGCCCGGTGACGGCGCCAACGGCGGGATCGACTCCGAACACGAGGACTACACCGGCTGGTACCAGCGCACCGATGAGAACGGCGAGCCCGTCGGCTTCGACTATGTGACCGGCGAATGGGCCGATGGGTGGACCCCGGATGCCGACTCCGATGCGGACCCCGCCGCAGACTCCGAATCCGAAACCGGCACCGCGGCGGAGCCCGATGCCGAGGCGGAGCCGGAGTCGACGTCCGGCGCCGGCGATGCAAGCGACTCGATCTCGGACGTTGCCGATACCGACACCGACCCCCGCCCCTGAGTCCAGAGAGGAACTCCACATGACAACCCCGAACATCGTCGTCATCCAAGCCGATCAGATGGCCGCCCAGTCCTTGGGCGCCTACGGCGATCAGGCCGCCTTGACGCCGAACATGGACGCCCTGGCCGCAGACGGAGCCGTCTTCGACCGTGCCTACTGCAATACGCCCCTGTGCGCACCCTCCCGGGCATCGATGATGACCGGGCGAATGCCCTCCGAGGTCGACTGCCTGGACAACGGCGACGACTTCGCCGCATCGACGCCGACCTTCGCCCACCGCCTGCGCAAGCTCGGCTACCATACGGCGCTCATCGGTCGCATGCACTTCATCGGCCCCGATCAGCATCACGGCTTCGAACAGCGACTGAGCACCGATGTCTACCCGGCCGATCTCGACATGGTCCCCGACTGGAACCGGCCGCTGGACGAGAAGCTGCACTGGTATCACGAAGCCGATCCCGTCTTCACTGCCGGCGCGGCCACTGCGAACGTCCAGCAGGACTTCGACGACGAGGTGATCTTCAAGACGCTGCGCCACCTCAACGACCGCAAACGAGCCAACCAGGCGGCCGGAACCGACCAGCCGTTCCTCATGGTCACCTCGTTCATCCACCCCCACGACCCGTACGAACCGCCGAAGGCCAACTGGGACCGGTTCGCCGAGGTGGACATCCCGGACCCGACCCACCCTGAGGTCCCCGATGCCGCCGCGGACCCGCACAGCCACCGGCTGCGCACCATGTGCGGCTTCGACCAGCGGGAACCGGGGCTCGAGGACGTGCGTCGGGCTCGCCGGGCCTACTATGCGGCGGTGAACTACATCGACGACCACATCGGAGCGATCCGGAGGAGGCTCGAGGAGCTCGACCTGGCGAAGAACACGGTCATCATCGTCACCAGCGATCACGGGGACATGCTGGGGGAGAAGGGGCTGTGGTTCAAAATGTCGCCCTACGAGCGCTCCTCCCGGGTGCCGATCATCATCAACGGCCCCGCCGAGGTGGTCACCCCGGGTCGCTATGCCAACCCTGTGAGCCTCATCGACCTCGCCCCGACGCTGCTCGAGATCGCTCGCGGCGGTGACGGCGCCTCGTCCGGTTCCGCGGAATCGATCTCCGCCTCGACGGTCGGGGCGGATTCCGCCTCGGCGGTGGATGAAGGGCTGGCCGGGACCTCGCTGTTCGAATCCGCCCGACGGGAGATCACGGGGGAGCGCGGACCGAGGGATCGGGACGTCATCATCGAATACTTCGCCGAAGGCACCTACCGACCGCAGGTGACGCTGGTGCGCGGTGAGTGCAAGCTCACGCTCTGTCCGGGAGACCCGGATCTGCTCTTCGATCTCTCCACGGATCCGGAGGAGCTGAGCAACCGTGCGGAGGATCCCGCTTATGCCGAGACGCTGAAGACGATGCGCGAAGAGCTCGAGTCCCGCTACGATCTCGAGCACCTCGAGGACCATGTGCTCGACTCGCAGCGCAGCAGGCAGCTCGTCGCCGATGCCCTCAAGGTCGGCACGGTCCGCCACTGGGATTTCGACCCCGAGCCGGACCACGGCTATGTGCGCGGGGACTTCTGGTCGGCCTTCCGCTTCGGCAAGATCCCCGCCGCCGACTGAACGACCGTCACCGGCGGCCTCCCGGGCACTGCACTCCTGCACCGGTGGGCCGTCGGTGAATTCTTTCGGCGTTGGGCGAGTTGCGGATCACACTTTCAGATTCGGGTGGCATGATTCCGAGTAGGAGGGATGTCATGACCATCTTCGAATGGACATCTGAAGTTCCGCTCGGCGCTGAGACCACGTACCACTGGCATGCTCAGCCCGGAGCCCTCACCAGGCTCTCGCCCCACTGGGCACAGGAGATCGTCGAGGAGAGCTACCCTCCGATCGAACCGGGATCCGTCGCACAGGTGCGAACCAGCGTGCCCGGCACCTACGGGCTGCTCCGGCGACCATTCAGCGCCGTGCACTCCGAAGGCCCGTCCCGGTTCTCCTTCGTCGACGAACTCAAGAAGGGCCCGCTGAGCCAGTGGCAGCACACGCATGAGTTCACCTCCGTCGCCGGCGGAACGAAGATCGACGACCATGTCGAATACGCAATGGCGCCGCAGAGCTTCGACGTCATCGACCGCGGCCTCAGCCGCTACCTCGAAGCCACGTTCGAAGCCCGCCATCGGCGCATGCTCATGGACATCGACTTCCTCGAAAGCACGAACGCACCCCTGGTGACGCGGAAGAAGGGCAAGCGCATCCTCATCACCGGCGGCAGCGGCCTGATCGGTCGTCAGGTCGCCGCCCTGTTCTCCACTGCCGGGCACTTCGTACGGCTGCTCGTGCGGGAGACCCCGAAGTTCCCCTACGAGTCCCACTGGAGCCCCGATCTCGGAATCCTCAATCCACGTGATCTGGCATGGGCGGACGCGGTCGTCCACCTCAGCGGGCGATCGATCGCCACGCGGTTCACGAAGAGCGCGAAGGAGGAGATCTGGTCCTCACGCATCGATTCGACCCGGCTGCTCGTCGAGACCATGCGGGGACTGCCCGAGGCCAAACGGCCCTCGGTCTTCGTCTGCGCATCGGCCGTCGGCTACTACGGCTCGAAGGCGGACGAGCCCGTGGACGAGACGGGACCGGCCGGGGACGGATTCCTCGCCGAGCTCTGTCAGGAATGGGAGAAGACGGCGGCCGGGGTCGAGGATGCCGGAATCCGACGGGTCTCGATCCGCACCGGGGTCGTGCTCAGCACCCTGGGCGGCCTGCTCAGACTGCAGGCACCGCTGTTCCTCGCCGGTGCCGGCGGACGGCTGGGCAGCGGCGAACAGGCCATGGCCTGGATCTCACTCGACGATGTCGCGCGTTCCTATGTGCATGCCGTGCTCTATGACTATGTGCGGGGACCGGTCAACGCCGTCGCCCCTGACCTCGTCTCGCAGGCGGAGTTCGCCGAGGCCCTCGCCGGCCATCTGCGCAGGCCCGCATGGCTTCCGACGCCCGGGTTCGTCACGGAACTCATGCTCGGCCGGGACGGGGCGAAGGAGCTGGCCCTGGCCGACCAGAGGGTTGTGCCGGAGAAGCTGCAGGAAACCGGTTACCAGTTCGCTCATCCCACGCTGGCTGATTGCTTCGACGAGGAGCTGGGCGGCGGGGCGTGAGCACGGCCGCCGACGTTCGCCTGAGAACGGACCCGGATCGACGACCGGCGTGACTATACGTCCTCGGGGCCCCACCGTGATGGTTGCAGCCTGCGGTACTGGCGGATGCCGGTTGCGATGAGCAGGATTCCGAGGGCGCAGAAGACGCTCGGTGCAGCGAAGGCGGGGATCGAATGTCCTGTCGCGACGCTCAGCTGCAGCCACAGGAGAGCGGAGAAGGAACCGCTGGAGATTCCCGAGAGGATGCGGAGAAACTCGATCAGCTGGGCGCGGGTGTAGTCCGAGTGGTCCTCGGAGGCCCAGAACGAACCGAAGAAGACGAACGGCATCGGGCATGCGCGCAGGGGCACTGCTTGCCACAGCGGTCGGATGAGGAACGCCACCGAGATCAGCAGGGAGACGGGAACGGGCATGCGACAGTCCCCTCCGCCCGGTCCGTGGGCCGAGCGGAGGGGACTGATCGATGAGGCGGTTCAGAAGCGCTTCGAGGCGAGCTCGGCGCCCTCGGTCAGCGACTGGAGCTTGGCGACGGCGATGTCCGGGTGGACGCGACCGCCCAGACCACAGTCGGTGGAGGCGACGACGTTCTCCGGGCCGACGAGACCAGCGAACCGGCCGATGCGTTCAGCGACGAGTTCGGGGTGCTCGACGACATTGGTCGAGTGGGAGACGATGCCGGGGATGATGTATTTGCCCTCGGGTAGCTTCTTCTCCTCCCAGATCCGCCATTCGTGCTCGTGCCGGACATTGGCGGCTTCGAAGGTGATGCCGGCGGCGTTGATCGACAGCACCTGATCGACGATCTCGATGAACGGCAGATCGGTCACATGCGGTCCGTGCCAGGATCCCCAACAGGTGTGGACGCGTACCTGTGCCGGGTCGATGCCGCGCAGAGCGTGGTTGAGTGCGTCGATGCGGATCTGTGTGAACGCGCGGTAGTCGTCGAAGCTGGGCTCCGGGTTGATCTGGTCGAAGTTCTCGGCCAGGGACGGGTCGTCGATCTGGACGGTCAGCCCCGCCTCGGTGATGGCGAGGTATTCCTCGCGCAGAACATCGGCCCACGCCCAGATGAACTCCTCATCGCTTGAGTAGTACTCGTTGGCGATGCGCGAGGCCGAACCAGGCGACAGAGCGTTGATGTAGCCGGCACGCTCGTCGTAACCGGCGGCGGCCAGACCTGCTTTGAGGTTCGCGATATCACGGTTGACCTGGTCCTGACCGATGTAGCTGATCGGGCCGGTGGCTTTCGGGAACTGGACTTGGTCGCCAGTGGAGGTTCCCGCATCCGGGTCAGCGTAGACGTTTGGAAAGAGATTGCGGTCGCGGCGGTCGGGGAAGCTCGTCAACACGATGCGGCCGTCCGTTGAGCGGTTCGCCGGAGTTTCCCACAGATCGTGGTCGGCCAGTTCGAGCCCGCCGGTGCGGGCGAACGAGTAGTGCCACCATGCTCCGTAGTCGAAGTCGGCGGCCATGGCGTGGCCGTATTCGCCGTCATTGGGCAGCGAGATGCCGAGGTCCTTCTGGCGCCGGACCAGATCGGCGACGCTGGCGGCGAGCAGTTCTTCGAACTCTCCGCTATCGGCTGCGGAACTCGCCTCGCCGGCCAGGCGGGCGGTGTTCTGCGCCTGCCTGGCCTTGTTGGCCTCGATGAGTTCGGGGGTGCGGGGCAAGGACCCCGCGTGGGATGTGCGGATCGTCGTCATGACTGACTCCTCTGTGCGTTCGTCGGTGTCGCGGCAGATCGGCCGCGGCTCTCTCCCACAGGCAATCACATTCGCTGTTGCGCATGTGTGGCCTCTGTCATCTGCGGTCACGTGCGTCGGCCCCCGCCGAGAAACGCCGAGGGGACCACTCGGCGCCGAGCGCACCAGTTGCAACTGGTCCGGTCGAGGCCAAGTGGTCCCCTCGGTGACTGCCCGCCTCGGTGACTGCCTGCCGCGGCGGCTGCGAGCCCGCCGCTTCAGACCGCGGTTTCGGTCACTGCCGCAACGCTTCCGCCGAACTGCTCCTGCAGCGTGCCCTCGTGAGCTCGACCGAGTTCGTCGAGGCCGATGGTGAAGTGGTCGACGACGTCCAGGGACGGATCCTGATCTCCCGCGTCGGTCATGCCGATGCGCACGAACGGGAACCGGCGTGCGGTGCACATGTCCTTGAACCGGACCTCCTCCGAACGCGGAACGGCCACGATCGCGCGGGCCGTGGATTCGGAGAACAGGGCGGTGAAGACGTCGATGCCGTCGCGTTCGCACACCTCGTCGAGCCAGATCCGAGCACCCGTGCCGAAGCGCAGGCACGATTCGACGAGCGCCTGCGACAGCCCGCCCTCCGACAGATCGTGAGCGGCATCGATCATGCCGTCACGCGAACAGTTGATGAGGATCTCGCCGAGCTCTTTCTCCGCCTCCGGCTTGTACTGCGGAGGAACCCCGCCGAGGTGGCCGGCCGTGACGTCGGCCCATGCCGAACCGTCGAGCTCCGTCTCGGTGGTGCCGAGCAGGTAGATGGTCTGGCCCGGCTCCCTCCACCCGCTCGGAGTGGCCCGGGTGACGTCGTCGAAGACGCCGAGCACGCCGACGACCGGGGTCGGGTGGATGGCCACGCCGCCGGTCTGGTTGTACAGGGACACATTGCCGCCGGTGACTGGGGTGCCCATGTCCTGGCAGGCCTCCGCCAGCGCTTCGACGGACTGCGCGAACTGCCACATGATCTCCGGGTCCTCGGGCGAACCGAAGTTGAGGCAGTCGGTGACCGCACGCGGGATGGCCCCGGCGGTCGTGACATTGCGGTAGGCCTCGGCCAGGGCCAACTGGGCGCCGCGGGCCGGATCGAGGTAGCAGTAGCGACCATTGGCATCGGTGGCGATGGCCACGCCGAGGCCGGTCTCCTCGTCGACGCGGATCACGCCGGCGTCATCGGGGTAGGCCTGAGCGGTGTTGCCCTGAACGTACTTGTCGTACTGCGAGGTGATCCACGACTTCGAGGCGAGATTCGGCGATCCCGCGAGTTCGAGGACGGTCGAGCGCAGCTCGTCATCGGTGGTCGCACGCACCAGCCCAGCCGATTCGACGGTGTTCGCGGCCACCTCGGCGGTCCATGCGGGCTCGGCCATCGGACGTTCGTAGACGGGGCCGTCGTGGGCGACCGAACGCGGGGGCACATCGACGATGACGTCGCCATGCCATTCGATGACGAGGCGGTCGGTGTCGGTCACCTCGCCGAGCACGGAGGTCTCGACCTCCCACTTGCCGACGATGGCCAGGAATTCGTCGAGGCGGTCAGGCCGGACGACGGCCATCATCCGCTCCTGGGACTCCGACATGAGGATCTCCTCGGGGGTGAGGGTCTCATCGCGCAGCAGCACGTCGTCGAGGGCGATGTGCATGCCGCCGTCGCCATTGGATGCCAGCTCCGAGGTGGCGCAGGAGATGCCCGCGGCGCCGAGGTCCTGGATGCCTTCGACGACGCCGGCGCGGAAGAGCTCGAGGCAGCATTCGATGAGGACCTTCTCCGCGAAGGGGTCCCCGACCTGCACGGCCGGACGCTTCGACGGCTTCGTGTCGTCGAAGGATTCGGAGGCCAGGATCGAAGCCCCGCCGATGCCGTCGCCGCCGGTGCGCGCGCCGAAGAGCACGACCTTGTTGCCCAGGCCCGAGGCATTGGCCAGGCGGATGTCATCATGGCGCATGACACCCACCGCCAGGGCGTTGACCAGGGGATTGCTCTGGTAGACGGAGTCGAAGACGGTCTCGCCGCCGATGTTCGGCAGACCGAGTGAGTTGCCGTAGTTGCTGATCCCGGCGACCACGCCGTGGACGACGCGGGCGGTGTCGGGGTGATCGATGGCGCCGAAGCGCAGCTGATCCATCACGGCCACGGGACGGGCACCCATTGAGATGATGTCGCGGACGATGCCGCCGACGCCGGTGGCCGCACCCTGGTGGGGTTCGACGTAGCTCGGATGATTGTGGCTCTCGACCTTGAAGGTCACGGCCCAGCCGTCGCCGATGTCGACGACGCCGGCGTTCTCACCGATGCCCACGAGCAGGTGCTTCTTCATGTCCTCGGTGACCTTGTCGCCGAACTTCGACAGGTGGACCTTCGAGGATTTGTAGGAGCAGTGCTCGGACCACATGACCGAGTACATCGCCAGCTCCGCCGAGGTGGGCCTGCGCCCGAGGATCTTCTTGATCTGCTCGTATTCGTCGGCCTTGAGGCCGAGGTCAGCGAAGGGCTGCTCGACGTCGGGGTTCGCCGCAGCGAACTCGACCGTCTCCTTGACCTTCTTCGAAGCATTCTGCGGGGAATCGACCTGCGTGGAATCCGCAGAGCTGAGGTTTGACGTCATGTCCTCTTCGGGGCCCTTTCATACGACACGGCACTCACGGCCAATCTTAGCCGGGGTCGGCGCGAGGGGGCGAAGCGCGTCCACGACGTTCCGCCTCGGCGAGGCGCACCGGGGCGACAGGGGCGACAGGGGCGGCGGCGCACGTGGTGGGAACGCCTGGGCGGGAGTGCGTTCGCGTGCCCACTTAGAATGGTGGGCATGGCAACTCCCAAGATCGTCCTGTTCTATGTCTTCACGCCGCTGGCCGACCCCGAAGCGGTCAAGCTGTGGCAGCACGCGCTCGCTGAGGGCCTCGGACTCAAGGGCCGTGTGATCGTGTCCAAGGACGGCATTAACGCGACTCTGGGCGGGGACGTCTTCGACGTCAAGCAGTACGTGCGGGCGACGAAGTCCTATGCGCCGTTCAAGAAGGCCGACATCAAATGGTCGAACGGGCAGGGCGATGACTTCCCGCGTCTGAGCGTGAAGGTGCGCTCGGAACTCGTCACCTTCGGCACACCCGACGAGATCAAGGTGACCGAGGAAGGGGTCCAGGGTGGAGGCGAACACCTCAAACCCGGTGCGCTGCACAGGCTGCTCGACGAACGCGGCGACGAAGTCGTCTTCTTCGACGGGCGCAACGCCATGGAGGCCCAGATCGGTAAGTTCCGTGATGCCATCGTCCCGGATACGGATACCACTCGCGACTTCATCGCCGAGATCGAGTCAGGCAAATACGACGACCTCAAAGACAAGCCGGTCGTCACCTACTGCACCGGCGGAATCCGCTGTGAGGTCCTGTCCGTGCTCATGAGGAACCGCGGGTTCGAGGAGGTCTACCAGCTCGACGGCGGCATCGTCCGCTACGGCGAGACCTTCGGCAGCTCCGGCTACTGGGACGGCTCGCTCTACGTCTTCGACAAGCGCATGCACGTCGAGTTCGGCGAGAACGTCGAATCGATCGGCCTCTGCGTCAGCTGCGGGACGAACACGGCGGAGTTCGTCAACTGTGCGAACCTCGACTGTCGTCAGCAGTACCTGCGCTGCGCCGACTGCACAGAGCGGGGATTGCAGTCCTACTGCCCCGACTGCGTCGAGCAGGGCACCTTCGCCGAGGCGACCGCGGGCTGAGCATCGGCGGCCGATGTGGGGCGCCGGAGTGAGTGCGACCCGTCAGCGCAGCAGACTCTTCGCCGCCGCTTCGACGTCGGTCCACCGGATTTCGAATCCCGCGGCTTCGAGCCGTTCGGGCTCAACCCACCGGCTATTGAGCACCAATTCCGATTCCTGTCGCAGGATGAGCATGCCGATCTCCAGCAGCCGCCTCGGGGCAGGGATGCCGATGGCCGTGCGCACTGCCCGCCGCAGGGCTGACACCAGGTTGGAATTGTTCGTCACGTTCGGGCTCGAGACGTTGATCGGGCCGGCGATCTCCTCATGGTTGTCGATGAAACGAACGGCGCGAATGACATCATCGATGTGAACCCAGCTGAACCGCTGCCGTCCGTGGGTCGGCGGGTGTCCGTGCCGCAGAGTCGGTCCCGATGCCTCAGGGCCGATACCGCGATAGCGGCGATGCGGGAACCAAGGGCCTTCGTACTGGGGCCCGCCCCTCGCCGATCTCCCCATGCTCTTCTGTCTGCGGCCGGTCCATCGAATGACGGTAGATGGTGGCCGTACTCGAATTGATCCACAGCCGAGGAGGCGCCGAGGCAGCCCGCACAGCATCGTTGAGGGCGCGGGTGGTGTGCACCCGCGAATTCCAGATCTCCTGGCGGTTCGCATCGGTGTACCGACACCCGACACTGCGACCTGCGAGGTTGATGAGCAGGTCGGAACCGTCAATGAGCTCGGCGACTCCGGCCCGGTCGTCCCATATGGCATCGGACGGATGGGGGCCGGCCGATGGTGCGCACCTCATAGCCCCACTTGCGCAGAGACTTGAGCAGAGTTCGTCCGATGAATCTGGAGGCGTCGGCGACCACAGCGAGCCGAGAGGCCGCGCCCGGCATGCGAGAACGGGTTTCCACGGATGCTGTTTCCTCGGACCGCATATCTAAATCGGGAGGCTAACACCGGGTGAAGTCCAGTCGTGTCGGAGACCCGTGTTCTGTGTGGTGGGTGTCACGTGGTTGAGGTGGGGTTTGGATTTGCGTGGGGGTGTTGGCCTGGTCTAGAGTTATATCTCGTTGCCCCGCGGAAACGAGGTCCACAGGACAGGGTTTCCACCGGGTCTGACCAGCACGAACAATCGTTCGGGTGCCGGTTCGGAACGGGTGGGGCAGCACAAATGAAACTGATACCCCCAGTGAACGTGACCCGGTTTCGGGTTTCGGTGATGGGTGTGTGTTTGTGGTTTGAGAATCCAATAGCGTGTTTGTTTGAACAAGTTTGTGATGCCA
>NZ_JADBHF010000012.1 GCF_017808105.1 Brevibacterium renqingii | reverse complement strand
AAGGGCTGGGGCGGCAGATCCCAGTGAAGACCAGCATCGACACGCCCTGCCCATACACACATTTTGGCCTATAACCCTCATTCACCTGCGGCCCTTCGAACGACCACGACCTATCCTGTTGTCACAGCCGAGCTCATCGGCTGCCCAGCCGCCCGGCCAGTCGGACGAAAGGAAAACCGTCAAGAATGAACACAATGAAGATCGCCGTGATCGGCGGAGGAATCGCCGGCGTCACCACGGCCTACGGGCTTGCGCGCCGGGGCGCAGCAGTGACTCTGCTCGACGATGCAGCAGCTGGGCAGGCAACTGCTGCCAGCGCTGGGATCATCGCTCCCTGGGTGTCCTCTTCGGACGGCGACTTCTACGAAGCGTACTCCGCTGGCGGCAACTACTATCCTGAGTTCCTTGCCGGTCTCCATGAGCTCGGAATTGCAGAACTCGGATACAGACGGTCCGGTGCCCTGATGGTATCGAGGGAGGCGGCAGAACTCGAGGCCGTCGAAGACCGGATTGCGCGACGGGTTGCCGCGTCCGGCTCCGTCGCGGGAAAGCTCGAGCGCGTCGACAGCACACAGGTCAGCGAATTGTTTCCCGCGCTCTCCTCCGAATTGACAGGGTTATACGTCTCCGGCGGCGGACGCGTCGACGGCCGCGTCCTCAGGAATGCCACGCTGACCGCAGCCGTCATCCTCGGTACCGAGCACCACGAGGACTCCGTGCTCGCTGTCGAACCTCTCAGAGGGGCCGGATGGAGAGTGACGACGACGCGGCAGTCGACCGACGTCGATGCCGTCGTCGTCGCGGCAGGAGCCAGGACGCGAGAGCTGCTGCTTCCGCTCGACGTGGATTGTGCAGTGAACCCGCAGCGCGGTCAGATCACGCATCTGCGTCTCCGAGGCGTGAACACCTCTCCGTGGCCGACAGTCCACCCCTTCACACCCAACTACATCACCCCGTTCGACGACGGCCGAATCGCAGTCGGTGCGACACGCGAATCCGGCAGCGGCTACGATCCCCGCATCACTGCCGCCGGGCAGCTGCAGGTTCTCCAGGACGCGCTCAGCCTGGCCCCTGGCCTCGCCGATGCCTCCCTCGTCGAGACCCGAGTCGGGATCCGCCCGATGGGCGACGACAACCTGCCGATCGTCGGAGAGGTGCCGGGAAGGCCTGGTCTATGGACGATGACCGGCTATGGAGCAGGCGGTCTCACCTTGGGTCCGCTGCTCGGCGATGCCGCGGCCCGCAGCATCCTCGGAGATCCAGCATCGGAACTCGCCCCGTTCCCCACCGCCACGGCACGCCATGATGGCGGCGGTCACTGACCCGCTGCGGGTCTCTCATCGCCCTGTCTCCAAAATCCCTGTTCACTCGTGCGAGCACCCAGGACCGCACCCCGACTCCGGACCCGGCCGAGGACAACGCGTTCTTCCCCAGTCCCTGCTCACCCACCCAGTACACCGCCGCCACGACCGATTTCGACGGTCTGGCCACAGACGAGAAGCACTCCGGCGCGAGGTGGAAGATCCTCACTCTCGCCACCGAAGAGCGGTACATGCTGATGGAGAACGGCAAGTACTTCTCGACCGGCAACCAACCCGTGGAGACCCTGCTGCCCCTCCACCACATGCTTGAGGCCGGCTACGGCGTCGACGTGGCCACGCTCTCCGGCGGGCCGGGCAAGTTCGAATGGTGGGCCCATTCGCACGACGATGAAGCCGTGGCCTCGGCTTGGGAGAGCACCGAAGCAGCGTTCAAGTATCCTCGGAGGCTTGCCGATGTGATCGCGAACGGGTTGGATGACTACGCGGCGATCTTCATTCCCGGAGGCCACGGTGCGATGAACGTCATCCCGTTCGCCGAGGATGTCCAGGCCGCGCTGGATCACTTCCAGAACGACGACAAGCTCATCATCACTCTGGGACATGATCGAGGCCTTGCAGCAGGACGGACTCGAAATCGTCAACGACGATATGCCGGGAGCGACCGTGCGCGACCGCAACCTCCTGTCCGGCGACAGCCCGCTGGCGACCGACCGGATGGGCAAGGACTGCGTGACCGCACTGCCGGAGGAGTTCGGCGAGTGGCACCGCCGGCGCGTCGCTTTCGAAGCTCCGCACGGTTCACCGTCGGCACCTGATTCCCCAGGAACGACCACGCCCCCGAGAGCCGATGCTCTCGGGGGCGTGTGACGTCGACTCGGTCAGGCGAGCCGAAGACGAACCGGATCAGTTGCCGGAGTCTCCTCCCTGCTCAGCCGGCTCCGAGGCGGGAGCCGAGGATTTGCCCCCGGTGCCGTCCTCGGCGATCGACGGATCGGCCGCCACGGCGTCATCGATGGCGTTCTTCAGCCGCTTCTGAGCCTTGCCGTACTCTTCGAAGTCACCCTTCTTGAGTGCGGCGTCCGAGTCCTCCATGGCCTTCTTCGCTTCCTGCAGAGCGTCGTTGAGGGCCTTGTCCGGCGACTTCGAACCGGAGTCCTTGCCTGCCGAGGAGGAGCCTCCGGAATCGCCGCTGCCGCTGTCCTCGGTGCCGGCATCGCCGGCCTTGGCGCCGGAGTCTCCCCCGAACACCTGGTCGAGCGCCTCGTCGAGGGTCGGAGCGAAGCCGATGTCCTCGCCGAAGGCCACGAGCACGTGCTGCAGCAGCGGATATGAGGTCTCACCGGCAGACCGGACGTAAACAGGCTGCACGTAGAGCAGACCATTGCCGATGGGCAGGGTCAGCAGGTTGCCGTTCTCCACCTCGGACTCGCCCTGACGCAGCAGGTTGAGGCTGCGCTGGACGTCAGGAGCGGTGTTGAAGTTGTTCTGCGCCTGTCCCGGGCCGGGCACGGTCGTATTGCGCGGCAGCTGGAGCAGTCTCAGCTTTCCGTAGCTGTCGGCCGTCTCGCCCTTCTTGCTTCCTGCGTCGGCGTCGGCCGAGAGGAACCCGGTGAGGTTGTTGCGCGACTGGCCCTCAGACGACCGAGCCGGAATGTACGAGCTCGTCAGCGAGAAGGACGGCGCTTCCTGACCCGGCATCTGCAGAGTCATGTAGAACGGCGGCTGAGTCAGTCCGCTGCTGGCCTTCTTCGTCGGATCGGTCGGCAGGGTCCAGAAGTCCTGACCGGAGTAGAACTCGCTGGCCGTGGTCACATGGTACTTTGCGAGCAGATCGCGCTGGACCTTGAACATGTCCTCGGGATAGCGGACGTGGCTCATAAGATCACCGGACATCTCCGACGAGGACTTGATGAGGCCGGGGAACACCTTCATCCAGGTTTTGAGCACCGGATCGTCCTTGTCCCACTGGTACATGTCGACCGATCCGTCGTAGGCATCGACCGTGATCTTCACCGAGTTGCGGATGTAGTTCACTTCATCGTCCGGCAGCGTCGCCACCGAATTCGGCGCTGTCGCCGTGGTCGAGTCCTCGGTCGCCTGCTGCAGCGGCTGCGGGGTCGAGTACGGGTAGTCCTCGGCCGTCGTGTAGCCGTCGAGGATCCACTTGATCTTCCCGTCGACGACGGCAGGGTACGGATCGCCGTCGATCTTGAGGAACGGGGCGAGCTTCTCCACACGTTCGCGCGGGTGGCGATCGTAGAGGATCTGCGATTCTTCGTTGAGTGCGTCCGAGAGCAGGATCTGCTCGTCCTGGAACTTCAGCGCATAGGCGAGTCGATTGAACACGTTGCCGACCGACGGTCCTCCATCACCGGCGAAGGTGTTGTTGACCTGGCCGGAGCCGCCCTTCTCATCCGAGGGGTAGTCGAGTTCGCGCGGAGTCGCTCCCTTCTCGGCACCGACGATCGAATAGTCAGGTGAGGACTCTCCGAAGTACACCCGCGGTTCGTATTGGGGGAACTCACCCTTCGGCGGAATGTCCGATTCCATGAAAGTCGGTTCGCCATCGGGGTTGCGCTGGTTGCCGTTGGCTGCGACCACGCCGAAGCCGTGGGTGTAGACGATGGCCCGGTTGAACCAGCTCTGGTTGTTCACCGAGCTCGGAGCGAGTTCGCGGACAGCGATGACGGTGTCGCGCTTCTCGCCTTTGATGTCATAGCGGTCGACGTCGAGCTTCTGCGGGAACGAATAGTAGGGACGCACCTGCTGCAGCTGCCGGAAGGTGTCCGAGACGAGGTTCGGATCCAACAGTCTGATCGAGGCTGCGGTCTCGGCGTCCTTCCGCAGCGCGCCCTTCTCACCGCTGGTGCTCGGCTCGTAGGGGGTCACCTCGATGTCGTCGAAGTCGAAGGCATCGCGGGTGGCGTCGATATTGTGCTGGATGTACTCCGATTCCAGGCTCTGCTGCGAGGGGTTGACCTGGAACTGCTGGATCATTGCCGGGTAGGCGATGATCGACACACCGCCGAGGACGATGAGCGTGAGCGTGGCGATGATCGAGATCCGCCAGTTGCCCTTCCACGCGGTGTAGACGAACAGCAGTGCCACGAGCACGGCGGCGATCGCGACGATCGCCATGGCGGGAAGCGCGGCGTGGTCATCGACGTACGTGACACCGGGAACGATGCCGCCGGCGGCGGTGAGTCGGTCGTAGCGAGCCAGCCACAGGCGACCGGCCTGAACGATGACGAGCACCGCCACGGTGATGCCCAACTGCCATTGCGCCGTCTTCGTCAGGATCACGCCCTTCTGCTCCCCCGGGCGGATTCCGCCGAAGAGGTAGTGGGCGACGAGCGCGGCGATGAGCGCGATGAGCAGGGCCATGCCGAGCTGATTGCCGATGAGGCGCAGCCCCGGCAGCACGAAGACGAAGAATGACTTGTCGAGGCCGAACTGCGGGTCCTTCGAGCCGAAGGAGGTGGAATTCATCCATTCGAGGATCGTGTTCCAATGCGCCGAGGCGGTGATTCCGGCGAGCAGGCCGACGACGGCGGGAATGGCGATCGTCGCGACTCTGCGCAGCGGTTCGATCGCCTCACGGTACCGGTCGAGGTTCTCCTGGCGCGGCGTCGTTGGAGCGTAGACGGGACGATGCCGGTACGCCAAATGCAGACTCACCCACACGGGCACCGCCATGAGGATGAAGCCGCCGAGGAAGGTCAGGCCGCGAGTGACCCACATCTTGCGAAAGACCTGCGCGGCATCGATCTGCCTGAACCACAGCACCTCGGTGTAGACCTGAGTGAAGGAGATGAAGGCGATCAGCAGAACCGCCACGGATACGAGGGTGAGCAGCAGCGGCGAACGTCTTGGCCGATTCGCCGGCATGCGTGCGGAGTGGGGTGAGGACGAGGTGCTCACTACTGCCCTTTCTCATTGTTGTCGGCGCCATCGGCGGAACACTTCGGAAGATCGGAAGTGTCACCGGCGGCGTACTGCTCCACGGCGGTCTCCGCGTCATCGAGCGTGTCGATGCGCGCCACCGTGATCTTGGACTGGTCGGCGGCCGAGAGGACTTCCGCGCAGTTGTCGGCGGGTGAGAGGAACAGCGTTGCTCCGTTCTCCGTCGCTGCGGCCACCTTCTGGCGGGCTCCGCCGATGGGTCCGACCGTCCCCGAAGGATCGATCTCCCCTGTGCCCGCGACGTGCTTGCCGCCGGTCATCGCTCCCGGGGTGAGCTCGTCGATGATGGCAAGAGCGAACATCGTGCCCGCCGAGGGGCCTCCGACACCTTCGACATTGAACTTCACGTCGACCGGGAACTCGAAGTCCTGCTTCATGGTGATGCCGATCGCCTTGCGTCCCTCGATGTCAGCGGGCTTCAGGCTGAGCTTCTCGCTCTTCCCGTCACGATCGATGACGAGATCCACGGACTCCGCCGACTGCACGGTGCTGCTCATGATCTGCGCAGCAGCGGGATCGGAATCGAGTTTCTTCCCGTTCACCGAAATGATCCGGTCTCCCTTGCGGAGCTTGCCCCGGGCCGGGGAGTCCTTCACGACGTCATCGACGAGCAGATGGACAGAGTACGACTTGCCCAGCTGCTCCATGGCCGCCGCAACCGCGACGTCCTGACTCGAGGACATCTCGACCGCATTCGATTCGGCCACGTCTTCGCGTGTGGTGTCGAGCGGATAGTAGGCCTCGGTGGGAATCACGGTCTCCTGGCCGTTGAGCAGTGCGCCCAGAGCCTGCGACGCGTAGACATCACGGCCCGGTCCGCCGCTCACGGCCACCGTGAGCATGTCGATCCGCCCATCGGTGGGATAGGTTTCGGCACCAGAGACGCTGATCATCGAATCGCCCTGGTAATCGCCGAGGGTGTTGAAAACCGGTCCCGGCAGCTGAAGCATGTACGGAACCGGCAGAAGCACGGCCACAGCGATGAAGACGTAGGTCAGAACACCCGAGGTCGTGGACAGACGTGGAGTTCGTCGACGTCTGGTGCCGCGGGTCGGCGCCGCTGGCACCGGCACGGCCCGAGGGGCGTTCTCTGTCATGTATTCCTTTCGCTGCACCGCCCCACCAGTCTAGTTGAATGCTGAGGGTCGGGTTCACAGACTCCTTTCGCCCGGTGCGAACATCCTGCGAAACCTCCGCGAATTGGGAAGCTTCCCACATATGAAACCGTTAACGTGGGTGTCAAACCGATTCTTGGGGGCTGTAGAACAATGACCGATGACAACAACAACGAGCAGAATCCGTTCGAGCAGATCTTCGGAATGCTCTTCGGCGCCAATGGCCCCGGTCAGGGCGATGACAAGAACGAGTCCGGCATGCCGCAGGGCTTCCAGATCGACCCGTCGATGATGGCGACGATCATGAATCAGATGCAGGGCCTGTTCGGTCAGGGCGCCGACCCGCAGGGCCAGGCGGTCTCGATCGCGCAGAAAGCCGTCCCGACTCCCGATCCTGCGGTGAGCGAGGAGGCGAAGCGCGCCACCACCGACGCCTTCCGTCTGGCCGAGCTGTGGCTCGCCGAGGCGACCGAATTCTCCGTGGCCAATCGCACGGCCACTCCGCTGCGCCGCGCCGACTGGGTCAGCGAGACGATGCCGGGCTGGCAGAAATTCGTGCTGCCCATCAAGGAGAACATGTCCACGGCTCTGACTGAGACCCTCGAGTCCCAGGTTCCGGCAGAGATGAAGGGCATCCTAGCGGGTGCATCGTCGATGTTCGGCTCGATGAGCGATTCGATGTTCGCCATGCAGATCGGCCAGGCCGTGGGAGCGCTCTCCGAGAGCGTCCTGACCGGCACCGAGGTGGGCCTGCCCCTTCTGCCTCACGACACCGCCGTCCTCGTCGAGACCAACGTGGACGCGTTCGCCACCGATATCGACGTCGATGCCTCCGAGGTCCGCATCTATCTCGCCGCTCAGGAGCTCGCCCACCTTGCTCTGTTCGAGCGCGCCCCGTGGCTGAGCGCCCAAGTCGAGACCGCACTGACCCGCTACGCACAGGGGCTCAAGGTCGACACCTCGCAGATCGAGGACATGGCATCGAACATCGATCCGTCGAACATCTCCGATCTCAGCGAGAACATCCGCCAGGGTCTGTTCAATCCGCCGACGACAGATGACCAGAAGCAGGCGCTGACCTCTCTGGAGAATCTGCTCGCCGTCATCGCCGGCTGGGTCGATGTCGTCGTCTACGAAGCCTGCGCGCACCTGCCCGGCCGCGATCAGATCCGCGAGGCGCTGCGTCGTCGCCGCGCCACCGCCGGACCGGCGGAGAAGACCTTCTCCACCCTCGTCGGCCTGCAGCTCAACCCTCGGCGCCTCCGGGACGCCGCTGCCCTGTTCGCCTACCTCGAATCGCAGGGCGGTGCCGAGGCCAGGGACAACGTCTTCTCCCACCCGGACCTGCTGCCCACCACTCAGGACCTCGACGATCCGCTCGGGTACTCGGAGCGCCGTCAGGCCGAGTGGACCAATGAGTCGAGCATCGACGAGGCACTCAGCCGCATCCTCGCCGAAGGCCTAGACGGCATCGACGGATCTGTGCCGTCGCAAGCCGACGGCACAGACTCGGTCACGGGCTCAGGGCCGGCCGAATCGACGACCGAAGACTCGACCGGCGAAGCAGACGACGATTCCTCATCCGAGGGCTCGACAGGAGACGACCCGGAATCCGACGAGACCGACGGCCGCTGAATGATCGATCTCGAAGCTGCCCGCCGAGAGGTCGGGCGGGCGCCCTCGAATCCGTTCGTCTCCGAGTTCGCCGAACTCTTCGCACAGCAGGGAGCGGACTCCCTGCGCCGTGACGGCGGCGCGCACCATCTCACGGCCAGTTGCCTGGTGTTCGATCCCAGTGCGGAATCGGTGCTGCTCAATCATCATGGCAAGGCGCAGCTGTGGGGACAGTTCGGCGGGCACCTCGAACCGATCGACCACTCCCTCCGCGAGGCCGCCCGGAGGGAAGCCGAGGAGGAGAGCGGGCTGGCCGATTTCGCCTGGGTCTCCCCTGCGCCGATCGACCTGCATGTCCACGATCTGTCCTCAGCGTTCGGAGCCTGCACCCGTCATTTCGATGTCGTCTTCGCCGCCCGGGCATCGGTGGCCGAGTCGCCGAGCGCGTCTGCGGAGTCCCTCAACGTCGCCTGGTTCCCCTTGGGAGAGCTGCCGTCAGACCTCATGCCCGATCTGCCGGCTCGACTGCCCGACCTCTACCGGTCTGCGGTCGCATCTCTCAGCGCCTGCGGCTGAAGCGCTCTCCGTCACTGAAGCCCTCGAGGTAGAGTTTTGCCTCTGCCTGCCGCGGATGGCGATCCGCCAGCGCATGGAACTCCTTCGAATGCGGACCGATCTGCAGATGGACGAGCTCATGCACCACCACCGTCTCGAGCACCCAACGCGGCACTGATTGGAGCCGATGGGAGATCCGGATGTCTCCTGTCGACGTCGTCGTCGACGCCCATCGGCTGATGTTCTGATTCGTCACCCACCTGATCGACGCCGGACGCAGCCGTCCTTCGAAATACCGTCTGCTCATCTCCTCGGCGACCTCGACGAGGTCAGCGGCGGACGAATGGTCACGTGCGGAGAGGCGATTCAGCAGATCGGTCAACGACCGGACGTTCGCCTCCACGCTGTAGCGCACCGGAGCGCGCAGCACATAGGTGTCGATCTCCTTGGACACGGCCACGGTCTTCTTCCGGCGCGCCGATCTGCGCACCTCGATCTCGCCGCGGGCGATCGCCCGGAGCACCTCTTCTTCGTTCCACTGCTCTCGCTTGGCCACGGCACCATCATAGGAAACCTCACTGACGCAGAACCGCTTGAGCACCCGTGCTCACACTTTGTGAATCTCCTGAGTATTCTGGTTCGCTGGTCCTCGCTGCGACCGTCCACAGCCGCGTGCGTCCTCGATTTCCCTGCCCACCGAGGGCTCGCCCCTCATCGAGCGCCGTTCATCAACAGCCTCGGCGGCTTTCAAGGCACCTTTCCTCCACAATCTCTGCGGCGATATCCACAGACTGTCCACAAGCTGTTGACGTGTCTGTGCATGAGGACGCATTGACGCGAGGGCGAATGCAGAATAAGTTCTATGCTTGACCCCGGAAAACCCGGAGATGCGTGCGGAAGGGGAAGCCGCACGAGTCTCCGCGAGCGCCTGGGGCATCATGCGGTTGAGGGCATGTCGGAAGACGCTTTCCGGCCTGTCCTCAATCGTTTTCCACAGAGTTGTCCACAGCTTCTCGTGCTCCATGGCCATTCCCCTCGCCGTTCACTACTGTGGAAGTCCTCACAGCAGGCGAGGCGAAGGGGCCCCGATGTTCAGAATATTTCCCAGTGTTCCCATCACGTGGCGTTCGTCCTCGTGCATTCAGTTCGGCGCGGACGATCCGATCCTCATCGACGGATTGCTCCCGGCCGATGCCACTCTCATCGAAGATCTCCGGCTCGGCATCGGCTCGTCCCAGTTCTATGCTCGCGCCCAAGAGCTCGGCGCCGATCTCGGCCGAGCGAGTTCCCTGATCACGCTGCTCGGCGAAGCCGGAGTGCTCATTCCCGACGGTGCGGACACCGGTGCAGTGCCGAAGGGCTCTCCCGTCTTCGCAGCTGCCCACAGCTACGGCCTGTCTCCCGGCCGAGTCTCGCAGGCCCTGGCCTCTCGGCCAGTGCTCGTCACCGGGCCGCTGCAGGCCATTCTCGAGGGCCACCTCGCTGCCACCGGGTTTGCCATCTCCTCAGCAGGGCGCATCGAGGAACTCGACCTCATGGCCGCCCCGCTCGTCATTACGAGTTCGCACCTGGTTCCCGATCTCCATTCGGCCATGTGGCTCAGCGACCGTGAGGTCGATCACTGCCAAGTGGTCCTCGGCGAGTCCGCTGTGGAGGTCACGGGCCTCATCCGCCCCGGACGCACACCGTGCACAGTCTGTTCCTGTCTGCACCGGAAGGACGCCGACGCGGGGTGGCTCGATCAGCATTCGCGCATCCGTGCGCTCCCCGAGCGCGAGAGCCTGTCCGACCCTCTCGCTCGTGTCCTCGGCGCGGCACATGCCGTTCAGCTGCTGCGACATGCCCTGCTGCGGCCAGAGCTCGACCCAGCGCGTCGCATCATCTCGCTCGATGCGGGAACTGTCAGTGAGGAAGGGCTGGCCTTCCACGATCGCTGTCACTGCCGTGCACCCGTGCCGGACTTCGGATCAGTCGGAGAGCAGGTCCAGTAGGCTCTTTCCGTACAGCTCGAGTTTCGTCGCGCCGACGCCGGGCACACGAGCGAGCTCGTCGAGATCACGTGGACGGTTCTCAGCGATGACGGACAGAGAGGTGTCGGTGAGGACCAGGTAGGGCGGAAGACCCTGTTCCATCCCCACACGGACTCTCCAGCGCCGCAGCCGGTCGAGCAGTTCGAGATCGACATCGGCGGGGCAGTCGGAGCAGCGCCCGAGGGCGCGATCGACTTGCGACACGAGTGTGCGTCCGCACCGGCTGCAGCGATTGAGAACGGCCGTATCATCGGCTTTCCGTGGTTGCCCCATAGCTTGGTCGAGCTGTCCGAGTTCGGAGAGGAATCGGGATGATCGGCGGGGTTTCTGCTTGGAGTCGAAGCGGGCGAGCGACCAGCTCATCCGCAGCTGTCTGCCGGCACGGGTCAACGCCACATAGAACAGGCGCCGTTCCTCTGCGATGGCCCGCGGCGTCTGTGCGTAGCTGATCGGCAGCAGCCCCTCACTGAGGCCGACCAGGTGCACACTGTCCCATTCGAGTCCCTTGGCGGCGTGGAAGGACGCCAGAGTGACGCCTTCGATGTCGGGAGCGAACTGGTGCTCGGCACGATCGGCGAGATCGGCGAGAAAGGTCTCCATCGGCACCGGCAGCTCCTGGCCGGCCTGGTGTCCCTCCGCGAGGTCGACGAGGGCCTTGAGAGATTCCCATCTCTGCCGGCTGGCGCTTGGGCCCGGCGGTTCGCCAGTGAAGCCGAGGGAGCCCAGCACTTCCACGACGGCTTCGGGAAGCGGGCGGCCGGAAGACGTGACTCGTGCGGCCTTGAGCATGAGCACGGCCTCTTTGACCTCTTTGCGCGCGAAGAAGCGCTCCCCTCCCCGCAGCACGTAGGGAATCCCTGCTGCGGCCAGTGCCTGCTCGTAGGCTGGGCTCTGTCCATTCGTGCGAAAGAGCACGGCGATGTTCCGAGGGCGACGTCCTGCTCGGATCTCTGCTGAGATCGCATCGACCACTCCTGCGGCTTCGGCCTCATCGGTCGGGTATTCGACCATGCTCGGCTGTTGACCCACAGGATTGTCCGTTCGAAGGGTCAGAGCACTCTTCGACGTATGTCTGAGGAGGCTGTTGGCGGTGGTCACGATCGCCTGTGAGGACCGATAGTTGCGGACCAGTCGGATTGTTCTGGCCTCGGGCATGGTGGTGTTGAGTGATCCGAGCAGGCTCGCATCGGCGCCGGCGAAGGAGTAGATGGTCTGCGCGGGATCGCCCACGACGCACAGATTGTCGCGAGGGCCCAGCCAGCGGGAGAGCACATCGAACTGGAGTGGTGAGACGTCTTGGAATTCGTCGACGACGAAGTGCCGGTACTGGTCGCGGATCTCTGCGGCGATCGCCGGATATTCCGCCAGGACCCCGGAGAGCACCAGCAGCACATCGTCGAAGTCGAGCAGCCGTCCTCGCGTCTTCGCCTCACCATAGGCTTCGAAGATCCGGACCATGTCCTCGACGCCCAGCTGTCCCGGCAGATCGCGTGCGGCCGCCTTCGTCGCATAGTCTTCGATGCCCAGCAGCGATGCCGCGGCGAACTCGATCTCGGAGGCGACGTCTCGGGTCATTTCCCGACTGGTCTCCATTCCGAGGCTCTGCATCACCGACCCGATGATGCCGACTTTGTTCTCGATGATGCGGGGGAAATCCCCCTCGGCGAAACGATCCCAGAAGTAGCGCAGCTGGCGCAGAGCTGCGGAGTGGAACGTGCGTGCCTGCACTGCGGGCACACCGAGTCCGCGCAGGCGCGAGCGCATCTCCCCCGCCGCCTTCGCCGTGAAGGTCAGGGCCAGGACATGGTTGGGCGGGAACACCTCGGTGGCGATCCCATAGGCGATGCGGTGCGTCATGGCTCGGGTCTTGCCCGTGCCGGCACCGGCGAGGACGATCACCGGAGAGTCGAAGTGGGTGGCGACGTCTCGCTGCTCCTCGTCCAGGGCCTCGAGAAGGGCCGTGGCCGAAGCGTTCACGCGTTGTCCAACCAGCTGTACAGGAGTTGGCCTGCGATGGAGACGGTCGACGGGGCGCGCACGGCCTTCTCCGCAATGGCCGTGCGCAGCTCATCCCGGGTGAACCATTTCAGGGAGGCGATCTCAGCCTCGTCGGCGGCGAATTCGCGACTGGGAGCTTCGGCCGAGAATCCGAGCATGAGTGAGCAGGGGAAAGGCCACGGCTGGGACCCGAGGTACCTGGGGTCGGTGACCTCGAGGTGGGCCTCCTCCCAGATCTCTCTGATCACCGCGCGTTCGAGTGTCTCTCCGGGTTCGACGAACCCGGCCAGGAGCGAATACCGATCGGCTTCCCACGCCGCGTTGTTGCCCAGCAGCACACGTTCGACACCATCGTCATCGGTGTTGACGATGACGACGATGACGGCGGGGTCCGTGCGCGGAAAGTGCTCGCTGCCGGTCTCCGGGTCGCGGCGCACCCAACCGCCGAGCGCCGGTGCGGTCGGAGCGCCGGTGCGCGGAGAGTACTGATGGGCGCGATGCCAATTCCCCACTCCGACGACTTCACAGGCCAGGGACACCTGCACGTCGTCGAGGGCTTCGGCCAGCTGTCGCAGGGGCAGCCACACGGGCTCGGTGCTGTCGATGCCGCCGGGGGCGGTGAGCAGGTCACTGGCGTCACGGGCACGGAAGATCTCCAAAGCGGAATCGAGGCGGCTGCGCCCGGCGTCATCGAGTGACACGCCGATGTACCGCGCCCCCTGAGCATCCCTGCCGAGGTAGATCTCGGTCTGGCCCTCGGGCACCAGATCGCGGTCGCCGAGGAACAGCCCACCGGCGGCAACCAGCAGACTCCCGCGATGTTCGAAGACCGGAACCGCTTCGGACTCCCAGATCTCAGTCAGATCTCCGTCCCCTCCCCGGGTGAGATGATCTCGATCGATTCCATGGCGGGCTAGGCTGATCGGCTGCACGAGAGGCAATGGCTTCATGCTCTCCACGATATCTCAGGGCTCTGTCACGTCCCGGCCCGCAAGCGAGCGTCGTCCGGCCGCCCTGCTCGGCTGCGGCTGACACGCTCGGCGGCGCGTCCCGTGTCTCAGCGCGGGGCAGACGGTAGATTGGGAAAGGTGGATAACAAGGCGCTCAAGTTGACTGCGATCGCGGCGACGATGCTCGACGGCTTCGCCCCGACGAAATGGACACCCCTGCCGCCCCTGGACGACGGTGTCAGAGTCCTGCTGGCCGACGACCGGCAGCAGCTCGTGGCGACGGCTCAGACCCACCTCGACCGCACCGCGGACACCGGTTCGGCCGCCGAGGCGGGGCGCATCTACGATGCCATGTACCCGCACGCCGACTTCACATGGCCGCATCTGCGGGCCCTCACCGAGGTCGACGCCGAATACTTCGGCACCTCGACTCCCACGACCGTGACCCTCGTCGATCCGCTGCCCGGGGCGCCTCTGGGCGATGTGCCCATCGCCGACACGGCTCGGGCCAGCTCGCTGGCACAGGCTCTGGCGACGCTGCACTCGGCCGCGCCCGAGTCGGTCTCCGAAGCGGGTTTCCCGGTCGAGGATCCCTCACGGTCGCAGTTCCTCATCCTCGAACGACTCGATCAGGCCGCGAGCACCGGACGGGTTCCCTCCGCTCTGCTCCAGCATTGGGAAGAGGAGTTCGAGAAGGTCGCTCTCTGGCACTTCCTTGCCACCCCGATCCACGGATCCATCGACGAGATGAGTGTCTACACGGACCAGGAGCGGGTGCTCGCACTGTCCGAGATCGGTCGGCTGCGGGTCGCGGACCCTGCTGTCGATCTGGCTGCGGCTTCCGCGCTCATCGACCCGGCGGCCCTGTCGACGTTCTTCGAGGAGTATCGCAGTTCCCGCCCCCGCGCTGATGATCACGTCGTCGCCCGCGCCGAACTCCTGGCCGAGTTCGCTGTGCTCGATTGGCTCCTCGAAGCCGTCGACTCCGGCGACGAGAGCGCCATTCAGGACGCCGCCGACCTCCTGGCATCATTCAATGATGTTCTCTTCGCCGCCGCTCCGGCCACCGGTTCCGATTCCGGCGGTGGGCGGGGCGAGGAGACCGTCGCGGATTCCGCTGCAGCCTCCGCAGCCGCCGGCGACGACTCGCCCGGTGCCCCGCGACCCGAGCGTTCCGCGGACTCGGAGGCCGGCGGGGTCGAGGCTGCGATCACCGAGAGACAGCGCAGCGATGTCTTCATCCCGCGGGCCCGACCGACCGCCGACGCCGGCGATGCCGCACCCGACATCGACCCGGCCTCGGACGGACAAGACGACACCGGCCGGCAATCGGATCGCCCCTGAGTCTCCGGATCCCTGAGAGCGGTCTTCCTGCAGGCCGAGGTTCACTCAGGCGATGTCATTGTCTTCCAGCCATCGGATGACCTCGTCCTCGTCGGGAAGCTCGGTGAAGCGCACGATCTCATCGCTGCCGACGAAGAAGAAGGTTCCGGTCACCTCGGTGATCTCCGGGTGCGCGCGCAGTATCGCGAACCGGTAGAGCGCCAGCTGCCACTTCATCACTTCGAGTACGTCGGCTTCGGGCTTCTTCGAGGTCTTCCAGTCGACGACCTCGGCGTGCCCGTCGGTGATGAACACGGCGTCGATCTTGCCGGGAACCCGGAACCTGCCGAGGACGAGTTCGAACGACATCTCCACATGGTCTGCTCTTCGAGTGGCGAACTCGGAGTCCAGGAAGGTCTTCTGCAGCCGTTCGATCGTGTCCGCGTCGATCGGTCGCGAGACCTCATCATCACCGATGTCGATGCTCGACTGCCCGAAATGCTGTTCGACCCACGAGTGGAAGGCGGTGCCGATCTCGGCCGCCCGGCTGGGCGGGGTCGGAATCGGTCGGAGCGTCTGGGTGCGGAAGCCCTGCGGGTCACGCCGCCAGGCGACCATCGCTGTCGCGGACAGGCGGTCGGGCATGCCCGCGGCCGAACCAGTCTCGGGTCGATCTCCGATGCGCAGAGCCTGTGCCGCATAGCGTCCGACAGGGCCGGGTTCTTCCGTCAGGGCCTCCAGGCCGACGTTCGGGCTCTCGTCGACCCAGTCGGCAGCTCTCTGAGCCGCTGCGACCTGGTTGGTGCGCGAGACCGGCCACGGGGTGGTCTCGATTCTGTCCTCCGCCGATTCGTCCGCCGGCTCGGGAATCTCCACCTCCGCTCCCAGCACTTCGATCGCCTCGGTGAGGAACGGGGAAGGCTCGTCGGGAACAGTTCTCGAGCCCATGAGCTCGGCACCGAGCCACAGATATCGTTTGGCACGGGTGAAGGCGACATACGCAAGACGCCGCTCTTCGGCCACATGGGCCTCGGCGATGCGCGGTCGGATGAAGTCCCCGATCCACTCGTCGAGTGCCTTCTTCGTCTCGAACTCGGCCTCTCGCAGGTCGAAGTCGACGAGATGCGCTCGGTCGCCGCGCAGCGGATACGGCAGGGCCGTGCGATCCATCCATCCTTCTTTGTCGCGCGGTTCGGTCGGGAAGTCCTTGACCACGAGTGAGGGGACGGCGACTGCATCGAACTCCA
Organism: Brevibacterium renqingii; assembly: GCF_017808105.1. Taxonomy (GTDB): domain Bacteria; phylum Actinomycetota; class Actinomycetes; order Actinomycetales; family Brevibacteriaceae; genus Brevibacterium; species Brevibacterium renqingii. The sequence continues at coordinate 115,771 of NZ_JADBHF010000012.1, read as the reverse complement.
GTCCCTTCGAAGCGTGGACGGTCATGATGTTGATCGCATCGGCAGCGGCTGTCGGCTCCACCGTGTTGAGAGCATCGTGAGCCTCCATGAGACTGAGCCAGGACAGGAAGCCGGCGATCGAGGGGCGATCGTCGGTGGCCGAGTACTGGCTGGCCGCCGATAGGAAGGAATCGACGGCGGACCTGTGCAGATTGCGCAGGGAACCGCTGAGCCCCCAGATGTCCGAGTCGATGCCGGTCTCCGACATCGCCGTGCGGATGATCGCGGAGATGGTCCCGGTCCCGGACCGGATGGTGCGCAGCGCCCGGGCCAGCCTGACCAGTCGGTGCAGCGCTTCTCGGCTCAGCCCCGCGCCCTGGAAGTCCCCGACCAGCGTCTTCTCCGCTGCCGATCGCGCACCCTGGTCGAGGGCGCGTCGGACGTCGAGGAGTTCGTCGAGGCCCTCGACGATGGTCGCTTGGTCGATGGCTTCGACGATGACTTCCTCCGGGTCGGTCCCGGTTCCGACCCGCTCCGCCTGACGTCGTTCGGTCTGCCTGCGGGTGAAGGTCTGCAGTCCGGCGATGTCGCCGGCGCCGAGTCCGAGCATGCGCCCGCTGATGAGCCGCATGAGCTCGTCGCCGGCCATCGGGTCGACGGCCGCGGTGAGCACCGCCCTGAGGTCGGCGACGAAGGGATCGCTGAGAAGCCCGGACGATCCGTGCACATGGACTCCGAAGCCTGCGGCCTTGAGAGCGGCGGCGACGGGGGCGAAATGTGATCGTTTGCGACACAGCACTGCTTTGGTCGAGCCCTCGGGGACGGTGCGGAACCATTCGGTGAGTGCTCTCAGCCCGTTGGTGAGGTAGTCCGGATCATGAGCTCCCGAGCTGATCTCGATGCTCACCTGCCCGTCGCCGGCACCGTCGCGGGCAGACAGCGGGGTCTCGCTGCTGTCGCTCAGACCGTCGGCGATGCGATTGGCCACTTGCAGAATCGAGCAGTCATTGCGCCAACTGGTGCTCAGCGTCAGCGATTCGACGTCGCTGAAGTCCGCGGAGAAGCGGATCATGTTGTCGGCGCTGGCACCTCGCCAGCCGTAGATGGCCTGCCGGGGATCTCCGACGGCGGTGACGGCGGCGGAGTGGAAGAGGTCGCGCAGCAGTTTGAGCTGGGCGACCGACGTGTCCTGGAACTCGTCGAGGAGGACGATCTTCCACCGCGCTCTCTCGGCTTCGGCTGCGGCCGGCACGCGGTCGATGATCCGCTGCGCGAATCTCACCTGGTCGGAGAAGTCCATGGCCAGGTTCCGCCGCTTCGCATGCATATAGGCATCAGCCAATCGTGCCGTTCTGATCTTCGCCTCGATCTTCGCTCGTCGTCCGTTCGGGTCGACCGGTTTGCCTTTGCTGGACACGAGTGCGGCAAGACACTGCTCGAGGTAGTCGGTGACTTCCTCGACGCTTCGCCCATGATCGTTCATGGCTCCGGCCAGCGCGATGATGTCGGCGATCATCGTCTCCCGGGAGAAGTTGCCGGGGATCTCGTCCGGGGGTGTGGAGTCGATGAGGCTTCCCGCGAGGGTGTGTGCGGCGGCATCGTCGAGCAGCACCGTCTCGGGTTCGATGCCGATGCTGACCCCGTGTTCGCTCACGATCGAGGCGGCATAGGAGTTGTACGTCGACACTGTGGGATTGTCCAGGCCGGGCAGCGACAGGTCCTGGCCCTGCCCGAGCCTGTGCCGGAGTCGGGACAGGAGCACGCGGATGCGTCCTCCGAGCTCGCCGACGGCTTTGCGCGTGAATGTGAGTCCGAGGATCTCCTCCGGGGACACGTACCCGTTGGCCACCAGCCACACCACCCGTTGGGAGATGACGGTGGTCTTGCCGGACCCCGCACCGGCGGTGACCTTCATCGATTGCTGCGGGTCGGCTTCGATGATGAACCGCTGTTCGGGGCTGGGCGGGAAGGCCTGGGCGGGGTCGGCCGCCGTGAGTCGCGCGAGCTGCTCGGCGCTGAAACGCATCAGTTCTCCTCCAGCATCTTCGGTCCGATCGCAGGGCAGGACGAACGGACGGGACAGCTCTGACATTTCTCCGGCTCCACTCGGGCGGGGAAGGTCGCCGCTCGCATCCGGCCGGACACGTCGGAGATGAGCTCTCGTGCCCACCCCGGATCGTCAGCGATCTCGAGGGCCGGCTGCTCCCTGACGGTGCGAGAGGAGTTGCGCAGGAAGACGAGTTCGGCCCCGAAGGCGCGAGCGTCGAGCCTCTGATCCTCTCCGACCGTGATGGTTCCCGAGTTGATCGCCTCCTGGTACACGCCCAGCTGTGCGTGCCGGTCCATCTCCTTTCCGGCTACGACGTTCCTGCCCGTCTTGAAGTCGACGATCCGCAGGCCGCCCTCGACCTCCTCGACCCGGTCGAGGCGGCCGGTGACCTTCCACTGCCGTCCCTCGGCGTCGACGCCGACGGCGTAGACCTGCGCTTCGACTCCGACGAGCCTGCCGGGGGCGTTCACGATGTATTCGCCGAGGCGGTCGGCCATCTTCATCGCCACGTCGAGTTCGCGCTCGCGCTCCCAGTCCGCGTCGAACTCGAGTGACTCGAATTCCTGCTGCACATAGGCGCGGATCGCAGAGGTCGGCCCTTCGGGATGCTTCTCGGCGGCCGCGTGGATGATGGTGCCGAGGTTCTGGGCTGTGGAGCTCGGGCGGTCCCCGCCGTTGCGGGTGAGGAACCACCGCAGGGGACAATCGGTGAACGATTCGACCTGCGATGGCGAGACCCGAACGGTGTCGGCGGAGGTGTAGAGCGGCTCGGTCGAGGTGATGTCCTCGGATTCGCGCCACCGTTCCGGCCCTTCGACCGCCGGGCTCGCCGCCGACAGAGCTCTCATCAGCTGTGCCCAGGTCCGAGTCTCCTCGTCGGGAGAGGCCGCCTCGGCTGTGTGCGCGGCCTCGCAGTGGTCGTCGTTCCCGCGTTCCGGGTCCAGCTGCGCGTCTGCGCGGTGCGCGGCGGCCTGCAGCAGATGAGCTCTCGCATGAGCGGCCATCTCCGGCAGGGTCAGCGGGGGCAGTTCGTCCTCGTGGGTGATCGCGTAGCCGTCGGCCGCCTCGGTGCCCCTGACGGTCCCGGCTGCCAGAACGTCGAAGAACGGTGAGGGCTCGGTCTCCGCATCCGTCACGGCCGTGACGATCACCTGTTCCTGAGCCCGGCTCAATGCGGTGTAGAACAGTTCGCCCTCCTCGCGCAGATTCGTTCGCTTCGCGTGCGAGTGGTATCCGGGGTCTCCCGTCACCGTCACCCCGGTGGCCAGCACCGAGGCGAGATCGGTGAGACCGAGGATGCCGCCGCGCAGCTTCGGGTTGGGCCAGACTCCGTCGTTGACATCGGCGATGATGACCAACGGCACCCGCACATGGGCCAGCGAGGCGGGCGTACCGACCCGCACATGATCGGCGAATCCGGCGGTGTCGGCCAGGGAGTCCTGCGCGATGTCCTGTTCAGCGACGATTCCGGCGAAGGAGCGAGCGGTGAATCCGCCGCGGTCAGCGATCTTCTCGGCCAGCGCGAACAGGCGCAGCACCGAGTCCAGGTAGCCGTGGGTCACCGACTCCGGATCCCGCAGCGCCTCGGTCTGCCACCTCTGAGCCACTCCGGCGGCCTCCCAGATCGTCCACAGAGCCTGATGGGGATCGGCCGTCCCGACCTCGGCCGCTGCATGGAGCATGCGCGAGATCGTCGCCAGACCCTGGGGAGACGAATCGCCGATCGGACTGCGCAGGGCCTGGGCGAGCGAGGCCGTGCTGCTGGGCGCGGGGAACAGTCTGCGCACGGTGCGTCTGAAGCGGCGGATCTGCACCGGGTCGAGTCGGACATAGATGCTGCCGGCCAAGGACAGGGCGAGTTCGGCGATGGCCTCATCGTCGTCGAAGTCCGGAGGCGTCGAGAGCAGCTGCAGGAGCGGGGCGGTCGCCGGGTCGACGTTGAGCGGCTGCATCAGGGTGGCAATCGAGACTCCCGAGGCGCGCAGCTCGTTCGCGATCGTCCGAGCGGTCGCCGAATTGCGGCAGATCAGGGCGACATCCGACCAGGAATGCCCGTTCTCCACGAAGTTCGTGATCCGTCGGGCCAGATACCGGTGCCCCGAGGCATGTCCTTCGAACACGTGGGTCTCCACCCGTACTTCGGGATCGGACTGCGGATCCGCCTCCACGGGGGCGTCGTCCCCCGCCGGGGCGCCGGCCCCTGCGGGCTCTGCGAAGCCCGCGACCTCAGGACCAGCGGACCGGTCCCCTGCCCCAGCGGCGCCGTCCCCTGCGGCCTGCGGGCGAGGTCTGGGCATGTGTCCCAGGGACCAGCGAGTGGTGATCCTGCCGCCGAAGCCGTCGACGACCCGGGTGAGTCCCGGATGGGCGTCCCGCTGCCGGTCAAGGACGACGGTATCGAACTGCGTGTCCGTCGTGGCCCGGTCGATGATCGAGGCGTCCGCACCGTGGAAGCGGCCGGTCACCGTCTCCGGGGCTCCGAACAGGGCGAGGGCGCTGCCCCGACGCCTCAGCTGATCGAGGATCCCCCAACTGGCCGCCGGGAAGTCCTGCACGGCATCGGCGAGCACCACCGTCGGCACGGGATCGGGCGCGAAGGTCCAGGGTCTGCCCGCGGTCACCTCGGCGGGTTCGCGGAAGATCTCGAAGGCTGCGAGGGCGAGGACGGTGGCGGAGTCGATCCCTCCGTAGCCCGGCATCGACATGATGCCCAGATATTCGTCGAGGATCTCGGCCACGGCCGACCACCGAGGATCGGGATGCTGTGCGAGGACTCGATCGAGCGCGCTGCGTCCATAGTCGAAGACGAACTCACCGGATTCGGAACCGTTGTCCGCCGGCTCGGGCACACGCAGACCGAAGTCGAATTCCATCACGCGGTTGAGTGCGTCCCTGACTTCGGTGCGGAACGCCGAGGTCGACCGTACCTCTGCGGTGATCTCCGCGGGCCAGACGGGCGCGCGGACGTGGCCGAGCTCGTGACCGGCGAGGAGATCTGCGAGGAACACGTCCTGGTCGGCTCCGGAGATGAATTCGAGGTCCTCTCCGGTTCTCGTCGTGTGCGCGGCTCGGCAGATCCCGTATGCGAAGGAGGACAGGCTGCGGGCGGGGGCGGCCGACAGCACTGCATCCGCAGGCACCTCGAGGCGGTTACGCAGCACATCTGCATGCTCACGGTCGGGAGTGAGCACGAGGACGGAGGCGGGAGCGATCCGGGTCACCAGATGCGAGTAGAGCGATTCGAGCAGGCTCGTCTTCCCGGTGCCAGGTCGACCGATGATGTTCACGCAGCCGCCGCCGAGCAGAATGCCGCCCATCTCCTCCGTCATCTCTTCCATACTCGTATTCCACCACGAGCAGCTGACACGGCTCCTCGCGCCCCCGGATCCGGCGCGTCGCCGACTGACCCGCATGCCCGGTGAGGGGCAGGACGTCGCGTAGCATTGAAGAATGTCGAGTCCACAACAGAGATTGCCCCGTGACCAACGCCGCGACCAATTGGTGTCAGTGGCACGCTCCGTCTTCGCTACCCGTGGATATCGGACGACCTCGATGGACATGATCGCCGAGGCCGCCGGCGTGTCCAAACCCGTGCTCTATCAGCACTTCGATTCCAAACAGGATCTGTATCTCGCGCTCATCGACTCCTCGGCCGCACACCTCGACTCCCGTCTGGCGGAGGCGCTGGGTTCGACGTCCGATCCGCACGAGCAGGTCCGCGCCACCTACCGCGCCTATTTCGATTTCGTCGTCTCCCACCGTGAAGAGTTCGTCATCATCTTCAACTCGGATGTCTACGAGCCGAAGGCCGAGCAGAAGCTGCGCGCCCTGCGTGAGCGTTCGGCCGCCCGCGTGGTCTCGGCGCTGCAGAACTTCACGCGCCTCAACGACGACGAGGCCCAGCTGCTCTGCCGAGCACTCATCGGCACCGCCGAAGTCGTGGTCAAACAGCTCGACTCGCATCGGGGGGTCGATGTCGATTCCGCCGTGTCACTGCTGACTCAGATGAGCTGGGGCGGACTGCGGTCCTTCTCCCAGCGCTGAGCAGTCGCCTCCGCATCAGCCCAGAGCTGAATCCGACGGGAAGAAAACTCCCGTGAACTGACGTTAAGCTGAACACAGACCAGTCCATCATCTGCCACCTAGGATCCGCACAAGGAGCACCATGGAAATCAAGATCGGCGTCAAGCAGACTCAGCGGGAGATCACTCTCGAGACCGACGAGGACGCGAAGGCGCTTGCCGCGCGAATCGAGGAGAAGATCCAGTCCGAAGGGCTGCTGACGTTCACCGACACGAAGGGACGTCAGATCTTCGTTCCCGCCGGATCTCTCGGCTATGTCGAGATCGGTGCCGAAACCGCTCGTCGCGTCGGCTTCAGCGCCTGAGCGGCAGATCCCACCGCTCTCCTCGCAGCGACGAGACGGTCGGGAGGAAATGAAGACAGTCAGCGAAGGGCCCCGGTCGTGACCGGGGCCCTTCGCTGTCCGCGCGGTCATCGCTTTCCGCCGACTCCGGTGCCGGTCGGGGCGCCCGGCTGCGACGAGGTCAGGCGACGAGGCCGACGGCTGACATCCGCTTCGAATGGTTCGAGGTCACCGAGGGGATCATCTCGACCACGAGGTCTTCGTCGATGCCGAGGATCGGATCGGTGAGCAGGCTGCGAGCCCGACCGAGAGTCTCGGCGACGAGCTTGCGCCCCCACAGCGCCAGACGCGATGCCAGCTGTGTGTCCTCGGCCACCTCGGAGGTCAGACGATTGCGCGCATAATCGCTGGCCCGTGTATCATCGAGAATTGCAATAGCCAGGCTGTATCCGGGCTCCGCGAGTTCGTCCACAGCCGTGCGGTAGAAATCACTCATGATTCCGTCGAAGACGAATCCCTTCATGAGGCTTTCGTACCAGTCGCGAGGACGAGTCCTTTCAGCCAGAGTGCTGAAGGTCGGCTCGAAGTGCTGACAGAGCTCGATCACATCCTGGCCCATCTGATCGATGTGCTGTGAGAGCTGTTCGAAGTTCGCGAATGAATGAGAGGCCAACCGCGCCAGGATGACCTTGTCATCCAGATCCGCTGCGGTCGTCGCGTTGGTGGCCATACGTTCGAAACCGGTCAGCTCGCCGAACGCCAGAAGTGCGAGCGTCGCAGCATCATTCACAGCCAATGGGACAGAATCGGGCATAGCTCAAGACTACCGGTTCTGAGCCATGACAAGCGCACATGCGCTAAAAGGAGTTTGGAATATGGCGGAGACAGAAGCGGATTTCGCAGAGCTGGGAGTCGCCGGACCGATCGTGGCCTCGCTGGCCGCAGCAGGGATCACTCATCCCTTCCCCATTCAGGCGCTGACGCTGCCGGTGGCCCTCTCGGGCGCCGATATCATCGGGCAGGCGAAGACCGGCACCGGCAAGACCCTGGGCTTCGGCATCCCTCTGCTCCAGCGTGTCGTCGGCAAGACGGAGGACTCGTCGGTGACCTCCGATCCGGAGTCGACTCCCGACAGCCGGGCCGACACCGAGGAGATCCGCCTGCCGCAGGCTCTCGTCGTCGTGCCCACCCGTGAGCTCGCCAAGCAGGTCGCGGCCGATCTCGTCACCGCCTCCGTGCAGCGCGATATCGACATCATGACGATCTACGGCGGCATGGACTTCGACCCGCAGATCAGCCGCCTCAAGGCCGGCGTCGACGTCGTGGTCGGGACCCCGGGTCGGCTGCTCGACCTCTACGGGCGGAAGATCCTCAAGCTCCATCGGGTCCGCACCGTCGTCCTCGACGAGGCCGATGAGATGCTCGATCTCGGGTTCCTGCCCGATGTCGAGAAGATCATCAATGCGGTGCCCGCCCACCGTCAGACGATGCTGTTCTCGGCGACCATGCCCGGGGCGGTCATCACCCTGGCTCGCCGCTACATGAATCACCCCACGCACATCCGGGCACAGGACCATGAGGACCTGTCTCTGATGGGCAAGAACACCACACAGTTCGTCTACCGTGCCCATTCGATGGACAAGAGCGAACTCGTCGCCCGCATGCTCCAGGCCGAGGGACGCGGGCGCACCATCATCTTCACCCGCACCAAACGCACCGCCGACAAGCTGGCTGCCGAACTCGGCGATCGCGGTTTCGCCGTCCGGGCTCTGCACGGCGATCTCGGTCAGGCCCAGCGCGAGAAGGCGCTGAAGTCCTTCCGCGAGGGCAAGGTGGACGTGCTCGTAGCCACCGATGTCGCCGCTCGCGGTATCGACATCGACGATGTCACGCACGTGGTCAACTACCAGTGCCCCGAAGACGAGAAGACCTACGTCCACCGGATCGGGCGCACCGGCCGCGCCGGCAACTCGGGTGTCGCCATGACCCTGGTCGACTGGGACGACATGCCGCGCTGGCGGCTCATCAACAAAGCGCTCGGCCTCGACTTCGACGAACCCGCAGAGACCTACTCGACCTCGCCGCACTTCTTCTCCGACCTCGGCATCCCGAAGGGCACCAAGGGGCGTCTTCCACGCCAGCATGCCGAGGGCGAGGACGAAGCGAGCAGCGAGAGGAAGAGCCGCAGCTCCGATCGCAGACGCGGTTCCGGCCGGAGAGGCTCCGATGAGCGCCGAGGCGGGCCCTCCGATGGGCGCAGCTCGTCCGCCGGTTCCGGTGACGGGGAACGGAAGCCGCGTCGTCAGCGTCAGCGCCGCCGCACTCGCGGGGGCAAGCCGGTCAATCGGCCTCAGGGCGGCCGTCCGACGAGCGGAGCGAGCGAGGACTGATCAGCTCGCGCCACGCCACGCCCCCCACCACCTGGTGAGCCCCGCCCCCGGGTGAGCCTCGATGCCGGGTGAGCCCCGATCCGTCCCGCAGGGCCCCGACCGCACGGTCGGGGCCCTGCGTTCACTCTGTGTTCAATTCGACCCCCGATGCCGTTCAATTCGGTCTCCGATACTGACCGGACGCAATGTCATCGAGTACGAACGAGAGTGAGTCATTGTTCGGTTCACGCCGGTTGGACGAACAGTCCCCCGCAGCACCCACCCGGGTCGACTTCGCCCCCACCGGGGAACCCCTGCCGAGGCAGTCGCCACCGGCATCGGAGGCCCGCGCGGAAACGACTCCGCCCCGAACATCGGCAGGCAGCGCTGGGAATGGGAGGGGACATCGTTACGATGTCGACGTCATGCGCGTCCTCGCCGGACTGACCGTCATGGTCGGCCATTCCGGAGGAGTGCTCATCGGCCGCGCCGAGGAGGGCAGTGACGCCTGGTGGCTCGGACACCTCGCCGAGGCGGTCAACCCCTGGGCTGTGCCCATGTTCTTCATGATCGCCGGTTGGGCCGTGCTCGCAGGAGCACCTCCGCGCACCGAGGCGAAGATGTGGGATCGGATCGTCCGTCACCTCGTGCCGCTGGGCGCATGGTCGATCATCTTCGTCCTCGGCTTCAACCTCTTCGACTCCGATGAGGTCAACGTCCGCCACGACCTCGTGCGCAGCCTCCTCGAGGCCGGCCGGCCCGGTTTCCACCTGTGGTACCTCTATGCGTACATCCCGCTCATCCTCGTGTTCGGCACACTGGTCCTGTTCTGGAAGGGCCTGCGTCCGTGGAGGCTGGCAGCGCTTGCCCTCGTCCTCGCCGGATCGACCGTCTGGGCCCCCTTCGTACTCGAGGCCCTCGGCTCCGAGCAGACCGCGTGGAAATGGGGATTCGCGACCTATCAGGTCGTCTACTTCGTCATCGGCGCCTTCGTCATCCATCACGCCGCCGAGCTGCGCCCGCCTCTCTGGTCCCTGTGCCTGCTCTTCGCTGTCTCCGCCCTCGGCGTGCTGTGGTGGGAGTCTCGGAAGTCCTATCCGATCGAGAACGCGAACCCCCTCATCGTCGGTCTCGCGCTCAGCGTGATCCTCATCGTCTCCCGCCTCCGCCTCGGCAACCGGTCGAAGAGAGTGTTCACCCGCCTCGCTTCGGCCTCGTTCGGCGCGTTCCTGGTCCATGTGTTCTTCCTCGAACTCTTCTTCGAGCAGCTCTTCGACGTCGAGGCCGGACCGGCGCTTCTCGTCGTCCAGTATCTGGGTCTCCTCGCCGCCATGGCCGCAGCATCCTATGCACTCAGCTTCGCGTGGGGCAGGCTGCGCCTGCGCAGGATTCTCGGCTGAGCATGCTGTCTCGGCAGGGGCCGAGGCGCCTGAGTCATCAGCCTTGGATGAAGTCGACTCCCCTGGGCCGGGAAGCGGCACGGTCGAGCAGCCGGGCGAGCATGTGCTCGGTGGTGACGTGTTCGCCGAGGCGATTGGGTTTCCCCGTCCCGTGATAGTCGCTCGAGCCGGTGATGATGAGATCGTGCTCATGGGCGAGCCTGCGCATGGATTCCCGTTCCTGCGGAGGATTGTCCCGATGGTCGACCTCGAGACCGTCGAGGCCGGCGGCGATGAACTCCGTCATCGCGGAATCGGGGACGACACGTCCGCGCATGGCCGCGCGCGGATGGGCGAAGACCGAGACTCCGCCGGCTTCGCGGATGAGCCCGATCGCGGTGATCGGGTCGATCGTCGGCAGCGCCACATGGTACTTGCCGCGACTGGACAGGATCGAGGAGAAGGCCTCCGTGCGGGTCTCGACGACACCGGCCGCCACGAGGGCGTCGGCGATGTGCGGACGTCCGATCGTGGCGTCCTCACCGGAGACCGAGAGCACCGCGTCCATGTCGATCGGATAGTCCTCGGCCAGGCGCTCGATGATGAGGTGCGTGCGGTGCAGGCGCGCCCGCCTGGTCTCCTGCACGACCTCGGCCAGTCCCGTGTCGTAGGGGTCGTGGAGGTAGGACAGCAGGTGCACGCTGATGCCCTCGTACCGACAGGAGATCTCCATGCCGCGGACGAGTCCGAGGCCGTAGACCCGTGCGGCGTCCTCTGCCAGCGTCCAACCCGCCGTGGTGTCGTGGTCCGTGATGCCGACGACGTCGATGCCTTCCATCGAGGCTTCGGAGATGAGTTCGGAAGGAGTCTGGGTCCCGTCCGAGAATGCGGTGTGCACATGGAGATCGATGACCATGGTCACAGTCTATCTGCATCTGTCGTTCCGTCTTCCCCATGCGGACCCCGAGTCAGCCGGGCCGCCTAGACTGGGAGCATGACAGAGCAGAACTCAGACACACCAGACACGACTCAGGCACTCGCAGACCGCGTCAACAACCGCTCACACCGCCCGAATTCTCAGGCCTTCCGCGATTTCGTCGCCTCCGGGTGGGATCGCACCCCGCTCAATGCCGAAGCCCTCGCCGCCGCCGGATTCACTCCCGCACGCCGTGCCCAGGTCTCTGCCGCCTTCCCCGGAGAACGGCTCGTCGTTCCGGCCGGCGGGCTCAAGGTCCGGTCGAACGACACCGACTACCGTTTCCGGGCGCATTCGGCTTTCATCCACCTGACCGGTCTCGAGGCCGATTCCGAACCCGACGCCGTCCTCGTCTTCGAACCCTCCGACGACGGCCACGAGGTGACTCTGTACTTCCGCCCCCGTGCCGGTGCCGACACCGAAGAGTTCTTCTCCGACTCCCGCTACGGCGAATACTGGGTCGGCCCGCGAGCGGACCTCGCGGCCATGTCGACCATGACCGGCATCGCCACGGAGAACTCCGCCATCGTCGACGACGCCATCACCAAGGACCTCGGGGCCATCTCCGTGCGTCTCGTGCGCCAAGCAGATTCCCGCATCGACGGAGTCATCGACCTCGCCCGGACCCAGGTCCAGGCCGACCTCGAGACTTCTGAGGCCGGGGACGCAGAACTGGCGCAGACTCTCTCCGAGCTGCGCCTGATCAAGGACGACCACGAGATCGCTGCTCTGCGCGAAGCGGTCGCCATCACCCGTGCCGGCTTCGACAACGTCGTCGCCTCTCTGCCGCAGGCGGTCAGACACCGTCGTGGAGAACGCGTCATCGAAACCGCCTTCGAGACCGCCGCCCGCTCCGACGGCAACGGGGTCGGCTACGACACGATCGCGGCATCGGGCAACAACGCCTGCACTCTGCACTGGATCCGCAACGACGGTCAGGTCAGGGACGGCGACCTCGTGCTCGTCGACGCCGGCGCAGAAGCCGACTCGCTCTACACTGCGGACATCACCCGCACCCTGCCGGTGTCCGGCACCTTCACCGAGGTGCAGGCGAAGATCTACGATGCCGTGCTCGCGGCCTCCGATGCCGCCTTCGCCGTCGCCGCCGACCACGTCAACCGGCCGGTGAAGTTCAGGGAGGTCCACGAGGCGGCCATGGAAGTCATCGCCGAACGACTCGAGGAGTTCGGCGTCCTGCCCGTCGCCGCCGCGGAATCGCTCTCGCCCGAGGGTCAGCAGCACCGCAGGTGGATGGTGCACGGCACCAGCCACCATCTCGGTCTCGACGTCCATGACTGTGCGCAGGCCAGGGCGGAGATGTACCTCGATGCTCAGCTCGAGCCGGGGATGGTCTTCACCATCGAACCCGGACTGTACTTCAAGTCCGATGATCTGCTCCTGCCGGAGGAGTTCCGCGGCAACGGTGTGCGCATCGAGGACGATGTGCTCGTCACCGTCGAAGGAGTGGAGAATCTCTCCGCCGGCTTCCCCCGCACCCGCGCGGAGGTCGAGGCCTGGGTGCAGGGCCGATGATCGACAGCGGCCACGACGCCGGGTCGGCAGCTGAGAGGAGCGCCGGCCCGGTCCGCGGCCGTGGGATCCTCGAGGTCCCGGGGATCGGTCTCGGTCACGCCGGAGAGTTCTCCCGACATCGGCTGACCGGCCTCAGCGTGGTGCTGCCTCCCCCGGGATCGACCGTCGGCGTCGATGTCCGCGGAGGCGGACCGGCCACCCACGAGACCGATGTCATCGCGCCCGGCACGCATTCCTACGGCGCCGACGCCATCGTTCTCACGGGCGGGTCCGCACTCGGACTAGCCTCCGTCAGCGGAGTCGTCACGGCTCTCGCCGAGGCAGGCCGTGGTTTCCCCGCCCCGGGGCTGGACGACACGGTCATTCCGCTGGTTCCCGCGGCCGCGATCTTCGATCTCGGTCGCGGTGACGGCTCCGTGGCCCCGCCCACCCCGGAGGAAGGGTCTCTGGCCGCACGTGCAGCGCTGTCCGGGGATGGCGGAGACACCGGCGCCGAGGTGGTGCCCAGGGGCAGCCTCGGGGCGGGCCTCGGAGCGCGTTCGGGCTTCCAGACCCTGCGCAGCGGGCTCGGCTCCTTCGCGATCCGTCTGCCCAGCGGAGTCACGGTCGCGGCCCTGGTCGCGGCGAACTCCATGGGCACGATCGGCACTCCGACCGGAGGATTGTGGCTGGACCCGCTGCTGCGCTCCTACGGCCTCGATCTGCCGGCTGTGACCGGCCTGCCAGCGGCGCCCGGTCCGGGCACCGCTGCGAAGAATACGACGATCGCGGTCGTCGCCACCGATGCGGCGCTGGATTCGGCGGAGGTCACTCGCATGGCGGCGGGGGCGCATGCGGGCATCGCTCGTGCCGTGCAGCCCTCGCACACCCTCTATGACGGTGACACGGTCTTCGGCATCGCCACCGGGTCACGGGCGCTGCCCGAAGGCTTCGATCACTCCACCCGGGAGCTCGTCGCCATCACTGCCGCGGCAGCCGATGCTCTGAGCCTGGCGATCCTCGACGCCCATGCCGCGGCAGCGCCGGACGAAGCCGGATGGGGGCAGCCGCCGACTCTCGGCGCCGTCTCACCCGACTTCGTCCGGGCATTCACCGCCCTGTCTTAGCTGCTGCGGGCCTCTTCGGAGTCCAGTCCCCTGCGGTCGTCTCCGGTGACCTTCTTCTCCTGGTGCAGGTCGAAGCCGTCGCCGCGCAGCAGCTTCTGCGATTCGCTGCTGGCCTGCGCCTCGTCCTCGACCACGGTGAACCGGACGGTCTGAGTGAACTCACGGCCGTAGCGGTCGGTTGCAGTCACCTCGGCGGTGTGGGTCCCCAGGTCGAGGTCCGAGGGGATCTCGGCTCGCCACAGGTGGGAGCTCGACTGCCCGACGCTGCCGGAGGTGCGCAGGTTCTGCGAAGCCGTGTACGGGTCGGTGTACTCCCAGCCCTCGGCCAGTTCCTCTCCCCTGCCGGGCTGCGTATGCTCTGCCTGGTCCGGCCTCTTGCCGTCGAAGCTGACCTCGACTCGGGCGTCCGAGGTTCCCGCCAGGAAGCTCGAGGTCAGCCAGGTGTCGCCTCGTTCGAGGTCCTTCCGCGTGACGACTCGCTCCGAGATCGGCTCCGGGGCCGGACCGGTCTTGTCCGCGTCCTGCCATTCCTGAGCTTTCTGCGCCCAGTCGCGCCACTGCGGTGAGTTCACGCCGAGCAGCAGCTGATGGTCATCGGACTCGTTGCGGACGGTGTAGCGTTCGCTGCGCGCAGCACCGTCGAACTCGAGCGTGAGGACACCGGGCTCCGAAGCGTCCGAAGTGAAAGCGTACGGCAGTCCGTCGGCATTCAGGCCTCCGGAGTACCAGTCGCCGGAGACCGCACCGGCCACGATCTGGGTGTGGGAGAGCTCGTCGATCCCGGCGTCGGTCCATTCCTCGCGCCTCTCTCCGGCCACGAGATTCTCCTGAGTGTGCGTGTGACCGCCCACGGTCACTGTGTTCGGATAGTCGGCGATGACATCGTAGAAGTCCTCGGCGTTGTCGACCACGACCTCGCGGTGGGTGAGGATCGGCGCATGCGTGGCGATGACGACGTGGGCGTTCTTCGGGACGTTCTTCAGATCGTTCTCCAGCCAGGTCAGCTGTTCCTCAGTGATCTTCTCCTTGTACTTCTTCTGATTCGCCCTGCCCTCGTATTCGATGCTGTCGAGGACCACGAAATGGGTCTTGCCGACGTCATAGGAGAAGTGGGCCGGACCGAACTGGTCGCGGAACGTGTCGAGAGCATGGGAGTCGTCGACGGCGTCGTAGTCCTGGTCGTGGTTGCCGGGCGCGACCCGGACGGGACCGTTCATCTGCGAGTAGATGTCACGCAGTTCATCGTTGAGGCTGAGGTCATCGCCCACATTGTCGCCCAGCAGCAGCACGCCGCAGGCGCCGTAGTCATCACGATCGGCCAGGTCTCCGACAGCACCATCGCGGGCATAGCCGACCTCGGTCCGGTCATAGGTCTGCGTGTCGGAGGCGATCGGGCAATTCTGCTCCGATTCCGCCGAGGCCTGGGACTCGATCATCGGGAAATTCACGGCCTTCGGGGTCGGGCCCGTCGGTTCGATTCCGCCGTACTTGAGGTCCCCGGAGCCTTCCGGCAGATGGTTGTAGCTGAACTGCGCGACCTTGTCCTCGTCGACGGGGACCTGCCAACCTGCGGGCTGGGTGACGGAGACGGTCATGTTCTCGCGCACCGGCAGCGAGTAGCGACCGGCTCCGTCGGTCTGAACGACGTCGACCCCATTGGACACTGCGACCCCGGGGATGCCGCGTTCGTCGCCGTCGAGTTTCGAGTTCTCATTGACATCGTCGAAGACCTGGCCGGTGAATTGCTCCGGATCGGCCGCTTGCCCCCGGTCGACCTGCACATGTCCTCGGTAGAGTTCGGCCGGCGCCTCGGATGCCACCGCCGCTGTGGGTGAGAGCAGCGGGGCGAAGAGCGAGAGCGCGGCGCAGGCCCCCAGACCTGCGACGGCTGTACGGGGATGGATTCGTCGTGCGTGCATGGATGTCTCCTGTATTCGACTGTGGCTGCATCTGCCGAGTCACGACGCTAGGGAGACCGAGCGACGCCGAGGTGAAGCCATCAGGACGGCTTGATGAATCGCCGTCGAACCGGGTTGCCGGGCTCATGCCCCGGCCGCTGCCTCCCGCGCTGCCGGCGGTCCGGCCATCGTCGATGGCCGTCAGCTGTGATCTGCGTCGAATTCGGCGGCTGCGGCCCGCAGACGCACGGCCACCACGTAGTCTGAGATCATGAGTGGTCCACCGAAAAGAGTCTTCGTCGCCCGGCTGGTCTCCGCCCCCGTCTTCGACCCTCTCGGAGATCAGGTCGGGCGGGTCCGCGATGCCGTCATCGTCTATCGGGCGACCATGCGCCAGTTCCCCCGGGTGATCGGCCTCGTCGTCGAGGTTCCGGGCAGACGGCGCGTCTTCGTCCCGATGGGCCGGGTCACCGCGATCGACTCCGGCCAGGTCATCACCACCGGTCTGGTGAATATGCGTCGCTTCGAACAGCGCCAGTCGGAGACTCTCGTCATCAACGATCTCCTCGACCGTCGACTGCGTCTGCGGGAGGACGATTCGCCCATCCTCGTCGAGGATGTGGGGATCGAGCAGCAGGTGAACAAGGACTGGGAGGTCACCCGCCTCTTCGTGCGTCGGGTTCCCGAACGAAGCGCCTTCGCGGCCTTCCGCCGCCGCGGCGAGACGAAGCAGATCGATTGGACCGACGCCGACCATCCGGCCGACTCCGAGGTCGACCAGGAGGCCACCCAGCTCATCGCCGCCTATCAGGACACGAAACCCGCCGACCTCGCCGATGTGCTCTTCGAGATGAACTCGGCCAGGCGGCTTCAGGTGGCGCGGGCCCTCGACGACGAGCGCCTCGCAGATGTCGTGGAGGAGCTGCCGGCGGAGACGCAGATCGAGGTCCTCACCGGCCTCGAGACCGAACGCGCCGTGACCGTGCTCGAGGAGATGGAACCCGATGACGCGGCCGATCTCCTCGGTGAGCTCAGCGACGAGCAGGCCGAGAGATTCCTCGCGATGATGGAGCCCGACGAGGCAGAGGACGTGCGCACCCTGCTGGCCTATGACGATGACACCGCCGGCGGACTGATGACCACCGAGCCGGTGATCCTCACTCCTGAGGCCACGGTGGCCGAGGCATTGGCGCATGTGCGCAGGGAGGATCTGCCCGCGGCATTGGCCGCGGCGGTCTTCGTCTGCCGACAGCCGGTGGAGACTCCGACCGGAAAGTACCTCGGTCTCGTCCACATCCAGGAGATGCTCCGCCACCCTCCCCACGAGGCCCTCGGCATCATGCTCGACACCGAGGTCGAGCCCCTGTCTCCGGACACTGCTCTGGGAGAGGTCGCGAAGCTGCTGGCCGCGTACAATCTGGTGTCGGTGCCGATCACCGACGAGAACGACCGCCTCGTCGGTGTGGTCACCGTCGATGACGTCCTCGACGAGCTGCTTCCCGAGGACTGGCGCACCACCGGTCGAGACGATCCCAGAAGGGGGTAGGCATGGCAGTCGACGATTTCGAGATCCCACGGTCGAGCAAGCGCAGACTGCCCAGCTTCGCCGTCTCCCCCGAGGCCTTCGGTCGCGGCGCCGAAGCGTTCGCCCGTTTCATGGGCACCCCGGCTTTCCTCGTTGGCATGACGGTCTTCTGCACGGTGTGGCTTCTGTGGAACACTCTGCTGCCCGAAGCGTGGCAGTTCGACCCCCGGTCGCTGAACTTCACTCTGCTCACACTCATCCTGTCGCTGCAGGCGTCATACGCTGCGCCGCTGATCCTGCTCGCGGAGAATCGCAGCACCGATCGTGACCGCGTCGAATTCGAGCACGATCGGCAGCGCGCCGAACGCAACCTCGCCGACACCGAGTACCTGGCCAGGGAGGTGGCGGCACTGCGCATCGCGATGCGCGAGGTCGCCACGCGAGACTTCATTCGCTCGGAGCTCAAGGATCTGCTCAAGGAGCTCGAGGAGGAGGCGAAGCCTGAGGCCGGACGGACCGCGACGGAGCCGCAGGAGACCCAGGGCGGCAGCGTCGGAAAGGATGACGGCGCTGAGCCCGAAGATGTAGGGTTGAAGCCCGGGGAGCGCTGAGCCGGGGAGGAAAGGACGTGGGCATGACTGGTCCCGATGTGGAGACAGTGACAGAGGCATTGACCGGCGTCATCGACCCGGAGATCCGCCGCAATATCGTCGAACTCGATATGGTCGACGACATCAGCATCGACGGTGGGAAGGTCACCGTCGCGGTTCTGCTCACAATCACCGGGTGCCCGCTCAAGGACACGATCACGAGGGACACGAAGGCTGCGGTCTCCCGTGTCGAAGGTGTCACCGAGGTCTCCGTGGTCCTGGGCACGATGACACCCGAGCAGCGGAAGGCGATGAAGGAGAAGCTGCAGGGCAGCGGCACGCGCGAGATCCCGTTCAATCGTCCCGATTCGCTCACCAAGGTCTACGCAGTCGCCTCCGGCAAGGGCGGGGTCGGCAAATCCTCGGTGACCGCGAACCTCGCTGTCTCGCTGGCGGCCAAGGGACTGCGCGTCGGTGTCGTCGATGCCGACATCTACGGATTCTCGATCCCGGGCATGCTCGGTCTGTCGGGGAAACCGACCCGGGTCGACGATATGATCCTGCCGCAGATCGCCCACGACGTGAAGGTGGTGAGCATCGGCATGTTCGTCCCGCCGAGCCAAGCCGTGGTGTGGCGCGGTCCGATGCTCCACCGCGCACTCCAGCAGTTCCTCACCGACGTCTTCTGGGGCGATCTCGATGTCCTGCTGCTCGATCTGCCGCCCGGCACCGGTGACATCGCGATCTCCGTGGCGCAGCTGCTGCCCGGCTCGGAGCTGCTCGTCGTGACCACACCGCAGTCGGCTGCGGCCCAGGTCGCCGAACGCGCCGGATCGATCGCCACACAGACGAAGCAGAGGCTGTCCGGGGTCATCGAGAACATGTCCTGGATGGACATGCCCGATGGCACCCGTATGGAGGTCTTCGGCTCCGGCGGCGGTGCCAGCGTGGCCGAGAACCTGTCCGCCACCCTGGAGCACGAGGTGCCGCTGCTGGCTCAGATCCCCCTCGACACGCGTCTGCGGGAAGGCTCGGATTCAGGCACGCCGGTAGTGCTCGGCAACCCCGACTCTCCGGCGGCGCAGGCATTCGATATCTTGGCCGAATCCCTGCGCAAGCGCTCGCGCGGCCTGTCCGGACGGTCCCTGGGACTCAGCCCGGTCTGATCCGCAATGCGTCGAATGCGCTGTCGGGCTCGGCTCGCTGACCACGGCACGGCCACGACGGAGCCCTCCCCCACCCCGATCCCCATCCCCGTGCGCTGCTGACAAGGATCTCTGCCCTTGGCGTTCTCCCTCGACCGACGAGACACCATCGTCTACACCGTGTTCGTCTTCGCCGATGCCCTGATCGTCCTCATCCTGCTCGCCGGCAGCATCGTCTCCCTGCACCGACCGAGTGAGCCTGCCGACGGCGCACCCTCCTCCGCCGACAGAGCCATCGCCGAGGCGAACCGCGCCCAGCTGTCGGCTGCGATGCGCAGCTATGCCGTCGTGGCCGAGAAGAGGACGCCGAGGATGAATGTCCATGTCTTCGGCCTGCCCGGAGCACCGTCGCTGAACTCGGCAATCGAGTCGAAGCTGCTGACCGCGGTCGAAGGATCCGGCGGATTCGCCGGCCGCGCCGCCTTCGATCCCCCGCAGACGGCCCCGGTCCACCGGTGGCCGACAACGAGTTTCAATCCGCCCATCTCAGCCTCCCCGGCGGCTCCGGCTGTCGGCGCAGCCTCCGAAGTTCGGACCCGCGAGGACGAGCCACTGTCCGAGCGCGCGCCTGAGCGCCGCACCATCGACATCGCCAGCACGGTTCTCACCTCCGGCGGCCGCTACATCGTCACAGCGCTGCGGCAGCGGTCACCTCGCCCGCGGACGGAGGTTCTGCTCACCGATCTCGAAGCCGATACCACGGTCGATGCGCAGAAGCTGTTTTCGATGCGCATCGACCCCGCTGAGATCTCGGTCAACGCCACCGGTGCCCTGACCGTCCAGGGCGAGACGGTCGAAGACGGGCTCCTCTCGGATCTGGGGAGGTCCGTGTCCGCGGCTCTGCGCACCTCGCTCGAACTTCCACAACCGGGCGACCGGCGGTCGCCGGACTTCTCCTGCGCCCTGCTGCCCTGCGTGGCGCTGACCTATGACGATGGTCCCGGACGAGCGAGCACCGAACAGGCGCTGCTCGATGCTGCGGACGCCGCGGACATCCGGCTCACCTATTTCCTTCTGGGCCGGAACATCGACGAGTACCCGCACACAGCAGAACGCATCGTCGCGGCCGGACACGAGGTCGACAGCCACACCTATCGGCATCCGCGATTGGATCGGACCGAGTCCGCGAAGATCCGCCGAGAGGTGCATCGCACCCAGAAGTCGCTGCGCTCCGTCGGGCAGACCGCGCAGCCCCTCGTCCGACCTCCCTACGGCGCCCTCGACAGACGCTCCGCGCACGTTCTCGACCGTCCTGCGATCATCTGGAATGTCGATACCGACGATTGGCGGGACAGGGACCCGAGAACGACGGTGAGACGGGTCAAGGACAGGACGCACCCGGGCTCGATCGTGCTCATGCACTCCATCCACCCCACGACGGTCGAGGCGGCGCCGGCGGTGTTCGCAGCCGTTGCGGACAAAGGGCTGTACGCCGTGACGGTGCGCGAGCTCTTCGACGGCATCGACTGGGAACCGGGCGGTTCCTACTTCTGCCGTGGCTACGCCGACGAACTGTGCTCGAATCCCGAGCATCCCTCGGTGCACAAGGACTGAAGGGACCGGCTCGGAGGTCTCAGGTGGCTTCGGGATCGAACGGAGCGCCGACGGAAGGATCCCGCAGGTCGATCTGAACCTGGAAACGTTCGATCGGCGACTGCTCCCGCCTGACTTCGGCAGCGGTCTTCCCGGAAGAGGTCTCGATATCAGCCGCATCTGTCTCGGGGTCCGAAGACTCCAGCGCCGAATGTTCCCGGCGCTTGGACTCACGGATCGCAGCGTCCTCTTCGACAAGGGCTTCACGCACGATCCGCCGCGGATCGTACTGGCGGGGATCGAGCTTCTGCCAGTCGACGTCCTTGAAGTCGTCTCCGAAGTCACGGCGGACACTGTCCTTCGCGCCTTCGGCCATTCGTCGCATCTGACGGACGAGTTCACGCAGCTTCTGCGCATATTCGGGCAGGCGCTTGGGTCCGATCACGACCAAGGCCACAACGACCAGGATCACCATTTCGGTGCCGTTGATACCCATGAACATGCCACCCAGTCTACCGTGCACGGCGGTAGCATCGACTCATGGTCGGCACAGGTTCGCACACAGCATGAGGCGGGAGCGGCGATGGATGAGATAGCGGTCGAGCGGGTGTTGCGCATCGTCGAGCTCGTCCCTGCCGCCCGTGTCGTCGCCTACGGAACCGTAGGTGCCGTCGCCGGCTGCTCACCCCGGTATGTCGGACGGGTGATGAAGGAGTTCGGCTCCAATGTCACCTGGTGGAGGGTCGTCAACGCGGCGGGCGTCCTGCCCGACGGGATCCTCCCGGCGGCACGCATCCGATGGAGCCTCGAAGGAACACCGCATTCGCACCGACGTGTCGATCGCAGCGCATTCCTCGACCTCTATGAACTCGACGAGCTGTGGCGCGCTCACGGAACCGAGCCCGAATGCGGTTAGACTTGGGGGCAGTCATCAGCGGAAAGAGAGGGCCGATTGTCACGCGAAAATGCAGGTGATCTCACCTTCTCCGAACAGTACAACGGCCCCGACCCTCTGCTCGACGCCGCTCGCACGCATTCACACGAGTTCGGGCTCGTGCCGGTCTCCCAGACGACGGCGACGACGCTCAGCCTGCTCGCGCGACTCCTCACCCCGGTCGCCGCGGTCGAGGTGGGCACCGGCGTCGGCACGTCGACGCTGGCCCTGCTGCGCGGCATGCCCACCGCGGGGATACTGACGTCGATCGACACGAATTCCACTGCCCAGGGCGCCGCCCGCGACCTCGTCGATATGGCCGGCATCCGTCCCGGAAGGCTGCGGCTGATGAATGGGCGTGCCGAGGAGGTGCTCAAGAAGCTGGCTCCGGCGGCTTATGACATGGTCTTCATCGACTCAGAGCCGAGCAACCTCGAGCGGATGATCCAGCCTTCGCTGCGGCTGCTCGACGCACACGGCCTCCTCGTCATCCACCAGACGCTGCTCAAAGGCGCTGTGGCCGATCCCGTCGACCGCAGTCCGCGCACGCAGGCGGCCAGAGGGCTGCTCAACCGCATCGCCGGCCAGGAGGGTCTCCAACGAGTGCTGCTGCCCATCGGCGAGGGCCTGCTCCTGCTCCAGAAGACCCCCTGAATACGACAACAGCAGAGACCTCTGATCGGTCTCTGCTGTTCGTGCGGTTCTCAGCGGCCGCGGTCCCCAGGCCCTCCGCTCAGAGTCCCAGCGTCTCAGCCAAGGTGTCGTGCAATCCGGTGGCCTCGTCCCTGCTGAGCTCGATCACCAGTCTGCCTCCGCCTTCGACAGGAAGCCGCATCACCATGCTTCGGCCTTCTTCGGTCACTTCCAGAGGTCCGTCGCCGGTGCGGGGTTTCTGGGCTGCCATGTGGGCTCTTCCTTCCGTTGTCATGCAAAGACGGTCCACGCCTGGTGCACCGAATGTTGTTCTTCGATTATTCCACGATCCGGTCGATCCGGGTAACTTTCGACGAAACGAGCGATCAGGGCGGCAGATCGGCCGGCGGGGTGAAGTGCCACAGATAGGCCACCCACACGATCTGGAGCAGAATATAGGCCACCAGCAGCGCGGCTCGGTAACCTCGCGAGCGCACCGATGCCAGGGTCAGAGCCATCGGGAACAGCGGCAGCAGCAGACGCAGGGTCGAGGTCTGGGGATTGAAGAAGATGAGCAGATAGATGCCGTAGCCGAGGCAGAAGAGCTGCATCGTCCGTCCCATACGCGCTCCCGCCGGGGAGAATATCAGCGCAAGCATCCCGGCGACGACGATGGCGAGCAGCACCGGACCCAACGGACCGATGAGGTTGATCGACTGGGCGACCCATTGGACGAGGAACGTCGTCTCTCCGGTGTGCCAGGCCGCCTCGGTGTCGGTGTAGGCCGTCATCGATCCGGTCACCCACCAAGCGTGGACGGGATGGATGAGGGCCGCCGCGCAGGAGAGCACGCCCAGGGTCCATGACCGAACCGCCTCGGCGGCGGGGTACGGATCGTGCCTGCGGCGCAGGAACCGGTCGATGAGGTGGAGCAGCATGAAGAACGAGAAGGCCACACCGATCGGACGGGACAGGTCCATGAGGACGACGACCGGCAGCGCGGAGAGGTAGCGGCGTTCGACGACGAGGAAGAGCGCCATCGCCTGCAGCAGAAGCGTCAGGGATTCGGCATAACCGGTGGAGAAGATCGCTGCCGGCGGAAAGAACATCACGAGCGCCAGACCCATCAGCGCCTGGTCGCCGTCGACATACTTCCGGAACAGGTGGAGGATGACGATCGAGGCCAGTCCGGCGGCGAGCGTGGACACGATCGGTGAGATGATCTCGTAGCTGACTCCGGTCAGGTCCGACAGGGTGCTGACCACGGAGGGATGCAGCGGGTAGAAGGCCCACTGGTTCTCTCCCACAGCGCCGCTGTCGTCGATCGGCAGGATCCGCGGATAGCCTTCGTCCGCAACGCGTGCGTACCAGCCGCCGTCCCAGAAGTTGAGGAAGTCGTTGAGCGTCGTCGTCACCGGCGAGGACGACCAGTTCGCCGGGTCCTGCCGCTTCAGGACGGCGGCGAAGATCGACATGCTCACGACGCGGGAGGCGAAGTACACGGCAACGGCCTGGACCCAGACCGGCAGCGACAGGAACAGCGCGCCGAGACGGGAGAGTCGGGAGGAGTCGAAGGCTTCGCGGGCGAGGGTGATTCCGGGCAGGTCGGCAGGTCGGCTCATCGTTGTCCGGCAGCCGTTTCCGGTGCATCGGCGGCAGGGCCCCGATCCGAGTGCGCGGACGCCGGCCGATCCGTCGGCTCGACGGCAGGCGCGTTCGGCCGGTCCGCTGAGTCGGCGGCGGACAGATTCGGTCGGTCCGCTGAATCGACGGCGGACGGGTTCGGTCGCGAGTCCTCGGCGTGTGCGGATTCGAGTTCGCGCAGGCGTTCGCTCAACATCTGCATGGCCTCGTCGACATCCTCCATCCGATAGCCGCGCAGCGCCGGGCGGAAGGTCACCGCCTCCAGGTCCGCTCCCGTGAATCCCTCGGGAAGCCCGGTCCAGGGCTCTTCCGCCTCGTCGAGCGTCTCGGCTGAGAAGACGTTGAAGGTGGCCGCGACGACGAAGACGAGGACGAAGATCGCAGCCGCGACACCGATCACAATCCACACAGGCATGGCTTCATTTTCGCACAGTCGCGTGCACCGGAGGCTCAGCGCAGGCCGCGCACGGTGTGTTTCGGCTCGGCCTCGCCGGTGATCGCCAGAGTCACATCGATGGCATCGGCGGTCGCACGCACATCATGGGTGCGGATCAGCGCCGCGCCGCGTTCGACCGCCAGAGCGGTCGCGGCGATGGTGCCGTTGAGCCGATCCGGTGGGACCACGTCACCGATCGCCTCTCCGACGAAGTCCTTGCGTGAGATCGCCAGCAGGACCGCGTAGCCGGTGTCGGCGAAGCGGTCGAGTTCGCGCAGCAGACGCAGCGATTGGTAGGTGTTCTTCCCGAAGTCCGGGGTGGGGTCGATGACGATCCGGTCCTCGGGCACGCCGGCGGTGCGGGCGGCTGCGGCGAGTTCGCTGACTCCGGACAGGGTCTTGTCGACCACCTCCGCCGCATGCAGGCCGTACCGGTTGCGATGAGCATCTGTTCGCGGACTCAGCCCACCGGTGTGGGAGCACACGATCCCGACCCCGAAGCGGGCGGCCACCTCGGCGACCTCTGGGTCGACTCCCGCCCAGGTGTCGTTGATCAGACCGGCTCCGGCCCGGCAGGCAGCTTCGGCGACTTCGTGTCGCCAGGTGTCGACACTGATGAGAACGTCCGGGTGCGCGGCGGCGACGGCTTCGATGGTCGGGCACACGCGTTCGATCTCCTCGGCCGCGGAGATCTCCCGACCGCGGCCAGCGCGCACTCCCCCGACGTCGACGATGTGGGCGCCGTCGGCGGTGGCAGCCTCGACGGCGGTGATGGCTTCGTCGAGAGTCGCAGCGGATTCATAGAACGAATCGGTCGTGCGGTTGATCACGGCCATGATCGCCGGTGCACCCGGCCGAGCCTGTGCGAGGTCGAAAGGTGCCGGGCCGGACTGTGTGGCGCTGCTGCCTCTCACGGTCGGCTCCTGCTCGTCTCGGACGCAGCGCCGGTGCCCGGTCCCGGTCGGCCCGGTCCGATCGCTGCCACGACTTCGTCGATATCGTCGGTGAGGGTGAACAGGGACAGGTCCTTCGGACCGATCGCGCCTGCAGCCAGCATCGACTCGGTCAGCCAGTCGACGAGTCCCTGCCAATAGCGACGGCCGAAGAGCACGATCGGGAATGACGTCACTTTGCCCGTCTGCACCAAAGTCAGCGCTTCGAAGAGCTCGTCGAGCGTGCCGTAGCCGCCGGGCATGACGACGAAGGCGCGCGAGTACTTCAGGAACATCGTCTTGCGGACGAAGAAGTACCTGAAGTTCACCCCGAGTTCGACGTGGTCGTTGAGTCCCGATTCGAAGGGCAGCTCGATGCCCAAGCCGATGGACACTCCCCCGCCGTCGACGGCACCGAGGTTGCCCGCCTCCATGATGCCGGGGCCACCACCGGTGATGATGGCATTTCCGGCTGCGGCGAGACGACGGGCGATCTCACGGGTGTCCGCATAGGCCTGCGTGTTTGCGTGCAGCCGGGCGGAGCCGAACAGCGCCACGGCCGGGCCGATCTCGGCCAGCGACCCGAAGCCTTCGACGAACTCGGCCTGGATGCGCATCACCCGCCACGGGTCCTCGTGCGCCCAAGCGGCTCCCGAGCCCCGGTCGAGCAGACGCTGATCCGCCGTCGCCTTAGGCACCTGATCACCGCGCAGACGCAGCGGGCCCTTCCGGTAGTACCCGGCCGACGTGCTCGGAGCGGACTGTCCTCTGTCGTCCATCGGACTCACCGGCCCTCGAGGTAGCTGCACAGGATGCGGGTGGCCTGCTCCACCTCGGCGACTCTGACGTGCTCATCCGATTTGTGGGCATACAGCGGATTGCCGGGTCCGAAATTCACCGCGGGAACACCGAGTGCGCTGAACCGAGAGACGTCGGTCCAGCCGAGCTTCGGGGCCGGGGACAGTCCCAGCGTGTCGATGAAGTCCTGCGCGATCGGACGGTCGAGACCAGGCCTGGCGCCTTCGGCCGCATCGGTGACGACGAGGTCGAAGCCGGAGAAGAATTCGCGCAGGAACGCTTCCGCCTCGGCCGCCGACTTGCTCGGGGCGAAACGGTAGTTCACGGATACGCGGCATTCATCGGGCACCACATTGCCGGCGACACCGCCGCTGATGTTCACCGCCGACAGCGACTCGCGGTAGTCGAGTCCGTCGACCGTCACCGTATCCGTCTCGTGCTCGGCCAGCCGGGCGAGCACCTCGGCGGCGGCGTGGATGGCGTTGACGCCCATGAAGGCGCGGGCCGAGTGGGCGCGCACACCCGTGGTGACGACGTCGACGCGGATGGTGCCGTTGCATCCTCCCTCGACCGAGGCGTTCGACGGTTCGCCGAGGATCGCGAAGTCACCGCTCAGCCAATCGGGGTGGCTGCGCGCGACTCGGCCGAGTCCGTTGAGGGAGGCGTCGACCTCCTCGTGATCGTAGAAGACCCAGCTGACGTCGCGGGCGGGGCTGCGCAACGCGGCGGCCGTGGCCAGCTGCATGGCCACTCCGGCCTTCATATCGCAGGCCCCGCGCCCCCAGATCACCTCGTCGTCGGGGTAGTCCTTTCCGGTCATCCTCGTGCGCACGGGAGGCAGGTTGTGCTCGACGGGAACCGTGTCGAGATGTCCTGCGACGACGATCCGCTCAGCCCGGCCGAGGTTCGTGCGGGCGACGATGGTATCGCCATCGCGGAGGATCTCGAGCTCGGGTCCGGGTCCTGCGCTGATCCTCTCGAGCACCTCGACGACGGCATCGGCCAGGACGGCTTCGTTGCCGGACACGGATTCGATGGCGCACAGACGCCCCGTGAGCTCGGCCGGGTCATCGAGAGCGGCGAAGAGGGAGTCCCCCGGGTCGGTCGGGGACGCGAAGATGGAATCAGTCTCAGCAGATGGATCGACAGTCATGTCCCTTAGCCTAGTACTGCCGCCACCGACTAAGCTTGAGGCATGACAGAACGCATCATTTCCGCACGTGGCCTTGCCACGTCCCATTCCGACATCGTCCTCTCCGTCTGGTACCCCGCACTGAGCACGGGTGAGACCGCTGAGGCCGCCGAGGCCGCCGCCACCGCTCGCGCCGCCGACGACGGACTCGATGCCCTTGTGGGCACCGACGAGGCTCGCGGCACCCGCGCCGAGGTGGTCACCACCACGATCGACCTCGACGCCGGTCCCGCCTCGGCGGCGGATGCCTATCTGCGGCTGCATGCCCTGTCCCACCGCATCGTGGCCCCCAATGATGTCAACCTCGACGGCATCTTCGGCCATATCTCGAACGTGGTGTGGACCTCGTACGGCGCCTGCTCGCCGGAGGACTTCGAAGCGACCCGCGCCAAGCTGCTGGCACGCGGGCCGGTCGCCGTCTACGGACTCGACAAGTTCCCGCGCATGACCGACTTCGTCATTCCCTCCGGCGTGCGCATCGCCGATGCCGATCGTGTCCGCCTCGGCGCGCACCTGGCGTCGGGCACCACGGTGATGCACGAAGGATTCGTCAACTTCAATGCCGGCACTCTGGGATCGGCCATGGTCGAAGGACGCATCTCGCAGGGCGTCGTCGTCGGCGACGGATCCGACATCGGCGGCGGGGCCTCCATCATGGGTACCCTCTCGGGCGGCGGCACACACCGCATCTCCATCGGCTCGGGCAGCCTCTTGGGCGCCAACGCGGGAGTCGGCATCTCCATCGGCGATGACTGCATCGTCGAAGCCGGTCTCTACCTCACCGCCGGCACACGAGTCACCGTACCGGGCGAGGACAATGCCGTGGTCAAGGCCGCCGAGCTCAGCGGACAGAACAACATCCTCTTCCGCCGGAACTCGATCACCGGCGCCGTCGAGGCGATCGCCCGCGATTCCAAGGGCATCGAGCTCAACCCCGACCTGCACTGAGACGTCGGCAGTTCTGAGCTGACGCTGCGCTGAGCGGCCGGCACTATGCGGCCGGGGGCACTCATCGCCTTCTGCACGGGGCGCCCGCGGCGACGTGCTTGGCGACTCTGGGAAGACGAGGGCGCGTTCACACGATGTGGACGCGCCCTCGCGGCATTCAACCCCGTGTGCCCTGAAGGGGAAACTGCCATCGCGACGCGTTCCTGTCGTACCGACCCGTTCCTGCCGCTCCGACCCGTTCCTGCCATACCCGCGTGTTCCTGCGAGAGGATGTGCTGCCACCGGTGCGCAACGACACTGCCGGTGCGATGCAGCAACAACGGTGAGGGACACAGCGGGGCCTCGCCGAGGCGACTCCTCCTCCAGTCAGCCGCTCAACGCCCCTTTCCTGCAGGGTGATTCGCCGCTCGAGGTGTCCTTCGGCGGCGGTACGGGGCTGTGTCACCTGGGGTGGGCTGTAGCGCCGGGAGTGCTGTGCGAGAGCAACGGTGAGGGATGCGTGCAGCTCTGTACCAGAGCAACGATGTGGGATGCGTGGAGTTCTGTGCGATGCATCAAGCCGGAAATGCGCAACGGCGCCGGGCAGAGGATTCTGCTCCGACGCCGTCAGCACGGACCGCAAGGGCTCAGGCGTTCCTGGCGCCCGGGTGCTCAGGTGTCTCTGCCGCCCGGGGGCTTAGCAGCCGTGAGCGCGCGGGTGCTCAGCGGTCGTTGATGTCCGTGTAGTTGCGGGAATAGGCACCCGTGTAGATCTGGCGCGGACGACCGATCTTCGTCTCGGGATCCTTGATCATCTCGCGCCACTGCGCGATCCAACCGGGCAGGCGGCCGACGGCGAAGAGCACGGTGAACATATTCGTCGGGAATCCGAGCGCCTTGTAGATGAGCCCCGTGTAGAAGTCGACGTTCGGATAGAGCTTGCGCTCAACGAAGTAGTCGTCGGCCAGCGCGATCTCTTCGAGCTGCTGTGCCAGTTCGAGCAGCGGGTCACCGCCGGAACGAGCGAGGACCTCGTCTGCAGTCTTCTTGATGATCTTCGCGCGCGGATCGTAGTTCTTGTACACGCGGTGGCCGAAGCCCATCAGGCGGACTCCGTCCTCCTTGTTCTTCACGCGTTCCATGAACTTCTTCGGTCCGTCGTCGGAGGCCGCGATCTGCTGCAGCATCTCCAGCACTGCGGAGTTCGCGCCACCGTGCAGGGGCCCGGCCAGGGCGTTGACACCGGCAGAGATCGACTGGAAGACGTTGGCCTGGGACGAACCGACCAGTCGCACTGTCGAGGTCGAGCAGTTCTGCTCGTGATCGGCGTGGAGGATGAACAGCTGATCCATGGCCTTCACGGCGAGCGGATCCGGCTCGTATTCCTCGGCGGGGACTCCGAAGTTCACACGCAGGAAGTTCTCGACCAGGCTCAGCGAGTTGTCCGGATGGATGACCGGCAGACCCATGTTCTTCCGGTGTGCCAGAGCAGCGATGGTCGGCATCTTCGCGAGCAGTCGGAACGAGGAGGTGTCGATCTGACCTTCGTCAAAGACATCGAGGTCATCTTGGTAGAACGTCGACAAAGCCGCGACCGCCGCTGCCACCATAGGCATCGGATGTGCATCGTAGGGGAAGGCACGGAAGAAGCGGCGCAGATCCTCATGCACGATCGTGTGTCCGCGCAGTCGGGCATCGAAGGCATCGAACTGTTCCTGAGTCGGCAGCTCGCCGTAGATGAGGAGGTAGCAGACTTCGACGAAGTTCGACTGCTCGGCGAGCTGTTCGATCGGATAGCCGCGGTACTGCAGAACGCCCTCGTCGCCGTCGATGAAGGTGATGGCCGAAGACGTGGATGCGGTGTTGGCGAACCCTGGATCATATGTGACCGACCCGGTCTCTTTCAGCAGAGAGCCGATACGGTATCCGTTGTTGCCCGCCGACGCCGACACCTCGGGCAGTGTCAGCTCCGTGTCAGCGATCTTGAGGTTCGCCTCCGAAGTCATTCGATCTCCTCACCGTTGACGTACCTCAAGAACTTCCTGAGGTGTCTTGCACAGTTCGTTCAAAGACTACCGATAACTGTGGGAATGAGAAAATCGCTGCACCCCGCTTCTACTCACCGGTAATACATTTGACCTGGTCAAACACGAACTTTTCTGTCCTGAATGCAGTCTTTGCGCAACCTTGGCAAACCCTCGGAGACCGCAGCTCCCTCGCCCCGGTCCGTCAGACCGGGACAGACGGCGAATCTCACGCCGCCGCCTCATGGAGTCGCTTTGCGGCGGCTGCGATGCGTTCGTCGGTGGCAGTCAGGGCGATGCGCACGTGGTCGCTGGCTGCCGCGCCGTAGAATTCTCCCGGCCCCGCGACGATGCCCAGCTCGGCGAGGTCGCCGAGCGAATCCCAGCAGTTCTTGTCCGCCGTGGCCCACAGGTAGAGGCCCGCGGTCGAATGATCGATGCGGAATCCGAAGTCCTCTAGTCCCGCTCGGAGCAGGTTCCTCCGCGATCGGTAGATCTCCTTCTGCACGCGGACGTGCTCGGTGTCGCCGAGTCCCGCAACCATCGCCGCCTGGATCGGGTAGGGCACGATCATTCCCGCGTGCTTGCGGGAACGGGTCAGGTCGGCGATGAGGTCCGCATCTCCGGCGACGAAGGCGGCGCGGTAGCCTGCGAGATTCGACTGCTTCGACATCGAGTAGACGCTGAGCACACGTGTGCGGGTCTCCCCGACGACGGAGAGCACGCTCGGCGCAGGCTCATCGGACTCCCAATTGAGCAGTCCGTAGCACTCGTCGGAGGCGAGCACGACTCCGGCGGCACGGGCACGGCGGGCCACCTCGGCGAGGATATCGGCGTCGAGCACCTCCCCTGTCGGGTTTCCCGGTGTGTTGATCCACAGGAGCCCGATGCCCTCGAGTGACGCTCCCGCAGCGACCTCGGCGGCATCGAGGCGCCGGCATTCGACTCCGGCGATCATCGCCCCCATCTCATAAGTCGGGTAGGCGGCCGACGGACAGGCCACTGCCAGTCCCCTCTGCCGCAGGCCCAGCAGTGTCGGCAGCCAGGCCACGAGCTCTTTCGAACCCACAGTCGGCAGGATCTCGGTGGCGGGGTCGAGTGCGACCGAATGCCATGTCGCATACCATCCGGCGATGGCCTCGCGCAGTTCCGAGGTGCCCGCCGTCGTGGGATAGCCGTGTGCGTCTCCGGCGGCGGCCAGGGCGCGCCGAATCACCTCGGGCGTCGGGTCGACCGGGGTGCCGATCGACAGGTCACACACGTCGTCGGGATGTTCGGCCGCGCGGCGACGGAAGTCAGTGAGCCGGTCCCAGGGGTAGTCGGGCAGGTCGAGTCCGAAGGAAGTCGTCATGGCTCAGAAGCTCAGAGGTCGTGACTCTGGGGCGGAAGGGCAGCGATGATCGCATGGTCCTTGTGCGTGTTCCCGAGTTTCGCGGCTCCACCCGGGGAACCGAGGTCGTCGAAGAATTCGACGTTGGCCTTGTAGTACTCTTCCCACTCCTCCGGCACATCGTCTTCGTAGAAGATCGCTTCGACCGGGCACACCGGCTCACAGGCTCCGCAGTCGACGCATTCGTCCGGGTGGATGTAGAGACTGCGTTCGCCCTCGTAGATGCAGTCGACCGGGCATTCGTCGATGCAGGCCTTGTCCTTGAGATCGACACAGGGCTGAGCAATGATGTACGTCACAGGACTGACTCCTCGCAAGCTTCACAGATGATGCGCATACACATCCCACAATACGCCTTCGGCCGTATTCCACGCCCATCGTTCTCAGGTGATTCGCATTGCATCTGCCCTCGACCGTCACGCCTGCTCCAGGCGGCCGCCTCCGTGTCTTAGGGTGGGAGGGCACGGATTCGACGGAGGAAGGCGAGAAGTGGACGAGCTGCAGCCCGGCAGACGAGTGGTCGTACGGTATTCGCTCGACCCCGAGGACTCCCATTCGACCTCCGATGCGCTCGGCGTCGTCACCACCGTCGACGAGGCGGGGGTCGAGATCGACACGAAGCGCGGGCCGCTGCGCATCTCGCGCCCCCAGATCCTGCTCGTCCACGAGGTGCCGCCGGCACCGACCCGCTCGGGGCGCACCCATGAGATCGTCTCCGCTGTCGATCTCCGTCGCATCTCGGCCGCCGCCTGGCTTCCGCAGGACGTGTCGTGGCTGCACGTGGAGAACCTGCGCAATGAGGGCACTGAGTCCGCCGCCGACCTCAGCCTGCTCCAGAAGGGATGGCTGCTGCGCAGTTCGGACTCCGCCACGCGCCGAGCCAACAGCTGCCTGCCCGTGACCGATTCCGGACTGGGGTGGGAACAGAGCCTCGACGCCGTCGAAGAGTGGTACCGCACGCGGGAGAAGCCGAGCCGGATCCAGATCTATTCGGCCGACGATTCGTCCACGTTGGCACCCGAATGCGAGGGACTGGCACCCCTGCTCTCGGCACGCGGCTACTCCCCCTCCGAGGCAGTCCTCCTGCTGACCGGCGCCACCGCCGAGGCGGCCGCCGGTGCTTCGGCCCCCGCCGAGGCGGCCGCCCCGGGACTGGCCATCGACGTCGCCGATGCGCCGACACCGGAGCATTTCGCTGCGTGGACGAGTCAGCGCAGCCCCGGGGACGCGTCCGGCGCGGCAGAGGCCTTCCGCTCTCTCATCACGGCCGACCAGCCCTGCGAATTCGTCACCGCATACGCCCAGCACCCCGACGGATCGCGGTCCATGGTCTCCGCGGCCCGGGTGGTCGAACGCAGCAAATGGGGCGTCATCACCAACCTCGTGACCCGTCCCGATCTGCGTCGTCGAGGTGCCGGACGGTCGGTCGCCCGTGCCGCGGCGGCTCTCCTGGCACAGCGCGGAGTGAGGTCCTACCTCGTCGACATCGAAGCGAGCAATGAGGCCTCGCTGAACCTGTTCGGCTCACTCGGCGCTGCCGTGCGCCACCGTTCCTGGTACGCCGAGCGCGCCTGATCCCGGCCCTGGAGAGCAAGGCTCGGCCCCTGCAGCCCGAAGGCCGAGCTCAGCCCCTGCGTACGATCGTGCTCAGCCCTTGCACTCGACCTTGTTCACCGGTCGGTACACCGTGGTGAACCCGTCCTTCGTGGTCCGACCCGATTCGATGTCCTTCATCGTCCGCGTGATTCGGATCGACCATCCGCCCTTGGGTGCCTGCGGGGTGCAGGAAGTGCCGCTTTCGGTGAGCGATCCCGGTGAGGTGTGGTTGAACCGGTCCGAGGCATCGGCCGAGACGTCGTACTTCTTCACGCCGAAGACTCTGGCGTGGACCTCTCCGCCTTTGAGATACATATCGAGCACGACCGGAGTCTTCGAGTTGTTCGTGAACTTCAGGTCGATGGAGGACCAGTCCAGCGTCGTCTCCCGGCCTTCCGGGTAGCGGGAGATGTAGCGCGAATGGGCCTGGTGCTCATCGAGGTCGAAACCGGCGAAGAAGGCGGCGTTGAACAGCGTCGTCGACACCTGCGAGACACCCCCGCCGAAGTCTTCCTTCATCTGTCCGTCGGAGATCACACCCGCCGGCTTGTACCCGTTGGCCGCTGTGCGCTGGCCGAGGGTCTCGTTGAGGGAGAACTGCTCGCCCGGCTGCAGCACGGTCCCTGAGACCTTCTTCGAGGCCACTCGGAGGTTGTTGTCGCGATTGGGCTTGGAGCTGTAGCCGGTGGAGAACTCGGAGACCACCTTCGACACATCGGCCTTCTTCGCATCCTCCGTCGTGAAGTCGGGTTCGACGGAGGCCAGGGTCACCTCCGGGGTGTCGTTCTTTCCCTTGATCGCATCGGAGACGGCCGTGGTCAGTTCCTTGGCCTTGATTCCGATGCCCTTCTTGGAGGGCACGACCTGAGGCTTTCCGTGCTTGATCGTGAAACTCGCGTCCTCGGCGGGTCTGCCGATGTCCTTGTTCGCGTCCAGAACCGATTTCTGCAGTGCCTCCTGGTCGAAGACCGGCACCAGCTTCGAGTCCTTCGCATCGAAGGTCAGCGTCTTCGCGATGATCGCGGGCGACACATTCAGGTCACCGCCTTTGACGTTCGAGTCCGCATCCTTGCCCGGTTCGGCTGCGATCTTCAGGTCTTTGCTCACCGCGTCCTCGGCGAACCCGGTGGCCATGTCCTCTGCCTCTGCAGTGGTGATGTCGGGATCGACCTGCGTCGGCTGGACGGGCAGTGCGTCCTTCGTGCGCAGCCAGTTCTCGTCGATCGCTGTGCGCACCTGATCAGCCTCGACCGTCTGCCCGACGGCACCGTCCTTGACCTTCGGGGTGGTCTTCTCGAAGCCGAGCTCCGCGTTCTTGGGCTCGACGGCCAGCGATTCGGTGACCTTCGAGGTGGCCTTGTCGAACTTCTTCTCGTCGACGTCGATGACGGGGGCGACCTCGCTGTCGCCGAACAGGCGGTTCCAGATCACGGTGGGATCGAGACTGAAGCCGGTGACCCGGTCGACCGTCGCCTCGGCGTCGAAGGTGATGCCGGCATCGGCGGGATCGAGCTTCGCCGTCGGTTCTCCTGCCTGCAGGACGATGTCCCTGTTCGCTTCGTCATGCAGATCATTGCGAAGAGTGTTCTCAGCAGCGGTGGCGCTCTTGCCTCCGATGTCGATTCCGGCCACGGTCGTCCCCGGCGTCAGCACGCGTCCGCTGAGGAACCCGACCACGATATAGAGCGCGGCCAGGACGATGACGACGATGAGGAAGAGGGGCCAGATCCGCTTCGTCCGGGCACCCTCGACCGAGGAGCGGGGCCCAACAGGGCCCGAGGTTCCGTCGGCTGGGGTCTGGGGCGTCATCTTCCTCCCGAGGATGTCGAAAACGACAGGTTCGTCTCTGTTCGGACGAGTCTAGCGAGTCCGTTCGCGCCCGCGCACATCGATGAAGGCGAAGACAGCCGCCAGGAGCATCGGTCCCAGCAGCCAGGCCACCGAACGCAGGGTGCCGGTGACGACCATGTCCGCGCCCGGCAGCCAGTTCGGCTGACCGAGCACATAGGACAGCACGGCGATGATGACCGCAGCGAGCAGCATCGGCGAGCTGCTGCGGTACATGGTCTTCAGATGCCACAGTCCGCTGGCCGCCAGCAGCAGCGACAGGACCACTCCCCACGGCAGGATCAGCGGGTTGCCTCCGGGGTGGACGACCCAGGCATTGAGGTGCTGCATGGCTCCGAGGAACGCGATGAGCACAGCCAGGACTGAGGCATGCAGATAGGCGAAGAGGCCGGGCTTCTTCGGTTCGCGGCGACGCCTCAGCGGTGCTGGGCCCGCCGCGTTCTCCTGCGCTTCCACCGCAGCGATGTCGAGCCCGGTGAGGACGTGGGGAGCGAGTCCGTCACGCAGTTCCTCCGCCGGGACTTCGGCTCCGGCGCCGATGGAATAGTATTCCCGATCCCCGATCCGCTGACCGACGCCGTTCGACAGCGCGAAGAATCCGTCGGAGACGCTCACCTGGGTCCGATGCGCTTCGAGCGCCGCGCGTTTGGCCGCGAGCACCGAGGAGATGTCCTGGCCGATGATGATCCGTCCGACCGGCGGTTTCGCGGGAATCGTCTGGGCAGCGGCGAAGCCGGTCGCGGCGAACCCGGGCTGCTCGGGGTCGAAGGCCGCACGGGCCGCCTCGGCGGGAGTGTCGACGAAGAGCAGCCGGCCGGTGCGCCACTCGGCCAGGTCGATCGCGGCGACTGTGGCTTCGTGCACCCGCACGTGATCAGGATGACCGTACCCGCCGTTCGCGGCGTAGGTGATCACCGCATGCGGCTGCAGCGCGTCGATGACCGCGGCGATGTGCCGGGCAACGGTGGTCACCTCGGCCGCGCACAGAGCGTCGTCGGGCATGGTCGAGGCGGGACGGGCGTGGCCGTCGGGCCCCCATTCCATGCCCGAGTCCTCGAAGGTGCGCGTGGTGCCGCCGAGGAAGGTGTGCATGCGCACGCCCAGGGCGCGCATCGCCTCGGCGATCTCCTGCTCCCGCACCCGGGCCAGTCCCGCGCGGTCGCCCTCGAGGTGTCCGAGTTCGGCGGGGATGACCTCGCCGCCCTCTCCTCGGGTGGCCGTGAGCACCATGACCTCGGCCCCTTCGGAGACCAGTGCGGCGATCGTGCCTCCCGTCGTGATCGTCTCATCGTCGGGATGAGCGTGCACGAAGAGGACGCGTGGCGTGACTGTCATGGGATCCTGGGTACTCGAGGTCATCGGTGGTGCTGGTTCAGGCGTTCTGTCGGCGCAGCTTGGCGTAGAGCTTCGCGCGCTCCTTCTGGTCGAGTTCGACCTTGCGGATGCGGATCGCTCCCGGGGTGACCTCGACGCACTCGTCCTCGCGCGCGAACTCGAGGCTCTCCTCGAGGGTGAGCTTGCGCGGCGGGGTGAGGTTCTCGAAGCTGTCGGCCGACGCCGAACGCATGTTCGTCAGCTTCTTCTCCTTCGTGATGTTGACGTCCATATCGTCGGCGCGCGAATTCTCGCCCACGATCTGGCCCTCGTAGACCTCGGAGGTCGGTTCGACGAAGAAGGTGCCGCGATCCTGCAGGTTGATCATCGCGTACGGGGTCACGGCTCCGGCGCGGTCGGCTACGAGCGAACCGTTGATGCGGAACTCGATGTTGCCGGCCCACGGCCCGTATCCGGCCGAGATCGTGTTCGCAATTCCGGTGCCGCGGGTTTCGGTCAGGAACCGTGTGCGGAAGCCGATGAGACCGCGGGCGGGGACCTTGAACTCCATGCGCACCCAGCCGGTGCCGTGGTTCGTCATGGTCGACATCACGCCCTTGCGGGCGGCCAGGAGCTGGGTGACCGCGCCGAGGTAGTCCTCAGGAACGTCGACCGTGAGCTCTTCGAAGGGCTCGTGCAGCTTGCCGTCGATCTGCCGGGTCACGACCTGGGGCTTGCCGACGGTGAGTTCGAAGCCCTCGCGGCGCATCTGCTCCACGAGGATGGCCAGCGCCAGCTCTCCGCGTCCCTGGACTTCCCAGGCATCGGGACGTTCGGTCGGGACGACCTTGAGCGAGACATTGCCGACAAGCTCCTGATCGAGGCGATCCTTGACCATGCGGGCGGTGACCTTCGTGCCCTTCTCACGCCCTGCCAGCGGCGAGGTGTTGATGCCGACCGTCATGGAGATCGCAGGATCGTCGATGACGATCGCCGGCATCGGCTTCGGGTTGTCGATGTCGGTGAGGGTGTCACCGATCATAATGTCCGGGATGCCGGCCACCGCGACGATGTCGCCGGCCGAGGCCTGGGTGGCGGGCACACGATCGAGTCCCTGGGTCTCGAGCAGCTCGGTGATCTTCACCGAGCTGATCTCATCGCCGCGGGCCCAGGCCACCTGCTGGCCCTTCTTCAGCGTCCCGCCGAAGATCCGCAGCAGCGCCAGTCGGCCGAGGAACGGCGAGGCGTCGAGGTTGGTCACATGGGCCTGCAGGATTCCGTCCTCATTGATCTCCGGGGCCGGGATCGTCTCAAGGATGGTCTTGAACAGCGGCTCGAGATCGGGGTTGGCCGGAACCTCTCCGTCGGCGGGCTGTTCGAGGGAGGCGGCACCTGCCTTCGCGGCGGCGTAGACCACGGGCACGTCGAGCACGGCATCGACATCGAGGTCGGGGACCTCATCGGCGAGATCGGAGGCCAGGCCCAGGAGGAGGTCCTGTGCTTCCTCGACGACTCCGTCGATGCGGGCATCGGCACGATCGGTCTTGTTGATCACGAGGATGACCGGCAGCTTCGCGGCCAGCGCCTTGCGCAGGACGAAGCGCGTCTGCGGCAGCGGGCCTTCGGAGGCGTCGACGAGGAGGACGACGCCGTCGACCATGGACAGGCCGCGTTCGACCTCTCCGCCGAAGTCGGCGTGGCCGGGGGTGTCGATGACATTGATGACGATGGGATCCTCGCCGGCCGAGGGGCCGTTGTAGAGCACCGAGGTGTTCTTCGCGAGAATGGTGATGCCCTTCTCACGCTCGAGGTCACCGGAATCCATGACGCGCTCGGCGAAGTCGCCGTGCTCGCTGAACACACCGGTCTGCCGGAGCATGGCGTCGACCAAGGTGGTCTTACCGTGGTCGACGTGTGCGACGATTGCTACATTGCGGCGGTTGTCCCGTCGTGTGATGGCTTCAGTCATCAAGAACCTTTTGAGATAGAGAGATCGGTCCAGCCCGGACCCAACAGACAATTATACGGCCACCGGCACACACGCGGTGACAGCCGGTGCCCAGCCGGCCCCGGAAACGGAGCCCGACCGGCTGCGGAAGCGGAGCCCGACCGGCCCCGGAAAGCTGGACGCGAGCGGGCTGAAACTGAAATGTGGTCACGGAACCGAGGCCAAAAGCCCCATTCGGGCGATTCGCCTCGGTTCCGTGACCACATTCGGCGGCGGGCGAGCGGCTCCCCGCACGCCGCGGCGGGCAGCCGGCCTCTGCGTGCCGATCCGCCGGGTCAGGCGTTCGTGGTCGCCTCGAGGACCGCGTCCCTGGCCTCTCGACGCTTGCGCTGCTCCGTGGGATCGGGAACCGGAACCGCCGAGAGCAGACGCTGCGTGTACGGATGGACGGGATTGCTCACGACCTGCGAGCTCTTGCCGATCTCGACGAGGTAGCCGTGGCGCATGACGGCGATGCGCTCGGCGATCCGCTCGACCACCGCCAGGTCATGGCTGATGAACAGGCACGCGAAACCGTACTCCTTCTGCAGCCCCTCGAACAGGTCGAGGACCTTGGCCTGCACCGACACGTCGAGCGCCGAGGTCGGCTCGTCGGCAATGAGCAGCTTCGGCCGCAGCGTCAGCGCCCGGGCGATGCCGATGCGCTGGCGCTGACCGCCGGAGAGCTCATGCGGGTACCGGTTGCGCATCGACGTCGGAAGCTCGACCGCTGTCAGCAGCTCCTCGACCTTCCTGCTCAGCTCCGGTCCCTTCATCCCCTCATGGAGATAGAGCGGTTCTCCGATTGATTCGCCCACCGGCAGACGCGGGTTGAGCGAGGAACCGGGATCCTGGAACACGATGCCGACTTCCTTGCGCAGCGGACGCATCTGCTTGTTGCTCAGACCCTTGATGCTCGTGCCGTTGACGACCATGTCGCCCTCGACCGTCGGCAGCAGACCGAGAGCGGCGCGACCGATCGTCGTCTTGCCCGAGCCGGACTCCCCGACCAGCCCGACGACTTCGCCGGGTGCGATCATCAGATTGATGTGGTGGGCGGCCCGGAAGGCCTTCTTCCGCCCGGAAGCCGGATACTCGATCGCGGCATCGCGCAGCTGCAGGGCCGAAGGCTTCGAGAAGTCCGCCTGCGAACCGGGGTGGTAGAAGGTCTCCGTCGAGTCCATCTCGATGTGATGGTCCGGCTGCCCCGCCTCGGCGAGCTCACGGGATTCGGCGTCGAGGTCATCGGTGCGGTTGGCACCTCCCTCCGCCACGGTCGCGGAACCCGCGTGCTTGGTGCCCAGCGAATCGCGAGAACCGTCGTGATGCGGATCGACCTCGCCCTCCTCCGCATGTCGGAAGGACGAGGACTCGACGTCGTCGAGGCTGGAGCCGAAGACCTCACCTTCGGTCCCGGCGCCGAGGTGGGGCACCGCGTCGAGCAGCTGCCTCGTATAGGGATGCTGCGGACGGTAGAAGATCTCCTCTGCAGTGCCGGTCTCGACCACCTGGCCGGCACGCATGACGATGATGCGGTCGGCCATGTCCGCCACCACGCCCATGTCGTGGGTGATGAGGATGATCCCCGCGTCGAGCTTCGACTTGAGCTCACGCATGAGCTTGAGGATCTCGGCCTGGACCGTGACGTCGAGGGCCGTGGTGGGCTCGTCGGCGATGAGCAGCTTCGGCTGGCAGGCCAAGGCCTGCGCGATCATGATGCGCTGACGCTGACCGCCCGAGAGCTGGTGCGGGAACGAGTGGAACCGATCCTCCGGGTCCGGGATCTCGACGAGGCGCATGAGCTCGAGTGCACGCTCCTTCGCCTCACTCGGTCCGATGTCGAGGTGGACACGCAAGGTCTCCACGATCTGGTAGCCAGCGGTGTAGACGGGGTTCAGCGCGGTCATCGGCTCCTGGAAGATCACCGAGATGTCGTTGCCGCGAACGCCCTGCATCCTCTCCGGAGGCATGCCGATGAGTTCCGTGCCGTTGAGCACGGCCGAGCCCGTGGCCCGACCATTGCTCGGAAGCAGACCGAGCAGCGACATGCTCGACTGCGACTTTCCGGATCCGGACTCGCCGACGATCGCCAGCACCTCGCCGGCGTTGACCGTGTAGTCGAGGTGTTCAGCGGCCGTCCACCATTCGTCGCTGACCCAGAACTTCACCCCGAGGTCCTTGACTTCGAGGATCGGGGATCCCTTGCCGGGTTGCGAATCGCTGCGTGTCTTTTCAGTCATCACTTCGCCCCTTTCTGCGCCATGCGTTCGGCCTTCTTCATCTTCCTCCAGCTCGGGATCGTCTTCATCCTCGGGTCGAACGCGTCGCGCAGACCGTCACCGATGAAGTTCACGCACAGAGCGATGATGATGATGAACAGGCCCGGCCACCAGAACAGCCACGGACGGGTGGCGAAGGACGTCTGGTATTCGCTGATGAGCTGTCCCAATGAGATGCCGGGAGGCTGAATGCCGAAGCCCAGATAGCTCAGAGAGGCCTCGAGCACGATCGCCTGACTCATGATCAGCGTGGTGTTGACGATGATGACGCCCATGGCATTGGGCAGCATGTGCTTGAACATGATCCTGAAGTCGCTCGCACCGGCCACACGCGCCGAGTCGACGAATTCGCGTTCGCGCAGAGACATGAAGTCACCGCGGACGAGGCGCGCCAGGCCAGTCCAGAGGATGCAGCCGAGCGCCAGGCCGAGCATCGGTCCGCTGGACCCGCCGACGAGGACACCGAGGATCGAGCCGACGACGATGACCGGCAGGATGATGAAGCCGTCGGTGATGCGCATCAGCACCGAATCGATCCAGCCGCGGTAGTACCCGGCCAGAGCCCCGACGGTCGTGCCGATGATCAGGCAGACGGCGCCGATGATGAACATGACGATGATGGAGATCTGCGTCCCCTTCATCACTCGCGCGAAGTTGTCACGGCCGATCTCGTCCTGCCCGAAGGGGTGTTCACCCAGCGAGAAGAGGTTCGAGAACGACCAGGTCGGGGCGCCTCCGGGGTTGAGCACCTGCCCTGAGGCGGTGTGACTGTACTTCCACCAGCCGGGCAGACCGGCGATGCCCTGTGCGCTGAAGGCGAAGACCGCCACCAGGACGAGGACGATGATGCTGATCATCGCGCCTTTGTGACGGAGGAACTTGCGCAGGACGATCTTGCCCTGCGACAGTCCTTCGGTTTCCTTCGACTCGATCGCATTGTCCCGAACTTCGTCGAGAGCGAGAGCGTTCTGATTGTCGTTGTTGGTACTCATGCGTTCACTCGGATTCTCGGGTCGAGGACGGCGTAGAGGAAGTCCGCGACCAGGTTGGCGATGATGGAGAGCAGACCCGTGATCAAGATGTACGCCATGACCGGGTCGAGCTCGGCCTGCCTCATCGAATCGATGAAGAGTTTGCCCATACCGTTCCAGCCGAAGATCGTCTCCGTGATCACAGCACCGCCGATCATCGTGATGATGTCGACGGGCACGACCGACGCCAGCGGCAGCAGCGCATTGCGCAGAGCGTGACGCATGATCACCGTGCGTTCGTTCAGCCCCTTGGCTCGTGCCGTGCGGATGTAGTCCTGGCCCATGACCTCGAGCATCGAACCGCGCGTATAGCGGGTGTAGGAGGCGAAGGAGATGAGGATCAGCGCGATCGACGGCAGCAGCAGATGAGTGAACGAGTCGAGGTTGGTGATCCAGAAATCGCCGTCGATGTTCGGTGCCGAGGCGCCGATCGTCGCGATCGGGCGATTGTTGATGGCCGGGTCGTTCGAGTAATCCTGCCAGCCCTGCAGCACGCGATCGGCGAAGATGAGGAAGGCCACGATGATCGCCGTGAAGCTCGTGGTGCGTGCCGTGTCCCATGGGTCGGGCCCGCGGAACGCCAGCCCGACGCCGATCGCGACTGCGATGGCGACGATGAGAAGCCCTGTCATCCACAGCCAGTTCATCTCAACGTAGTAGAAGAGATACTGCAGCGGCATGAACAGCAGGGCACCGATGGCCGC
This sequence comes from Brevibacterium renqingii, assembly GCF_017808105.1. Taxonomy (GTDB): domain Bacteria; phylum Actinomycetota; class Actinomycetes; order Actinomycetales; family Brevibacteriaceae; genus Brevibacterium; species Brevibacterium renqingii. The sequence goes on along the minus strand of NZ_JADBHF010000012.1, from coordinate 73,593 downwards.
GGTGGTCAGAGAGGCATAGAGGACCCGGCGATTCTTCAGACCCGTTGACAGATAGGTCATGACGACGGCCGCGCCGAGCCCGATGATGATGACGCCGACGACGCCGATGCTCGGATGCTGCAGCCAGCTGCTGGCCAGGATGTAATAGATCGTCGCGAAGGTGATGAGCGTAGCGGCTGAGAACGTGATGACTCGCCGTTTCCCATTGCCGCCCAGCGCTCCCATCCAGAACAGGCCCATCGCCGCACAGACGATGATGATCGGCCACCAGGAATCAAACGTCGGGTCATTGATGAAGTTGTTGATGTCGATCGCACCGTACTGCTTGAGCAGCACTGCCACCCAGAACACGGGCAGCGAGTAGAGGAGGAACGAGACGAAGGTGATGAAGTAGTCGAAGCCCGAGTACTGGCGGATCGCCGAGATCATACCGACCGCGATGCCGAGAATGATGGCGACGATCGTCGAGGCGGTGATGAGTTTGATCGTATTGACGATCGCACCCTGCAGCTGGTCGGTGACCTCCTGCCCGGACTTCCAGGCGATGCCGAAGTCACATTGGCCGATGGCGCAGCCGCCGACTCCCGCGAGCCACTTGAAGTACCTGATGACAGCGGGAGTGTCGAGGTCGAGCAGACGCCGACGTGATTCGTAGAGGGCCTCGATGTTCGGGGAGGTGCTCGAACGCAGGTCCCAGAAGAAGTCCAGGGCGACGTTGAGCAGCAGGTAGAGGACGAAGGTGACGACGAGGAGCACGAGGGCCGTCGACAGCAATCGTCGCAGAATGAATCTGATCATGATGTGGTGTCCGTTTCAATCTTCCGAAAACGCCGCTGTGGGGACCACACAGTGATCCCCACAGCAGCAAGGGTGGAGAGGAACCGACCGCGTCGGACGCGGATCAGTTGACTTCCCACTCCCAGTAGTTCCACATCAGTGTCGGCGACACCGTGATCGTCGAAGCGTTCTTGAGCTTCTCGTTGTAGATGAGCAGCGATGGGAACTGGAACAGCGGCGCACCGAACGCATCATCGGTGAGCTGCTTCTCCAGCTGCGTTGACAGCTTCTCCTGGTCTTCCTCGGGCGCCACAAGGATCTTGTCGAGGATCTTGTCGGTCTTCTTGCTCGAGTAGCCGCCGTAGTTGTTCTGAGCACCGGTGCGGTAGTTCGCATCGGACTCCGTGATGCCGGTGCCCTCGGACTGCCAGCCGAAGAGCGCAACGTCGTAAGTGCCGTCGCCGAGGCGGGTGCCCCAGTTGACGTCTCCGACGTCCTTGATCTCGAAGCCGGCCTTCTCAGCCGATTCCTTGATCAGCTGGAACTCCTGCTGACGACGCGAGTTCGTGTTGTCATACATGACACGAACCGTCGGGCTGTCGACGCCTGCTTCCTTGAGCAGCTTCTTCGCGCCATCGACATCGACTTCCTTGAGCTCCTCCATTCCGTTGCCCTTGACGATGGCGTCGTACATCGGTGAGCCGGGCACCTGGTTGAACGAGTCCCTGGTCTTGGCGTCGGGGTTCAGCGGTTTGATGATCTTGTCGACGATGTCCTGACGCGGAACTGTCTTGAGGAAGGCCTGGCGAACCTTCCTCGCTTTGTCCTCGTCGCCGCCATTGGCTGCGGGATCGAACGGCCCCTTGTTGTCGAAGGTGAAATCGACATGCTCATAAGTCGCATCGTCGCCGGTGTCGACCTTGACTCCGTCAAGGTCCTCGGCCGCAGAAAGCACATCGGATGTCGCCTGAGGCTGAGTGAGGTCCACTTCGCCGTTCTCCACGGCCTGGACCATGGCCATCGGGTCGCCGTTGTAGCGCACAGTGATGGTGTTGATCTTCGGTTTCGTCGGGCCGCTGTAGTTGTCATCGAGTTCGAGGGTCACGTACTGTCCCTCTTCGAACTTCGTCATCTTGTACGGACCGCTGTGGACCAGCAGGTCCTCGTCCTCGGGCATCGAAGTGAAATCGAAGCCGGTGTTCCACACGTTCGAGATCTTCGACAGCTTCTTCGTGTCCTTGTCCTTGATCGCGTCGAGGATCGCCTGTTTGCCTTTTTCGGCGTCATCGATTCCCAAGGCCTTCTTCGCCACGATGTGCGCGGGCACGCCGACGCCGTCAGCGCCGATGCCGAACTCATCGGCCCAATCGGAATAGGGCTTCGTGTACTCGAACGTGAGTTCCTTGCCGTCGTCGGAAATCTCAGGGAAATCCTTGATGAGCGAGGCGCCGATCGTCGACGAGTCGAAGTAGACCGTGTCCTCGTCGTTCTTCTTGACGTTGCCCTCGTCGTCGGAGTTGCTTTCGACGGTATTGAAGTTCGATGACATTCCGGCCCAGGTGAGCGCCAGGTCCGCGGCATCGACAGGGGTCCCGTCCGACCACTTTGCATCGTCATTGAAGGAGTATTTGACCTTGAGCGGGTCCTCCGAGACTCTCTCGACCTTGCCAAGGTTGCCGTCGGTGACCTCGAGGTCGTCGTTGTAGTACCCGAAGTTGTCGTTCATCAGGTAGGTGAGAATGGCGTTCGAGGTCGCATTGCCGTTCGCAGTCAGAGTGTTCATCGAGCGGAAGGATTCGTTCCAACCGATGTTGAGGTTCGTATCCTTCGATGCGTCATTGTCATCGCCGCCGCCAGGGGGTGTGCATGCGGTGAGCACCATTGCGGCTGCGGCCACTGAGGCGCCGGCCGCGAGGAAGCGCTTGTTCACGTTCTCTCCTTGTTGTCTTAGGGCGAGTCACCCTCGTACGTGCACCCCAAGACCGGGATGCATTCCGATCACGGTTGCCCCGTCGGCACATTCCGATCGGACGTGATCGCGTTCATGTTTTTCACATGGGTTGCCTCAAAGTTAATTCACTCGCGACTGTGACCGAGTCCACATATTGAGCAAAAAACCGAATCGTTACTGTTTCGAGATCAAGGGAACGGACAAGTTTTGTCCAGTCTCAGTGGATAGGATGGCCAGGTGGCTAACAGTGAGATGGATCGCAATTCAGCAAGTCTTCAGTCGACGATCGTGCGAACGACGAGCTCCACAGCTCTGTTCTTCGTCGTCGCCGGCCTCTGCTCCATCGGCGTCATCTCGATTCTCATCGGCGACTTCTCCCTGCGCGGACTCGCCGCCGCAGGGATCCCGCTGGCCGTCGCGACCTTGGTCTTCGTGCTCTACCGATTCCCGCGCGTGGAGCTGCACCGCAGCGAGCTCGTGCTCGTCAACCCGCTGCAGACGGTGACCATTCCGTGGAACCTCATCGATGGCTTCGAGACGCACTTCGGCCTCACTGTGCGCACCCACGAGAAGAAGTTCTCCTCCTGGCCGCTGGCCGGCAGGGGCAAGAAATGGGAGAGGGACGAGCACGACATCCGCCGCCTGGTCGAGAATCCGAACCCGGCCGTCGGCACCGTGCTCGACCGCTATGCCGGACTCAGCGATGAGGAACTGGCGAATCCCGGCGGGAAGCGGAGGATCGAAACCATCTGGAACCTCGGCGTCATTGCCGTCGGTCTCCTCGCCATCGCCTGGGCGGTGCTCGGCTTCGCGGCTCTGCCGAGCTGAGACCTCACCAGCCGCGTGCGCGCCACTCCCCCAGGTTCGGACGCTCCTGCCCCACCGTGGTCGAGTCCCCGTGGCCGGGAAGCACGAGGGTGTCGTCGGGCAGCTGGCCGAATACCCGCTCTTCGAGGTCATCCATGAGCGAGGTGAAATCCGCCTTCGACCACGTCTTGCCCGGTCCGCCCGGGAACAGAGAGTCGCCGGAGAACAGGATCGTCCGCCCCCCGTCGCTCAGCAGCAGTGCGATCGAGCCGGGTGTGTGCCCGCGCAGAGCGATCGCCTGGAGGACGAACCCGCCGAAATCGCCGACGTCGAGGTGGTCGACGGTGTGCGCGATCTCCACGCCTTCGGCCTCGGTGATGGCTGTGGCATCGTCGACCCCAGCGATGGTCATCGCCGCCGGATGCTGCGCCGAGACGGCCGGCAGCGCCCGAATGTGATCCCAATGCCGGTGGGTGGTGATGATCGCCCTCAGCGTGGTCTCCGCCTCGGTGTCTTCAGTCCCGGAGGCCACGAGCTCTGTGATCGCCTCAGCATCATCGGCAGCGTCGATGAGCACCTGCGACCCGGTCTCCTTGGCCGTGAGCAGGTAGACGTTGTTCTCCATCTCGGAGACTGCGATCGAACGGATGGCCACGTGCTCGGTCTCGATCATGTTCATTTCCGTACTCCTCTTCACGCTGTGGACTGTTCTGTGCGTCGGCTGCGGGCTCTCCGCAGGGATCAGGGTTCGGTCACCAGGCTCCGCGCGTGTACTGCGGAGGATAGGGGGCGGGTTCGACGCCGAGGACGTGGGCGGCCCGCTGCGGCCAGGAGGGTTCGCGCAGCGCGGCACGGGCCATGAAGATCGCATCGGCCTGGCCGGTGCTCAGAATGGTCTCGGCCTGCTTCGGGTCGGTGATCAGCCCGACGGTACCGGTCGCCACGCCCTCGGCGCGGATCGCTGCCGCCAGGGACACCTGGTAGCCGGGACCGATGGGAACGCGCACCGGATAGTTGCCTCCGGAGGAGACGTCGATGAGGTCGACTCCGGCTTCGGACAGGTCCCGGCAGACCTCGGCCGCCTCGGCGATGTCGAAGCCGCCTTCGTGCCATTCGCTGGCCGAGATGCGGACGAAGACCGGAACCTCCTCACCGACTTCTGCACGCACAGCCGCGTACACCTCGTTCAGCAGGCGGGAACGCCCGGCCAGATCGCCCCCGTAGCGGTCGCTGCGCTGGTTCGACAGAGGCGACAGGAAGGAGTGGAGCAGATAGCCGTGTGCGGCGTGGAGCTCGACGAGGTCGAACCCGGCGTCGATCGCCCGCGCGGCCGCGGACGCGAAGGCGTCGACCACCTCGGCGATGTCGTCTGTCGTCATCTCCACCGGTTCGGCGAGCTTCGGATAGGCGATGGCGCTTGCGCCGGCAGTCGGCCAGCCTCCGTCCGATTCGGGAACGCTGCCCTTGGGCTCGCCGGCGAAGGGCCGATAGGTGCTCGCCTTGCGACCCGCGTGCGCAAGTTGGACGCCGATGACGCTGCCCTGGGAGTGGACGAAGTCGACGACGGCCGACCAGGATTCGGCCTGCTCGTCGTTCCAGATGCCGGCGTCCTGCGGGGAGATGCGTCCTTCGGGGGTGACGGCGGAGGCCTCGGTGAGGATGAGACCGAACCCTCCCTGCGCACGTGCGCCGAGATGGACGAGGTGCCAGGGACCGGGCATGCCGTCCTCGGCCTCGCAGGAGTACTGGCACATCGGTGCGAGCCAGATCCGATTGGGGATCTCGGTCCCGCGCAGGGTGAGCGGTTCGAAGAGCTGAGTCATGGCTCAATTCTGCCAGTTCGCTGCGTGCTCAGACAGCGATCCCGAATACCGGAACAGCGAGCAGATACACCGTGAGGGTGATCAGCACGATGCCGATGACGTTGAGCCACAGTCCGCCCTTGACCATCTGCGCCACGGTGACATAGCCGGAGCCGAATGCCACGGCATTGGGCGGGGTGGCCACAGGCAGCATGAACGCGCATGTCGCGGCCAGAGCGACGGGGATCGTCAGCAGCAGCGGATCGAGTTCGAGGCCCATCGCCACTCCCCCGACGACGGGAACGAATGTCGCCGCGGTCGCGGTGTTCGAGGTCAGCTCGGTGAGGAAGAGGATGATCGCGGCGAAGATGGCGACGACGAACACCGTGGGCAGAACGCCGAGGCCGCTCGTCGTCTTCCCGATCCACTCGGTCAGCCCTGAGGAGGAGAACTGCGCCGAGAGCGCGAGACCGCCGCCGAAGAGGAGCAGCACTCCCCACGGCAGCTTCTCCGCAGTCTCCCAGTCGAGCAGACGGACACCGCGATTGGCTCCTCCCGGGATGAGGAAGAGGAGGAGGCCGACGACCATGGCGACCCCCTCATCGGTGATCGGCGGTTCGTCGAAGATCAGCGGCAGAGAGATCCAGCTCGCCGCGGCGAGGACGAACATGGCCAGCACGAGCTTTTCGCCCATCGACATGGGACCGAGCTTGTGCAGCTCGTCGCGGATGAGTTCGCGCCCGCCCGGAATCCTGTCGATCTCGGGTTTGAACAGCACCTTGACGAGCAGGAACCAGGCGATGGCCATCATCACGATCGACAGAGGCACGCCCACGAGCATCCACTGGCCGAAGCCGATCGAGATGTCGTGGTTGTCCTTGAGGTAGCCGACGAGGAAGAGGTTCGGCGGGGTGCCGATGATGGTGCCGAGTGAGCCGATGGAGGCCGAATAGGCGATGCCGAGCATGAGTGCGGTGCCGAAGTTGGACTTCACCACAGCTCCGAGACCGGTGTCGTCGGCGCTCGACTCGCCTTCGCCCCCGACATCGGCCTCGTCGGTTCCGTCGGTGAGAGCGGACCCGACGACCTTCGAGACGATCATGAGCACCGAAACGCCGATCGGCAGCATCATCACCGCGGTGGCGGTGTTCGAGACCCACATCGAGATGAAGCCGGTGGCGATCATGAAGCCCGCGATCATCGGACCGGGTCGGTCCCCCATGATGCTCAGCGTCACCAGCGCGATCCGCCGGTGCAGGTTCCAGCGCTGCATGGACAGGGCGATGAGGAAGCCGCCGAGGAACAGGAAGATGATCGGATTGCCGTAGGAGGCGCCGACCGCTTCCATCTCCACATCGGTTCCCAGCACCGGGAAGGCGACGAGCGGAACCAGGGAGGTCGCCGCGATCGGCAGCGCCTCGGTCATCCACCATGCCGCCATGAGGACCGCGACCGCCGCGGTCAGCTTCGCCGGATGGCCGACCTCGGCGGGCATGACCGCGTAGATGAGAGTCGAGAAGATCAGTCCGAGCAGGAAGCCGGTCCAGCGGATCCGCAGCGTGCTGCGCATGACTCCGGGCGCTCGTTCGCCCGGGGAGCGCATATCGATCTCGGTCGAGGCACCGTCAGGGGACGTCGGATGTGGGGACATTCTCACTCCTCATCGAGCAGATTCGCCTGTGTTTCCACCCAGCCTACTGCAGGGGCCGCGCAGTCGATCGTGCGATCTCTGCCGCCGGCGGCAGAAGCCCTGCAGCCTGCCGCAAAGAGATCAGAGGTGTTCCCTGGGCCGGCCACGACCAGCCGTGCTCAGAGGCCGCTGCAGAAACTGTGGATGTGGTCGACGACGAGGTCCGGGTGTTCGACCATCGGCAGGTGGGCGGAATCGGGGACGGAGACGAGTCGCGACCCGTCGACCTGATCGGCCAAGGATGACATCGCCTCCGGTGAGAAGCCAGGGTCTTGGGCCCCGGCTAGGAACAGGGTCGGCACGGTGATGGCCTGCAGCGAACCGCTGAGGTCATAGGACTTCGCGGCGGTGGCGGCCGCGATGTACGCTTCATCGTCGACCAGGGCGAGGTCGGCGAGGACGAGAGGCCCGGCGGCGATGTCCTCGCCGAGGAATCCGGCGGCGAACCAGCGGTCGGCCGTGTCGTCGACGAGTCCGCGAGTGCCGTCGGCGCGGACCTCGGCGATCCGGTCATCCCATGTCTGTTCGGTGCCGAGCTTCTCGCCGGTCGCGCAGGCGATGAGCCCGGTCAGCGCTTCGGGGTGGTTGAGAGCGAGAGTCAGCCCGATCGCACCGGAGATCGAGACGCCGCAGTAGGTGAAGGAGTCCACGCCGACCGCGGCCAGCGACTCGACGAGGCCGGATGCCAGGTCTGCGATCGTGAACGGTTCGGTCGCCTCGCTCAGCGTTTCGTCTGCCGGCAGGGTGTGCCCGGGCAGGTCGGAGATGAAGATCTGGAAATCATCGGTCAGTCGGCCGGCCACCGCCGACCACAGCGGCATCCTCGTTCCCAGCGCATTGCCGAAGACGAGGACGGGAGAACCGGGATTGTCGTTGAAGGCGCGGAGGGCGATGCGCATCTGAGGCTCCTTGAGAAGAAAGTGGGGTTCGACGGGGGATCCGATGTCGGTGCGGTCAGGAGTCTTGCGTGGTCAGCCTACCGCCGGAGTACTCGAGATAACAGCGTGGGCACAGCGACTCATAGGTCACGGCATTGCCGTCGATGGCGACCTGATCGCCGGCGAAGATGAATTGTCCGTCGACGAGTCGGCCGTTGAACATGGCCTTGCGACCGCAGCGGCAGATCGTCTTGAGCTCTTCGAGGGTGTGGGCGATCTCCAGCAGGCGTGCCGAACCGGGGAACGCCTTGGTCCGGAAGTCCGTGCGGATCCCGTAGCACATGACCGGCACCGAGGAGTTCGTGGCGATGCGCATGAGCGAATCCACTTGAACCGGGGTGAGGAACTGAGCCTCATCGATGAGCAGGCAGGCGACCGGAGTCTTCGGAGCGTCGATCGATTCGAGCAGCGCGTCGTGATCGACGTAGTCGGCGTGTTCGGCGTAGATCGTCTCGACATCCCCGTGTTCGGGGATGAGGAAGTCGACCTCCCGGGTCACTCCCAGTCGCGATACGATCTCGGAGGCACCCTTCGTATCGACCACCGGCTTGGCCAGCAGCACACGCTGACCGCGCTCCTCGTAGTTGAAGGCGGCCTGCAGCAGAGCGGTCGACTTGCCTGAGTTCATCGCACCGTACCGGAAGTAGAGCTTGGCCACTGTCGTCCTCTTTCTGTTGTCCGTGCCGACACAGAAGACTACCGCCGAACGACCGCTCGCCCGCGGTCGGCCCGGGGCCCGCCAGGTCGGTCGCTCATGGGCAGGGATGTGAGCACCATCATCGGCCCACTCGGACTACCGAAATCGTCGTGAAGGTAAGATGGCGTTGACAAACCCCAAGAAGATGCGGAGTAGTCCATCACTATGGCTAAAATCATTTACACGCGCACGGATGAAGCGCCGCTTCTGGCGACATACTCGCTCAAACCGATCATCGAAGCCTTCGCCACCTCGGCCGGCGTCGAGGTCGAGACTCGCGACATCTCCCTCGCCGCGCGCGTGTTGGCGCAGTTCAGTGACCGCCTCCCCGAAGACCAGCAGGTCGACGACGCCCTGGCCGAGCTGGGCGCTCTCGCCCAGACTCCGGACGCGAACATCATCAAGCTGCCCAACATCTCGGCCTCCGTGCCTCAGCTCAAGGCCACTATCGCCGAGCTGCAGTCGCAGGGCTATGATCTGCCCGACTACCCGGAAGAGCCTTCGACCGATGAGGAGAAGGACGTCCGAGCACGCTACGACAAGGTCAAGGGTTCGGCCGTCAACCCGGTTCTGCGCGAGGGCAACTCCGATCGTCGCGCTCCCGAGGCTGTGAAGAACTTCGCCAAGGCGCACCCGCACTCCATGGGCGAATGGTCCCGGGACTCGAAGACCAGGGTCGCGACCATGGGCTCCGATGACTTCCGCGACAACGAGAAGTCCGTCGTCCTCGAGTCCGACGACACGCTGACGATCCGTCTGCGCACCGCGGCCGGTGAGACCACCGTCCTCAAGGAATCCCTGCCCGTCCTCGCCGGTGAGATCGTCGATGCGACGAAGATGAACGCCGCAGCCCTGGATGCATTCGTCAAAGACCAGATCGCCCAGGCCAAGGCCGATGGCGTCCTCTTCTCCGTCCATCTCAAGGCCACGATGATGAAGGTCTCCGATCCCATCCTCTTCGGCAAGGTCATCGAGGCCTTCTTCCCCGATGTCTTCGCCGAATACGGTGGTGTCCTCGCCGAGGCGGGTCTGACCTCCGATAACGGGCTGGCGGCCATCCTCGCCGGACTCGAGTCCCTGCCCGCCGAGGCAGCAGCCGGTATCAAGGCAGGAATCGAGAAGGGCCTGGCAGACGGCCCGGACCTGGCCATGGTCAACTCCCACAAGGGCATCACGAACCTCCACGTTCCCTCCGACGTCATCGTCGACGCCTCCATGCCCGCGATGATCCGCGTCGGCGGCAAGATGTGGAACAAGGACGATCAGACCCAGGACACCCTGGCCGTCATCCCCGACTCCTCCTACGCCGGCGTCTACCAGACCGTCATCGAGGACTGCAAGGCCAAGGGCGCATTCGATCCGCGCACGATGGGCACCGTGCCCAATGTCGGCCTCATGGCGCAGAAGGCCGAGGAATACGGCAGCCACGACAAGACCTTCGAGATCGCCGAAGCCGGTGTCGTCGAGGTCGTCGACTCGTCCGGAGAGGTGCTGATGAGTCACGATGTCGCCGCCGGTGACATCTGGCGTGCCTGCCAGACCAAGGACATCCCCGTCCGCGACTGGGTCAAGCTCGCCGTCACCCGCGCCCGTCTCTCGGACACCCCAGCCGTGTTCTGGCTCGACGAGACCCGCGCGCACGACCGCAACATCCGGGCGAAGGTCGAGGAATACCTCAAGGACCACGACACCGAGGGCCTGGACATCCGCATCATGAATCCGGTGGAGGCCACCCAGTTCTCCATCGACCGCATGCGTGAGGGCAAGGACACCATCTCGGTGACCGGCAACGTGCTCCGCGACTACAACACCGACCTGTTCCCGATCCTCGAGCTCGGAACCTCGGCGAAGATGCTCTCGGTCGTTCCGCTCATCGCGGGCGGCGGGCTGTTCGAGACCGGTGCCGGCGGATCGGCGCCGAAGCACGTCCAGCAGCTCGTCGAGGAGAACCACCTGCGCTGGGACTCCCTCGGCGAGTTCCTCGCACTGGCCGAGTCCTTCCGTCACGAGTTCAACGTCCACGGCAACGAACGCGCCGGCGTCCTCGCCGACACCCTCGACGCCGCCACCGGCCGGTTCCTCGAGGAGAACAAGTCGCCCTCACGCAAGGTCGGCGAGATCGACAATCGTGGCAGCCACTTCTACCTCGCCCTCTACTGGGCACAGAACCTGGCCGAGCAGACCGCCGATGAGGCCCTCGCCGAGGCCATCGGACCGGTCGCGAAGTCCCTGACCGAGAAGGAGGAGACCATCGCGTCCGAACTCCTCGAAGTCCAGGGCAGCCCCGTGGAACTGGGCGGCTACTACTACCCGGACGAGGAGAAGATCTCCGCGGCGATGCGCCCCTCGGCCACGCTCAACGAGGTCATCTCCTCACTGAGTGCAAACGTCTGATCTCATGATCGACACGGTGTGAGCATGCCGGGCAACGGTCCCCGAACACTTGCCTCACCACCCGACTCATGCGCCCCATCAGCGGTTATGATGGGGCGCATGAGTACTCAAGACCCCCGCGGCGAATCCCAGACGCCCGACGAGCTCCTGGCCGAAACCGATTCCGTGCTCGGGGACGAGGCTCCCACGACCGGCGAGACTCGCGAGATCGAACCTCACGAGCAGACGCAGCCTCCGGCAGCTCACACCGACGACCTGCCCTCGACGAAGGGCGGAACGGGCATGTCCGCGGGCATGTGGGCCTCGCTCATCATCGGAGCGATCATCGTCGTCCTGCTCCTCATCTTCATCCTCCAGAACAACGTGCCCGCCCAGTTCCAGTACTTCGGCTGGCAGTTCGAGCTGCCGCTGGGAGTGGCCATGCTCTTCGCCGCGATCGGCGGCATCCTCATCGCCGGGCTGATCGGCTCCGTGCGGATCTTCGTGCTCAATCGCAGGCTGAAGAAGATCCACAAGGCTCTCGGCCGCTGATCCATGGCGTTCCACCCCAGCTTCACTGAACTGCCGACCGACCTGCCCGCCGCTCTCGTCCTCGCCGACACCGCCGCCGAGGCGGCCTGGGCACGTGAGGACGATTCCGTGCTCACCGAACAGGAACGCAACTACGCACACGAGTTCGACGCCGAAGCCGCCACCTGGTCGGCCGGTCGCGTCGTCCTCAGGCACGTACTCGGGGCTCACCTCGACCGAGACCCTGCCGGCATCGAGATCCGCCTCGATTCGGCGGGCAAGCCGCGCAACGATGACTGTGAGTTCTCCGTCTCCCGCTCCCGCAGACTCGTCCTCGTCGCCGTCGCCGAGGATCCGGTCGGCCTCGACATCGAGGCCGCGCCCGACCCTGCGGTGGCCGCCGAGGCCCTCCAGCTCGTGCATCCGCGTGAACGCACCGAGCTCGAAGCCCTTCCCGAAGCCGAGCTGGCTGCTGAGTTCGCCCGGCTGTGGGCCCGCAAGGAGGCGTTCCTCCGGGCGTTGAGCACCGGCCTGGCACGGGACCCGGGAATGGACTACGTCGGGACCGGCCCGGAGCCCGAATCAGCGCACCCGGACGTCGACATCCACGATCTCGAGTCCGGGATCCCATCCGGTCATTTCGCCGCGATCGCATTCAATCGCTGAGGCCGACGATGCCGGGGCCCAGGCTCCTCTCCGCCGTGGCGGCGGCCGGCTGTCAGCTTTCAGCCGCTGTTGCTCCAGTCGCTGTTGCTTCAGTCGCTGAACTGAGGACCGTTCTCGCCGGTGGTGAAGACCACCGCGATGCCCAATGATCCCAGCGCCACCGCACCGAAGAGAACCCACGCAGCGGCCGGATTGCCCACAAGCGCGAGGATGATGCCGACGACGGCGACGACGACGAGCAGGCCGTCGAAGAGCATCGGGTACTTCAGGAAGCGCTTCTCACCCTTGCGAACGGCGTAGGAGATCTGGGTGGCAGCGCTGAGGAAGAGCAGCACGAGAGCGGTGATGACCAACCAGCGCGGGGCAAGGAAGAATGCCTCGAGAGCGGAAAGGGACACGACCCCGACGACGGCGAGGAACAGCTTGATGATGCCGTCGACGGTGAATCCGGACTTCGTCATGTCTGAATCCTACTCAACAGCGTCTGCAGGGTGGCCAGCGCCCTCCGCAGCACCGGCGCCTCGACGTTCGAATGGGCGATGACGAGTCCGTGGCGGATCTGTTCCCCGCCGGTCCAGCCGCGTGCCAGGGAGGCGACAAGGATCCCGCGATCGGCCAGTTCCCGCAGCAGATTCTCCGCCTCGCTCTGCGAGGTTTCGATGACGAGGGTGCGCCCCTCATGGACCAGCCCGGGGATCGGTCCGGCTGCGGCGACCACATCCTCGGCGGCTTTCAGTCGGCGCCGGCCGCGGGCGATGCGCCGCCGCAGTCCCCCGGAGCCGAGATAGGAGCCGATGGCCATCTGCAGAATCGGAGAGAACGCCGGCCCGAGTGCGGTCCGCATCTGCATCAGACGCGCGGAGGTCTCCCCGTGTGTGATCAGGTAGCCCGTCGACACGGCTGAGGTCAGGAGGGCGGAGAACGTGCCGATGTGAACGACCTGTGCACTGCTGCCCGTCGACGAGGCCAGCTCGTAGAGCGTGGGCAGCACGGTGCGAGTGAATCGCGCTTCGCTGTCATAGTCGTCCTCGACGAGGATGACGTCCTTGCGTGCCGCCCACTCGAGGAGCCTCACCCTGTGGTCGACGGGCATCGGCGTCCCGTGCGGGAACTGGTGATTGGGTGTCACGACGGCTGTCCCCACCCCGGCTGCTCCGGATTCGTCGACGATGTCGAGCGGAACGAGCCGCTGGTCCGTCATCGCCTGCCGCAGACCGGGAAAGCCGGGATTCTCCACGGCGATGGCCCCGTCGAGGCCGCTGCTCAGCAGCAGTCGCAGTCCGTCACGGGAGCCACTGGTGAGGATGATCTCGTCCGGGTCGACCGCCATTCCACGGGCCAATCGGAGGTAGTCGGCGATGGCCCACCGGGCTCCCGGCTGGCCCAGCGGATCGATCGGCCCGGGGTCGAGATCGAGTGATTCCCGCCAGGCCCGGCGGAAAGCAGGCTCCCGCAGAGGGTCGTCACCGCCGAAGCCGGGACGCAGGTCGACATAGTTGCGCAGGCGCCGCCTCGGCGAGGCGGGGACCTGAGGCCGGGCCCGCAGACCCCGGGCCGTGGCGGGCAGCTCCGGATTGATCCGCGTCGCCGAACGTTCGGCACTGACGAGGAACCCTTCGACGCCGAGCTGCGCATAGGCGGACTCCACGCTGCCGCGGGAGATCCCGAGGTGGACAGCCAGACGGCGGCTCGAGGGCACAGCATCGCCGGGCAGCAGACTCCCTTCGGCGATGAGCCGGCGCAGGCCCTGCGTGAGCTGATCGGGCAGCGGAGTCGGCAGTTGTCTGTCGACCGTGAGAGGCAGCGCGACACCATCTGTCTGAATGTCTCGTCCCCGGCCTGTGGTGGGTTCCATGATCCGATGATAGAGCCGTCACATCGATCTGGCCTAAAATATCGACATATTTCTGGCCCTCCGAATGAGCCACCCTGAGGTCTAGGCTGATGGGGAACGGCCGTTCACCCCGAAGACCAACGATCCCGACCCGACAGATGTCCTAGGCGACTCGGCTCTGTCCGCATGGTCGACCCGGATCGACTCCGACAGTGAATGGACGAACACCCCAATGACCGAGACACAGACCCTGCTCAACACCGGACTGGCACAGATGTTCAAAGGCGGCGTCATCATGGACGTCGTCACCGAGGAGCAGGCCCGCATCGCCGAAGCCGCAGGAGCCTCCGCCGTGATGGCTCTCGAACGCGTTCCCGCAGACATCCGCGCCCAAGGCGGAGTCGCCCGCATGAGCGATCCCGATCTCATCGATTCGATCGTCGGGGCCGTCTCCATTCCGGTCATGGCCAAGGCCCGCATCGGGCACTTCGTCGAAGCTCAGATCCTCGAGACGCTCGGCGTCGATTACATCGACGAATCCGAGGTCCTCTCCCCCGCCGACTACGTCAACCACATCGACAAGTCCGTCTTCCAAGTGCCTTTCGTCTGCGGAGCCACTAACCTCGGCGAGGCCCTGCGCCGCATCACCGAAGGCGCCTCGATGATCCGGTCGAAGGGCGAAGCCGGCACCGGCGACGTCTCCGAGGCGATGCGGCACCTGCGGACCATCAATGCTGAGATCCGTGCGCTGACTGCCAAGAGCGAGGACGAGCTCTATGTCGCCGCCAAGGAGATCGCCGCCCCCTACCACCTCGTCAAACAGGTCGCGAGTCTCGGCCGTCTCCCCGTGGTGACCTTCGTCGCCGGTGGTATCGCGACTCCGGCCGATGCGGCGATGATGATGCAGCTCGGTGCCGACGGAGTGTTCGTCGGCTCCGGCATCTTCAAGTCCGGCAATCCGGAGGCCCGAGCGAAGGCCATCGTCGAGGCCACCACCCACTTCGATGACGCGACGGCCGTGGCCAAGGCCTCAAGAGGACTCGGTGATGCGATGGTCGGCATCAACGTCGCCGATGTGCCCGCACCCCACCGCCTGGCCGAACGCGGATGGTGAGAGTCGGCGTCCTCGCCCTCCAGGGAGCCTTCCGTGAGCATCTGCTCATGCTCGGCTCCCTGGGGGCCGAAGCCCGCAAGGTCACCCGCCCGCAGCATCTGGATGGCCTCGACGCAATCGTCCTGCCCGGCGGTGAGTCGACAGCTATGGTGCGCATCGCCTCCGGCACCGATCTCTTCGCTCATCTGCGCGAGCGCATCGCACATGGTCTTCCGGTCTTCGGCACCTGCGCCGGGCTCATCCTCCTGGCCGATCGGCTCAGCGATGATTCGCTGGGCGGCTATGAGCGCCTCGGCGGTCTCGATATCACCGTCGCACGCAATGCCTACGGTCGGCAGGGTGAGTCCTTCACCGCAGGTCTGAGCGTCGAAGGCTGCGACAGTTCCTTCAAGGGCACCTTCATCCGGGCTCCGCAGATCATCGATTTCGCGCCCGGCACCGAGGTGCTCGCCCGGCACGAGGACAGGCCCGTGTTCGTACGGCAGGGCAACGTGTGGGGCGCAAGCTTCCATCCTGAGTTGGGCGGGGACCTGCGGATCCACGCCGAATTCCTCCGCAACGTCACGGCGACGGTGACGACACCAGCAGCTGCTGTTCTCCCACGCTCAGGCGCAGCTCGAGGCAGTCTCCGAGGACGTCTCCGTCCAGCTGTGCCGGTGCCGGGGTCTTAAGCCGGGCGGTCACTGCGGTGGTGCTGCGATAGTGCATGAGCGGATGCGCCTCCGGCCGGCTCTGCAGGCATGCGGCGGCGATGCCGGCCCAGGCACGGATGAGCTGTGCTCGGCCGTGCGGGAGCGGGCCGACGATGAGCTCGGAGAACTCGGCGCCGTCGATGCGTGCGGCGGGGAAGACGGAGACGGGCCCGGCTGGACGGGGCACTTTCGAGGCCATGACGGACCACACCGGCTCGCTGGCGGTCCGATCGGTGTCGTCCAGGTTGAAGCCCTGGGCGAAGAGAGCCCTGGCCGCGCCCCAGGCGTAGCCGAGCAGCCCCGGTGCGAGGTGATGTCGGGCCACAGCCCGTGCGTCTCCGCCGATTCCGGCCAGGCAGAGGAAGACCGTCTGCTGCCACCTCCCGTCGGCTAGCCGGGCCTCGGCGGTATTGAGCGGAATGCCGCGGCTGTGCATCCGGACACCGTCGGCCGCGTTCCGGAGAGTGTGCAGGCAGTGCTCGACCGCCTGCCGCGTCGAACTGATGCCCACGTGTCGGCTGAGAACGTTCGCGGTGCCCGTCGGCACCAGGAGCACGAGGATCCCGGCACCTGCGAGGGGCGGTGCGGCGGCTCGGATCGTGCCGTCGCCTCCGAGGATGATCACGACCTTCGCGCCCCAGTCCACCAGCTGTTCGGCCTGCCACCGTCCGCCGCGAGCGGCAGTCGTCGTCATGGTCCGGTAGGCCACGCGACGATCCCGCAGCGCCTCTGTCAGGGTCGAGTAGGCACGGTTCGTGGCCGCGTGCTTGGGGTTGATTATGATCCCGACGTTCGTCGTCGCTCGCAGCCGTTCGGCTCTGTCCTCCACGGTCCCACTCTCTCAGCTGAAAGCCGGATGCGTCGCGGCGGCGGCTTCGACGGCCTCGGCGTCGATCGACTGGCCGGGGAAGACTTCGACGATGACGCGTGGCCCGGTCTTGCGGGGTGAGCGCTTCCACGTCCCGCGGACCCGGCCGCCGGAGATGACGGTGTTCTTGAACATCCCGTTGCCACCGGGGACGACGGCTTTCTCGTCGTCGGGGTCGAGTGTGGCGCTGCGGTCCTTGTAGCCGAGGATCATCTCATCGAATCCCGGCAGCAGCAGAGTCTCGGCGGCGTCTGCTTCCCATTCGCTCAGACGATCGTCGAGATCCGGCGCCTGAAAGCACTCGATGTCGCCGATCCTCGCGCTCATGATCTCGCCGGCGTCGACGGCGGCGTCCATCGCCTTTCTGATCCCGGTCTTCGGCAGTCCCGTCCACCGTGCCGCGTCCTCGATGGTCACTGGACCGTGGCTGAGCACGTAGCGTCTCATCCATTCGTGCAGCGCCGCCTCGGCGTCGAGCTGTGTGGGCCGGGGCACCCAGTCGGCGGTGAGGACGTACTTCATATCGTCCTTGCCATCGATCATGGGTGCCTGCACGATGAGGTTGCTCAGCGCCAAGGAGGTGATGAGGTAGCGGGCAGGCCCGTACTCGCTGCCGGCGCCCAGGGATGCGAAGGATTCGAGCAGCTCCTCCCGGGTCAGCGGACCACGTTCTCGGATCGCCTCGGCGGCCAGTTCGGCCGCCGATTCGAGCATGGCGTCGGTGATGCCGAAGAACTCGCGCCGCGTCGCCGTGGACTTCATCGTCCGTGGCCCTGTCAGGCCGAGGATCCAACCGAGGTCCTTGGCTGTGGTCAGATGAATCGTGCCACGCTGAGTCCAGGAGCGCACAATCTCGCCGGCGTCGACGGCGGCT
This sequence comes from Brevibacterium renqingii, assembly GCF_017808105.1. Classification (GTDB taxonomy): domain Bacteria; phylum Actinomycetota; class Actinomycetes; order Actinomycetales; family Brevibacteriaceae; genus Brevibacterium; species Brevibacterium renqingii. Next base: position 55,979 of record NZ_JADBHF010000012.1, on the reverse strand, counting down.
CTCACCGCAGCACTGCCCGCCGACCCACCGATCCCGAGTCGCAGCGCAACCGAGGTCAGCGCCCCACCGAGAGCCTGCGCCTGGAGGCATCCGAGGTGCTCGACGATCGCACCGGCCGCGGACAGCTTCGTCCCGGTCGGCGACGGGGGTGAGGGGCCGACCAGTCCTTGGGAGATCAGTCGGGCCGCAGAGACCTGATGTGTGTCCATGGCTCAAAGATAGTCGACGAGGGTGACACGACGATTGTGAGAATCCGACGTTCGTGGAGGCGTGGGGCCGGCTTGCTCAGCCCATGATGTCGATGAGACCGGGCACAGGCACCCTCGGCAGAGTGCCGGAAGTCGCGAAGCGGCCCCAGATCCGGCGCAGTTCGGGTCCGGCGACGGCGGTGGTCTCACCGTAGTCGAGGAAGGAGTCATGCCAGATCTCGCCAGGGAAGAGCAGCGGCAGGTCTCCCGAATGCGCGGCGTCGAAGAAGCTGCCGTCACCGCGGGATACGATGAGCAGGCGTGCTCCCTGGCCGCCGGACATGCGGTGCCGGTCGTAGAACTCCTTCCCCGCTCGCGTATAAACGGCCGAGGTGAGTCCGGAGATGAGCGATTCGAGCATGGGCGAGGTCAGAGCCCGCTCGTGGAGGCGACGCAGAGCCGGGACGAAACCCGCGAAGAAGGCGATCTCGCGCTCGGTGCGGGTCATGAGCACATCGTATTTCGGCGCGGCCTCGACCCAGGCGGTGGCCGCCTCCGACCGTGTCGGCAGAGGTCGCTTCCCGTAATGGACGCCGAAGCACATGCCGGCGTGCAGGCCTCCGACGAGGGCGGCTCTGTGGACTTCCTCCTGCGCTGCGAGGATCTCGTCGATGCTCGCCGCGGGGTCGATCTTCTGCGCAACCCTCGCCATCGCCCAGTTCATCGCGTCCGTGCCACCGGCCAGTCCGAAGGGGGCAGAGGCCAAGAGCACACGGTGGAACAGGCCTGCGGTGCCTTCGGCGATCATCAGGTGGGCGCAGGCGTCGGCACCGGCGCTCTGACCGGCGATAGTGACGTTGTCCGGATCCCCGCCGAAGGAGGAGATGTTGGTCTGCACCCAGCGCAGCGCCGAGATCTGGTCGAGCACACCGAGGTTCGAATGTTCGGGTCTGCCCGTGCCGAGGTAGCCCAGTACGCCGAGGCGGTAGGTGATCGATACGACGATGATGTTCTGTTCGGCCGCCAGAGTGTGCGAATCGTAGATCTCCGCGTCCCCGGCACCGGCGACATAGGCACCGCCGTGGATCCACACGAGGACTGGAAGCTTCGCCTCGGGGTCGGTGCCCTTCGGCATCGTCACGCTCAGGCGCAGGCAGTCCTCGCTGATGGGCAGACCACCGAGCTGATCGAAGGTCATTCCTGCGTTCGGGTCGCGACGCAGCTGCGGGCTCGCGGGGCCGGGGCTGCGGCCGTCGATGAATTCCACGGGTGGTTCGTCGACCGGCGGGCGGAACCGCTCGGCGCGGGCATAGCGGATCCCCCGTGCACGGATCACATCGTCGGCCTCATAGGCGCGGACACGTCCGCACGGGGCAAGGATGTCCTGAGTTCCCTGCTCCATCTGGACCGCTTACTTGCTGGGTTCCACCGGAGGTTCGGCCGACCAGGGGAAGACGATCCACTCGTCGGTGCGCTTCCATACGAAGTCGGGGTCGATGATCGACGCGGACTTCGCGTAGATGACCGCGGACTGGGCCTCTGCACCGTGCTTGCGCAGCAGCTCGAGGACGAGCGCCAGGGTGCGACCGGAATCGGCCACGTCGTCGACGACGAGCAGCTTCTTGCCCTTGATCGCATCGATGTCGAGCATCGGAGCCAGCAGGATCGGATCGGGCAGAGTCTCGTGGACGTCGGTGTAGAACTCGACGTTGATCGCATCGGAGAGCTTCAGGCCGAGGGCATAGGCGAGAGCCCCGGCAGGCAGCAGGCCTCCACGGGCGACGGCGATGACGATCTCGGGATCGTAGTCGGAATCCGCGATCGTCTGCGCCAGCTCACGCGCCGACTGACCGAACAGGTCCCAACTGAGAATCTCTTTGTCGTCGAGTTCGGTCGAATCGGCGTGATAAGCCATGGATGCTCCTTCTGTCTGCCCTGTGTTGGCCGGAGCTTCAAGGATACGCTGTCGCAGACTCAGCGCAGAAATGCTCCGAGCCCGGCCATCTCCTGCGCCTGAGAGCCGGTGTGCTCCGGCGGGTTCGCATTCACCCAGTACTGTCCCGTGTGCGAATTGCGCTCGAGCAGTCGGTAATCGATCAGTTCGCGTCGCAGCCGTGCGAAGTCCGGGTGGAAATCGGCCAGGACGCGATTGACCTGCTTCTCGCTGTAGATCCGGTCGGCGTCGAAGGCCGCCAGAACCTCGACGAGGAGGACGACGAGGGCTCTGCGTTTCGTCGGGATGGCGATGATCCGTCCTTCTGGCATGAAGGTCGCGAGTGTCTTGGTGCGGAATCGTGCGATGCGCGGGTCGATTCCTGCGTGATCCGTCTCAGATGCTCCTTCTGCTGCGGTGGAACCGAGCAGAGCTGCCCGCGCAGAGGTGAAGTTCTCACCTGTAGCCGTCATCCGCGACCGCACGAGCCTCTTGAAATCCTTGTCCTTGGTCATGGTGCCTCTTCCCCAGACGACCAAGTCTCCCCCAGCACGAAACCTGGTCAGGAATACACCGTGCCGGTTTCGTCCGAGGATTCTCTCCCCTTCGCCATGCGGTCGATGTGCTGGGACCACGACCTCGGCTGGGCGTTGGATGCGCCGGAGATAAGTATAGACCCAGTCGGTCTCAGTTCTCGAGCGCTTCGAGGTACATCCATCGTCCGGCGCGACGGACGAATGCCGATTTCTCCTCGAGCACCTGCTCGCCGAGGTGGTCCCTGCAGTATGCGCGGAAGTGCACTGTGCCGGTCGAGTCCTCCGCTCCCCCGTCCGTGGTCGTGAGGATCGTCAGTCCGAGCCACTCGATCCCAGGGTCCGCTCCGGGGTCAGCGGGACGGGTTCTGGGGTGCCAGGTGCGGAAGAGGTGATCGTCGTCCCCGCGGACGAAGGCGGTGTACCGTGACCGCATGAGCGCCTCGGCAGTCGCCGGCCAGACCTCACCGTCGAGTGCGGGGCGGCAGCAGTGGTCGTAATCGGTACCCGGAGGCATTCCGGAACAGGGACAGATCATGGACAGATGATAACCGGAGATGATCGATCGGCGATTGCGTGCGAGTATGGAGCCATGAGCTCAGTGTTCCTATCCGGAGATCCGAAGGCCGATGCGCTGCTGGCGGAAGACCGTTTCGCCCTGTTGATCGGGATGCTTCTCGACCAGCAGGTGACCATGGAGAGCGCATTCGCAGGCCCTGCCAAGCTGGCCGAACGATTGGGCCGTCTCGATGTCGACGAGATCGCCGAGATGAACCCCGATCACTTCCTCGACGCTTTCGCCGCCAGTCCAGCCGTCCACCGTTTCCCGAAGTCGATGGCGACGCGCGTGCAGAAGCTGGCCGCGGCCATCGTCGATGATTACGAGGGTGAGGCCGAAGCGATCTGGACCCGCGGCGACCCTACCGGTGCCGAGGTGCTCAAGCGCTTGAAAAAGCTGCCCGGGTTCGGCGATCAGAAGGCGAAGATCTTCCTCGCTCTGCTGGGCAAGCAGTTCGGTCTCACTGCCGAGGGATGGCAGCAGGCAGCCGGTGACTACGGGGCGGAGGACGCCAGGCGCTCGATCGCCGATGTGGTCGATGAAGGCACTCTGCAGGAAGTTCGGGCATTCAAGAAGCAGCAGAAGGCCGCAGCGAAAGCAGCCAAGGCAGCGAAGAAGTAGGATCTCCACTTCCACGCAAGTTATCCACAGATTCGACTTCGCCTGTTCTAAAAAGCACTCCTGTCGAATAATGTAGGGATTCCGGGTGTCGGCCGAGTCCGCACCGCAGTTGCAGACCACAGAGGCGTGGAATGAGAACTGGATCGTCCCGACCGTTATGTCGACCGACCTTGACTTTTGTTGCCATTTTTACGGTGATGGCGCTTGTGGGCTTGGCCGGGTGCGCTGATAGCTCCCCTGTGGCCGCACCGACGTCGACGCTTCCGCAGCCGCAGCCCAGCGGCCAACCTACCGATGCCGCCACCGATGTCGACATCCCCGAATACGAGACCGACCTCGATCTCACGCCTGAAGAAGAGGAAGCTGTCGACGGCGCACTCGTGGCATTTGTCGGCTACATTTCCACGATCAATCGTGTGTTCTCTTCCGGCGGCAAAGATATGCATGACGTCGAAGTGTTCGCAAGCGATAAATCGCTCCGATCTCTGCGAAAGAGTGCAGCCGATTTGGAAAACGACGGTAAGTACATGGCGGGTGAGTACGACTTCTATGACGTCCGCATTCAAAATGTGAACGTTGCTTCGAAACCGTCTGAAAACGACTCCGTATCTATACTCTTTTGCTCACATGATTCCGAGCACGCTGTAGTTGAAGTCGGAAAGCCCATGCCTAGCCAGGCCGAACAGAGCCTAACGATCTTGCAAACGGCCACCAAACAAAATGAGCACTGGAAAATTTCGAATCAGGAGCTTTGGAGCAAAAGGTGCGAGTAGGTTTGCATCTTGTCGCAGTATCTTCGCTGGCACTCTCAGCGATGCTGTTTACTAGCCTTCCATCTGTCGCAAGTCGTGGGCCAGCTTGCGACTCGCTCCAAGAGCGAGAGTGCAGCGTCGTCAAACCTCCAGCACCCGCGCCGCCGCCGGGTGGAGGCGGTGGCGGTTCCGGAGGCGGCTCAGGCGGCGGTTCCGACGGCGGCGGTTCCGGCGGCGGTGGAGGCGGCGGTTCCGGCGGAGGCGGGAGCGGGAGCGGTGGCGGCGGAGGAGCCGAACTGCCCGAATGCAGCCTCGAAGAAGTCGGCCATCTCTGCGTCAGCGACCCCGGCCCAGGCGGTGGAGGCGGTGGAGGCGGAGGCGCCCCGGCCCGACCTGCCCCACCGACCCGGATCCCGGAATCGCAATTCCAGAGCTTCGATATCCCCGCACCGACGATCTATGCGTGGCCGAAGGACTGGGCCGTCGTCGGCAAACCCGCGGCTTTCTGGACCAATAGCGAAGTCAGCTACATCGACATGACTCTGCTGACCTATGCAGTCACGGTCAAGGTCACTCCCGTACGCTTCCACTGGGATTTCGGCGATGACGCCGGTAAGACCACCTCGGTGAAGGGCGAAAAACCGCTTCCCGGCGACAGGCCGCAGATCGGACACGAATACCAGAAGTCCGGTGCCGTTTCGGTGTCGATGACTGCAACGTTCAGCGGCGAGTTCTCCGTCGACGGCGGCCCGTGGCTGCCCATCGACGGTTTCGCGCATGTGGCGAGCAACGAGATCGACATCGATGTCTATCGGTATCACCGATATCTCGTCGACGAGGACTGCTATGCGAATCCTCGCGGCCCTGACTGTGCCTGAGCACCTTCGCGCCGCTGGCTCAGCCGCGGACTCGTGGCTGCGGCCGTTCGAAGAACAGGACCGCGACGAAACCGATGATGATCAGTCCTGCCGGCACCCACAGCGACTGCCCCATGGCGTGAGCGAACCCGGAGGCGATCGCCTCCGGCATTTCTGTCGACGCCCCTCCGGCCGCATCTGCAGCGGGACCGAGCCCCGCCTCGGCGCCGGGCCCACCGACAGGGCCGCTCGACGTTCCGATGTTCGCGGCCAAACGCGACTCCATCGCTGCGGAGATCGCTGCGCTGCCGAGCACTGCGCCCACCTGTCGCACCGTGTTGTACACACCCGAACCGGCCCCGGCATGGTGCAGGGGCAGATTCCGCGTGGCTGTCGAACTGATCGGCGACCACATGAAGCCATTGGCCACACCCAACAGCAGCACCGGCGGAATGACCGCCCACAGCGAAGTATGCACGTCGAGAATCGACCCCAACCAGAACAGCGCGATCGAGAAGGCACCGAGTCCGATGCCGGCGAGGACACGTGGATCCCCATGATCGACGAGGCGGCCGACGAACGGCGCGAGCACCCCGGAGAGGATCGCCATCGGAGCCAGCAGCAGCGCTGACTGCGTCGGCGAGTAGCCGAGCACGGTCTGCGCCCACAGCATGATCGGGAATGCCATCGACGTCACGCCGAAGCCGACCGTGGTCATCGCGATCGCAGCGAGAGTGAAGTTCCTGTCCTTGAACAGCGACAGAGGCACAAGCACCTCTGATCGGTTGCCCTTCTGCCACAGCACGAATCCGATGAGGACCACGACCCCGCCGGCGATGACGAAAGGCACCGTGACCGGACCGATGAGCGGTCCCCAACCGGCACCGTGCGCCTGTTGGATGCCGTAGACCAGCAGGAACATTCCGCCGGCCGAAAGCACCACGCCGAACCAGTCGAACCGGTGCGGGCGCGTCTCGAGGCTGGGTACGAGCCAGATGGCCATCACCAGGGCGATGACGCCGACGGGGATGTTGATGAAGAAGATCCATTCCCAGCCGAAGGCATCGACGAGCACCCCGCCGAGGATAGGTCCGACCAGGGTGGCGACACCCGCGACGGCACCCCACATTCCCATCGCGGCCCCTCGCCGGTCGGGCGGGAAGATCCGAGTGATCACAGCCATGGTCTGCGGCGTCATCGAGGCGGCACCCACCCCTTGGATGACACGGGCGATGATGAGGGCTTCGACGCTGGTGGTCATCCCACACCACAGGGAGCTGAGGGTGAACACGACGAGTCCGACCAGATAGACCCGTTTCGGGCCGAACCTGTCCCCCAGTCGGCCGGTGATGAGCAGAAGCACCACATAGGCGAGGAGATACGCCGAGGTGACCCAGATGGCGGCATTGATATCGGCGTTCAGGGACTCCATGATGTCGGGCATGGCGACGGAGACGATCGTCGAGTCGACGAGGATCATGAAGAAGCCGAGGCACAGCGCCCACAGTGCTCGCCAGGGGTTCGATACGGTATTCGGTTCGGAGGTCACCGGATCATCTTTCTCCTCTTCGCCGGGCCGGTCAATCCGAGTCGCGGCCACGACCAGCCTCGCTGCTTCCTGGCGCCCGAGGCGGCGAAGAGGCACGCCCGCCGAGAGCACGGTTGATGGGAACCTGGAACAATGAGGCCATGGTGTGCCGAATCAATGAGCTCCTCATCGACTCCCACTGGTCCGTCGTCATCATCGGCGCCGGCCAGGCGGGACTGTCCGCAGCACACTACCTGTGGCGCGACGGTCTGGTCCCGGGCAGAGACTTCATCGTCCTCGATGCCGGAGCCGGGCCGGGCGGGGCGTGGCGCGAGCGATGGGACTCGCTGACATTGGGGAGGACGAACCATGTGGCAGACCTGCCCGGATTCCCGCTCGGGCGACCGGATCCGAATGTGCCCGCCTCGCAGGTGGTCTCCGACTATTACTCCCGGTTCGAGCGTGAACTCGAACTCTGCGTCGTTCGTCCCGCCGAGGTGGCCGCTGTCACCTCCCAGGAGCGCGCTGTCGGCAGGCTCGACGTCACCGCCGAGATCGACGATGAGCGGGTGCGGCTGTCGACCGACTTCATCATCAACGCGACCGGCACGTGGACGCAGCCCTATGTGCCCTATGTGCCCGGAATCGCGGATTTCGAGGGGCATCAGCTGCACACGGTGAATTTCCGCACGGTGGATGACTTCCGCGGCCTGCGCACACTCGTCGTCGGCGGAGGCATCTCCGCCACGCAGTTCCTGCTCCAACTCTCCGAGGTGACCGACACCCTCTGGGCCACGCGCCGTCCCCCGAATTTCACGGCCAGAGAGTTCGATGGTCAGTGGGGTCTCGAAGTCGAGAAGGCGGTACGCGACAGAACCCTGTCCGGGCTCGCCCCGGCCAGTGTCGTCCGCACCACGGGCCTGCCGATCCGTCCCGAATTCCGCGACGGCGTCGATTCCGGCGTGCTGGTCTCACGCGGCATGTTCGACCGGGTGCTCCCACATGGCGTCCACTTCCCCGGCCAGGAGGACGGTCGGCAGATGACCACTGCAGACGGACTCGGACCATCCGCCAGTGACCATCTTGCGGTGCCCGAATCCTGGGCCCCGTTCACGAGTGAGCGGACCGAAGAGGTCGACGTGGTCTTCTGGAACACCGGCTTCCGAGCTGCGCTCAAACATCTCGCGCCTCTGCACCTGCGCACTCCCGACGGCGGAATCGCCATGGACACCGAGGTGGCCGTCAAAGATGATCCGCGGATCTTCCTCGTCGGCTACGGCTCAGCCAGTTCGACGGTGGGTGCCACCCGAGCTGGCAGGATCGCTGCCAGAGAGCTCCTCAAGCGGATGCACGGAGGTCGGAGACCACGACGAACGTCCCGTTCGGAGACCATGCCTGTGGCAGCCGAGGACGCAACCGGAAACGCGGCAGAAGGCTGAGATCACTCAGCGCAGGTCCGGAGTCTCGATCCCGTGCCCGTCGAGTCGGACAGTCGGCAGCATCTGCCTGAACTGCTCCTGAGCCTTCGTGTCCTCGGCCTGAGCGAGCATGTCGACGCTGACTTTGAAAAGGCGCCCCTCGACGGAGGTCCCGACGACGACTCCGTAGATCACGGACTCCTCCTTGTCGACCGCCCGCATGTCGTCGGGTGCGAGCGTGCCGTGGACGGCCCAATACTCTCCCCCGCTCAGGGACCCCGATGCTTCGCCGACCTTCGCCGATCCCGAGGTGCTGAACATTCGCTCGCGAGCTTTCTGCACCAGCTCCTGAGCTGACCCTTCGTCGTCTTCGAAGCAGTTGACCGTGATGAGCGCACCCGAGGCGGAGGCATAGAGTCGATACCCGTCGTATCCGGATTCGTCGACCCATTCCGGGCTCAGCGCAAGACTGACATCGACCGGACATTCGGTGCCGAGGTCGACGGCGGTCTCGGTCATTCCCTCTGGAACCAGCGAATCGGTCCGACTGGACGTGGGAGTCGACTGCCCGTCGCTGATGCCCACTCGCGCCGGTTTCGATGCGGCGTCTTCGGAGCTGCTGACCTTGATCGCCGAACATCCTCCCAGGCACAGGCTCAGGACCACCGTGCCCACCAGGAGCAGTCTGTTCTTCACGCTCGGCCTCCACACTGTCGGACGGTCTCCCTCATCGTACCCACGCCCGTCCTCGGCGACCGTCTCTGGCAGAACTGAGTGCGGACGCATAGCCTGGTGTCATGACTGAACTCCCGCTCTTCGACGATACCGATGTCGATCGTGTGCTCTGCGTAGTCGCCCACCCCGATGATATGGAATACGGCGGCTCTGCGGCAGTGGCCAAATGGACCGATGAAGGCAAGAAGGTCTCCTACCTGCTGCTCACTCGCGGCGAAGCCGGCATCCGGGATATGTCCCCGGAACAGGTCGCCCCGCTGCGCGCGGCCGAACAGCGCCGAGCGTGCACCATCGTCGGTGTCGACGATCTGGAGATCCTCGATTTCCCCGACGGGCTCGTCGAACCCTCCCACGAACTGCGTCGTGCCATTGCGAGGAAGATCCGTGAGTTCCGGCCGGACACGGTGATGGTGACCAACTTCGAACTCAAGGCCAGGTGGGGGCTCAACCATGTCGATCATCGCAACGCCGGCATCGCCACCGCCGATGCGATCCGCGACGCCGACAATCCGTGGATCTTCACCGAACTCAACGACGAAGGGCTTGAGGCGTGGAAGGCCGCTCGCCTGATGATCAACGGAGCCGAGCCCACTCACGCCGTCGCTCTCACGGCCGAGCATGTCGATCGCGGTGTGCGCTCATTGGAGGCGCATCAAATCTATCTCCAGGCGCTCAGCGATCATCCCGCACCGAAGGACATGATTCCCTCGATCACCACGTCCGGCGGAGAACTCGCCGGGGTCGACTACGCTCTGCCCGTCGGCGTCATCGACATGTGAGAGCCGGGTGGGACGCATCCAAGCATCCCACCCGGCTCTGTGATCACTGAGTCTGCGGGTCGACGTTTCGACCAGCGGCTGCGGTCAGGCTCCCAGAGCCTCGATCGCCGCGTCGTAGTCGGGTTCGGTGGTGATCTCGTCGACGAGCTGGGTGTAGGTCACCGTGCCCTTCTCGTCGAGGACGACGACAGATCGCGCCAGCAAACCTGCCAATGGGCCGTCGACCATGGTCATGCCGTAATCCTTGCCGAACGAACTGCGGAATCCTGAGGCGACGACGACGTTCTCGATGCCCTCGGCTCCGCAGAAGCGTGCCTGGGCGAATGGGAGGTCATTGGAGATGCAGAGAACGGCGGTGTTCTCCAGTCCGGCCGCCAGTTCGTTGAACTTCCGCACCGAGGCGGCGCAGACACCCGTGTCGAGGCTGGGGAAGATATTGAGCACCACGCGTTTGCCCGAGTTGTCCTGCGAGTTCACTTCGCCGAGGTCTCCACCGACGAGGCTGAAGGCTGGCGCCTGCTCGCCCTTGGTCGGCAGTTCACCGACGGTCTTGACGGGAGATCCCTGAAATGCTGTGTTGGCCATACTTGATTCTCTCCTTCTTCAGAGGTGACTGCTGTCTCTCTCACTCTACGTGAGAGTCGAGAGAGCAGATCTTGATGTTCACGGCTGCTGTCCGGGCTGCTTGGCCGGTTCCTTCTCCGAGTGCGTGAAGATGGTCTCGATGATGATGAGCGCGATGACGACCACTGCGCCGAGAACGGCGAGAAGAATCGGGCCGAGCACAGGGTCGACGGGTGCGAGCAGGCCGCCTGCCCCGTGGGCTTGACCATCTGCACCGACTTCGGCGGCAGTCTGCCAGGGCCACAGAGCCCGCAGCGATCCGAACATCAGCCCGGCCATGACGATGAGCGTCCACCACCGATGGTTGTGGAGGAAGAACTTCAGGATGTTCACGAAGACCGCCAAACCGAGGACCGCTCCGAGCATGAAGATTCCGAGGTATCCGAAATCGCGTGAGTCGACAGCGCGCAGGGTGGTCGAATACATTCCGACAGCGAGCAGGAAGAACGACCCGGAGACGCCGGGGACCACGAGTGCGCAGATCGCGATCGAGGCGACGAAGAACACGGCGATGAGCGGTGGGTTCTCCACATCGGCTCCCCCAGCCAAACTCGTCATCCAGAAGGCGAGAGCAGCCGCGGCCAGGAATGCCAGGACCCCGAGGAGCATGGGCTGGCGCGAGGTGCGTGACGGGAGCATCCGCAGAGGCACTGCGATGCTGGCTGCAACGAGGCCGAAGAACAGTCCCCGCGCCAATTCGGGCTCGGCGGTGACGAAGGATTCCATCACACCGGCGACGGTGAACACGGCGGTCGCCATGCCGAGGAGGACAGGAACGACGAGGAACCAATCGGTGCGCCGCAGCTCCGCCACAGCACCGGAGACACGATGAGGTCCGGTGACGAGCGTTTTGGCCGCCGACACGACGTGAGCGGCGGAGTCGATGAGCTGGTCGTAGACGCCGGTCACAAGCGCGATTGTGCCGCCCGAGACGCCGGGAACGAGCTCGGCGCTGCCGATGAGGAAGCCGCGGATGAGGTCGAGCGGGATGAGCCCTTTGGGGCGCGCCGGCGCAGTCTCTGTGTCCGACATCGAGGAGTTCGTCATGCTCCCCACCCTATGGGATGTGCGCCCGCCGGCTGCACGACGGTCGCAACCGGACGTCGGCTGCTTCTCCTCAGCCGCGCGGCTGTCGTGCCAACTGCCGCGACTGCGCGACCAGTCGACCCGTCGAATCCCAGAGGTCGCAGTCCTCTTCGAACATGCCCCCAGCGATGTTTCGGGTGGAGATGCGTGCGCTGATCCACCCGGGGGCCGGCAGGGCGCGGACATGCGCGGTCAGCTCCATGGTCGGCGCCCAGTTGAATCTGCCGAGATCGAACATCACCGGCGGGAAGGAATCGAGGAAGGTCAGCAGCGACAGCGGATCCGGGTCCGCCCCATCGATCAAGCGGATCCACCCCTGCAGCAGCCCGCGGCCGCTGGGCTTGCCCACCGCGAAACCAGCGGTCGCCGGGTCCAAACGCATATCGAAACGGTCGATGATCGGAGCGGCCTTGTGGAAGTCGTCGCTGGCCTCGGCGACGCTGATGCACTCATCCGGAGGGGGAAGCTGCGGCGGGGTGGCGGTGGTGGCAACATCGTCGGGAAGCGCGCCGAGGTTGCCCATCGTGGCCATCGCTGAGACAGTCGGCGCTCCGTTCTGCGACAGTTCGATCCCGTAGCTCGCCGTTGATCTGCCCTCCCGCAGTGTCCGCGTCGAGATGTCGACAGGTCCTTCCGTACTCGGCCCGAGGTAGAAAGTGGAGATCACCAACGGATCCGGTGTACTCGGATTGAGGTCACGCAACGCCCGACCGGCGACTCCGAGGAGGTATCCCCCGTTGACGGCGCCTCCCACTTTCCACCCGGCATCGAGCTCCGCGGTGAAGGTATGGTCGCCCTGTCGCTCGACGGCGGTGGCACGGACGAATTCGCTGGAGGGCGTTTGACTCATGTCACAACACTATCAATAGCTGAACGAACGTCCAGCCAGACTCAGTCGCCGCGAATCTGTCGTTCGTTTCCGTGGCGGTAGTTGCCCGTCACGCGGGCCAGCAGCTGTTGGTCGCTGTCGGCGTCGCGGCCGAGCCTGGGGATGAGCGCCGCAGCCTTCTTTCCGCCCAGCTCCATCACGATGCGGCCGCCTCGACGAATGAGCAGAACTCCTGACTTGGTGACCTGATAGTCGAACGGATCGTCTTCAAGGCTCATCCGAGGCTCCTTCCTGACCGCGCCTGCGGGCACCACCCACTGCCTGTTGATCTTCGGTATGAGCGAACGTAGCGGCCCAGACTGGGCGTGAGTTGAGAAAGTGCCCCTGGCCGAGCGACCAGGGGCACTTTCATTCAAACGGTCAGCCTGAGACCGTGGTGTTCAACCTCAGTTGTTCTTTTTGCGGCGCATGGTCAGCACGACTGCGGTTCCACCTACGACGAGGAGTCCGGCTCCGGCGGCGAGGCCGGTGAGCTCGGCACCGGTGCGGGGCAGATCGGATCCGCCGTCACCGTTTCCATCATCGTTGTTGCCGTCGTCATCGCCGCCGGTTCCGCCGCCGTTGCCGTCTTCATCGGCAACGACCTCAAAGGAGCCTGTCAGAGCATCTTCGTCTTCGGCGTCGTTGGCCCCGGTGACCTGGAGATCGTACTTACCGAGGTAAGCCGAGGGGTCGGAGGCGTTGGTGCCGTAGATGGAGAATCCGACGACTCCGTCTTCGTTCGCGACCTCGTCAAGGGTGATGCCTTCGACGTTCTCCGGACCGGCAACGACCTCGAGCGTGACCTTTTCGCCCTCGTCGAAGCCTTCAGCGGTGATCTGCACGCCCTTGTCCTGCTGGACGAAGTCGGAGGCAGCAACTTCCTTCGGATCGATGCTCAGCTTGCGCTCGGCCGGGGCCTCGCCGTCCTTGGAGCCATCCGAGTCGGCTTCTGCCTGAGCACCTTCGGCGGCCGCGTCAGCGTCAGCACCATCGGCGGCTGCGTCAGCGTCGGCGCCGTCGGCGGCACCTTCAGCGTCGGCAGCGCCCTCAGCGTCGGCACCGTCGGCCGCACCTCCATCGGCTTCGTCAGCGGCCTGCTCTTCAACAGTCACCACAAACTCAATAGCGTCCGAAGCGACACCGTCGACAATGGCAATCGCGCTGTATGAGTACACACCGGCTTCCGCAGGTGCCTCGGCCTTGAACTTGCCATCCGCACCTGCAGTGACACTCATCGAACCCTGTGCGGGAGCGTCGTGAGTGGAGTTCCCCGTCTGCTTCTCGGATTTCGGTGCCCAGGTCAGTTTGACCTCGGCTTTCGGCTCGGCTTTGCCGACGATAGTACCGCCCTCATCAACGATCTGGTCCTTAGCGACTGGCTCCTCCGGTGCTTCTTCACCGTCAGCGTCGGCGTCCGAACCAGCATCATTTCCATCAGCACCGGCGTCGACTTCAGCACCGGCGTCCGCATCGGCGCCGGCGTCCTTGGCATCGGCATCAGCGTCAGCGTCCGTCTTCGCACCATCGTCGCCGTCGTCTGGCTTCTCGAGGGTGAAAGTGGCGCCCGACTTCTCAAGTGAGTTCTCAAGGTCGGCGACCCAGGTCCATTCGCCGGAATCAGGTCCGCCCGAAATGACTCCGACCGCTGTGTCGCCCTGGTACACAGCACCACCGGAATCACCGTGATCGGAGAACCGTTCAGCTCCCGAGGTCACCTCGAAGCCGTGGACGGCACGACCGCCGATATTGGCATATTCAAAGGCTTCGGGATCGTCGAGTACTGTTCCCTCCGTCACTCCGGTGGTCCTGCCCGACTTATTGATGGAAGCGCCAGGAGTAGCTGTGCCGACCTTGGTGATCTCAGTCGTGCTCTTCGACAGATCGTCGGAATCAGCTGTCGTCCAGTCGGTCACCTCCGGCTTCGTGGTGAATCCGTCTGCCACCTTAATGACGGCGAAGTCGATGGCCTTCTCTTCGTCAGCGACCGTGTCGTTCACTATTTCGGAACCGTATTGGTGGAATCCCCACGTGCCCGGAGCTCCTGTTTTGGCGGGCTGGAAGCCTTCCCCGCCGGCAGCCTCCGCAATCGAAGGCTTCTCGAGATCGATGATCTCATTCTGAGCACCGTTGGTGGTGTCCACGGCACAGTGACCTGCGGTCAGAACCACCTGGTTACCCTGTGCGTCCCAGCCAGCAAATCCGGTAGAGCATACAGATGCAAGTTTCGGGTCTGATGGAACATTCACCATGTATCCGGCGCCGCCTACCAGGTCCGTGGCCGCCTGAGGCTCCGCTTTCACATATCGCGAGTCGACGACAACCTCAACGTTGTCGTACTTTGAGGAGAACGCTTTGACCTTCTCGCTCTTCTTCGAAACGCCGATGACGAGGTCGTCTCCATCAACGCCGAAACGCCCGACTTCCGAAATCAGCTCGCCGTCTTTGTTTGACAGGTTCTTGTAGACAGCGGTCTGCACCGCACTCTCGTTCGATACTTTCACCTCAGGCTGATCAGCCGCGGCTGGGGAGGCAGCGAACGCGCCGCCGAGCCCAAGTGCCGCAGCCGCTGCCATCGCCAGCGAACTCTGCACGAGTTTCTTCTGCATATGTAGTCGTCTCTCTTTTTGAGGGAACAATGTCACAATTCGATGACCTAAGTCACGGTAAGGTTACGGGCTCCACTCATCGACTACCAAGAAAGTAGTACCGAAACTGTGAACTAAATGTACGAAACTGCAGGCGACGTAGAAGGAGATGGCTTCCTGGCCCTTGCTCCCCGGCGACCTTGAATAGCCGATGCCCCCGGTCAGACGACCAGGGGCATCGGTATCGAGCAGTGGCGGACCGTCAGGCGGTCAGCCGCGCTGGATTCAGTTCTTCTTCTGGCGGCGCATCGTCAGAACGACTGCGGTTCCACCTACGACGAGGAGGCCCGCTCCGGCGGCGAGGCCGGTCAGCTCGGCACCGGTGCGAGGCAGATCGGAGCCGCCGTCACCATTGCCATCATCGCTGTTACCGTCGTCGTTGTTTCCACCGTCGTCGTTGTTTCCACCGTCGTTGTTGCCGTCGTCATCGCCGCCGGTGCCGCCGCCATTGCCGTCTTCATCGGCAACGACCTCAAAGGAGCCCGTCAGAGCATCTTCGTCTTCGGTGTCGTTGGCACCGGTGACCTGGACATCATATTTGCCGAGGTAGGCCGAGGGGTCGGATTTACTCGTGCCGTAAATGGCGAATGCAGCAGCGCCGTTCTCGTTCGCGGTTTCCTTGAGGGTGATGCCCTTGACGTTCTCAGGACCTGAAGCGACCTTGAGGGTCGCCTTCTCGCCTTCATCGAAGCCCTTGACCGTGATAGTCACGCCCTCGTCTTCCTTCACGAACTCAGAGGCAGCGATCTCCTTGGGGTCGACGCTGATCTCGCGTTCAGCGGGAGCAGGAGTTTCAGTCTCTTCCTCCTCTACGATCAGGTCGAACTCGGTCTTCTTGGACTGCTGTCCCTCAGCAGATGCCGTCGCGATGCCCTTGTAGTCGCCGGCTTCTTCAGGACCTTCGACGGAGAATTTGCCGTTCTCATCGGCCTTGACCGTCTCCGAGTCTCCCTCCGCCGCCTCGGTGCCGGACTCGCTTCCTTCAGCGGCCTTCCACGACACCTTGACCTCGGCGCCGGCTTCGGCCTTGCCGGTGATCTTCTCCTCGGGCTCGATGGTCTGGTCTTCGACCTTCGGAGCATCGGGTGCTTCAGGAGTCTCTTCGCCCGGCTTCTCCAGGTTGAAGTCCGTACCGGACTGCTCGAGCGAGTGGTCGAGGTCAGCGACCCAAGTGAATGAGGTGTCGGCATCGAGGTTTCCGCCACCGGAGATGACACCGACGGCGGTCTCACCCTGGTAGACGCCGCCGCCCGAGTCGCCGGGCTGCGAGAAGGGCTTGTCAGCCGGTGCGGTCACGCCGAATCCGTGGACCCAGCGGCCGCCGACGTTCTGGTAGTCGAAATCGTATTCCGACCGAGGGAGGACTTCACCTTCGGTCTGGCCGGTGGTCCGACCCGACTTCTTGATCGAGCCGTCCTTGTGCGATCCCACCTTCGTGATGTCGGTCGTCGACTTGGCCAGATCGTCCGAGTCGGCGGTCTTCCAGTCGGTGATACCGCTCTTGACGTTGTACTTCGAATCATCGACGTCGATGACGGCGAAGTCGATGTCGGACTCGCTGGGCTCTGGCCACTTGTTCTGGTCGGAGCCTTCGAGGAGGTCGCCGCCGAAGCTGTGGAAGCCCCACTTGCCGATGACGCCGCTGCCGGAGGCCTGGAAGCCCTCTCCCCCGTTGGCCTCGGAGGTCGACGGCTTCTCGGTCTGATCGACAGTGGTGTCGCCGTCGAACTCGTTCGTCTCTTCGTTGATGATCTTCGAGCAGTGTCCGGCTGTCAGCACAACGGGCTTGCCATCTCCGTCCCAGCCCGTGAATCCAGTCGAGCAGGCGCCACCGGCTTCGCCGGCCTTGACGAGGTATCCGGAACCGCCGACGAGGTCGTTCTTCGCGTAGGGCTTGAGTTCCTTGACGCCCTCGGTGACCTTGATGTTGTTGTACTTCTTCTCGAGATCCTTGACCTCGTCGGTCTTCTCGGCGACGCCGATGTTGAGCTTGCCGCCGTCGGCACCGTAGGCGTTGACGCCTTCGATTCCGGACAGTGCCTTCTGGACCTGAGCTTCACTCTGAAGATTCAGCTTCTGCGGGGCGCTGTCGGCCATCGCGGGAGAGGCGACGAATGCGCTTCCCAGGCCCAGCGCCGCAACGGCGCTCAGTGCCAGTGAACTCTGAACGAGTTTCTTCTGCATACTGTTGATTTCCTTGATCGTTGTCGGTGCTTCGATTGTCCGGCGCCTCAACACGGCTCACCGATCGGTGGTGCGCATCTTCGGTGTCAGATTTTCAACCGTGTGAAAGATTACGGTTTGGTCACGACGCATGGCAAGGACAATGTGAGTTGTAGGTGAACACAACTTACAGAAGTCGCTTCTTCGCCCGAGTTCGACGTTCGTACAGGTCCCGTCGAACCGCGGCCGTTATGATCAGGGCATGTCGAACCACACACCGCTTCGAACGACGGCCGTTTCGCGCAATCTGAGCAGGTTTGCGCTCGGGGTGGCCGCTCTGGCGCTCACGCTTCCGCTCGCCGCATGTGACACTGGGGTCGATCCCCGGAATCCGAGCTCCTCGGCTCCGAGCGAGTCGACCGGGGCCGCGTCTCCGAGCAAGGACGCGTCGACGATCGACCCCGTCGGCAAGTGGACCTCTCCTGAGAAGGGAGATCCCTTCCTCGAGTTCTCCGACGACGGTTCCCTCAAAGGCTCGGACGGCTGCAATGCGATCGCGACCACGTGGAAGGTCGAGGGAGACGAGATCATCATCGAATCGTTCATGACCACGCAGAAAGCCTGCGCAGGCGTCGACCCCTGGTTGGGCAAGGCATCCACGGCCACGGTCGAGGGCAACGTCATGAAGGTCGAAGACAGCAATGGCAAGGTCATCGGCGGACTGGAGAAGGAAGACAAATGACACATGAGGTAGTCGGCCGCTGGGCGGCCGAGAAGAACGAGAGAGCCTTCCTCGCATTCCTCGAGGACGGCACGGTGCGCGGCAGCGACGGGGCCAATGCCATCGCCACCTCGTGGTCGGAGGAAGCCGAAGGCCTGATGATCGCACCGTCCATGACAACGCTCATGGCCGCGCCGGGAATGCTCACGTGGGTGCCCAAGGCCCGTCGTGTCGAACCCGATGGAGATCAGCTCAAACTCTTCGACACGGCCGACAACCACCTCGGTGTTCTGCTCCGGCAGCCGCCCGGCTCAGCTGATACGAACGAAGGCCGATAGATGGCCGGGGGTCTGATCGCACTCCTCGACGATGTCACCGCCCTCGTCAAACTCTCCGCTGCCAGTCTCGATGATGTCGCTGCCGGGGCATCGCGTGCCGGTGCGAAGGCCGCCGGCGTCGTCGTCGACGATGCAGCGGTGACTCCGAAGTTCGTCGAAGGAGTCAGCCCGAAACGCGAACTGCCGATCATTGAGCGCATCGCCCTGGGCTCGTTGGTCAACAAGATCGTCATCATTCTGCCGATCATCCTGCTGCTCAGCCAGTTCCTGCCCTGGCTCCTCACCCCGCTGCTCATGATCGGCGGCACGTATCTGTGTTTCGAGGGCGCTGAGAAGATCTTCGAGAAGCTCGGTTGGATCGCCCATCATGAGAAGAGCCATGAGGCCCACAGCGACGGAACGGAAGAGAACGCCTCCGACGGCGCCGCAGCAGAGAAGAAAATCGTCCGCTCGGCCATCACGACCGATTTCGTCCTCAGCTGCGAGATCATGGTCATCGCGCTCAACGAGGTGGCCGAGAAGTCCCTGACGAGCCGGGCGCTCATTCTGGTCCTTGTCGCCCTGGCGATCACAATCGGCGTCTACGGCGTCGTCGCACTCATCGTCAAAATGGACGATATCGGTCTGCACCTGGCGACGAAGGACGCTCAAGGTCCGCAGAAGTTCGGTCGCTTCCTCGTTGGCGCCATGCCGAAGCTGCTCGCCCTGCTCTCCGTCGTCGGCACCTTCGCCATGCTCTGGGTCGGTGGGCACATCATCCTCGTCGGCACCGATGAACTCGGTTTCCACGTCCTCTACGGCTTCGTCCACCATCTCGAAACGCCCGTCGCAGCGATTCCCGCTGTCGGTGGCTTTCTCGGTTGGCTGGTGAACACCGCTTTCTCCCTCGTCCTCGGTGCGATCTGGGGCGCCGTCGCCGTGAGTGCTGTGCTGGGGATCACCGGGCTGGTCAGAGCCGCACGGAAGTGAGTTCTTACCTCGCGAACTGGTCCTGAGCACCGGGCGCGATCTGCTTCGTCACTTCCCCGTGATCGGCGCAGCTGAAGATGCAGTCCGCATCCGGCTCACCTGTCGGCGAAGGTCTTCTTCGGCATACCCGCCACAATCATCGGCGCTCCGGTCACGGGGTCGTCGATGACGGTGCAGCCGATGCCGAAGACCTCGTCGACGAGTTCGGCGGTGATGATCTCCTCGGGTCTGCCCTGGGCGACGATCTCGCCGTCCTTCATCGCGATGATCTCATCCGCGTAGCGACAGGCCTGATTCAGGTCGTGGAGCACCGCGACGAGTGTGTGGCCGTACTCGTGATTGAGCTGGCAGAACAGGTCGAGCAGTTCGATCTGGAAGGCGACGTCGAGGAAGGTCGTCGGCTCGTCGAGCAGCAGCAGCGAGGTCTCCTGGGCCAGAACCATGGCCACCCAGACCCGCTGGCGCTGACCGCCGGATAGCTCGTCGACCTGCCGCGATGACAGCTCTTCGGTGTTCGTCGCTCGCAGTGCCGAGAGCACAGCGGCTTCGTCGGCATCGGTCCACTGACGGAGAAACGACTGGTGCGGGTGGCGACCGCGGGCCACGAGTTCAGCGACCGTGATGCCTTCCGGAGCGATGGATGTCTGTGGGAGGAGCCCCAGACGCTGGGCAATCTTCTTCGTCTTCATCTTCGCGATGTTGTTCCCGTCGAGCAGCACTGCACCGTCAGCGGGAGGGAGCAGCCTGGCGAGGGCTCGCAGCAGAGTGGACTTCCCGCACGCATTGGGTCCGACGATGACTGTGAACTTCCCGTCGGGGATGGCCACATCGAGGTCGCTCACGATCTCGCGGTGGTCATAGGCCAGATCGAGATGCTGGGCGACCAGGGGCGAGTGTGTGTCGGCGTTGAGAGTGCTCATGATGCCTTCCGAGCTTCTTGGATGAGGAGCCAGATGAGATAGATTCCGCCGATGCTCACGGTGATGATGCCGACAGGCAGTTGGATGTCGCCGAAGGCATGCTGAGCGATGAGGTCGGCGGCCACGAGGAGCAGAGCACCGACAGCGGCAGAGGCGAGCAGGCTGGTTCCCTGCGCTTTGGCGATCCGCCGTCCGATCTGCGGGGCGGCCAATGCCACGAACGCGATCGGTCCGGCGGCCGCCGTGACCACTGCCACGAGCGCCACCGCGACGACGATGAGGGCTGCGCGCACAGGCTCGTTCCGCACCCCCAAGGCTTTGGAAGCGTAGTCGCCGAGCTCCAGGGTCCCGAGGTCACGCGCGAAGAGCCCACAGGCCAGTCCCAGGACAACGGTGGCGACAGCGGCGGGAGCGATAGTCGACCACCCCATCCCGTTCAGTGTTCCCGCACCCCAGGTGGCCGCGGCCATGGCCAGTTCGAGGTCGGCCCGCAGGATCAGCCACGTGTTGAAGGCGTTGAGCATCGCTGTCAGAGCGATGCCGACAATGATGAGGCGGAAGCCTTGGACTCCGCCCTTCCAGGTGAGCATGTAGACGATCACGGCGGTGAGCAGTCCACCGATGATCGCTCCGGCGGCGGTCGAGACGAAGCTCGTGCCGAAGACGATGATGGTGACGATTCCACCGGTGTAGGCCCCGGTGGAGAAACCGATGATGTCCGGGGAGCCGAGTGGATTGCGAGTCAGCGACTGGAAGACAGCTCCGGAGACTCCGAGCCCGGCGCCGAGGACGATGCCGGCGAGCACACGCGGGGCGCGCCACTCACCGACCACGGTGTTGACGATGCGCTTGTCCGCCATCCCGACCAGGCCTTGGAAGACTTCTCCGATGGAGAGGGAGAACTTCCCGAGCATGAGACCGGCGAATCCGCAGGCCAGAGCGAGAAGCGCCACGATGCCGGCGGTGATGAGGACGCGCATGTCGAGTCGAACGCCGAAGACACGCAGCATCGGCCGACCGAAGTCGACCCTCTCCCCCGGCAGGGTTCTCGGATGAGGACACAGTGTGCGTTCCTGCACCGCAAGATGGCTGGTTTTCACAGACCGCTCGCCTTCTTCCGACGGACCAGGGCGATGAGCACCGGTGCACCGACGAATGCGGTGACGACTCCGACCTGGAGTTCGCCGGGTTTCATCACCACTCTTCCGATCACATCGGAGGCCAGGAGCAGGATGGGAGAGAGCACGAGCGAGTATCCGAGGATCCACCTCTGATCGGTGCCGACGATCCACCGAGCGATGTGCGGGATCATCAGTCCGATGAAGCCGATCGGGCCGGCGGCTGCCGTGGCCGCTCCGGCCAGCAGGGTCACGGCGAGGATGGAGAACACTCGAGTGCGGTTGACCGAGGTTCCCAGGCTGGCGGCCAGATCGTCCCCGAGCGCCACCGCGTTGAGCGAATGGGACAGGGCCAGGGCGAGTACGATGCCGATGATCATGAACGGCAGGATCGCGGTGATCGTGTCGAAGTCGCGGCCGGCGATCGCACCTACGTCCCACGACCGGAACGCGTCGAATGCGCGTTCATTCGTGAGCAGGATCCCCTTGGTGAGCCCGGTGAGCACCGCGGCCACGGCGACTCCGGCCAATGTGAGGCGGATCGGGTCGACCGTGCGGCTGCGTCCCGAGGATCCGATGATGTAGACCCCGATCGTGGCGATCAGCGCGCCGAGGAAGGCGAACCAGATATAGCCGGTGATCGAGGTGATTCCGAAGAACGCGACTCCGATGGTGACAGCGAAGGAGGCTCCGGCGTTGACGCCGAGGATGCCAGGGTCCGCCAAGGGGTTGCGCGTCAGGGCTTGGATGAGGCCTCCGGCCAGGCCCAGCCCCATGCCGACGAGGACGCCGAGCACGGTCCGCGGCAGGCGGAGTTCGAGGACGACGAGCTGGTCATCGCTGCCGTTGGGTGAGAAGAACGCGCCGAGGACTTCGGACACGGGCATGTCGCGGGCACCGATGGCCAGTGAGGCCAGCACCACGACGATGAGCACGATGCAGGCGGTCACCAGCCCCACCACACGCTTGAACCACAGTTTCCGACCAGCGGGCTGACCGCTGTCAGTGTGCGGTTTCGCCGCAGAAGCGGTGGCGGAACCGGTCATCTGATGGTCCTTCTCGAGTGCGGCGACTAAGGGCAGGCTAACCACACTGTAACTCACGCGGCCATCTCAGCCAAGCGATATGAGGCTCAACCGGCTGTGATCTTGCCGATCCTCTCGGACACCTGTCGCTGGATGCGCGAGAGCATTCCGCTCATTCCGCGCAGCCGCAGCGGGCTGACGATTGCCGACAGCGACAGCCGCAGAGGCAGATCCGACGGGACCGACAGGATCGTCCCGGCAGTGGCACCGTCGAGGCCATCGTGCAGGATCCCGGCGAACCCGCGGGTCGTGGGCGACTCCGGCGGCGCGGAGAAGTGCAGCCGCACGACCGCTTCGTCCCCGGCTTCGGGGCTCTCGACCTCGGTGACGAGGAAGATCGGCGACTGGCATTCGGGCACGGGCTCGAGCAGCTCCGGATGATCCGTGTACTGCGCGGGCAGCTCGGGAAGATCGGTCGCGAACTCCAGCAGCAGCTGCAGACGGTCATCGGTCTCGGTGTCGGCGAAGTCGTTGACGATGTCTGCCAGGCCCTCCGGCAGGTCGGCGGTCTCGGGCGCGGTTTCGGCGGTCATCAGGCTCCGCGCACCTCCCCGGGCTCGGAACCGGTGGCGATCGGCACGCCCACAACGTTGCCCCATTCGGTCCAGGACCCGTCGTAATTGCGGACGTTCTCGTACCCGAGCAGGTGTTTGAGAACGAACCAGGTGTGGCTGGAGCGTTCGCCGATGCGGCAGTAGGCGATGACCTCGTCGCTTCTTCCCAGACCGGCCTGCTCCGTGTAGAGCTCCTTGAGCTCGGCCGCGGATTTGAACGTGCCGTCCTCATTGGCCGCCTTGCCCCAGGGCATGGACTTCGCGCCCGGGATATGACCGCCTCGCAGGGCGCCCTCCTCCGGGTACGCGGGCATGTGGGTGCGTTCGCCGGAGTACTCCTCGGGGCTGCGCACGTCAATGAGAGGCAATGCGCCGAGGCTGTCGCGAACCTCGGGCAGGAAGGCGCGGATGGCCGAGTCGTCGCGTTCGACGACGGGATAGTCGGTGGGCGCGGGCTTCGGCTTCTCGGTCGTCATCTCACGGCCCTCTGCCTGCCATTTGGCACGTCCGCCGTCCATGAGCCGGACGTCTTCGTGGCCGAAGAGGGTGAACACCCACAGGGCGTAGGCTGCCCACCAGTTGGACTTGTCTCCGTAGACGACGATGGTGTCATCTCGCGAGATGCCCTTGGCGGACATGAGCGCTGCGAAGCCTTCGCCATCGACGTAGTCGCGGGTCACTGTGTCATTGAGCTCGGTGTGCCAATCGACCTTGACGGCTCCGGGGATGTGGCCGGTCTCGTAGAGCAGCACATCCTCGTCGCTTTCGACGATGACGAGTCCGGGGTCGCCGGCATGTTCAGCAACCCATTCGGTGCTGACCAGTCGTGTTCCGTCCGCGTACTCGGCGAACTTCGGTGTGCCATCGACCGGGATCGAAGTGCTCACGCATTCCTCCTGAAACATAGGTGACTATGACGAGCTCGTTGGGGCAACGTCGGACCTCTTCAGCATATTCCTTCGTCAGGATCTGCCGAAGAAAGTGGTCAGAGCTGAGACGAAGGCCTGCGGCTTCTCCGAATGCACCCAGTGTCCTGAGCCCTTGACGGTGAGCAGTGTGGTCCGCGGGAACAGTGCGCGCATCTGCGGCAGGTCATCTCTGCTGATGTACTCGGAGTCCTCGCCTGCCACCCACAAGACAGGGTGGTCGAACTGCGCATCGCCCATATCCGGGAAGTCGCCGATGGCATCGAGGCTCGAGTACAGGAGTTCGAGGTTGGGCTGCCAGGCATAGCCTGACGAGGTCGGGCGCAGGTTCTGCAGCAGGAATCCCCTGGTGGCAGCCTCCGGAATCGGCTCCTGCAGGGCGACGTCGGCGTCCGTGCGCGATTCCACTCGGTCGAGGTCGAGGTCGGCCAGGCTCGAGAGCAGATGCTCGAAGACGCCAGTGGATCCGCCGGCCTTGGGGGCGATGTCGACGATGACGAGCCGGTCGATGAGATCGGGGCGGCGCAGGGCGAGGACCATGGCGACCTTGCCGCCGAGGGAATGTCCCACCAGGTGCACCGGCCGCTGTTCGGCCTCGGTCACCTCGGCGATATGATCCGCGACTGCATCGGCGATTTCGATGTAGTCGAACGCTGCGGTCCAATCGGAGTCTCCGTGGTTGGGCAGGTCGACGAGCAGGCTCGAGAACTCGGGGGCGAGCGCCTTGGCGATCCGGGTGAAGTTCTTGCCGCGGCCGAACAGTCCGTGGAGGAACACGATGCGTCGGCCGGTCTCACCCACGCGCTTGCTGAAGATGGTGGTCACCACTCCAGCCTAGCGGGTCAGGAGGCGAGGCTGACAGCCGCTCCCCTGTCACGGGCGCGGGTAGGGTGAGGTCATGCACTTCTCCGAATATGACACTCGACTTGCCGGTTATGCCGTCATCGTCAACGACGATGATGAAGTCCTTCTCAGCTGGTTCAACGGCGGTCGGGACCACGTCCACGCGATCTGGACGCTCCCCGGAGGGGGCATCGAATTCGACGAGAGCATCGAAGAGGGCACGATACGCGAGATCAAAGAGGAGACCGGCTACGATGCCGAGCTGATCCGCCCTCTGACCACGCATACGTTCACGGAGTCGCGTCGCAATCCTGCGTTCGGGACCTCGGCCCCGCGGCCGTTCAAAGGCGCACGGGTCGTCTTCGAGGCCCGGATCACCGGAGGCACGCTCGGCACCCTCGAAGTCGGCGGGACGACCGACCGCGCCGAGTGGCTGCCGATCGGCTCGCTCGCCGAGGTCCGCCACGCGCGCATCATCGACATCGGCCTCGAGGCGCTGCGCGGCGGACGCCACAGCTGAAGCCGACTCCGACGACGGGCGTCGAGCGCCGAGCGGCCGCCCGAGCGACTCAGCCCAGATGCTTCTCGATGAGTTCGGGCATTCTGTCAGCGGCGTAGGCCGCCGAGAGCACCGAGTTGAGGGAGAACGCCTGGCGCACGTCGTTGAGGTCTTCGGTCAGCACCAGGGCGTGGCCGTCCTCAACGGCAGGCACCCGCTTGAAAGCGGAGTCGTCGGTGACCTCGGAATCCTTGATGTAGATGGGGAACACGACGAGCAGGTCCGCGTCGAGCTGATCGAGATTCTCCTCCGAGATCGGTGCGGTGAAGCCTTCGGGTTCGAGCGCCGAGATCTTCTCCGACTGGGTGAAACCGAGGTTCTCCATGAACTGCACCCGCTCGGTGCCGTCGATATAGGCACCCCAGCCTTCCGAGGTCTTCGCGGCCACGGCCACGGACTTCCCGTCGAAGTCCGGATGGGACTTGCGGGCTTCGGCGAATTTCGCGTCGAGGTCCTTCAGCAGCTTCTCGCCCTTGTCCTCCTTGCCCAGCGCCTGGGAGACGAGTTCGACCTGCTGGTCCATGGTCGTCAGGTAGTCGTCCCCACCCTTCGGAGGACCGACGGTCGGCGCGATCTCGGAGAGGCGATCGTAGCGTTTCTGTTCGCCGGAGCTCTTCGTGTCGAGGATGAGGTCCGGTTCGAGGGCCGCGATCGCTTCGTAGTCGGGCTCCATGGTGGCGATGATCTCCGGAGCCTCGTCGTAGAGGTCTTCGGCCCAGGGACCGACGCCTTTGCCGCCGAATTCGACCCAGTCGGAGGCCCCGACAGGCTGTACGCCCAGGGCCAGAGCCGTTTCGGCATCTCCCCAGCCCAGGGCAACGACTTTCTGCGGGTCGGCGGGGACTTCGACAGACCCGAATTTGGTGTCGACGTTGGGCCCGGAGGTGTCCGCGGAGTCCGAGCCGCCTCCGCCGCAACCGGCGAGGACGAGCAGGGAGGCAAGAATCGGGGCGAGTGTTCGGCGCATGGCTTCCTTTTCGAATAGTAAGGCGAGCCTAGCTTAACCCATTGTCGAACTCAGAAATGCACACTCACGGCCGTTCGTGTCGGCATGTGTCCGGCTTCTTCAGGGCGCCTTGACCTCGAGGCCGGCGACGTCCATCTCTTCGAGTCGGACGATCCGCGAACGTCGGCCCGTGATCACTCGGTGCCCGAGCCACAGCAGCAGGAATGCCGGCAGACCGGCATAGGCGCTGGCGACTTCGAGCAGGCGGCCGTTGACGACGGCCTGCACGTTCTGGCCGATGATGACGACGATGAGCATGATCAGCGCAATGATCGGACCGATCGGAAACAGCGGAGCACGGTACGGCAGCCCGTCGACCGAATGCCCCTGCCGCAGGTAAGCACGTCGGAACCTGAAATGACACCAGGCGATGCCGACCCACACGATGAATCCGGACAGGCCCGAGACGTTCATCAGCCACGTGTAAGCACCTCCGTCGCCCATGACCTCGGAGAGGAACCCGAACAGTCCGATCACGGCGGTGGCAAGCAGTGCCATGACCGGCACTCCGCGCTCGTTGAGTCGGGCGAACAGCCTCGGCGCGGTTCCGTCCTTGGCCATGGCGTAGAGCATGCGGGTCGAGGCGTAGAGGCCCGAGTTGCCGGCCGAGAGGATCGCGGTGAGGATGACGGCATTCATGATTCCCGCGGCCACGGCGATTCCGGCGCGTTCGAACACGAGCGTGAATGGCGAAGCGGTGACGTCCTCGTTGTTCGCCGAGGCCAGCAGCGACGGATCGGTGTAGGGCAGCAGGAAGCCGATGATCACGATGGCGCCGATGTAGAAGAGCATGATGCGCCAGAACACGGTCCGGATGGCTCGCGGCATGTCCTTGCGCGGGTTCTCCGACTCCCCGGCCGTGACACCGACGAGTTCTGTCCCCTGGAAGGAGAAGCCGGCGATCATGAACACACTGATGACCGACATCCAGCCGCCGACGAACGGTGCCTCTCCCGTCGTCCAGTTGCGCAGTCCCGGCGCGGAGCCTCCGATGATGCCGACGATCATCAGCACACCGAGGACGAGGAACGCCAGCACGGCGATGACTTTGATGGCGGCGAACCAGAACTCACCCTCACCGAAGGCTTTCGACGAGAGGAAGTTCAGACCGCCGAGGAGGATGAGGAAGCTCGCCGCCCAGACCCACGACGGCACGCCGGGCAGCCAGAAGGACATGATGACTCCGGCCGCGACGAGCTCGGCTGCCAGGGTGATCGCCCAGTTGAACCAGTAGTTCCATCCCATCGCGAAGCCGAACGAGGGGCTGACGTACTTCGTTCCATAGGTGTGGAAGGACCCGGCCACCGGCAGATGCGTGGACATCTCCCCCAGTGACTGCATGACGACGAGGACCATGACGCCGATCGCCGCATAGGCCAGCACGGCGCCGCCAGGCCCGGCCTGGGAGATCGTTCCGCCGGAGCCGAGGAACAGTCCGGTGCCGATGGCCCCGCCGATGGCGATCATCTGCAGGTGCCTCGACTTCAGTCCCCGTCTGAGTCGGCGCTCTCCGGTCGCCTCGGCGGCAGGTGTTCTCATGGTCGTCCTCGCTCGTGGTTCGGCGGGTCCACGCACGAGGACCCTGGCCATTCCTACCACAGCCGGACCTGTCACGGACGGGGGATCCTCCGGGTGCGAGCAGGCTCACATCTGCTCGGCCGGGGTCTCGAGCAGCTTGAGTATCGGCTTCAGTGCGGTCCTGATGCTGAGAATCCGGAACACCTGGTCGCGGGCGGCCGCAAGCAGCCGGGACCGATCGAACATCAGCCCTGCCAGGGCGCGTGAATTCTCGTGGGCGGCCTCGACGCGCGGACGCTGGCGGTCCTCGAAGCGCTTCAGCGCTGTCACCGGGTCGTCGCGGCCTGCGGCGATCGCACGGGCGAGCATGTGGGCGGATTCCATCGCCATGCCGGCTCCGATGCCGGCCGTGGGGAGGAAGCCGGCCGCCGCATCGCCGAGGAGGACCGTGCGTCCCTCGGCCCAACGGCGAGCGCGGGAGTCACGCAACGGCCAGAAGAACGGGTCTCGGGCTGTGGCGATCGCCTCGAGGCAGGCGTCGATGCGTGGTGTCAGCACCTTCAGCTTCGCCCTGACCTCATCGGCGAACCGTCGTGGCCCCAGCGGCTCCCGTGAGTCGGGGCATCCGAGGAAGACGCCGATGCCGTCCTTGACCGGATACATGCCGAGGAAGAAGCCGTCGCCCCAGATCTCGTCGACGGCGTCCGGGCTCCCGTCGGCATCTGCCCAGCACACCCAGCCTCCCCACGCCGTGTCCAAGGTGTCCACCGCGTCTGCCGACCGGGCTGCGCCGAGGGAGCCGCGACTCGGTGCGAGGTCCCGGGTCCGCGAGTTCATTCCGTCGGCGATGACGACGATGTCGAACGCGGTACGCGCCGATTCCGCTGCCGCACCGGAATCATCGCCCCACGTGACGGTCACCGATCGCTCGTCTTCAGCAAGCCCGGACACAGTGGTGCCGAAAGCCACCGGACAGTCATCACCGGTGAGCACCGTCAGCAGCGCGGCCCGGGAGATCCCCCGGTAGTCACCGTACTCGGCCAGCAGATCGCCGAGGCGGTCCTGCCGGAGAACGCGCCCGGAGTGCGCATGGGCGACATAGCGGTCGATGCCGACGCTGGCGTCGAGATAGGTGTCCCGAACGCCGAGGGCGTCGATGATCGGGTCGACCATGGGCATGAGCGCGAGCATGTACCCGGCCCGGTTGTCTCCGATCATGCGTCGCGCGTCGGCGGACCGGTCCACGAGCACCGGTTCGAGCCCCTGAACTCTGAGCAGCTGGGCCAGGGTGATCCCCGCGATGCCTGCTCCGACGATGAGGATGCGCGGCGTCTCGGCCGACACTGATTCGAGCTGCTCTCCCACGCTCGCTGCTGTGATCAACTCTCGCGCCTCCTCATCCTCACAGTCCTATCTTCGACCCGGCTGTGGCACATCGTCTACCGTCTGCTCAGACGCCTTCCTCGCTCCTGCGCGTCTCCGCTGCCGATCTGGATGCGAACGGGCTCGTCTTCTGCGGTGCCGAGGGCAGGCCGCGAGCGAGGTCGGGGCCGAGATCGGAGATGCTGCGGGCGCCCATGAGCCCCATGGCGGTGAGGATCTCCTGTCGGATGAGTTCGATCGCCCGTTCGACTCCCCTCTGACCGCCGGCCATGAGCCCGTAGAGATAGGCGCGGCCGATGAGGACGAAGTCCGCTCCGGCGCACAGAGCGGTGACGACATCGGTGCCGGACATGATTCCGGAGTCGAGGATGAGTTCCATGTCGGCTCCGACCTCGGCGCGGACCTCGGCCAGGGAAGTCAGTGAGTCGGGGGCACGGTCGAGCTGGCGCCCGCCGTGGTTGGAGACCACGAGGCCATCGGCTCCGACCGACTGAGCCCGACGTGCGTCGTCAGCGGTGAGGATGCCCTTGACGAAGAGGCGACCCGACCACTGCTCCCGGATCCACCGCAGGTCATCGAGGTCGAGGGTGGGATCGAACATCGTCTGCGTCATCTCCGCCAAGGACTGCGAGGTATCCGACAGGGAGGCGTATTTCGGCGGTTCGGTGGTGAGGAAATTGAACCACCAGCCCGGCCGGTACGAGGCGTCGAGGATCGTACCCAAGGTCAGCCGCGGCGGGATCGTCAATCCGTTTCGGTGATCACGCAGCCGCTGCCCGGTGATGGGCGTATCGACGGTGACGAGCAGAGTCTCATAACCGCTGGCCTGGGCTCGCTGCAGCAGGTCGAGGCTGCGCTGCCGGTCTTTCCACAGGTAGAGCTGGAACCACCGGGTCGAGTCCGGGGCCGCCTGTGCGACGTCCTCGACCGAGGTCGTTCCCATCGTCGACAGTGAGAACGGGATTCCGGCCTTCGTCGCCGCGCGCACACCGGCGACCTCACCCTCGGAGTGCATCATCCTCGTGTATCCGGTCGGGGCGATGCCGAACGGCAGACGAGTTCGGGATCCGGCGATTGTCGTCGAAGTGTCCGGGGCGTCGACACCGTGGAGAATGCGCGGCAGCAGCTCCACCTCGGCGAAAGCGTTGCGATTCCTGCTCAGGGTCCGCTCGTCCAGAGCCGCCCCGTCGACGTAGTCGAAAGGTGCGCGCGGGGTCACACGTTGGGCGATGCGTCGCAGATCCCAGATATCGGCGGCGGAGTCGAGCCTTGCGGCCACTCGGTCGAGTCGGGGCGGTTCGAACTTCAGCAAGGGGGCGAGTTCTCTGATGTCGGGAAGTCGGCGCTTCATCTCTCTCCTCGGTCGCGGCTGTGCGCTCGTCATTCTAGGGTCCGGGAACGAAACCGGCCGACGGTGTCCATCATCGCCGATTCCGGTCGCGGCAGGCAGGTGCCGCTCCGACCTTGCGAGACCTCTGACACGCTGCGGGGTCCGAATTCGACAGCCGCCCGGGGCAACGTGGCACGATGAAATGGATGTCTCAAGCACTTGTGTGGTATGTCAGCTACGGTTCGAACATGGCTCGCGATCGGCTCGCCTGCTATCTTCAGGGCGGCCGGCCGCCCGGAGCGCACGTGAGCTATCCGGGTGCAAGGGACGGCACACCGCCGCGGGCCGAGGCCTGCGTCGAACTGCCCGGAACGATCTACTTCGCCGGTTCGTCGAAGGTCTGGGGCGGCGGGATGGCCTTCTATGACCATCATGTTCCCGGTCCCACTCCGGCCAAGGCCTATCTCATCACCGCCGAACAGTTCGCCGATATCGCCGCCCAGGAGATGAATCGTCCGCCCGAGGCCGACAGTCCATTGGAGAGCCTCGCATTCGACCTGCCCGTCGGCGCGTCTCATTCGGTGGGGCCGGGAGGCTATGAGACGCTCATCGTCCTCGATGACGTCGACGGCGTCCCCAGCGTCACATTCACCGCTCCCCACGGTTCGGCCGACATCGAGCACACCCAGCCGACCGAACCGTATCTGGCGATGCTGCGCACAGGCACTGCCGAGGTCAGGGACGCCGCTGAGCTTCCCCGGCGCGCAGCTGCACCAGCGTGAGGTCGAGCAGCGGGGTGTCGACCCCCAGCTCGGCGGCCTTGCGGGCCAGATCGCCGAGGATGTGCTCGGCTTCGCTCGGCAGACCTGCCGTGACGTCCCGGTAGAGGGACGAAGTGAACTCCGACCCCTCTGCCGTGAGCATCGACACGGTCATCTCGTGGGACCTCGCGGACACCGGATGGGACGCCGCGGCCGCCACGGATTCGAGCTCCTCGATGATCCGGAGCACATGAGCCCGCCCGTCGGCGTCGACGATCGCTCCGACCGGCGCCCGGAACAGGCAGGTGACGACTCCGGCCGCGGCGATGAAGATCCACTTCTCCCACAGCCCGCCGACGATGTCGTCGATGACCTGCAATCTGAAGCCGGGCACGTCGAGAGCCGTGGACACGGACTCGGGCACCTCATCGCCGGAGAGGTCGCCGATCGTCATCACGGCCAGGTCGGTGAGCTGATGCACCGCACCGTCCTTGACAGTGCCGACGATCTTGACGAGCCCGCCGAGGGTCTGGCCCGGGTAGTCGGCCTGCAGACGGTCGATCTGGGCCATGCCGTTGAGGAAGGGGACGATCCGCGTGTCAGCGCCGACGGCGGGGCGGACGTCGTCGAGGACGGCATCGAGACCGTCGGCCTTGACCGCGATGATGACGAGGTCGAAGGTCTGCCGGCTCCTCTCGAGCTCCGCGGCGGTGATCACGCTGACGGAGTTCGTCCGATCAGCCTCCGGCGAGACGAAGCGCAGCCCTTCGGCACGGATCCGCTCCGCCCTCGTCTCCCGAAGGAGGAAGGTGACGTTGCGGCCGGCCTCGATGAGGTAGGTGCCGAAGGCTCCTCCGGTGGCTCCGGCACCGGCGATGAGGATCGTCGGCTCCTGTCCGTTCGCTGCGCTGTGCGTGGTACCCGTCATGCCGATTCCTCCTTGAGCACCCGCGCGGCCGCAGCGGGATCGACTGCCGAGGTTATCGCACGTACCACCACGACACGCTCCGCGCCCGCTTCCCGGACCTCAGAGAGTCTGGGACCGGCCTTGATCCCACCGATGGCGAACCAGGGTTTGACCGCCGAAGCAGCCGTCTCGGCCAGCAGACCCGTGCCCACGGCCGGCCGGCCGGGCTTCGTCGGAGTCTCCCACACGGGACCGACGCAGAAGTAGTCGATCTCGCCGTCCGCTTCGGCGGCGAGCGCCTGTTCCCGCGAATGGGTGGAGCGACCGAGAAGGACATCGGGTCCGAGCACGGCGCGAGCCTGAGCGCTGGTGAGATCCCCTTGGCCGATGTGGAAGACATCGGCGCCGACCAGGAGTGCGATATCGGCACGGTCGTTGACGGAGAACAGCTTCCCATGCCGTTCAGCGACTTCCTTCAGCACCTCGAGGGCGGCGATCTCGTCTCGGGCTTCGAGGGTCTTGTCGCGCAGTTGGATGATGTCGGCGCCGCCGGCGTACGCAGCATCGAGGAACTCGGGAAGATCACCCTGGGCACTCCTGGCATCGGTGCACAGGTAGAGGCTAGCCCGAGCCAATTCGGCTTCCCGCCAGGCTCTTCTCGAGTCGGACACGTCGGTGTGCGGTGGAATATCGGTGGTCATGGTCATAGAGTAGAGGAAGTTCGCGGGAGCCTCCCAACGAGGCTGAGAGGGTGTAACAGCCGACCGTCAGACCTGATGCGGATCATGCCGCCGGAGGGAGAATCCATGCACGTCATCGTCGTCGGTGCCGGAATCATCGGCCTGTCCACCACCTGGTACCTGCGCCACCTCGGCGCCGATGTCACGGTCATCGATCCCGATCCCGCGATGGGCGCCTCCCATGCCGCGGCGGGCATGCTCGCTCCGGCCGCCGAGGTCGTATGGGGGCAGGAGCTGCTGTACCCGCTGCTGCGCACCGCGGCCGACATGTACCCGGAGTTCGCCGCCGAGGTGGCCGACACGGACGCAGCCGATCTCGGCCTCACCGACACCGGAACCCTGGTATGTGCCGGTGATCGTGCCGATCTGCAGGCGCTGCGCGAGCTGCGGGATGCCCAGTCGGGAGCCGGGTTCGCAACGGAACTCATCACCGGTTCACGGGCGCGAGAGCTCGAACCGTCCTTGTCACCTTCGGTCGCCGGTGCCGTGCGCATCCCCGAGGATCAGTCCATCGACCCCAGGAGAGTGGTCTCGGCCCTGCACTCGGTGTTCGCCTCCGAACTCCTGTCTGCGCGAGTGACCGGGCTGCTGCGCGACGGAGACGCCACCGTCGGTGTCGAGCTCGAGGACGGGCGGCAGCTGATCTCCGACCAGGTCGTCCTCGCCGCCGGAGCAGCCTCGAATGCCGTAGCAGGCGCCCCGCGGCTGCCCGTGCGCCAGGTATGGGGCGACGTTCTGCGCCTGCGTGCTCCCGCCGCGCGCACTCCCCTGCTGTCGAGCACCATCCGCGGCCTCGTCAACGGCCGTTCCGTCTACATCGTGGCCCGCCCCGATGGGGAGCTCGTGCTCGGAGCCAGCTCCCGTGAGGACGGTCGAGCCGGCACTGACGCCGGATCGGTCCACCGCCTCCTCCACGATGGTCAGCGTCTGGTTCCGGGCATTCTCGACTGCGAGATCACCGAGATCACCACTCGTGCCCGCCCCGGCTCCCCCGACGATGTGCCCCTGATCGGTCGGATCGACGCCGGCTGCGTCGTCAGCACCGGCTACTTCCGGCACGGCATCCTCCTTGCCCCGCTCGGCGGTCTGTTGGGTGCCGAACTCGCTGTCGGTCGCCGCCCCGAATGGCTGCCTCCGGGCGCTCTCGCCTCCGTCTCACCTCGGCGCTTCGATGATGCCGCCGACACCGCTGTTCTGCCCACCACGACCTCGAAGAGGAGCAAACCATGATTGAATCAGCACAGGCAGCCACTATCGTCCTCAATGGCGAACCGCATGAACTGGCCGGTGCCACCTCGGCGCTCGACCTCGTCGCCGAAGTCACCGGACGGGAGCTGCGCGAGGACGGGACCCCTGCCGATGGGGGCCGTCTGGGCATCGCCGTCGCTGTCAACGGCGAAGTGATCCGGCGCGGAGGCTGGTCCGGTTTCGTTCTGACCGACGGCCACACCGTGGACATCGTCACCGCTGTGCAGGGAGGCTGAGATGACCTGGACGATCGACGGCACGGATCTGAGCTCCCGCCTCGTCATGGGCACCGGAGGCGCGAGTTCGCTGAGCATCCTCGAAGACGCCCTGCAGGCCTCGGGCACAGAACTGACGACCGTGGCGATGCGTCGCTTCGACGCCGAATCGCGTGATTCCGTGTTCACCATGCTGCAGCGCTTGGGCATCCGCATCCTGCCGAACACCGCCGGATGCTATACCGCCCGGGATGCCGTCCTCACGGCACAGCTGGCCAGAGAAGCACTCGAGACGAACTGGGTGAAGCTCGAGGTCATCGCCGACGAGGACACCCTGCTGCCCGATCCGATCGAACTCTTCGCCGCGGCCGAGGAACTCGTCCTCGACGGGTTCACGGTCTTCGCATATACGAACGACGATCCGGCGTTGGCGAAGCGACTCGAGGACGCCGGAGTGGCAGCGGTGATGCCAGCCGGCGCGCCGATCGGCAGCGGCCTGGGCATCCTCAACCCGCACAATATCGAAACCATCGTCTCCCGCGCCCACGTGCCGATCATCCTCGACGCCGGTGTCGGCACCGCCTCCGACGCCGCTCTGGCGATGGAGCTCGGATGCACCGCCGTGCTGCTGGCCTCCGCAGTCACCCGCGCCCACGACGCCCAGGCGATGGCCCGGGCAATGGCCTTGGCAGTCGAATCCGGCTATCTGGCGGCCGGGGCCGGGCGGATACCGAAACGACCACTGGCCTTGGCATCGTCGACCTTCGACGGATTGGTCGCAGCCCGATGACCGGAGCGCAGGCGACCACGCCCGTTGCGAGTGCGGACAGCGTGAATCCCGGTCCCCTGGTCGAACCCATTGACACGCTGAACCGGGACGAGTTGGCACGCTATGCCCGGCACCTGAGCCTGCCGGGATTCGGGCTCGAGGGTCAACGACGTCTGCGGGCGGCCTCGGTGCTGGTCATCGGGGCAGGCGGACTCGGTGCGCCGGTGCTCAACTATCTCGCGGCCGCCGGGATCGGGTCGATCACGATCATCGATGACGATGTGGTCGAGACCTCGAACCTCCAGCGTCAGGTCATCCATCGCAGCGTCGATGTCGCGCGGCCGAAAGTCGACTCGGCCGCCGAGGCCCTGCGGCGGCTCGACCCCTCTCTGCACGTGCGCACGATCGAGGCCAGGCTGAGTCCTGACAATGCACTCGACCTCTTCGCCGACCACGATGTGGTCCTCGACGGGGCGGACAACTTCGCCACCCGATATCTGTCCAACGATGCCGCCGAACTCACCGGCACTCCCCTGGTGTGGGGCACGATCTTCCGGTTCGCCGGTCAGGTGAGCACCTTCGTTCCCGGTCACGGTCCGATGCTGCGCGACCTGTTCCCCGATATCCCGGACCCCGATTCGGTGCCCAACTGCGCCGAAGGAGGAGTCCTCGGGGTGCTCTGCGGAACCGTGGGGTCGGCCATGGCCACCGAGGCGATCAAACTCATCTGCGGCATCGGCACCCCCTTCATCGGCCGCCTGCTGCGCTATGACGCTCTGGACGGTGAGTATTCGACGCTGCGGTTCTCCCCCGACCCCGAGCGGCCGGCCGTCACCGACCTCACCGAGGTGGCCGCAGCCTGTGCTGCCGCCGCTGCGCCCGGGACAGCTGCCGGGCCCGATGCCGGGATCGAGGAGATCACCCCTGCCGAGCTGGTCGGACTCGGCACACAGGCGGTGCTCATCGACGTGCGTGAGGACTGGGAAAGGGAACTGTCATCGATCCCCGGGTCCCTGCACCTGCCCTTGGCCAGCGTGCGCGAACGCGGCTGGGATGCGGTCGCCGAAACGATCGGGCACAGAACCGAACGCGGAGAGTCACCCGGCGACATCGTCATCCACTGCAAGTCAGGAGCGCGCTCGGCCGAGGCGGTCGAACTCCTCAACGACGCCGTCCCGCCCGAAGTGCGACTGCGTTCCCTGGCCGGAGGCATCACCGCCTGGTCGGCTCAGGCCTGAGGCGGCCCGGCTGCCAGTCTGGCGGCGAGACCACGCTCACCGGCTCTCATCACCACCGCATGCATGAGACCCGACAGGGGGCGGAGCATGCGGATCGACCGGCGCGCGGTCGTCACGCACCACAGCGACTCGATCTGTGTGCACCGACGGTCCTCTTTGAGCGTCCAGACTCCGTGGCCGCGCAGATCACCGTGGGCGCTGAAGCTGATCAGCTGCGGAGCCCTCACCTCTTGGGCTTCGATGACGAAGCGCAGAGGCGTGCCCAGTGGTGTGTGCACCAGTATGCGCGCTCGGCTTCCGCACACCAGCCGCTCACCCACGGGTTCGGCACTCGACAGGCCCCGCCACCATTGCGGCCACTCCTCGACCCTTTCGAGTATCGCCCATAC
This sequence comes from Brevibacterium renqingii, assembly GCF_017808105.1. Classification (GTDB taxonomy): domain Bacteria; phylum Actinomycetota; class Actinomycetes; order Actinomycetales; family Brevibacteriaceae; genus Brevibacterium; species Brevibacterium renqingii. The sequence goes on along the minus strand of NZ_JADBHF010000012.1, from coordinate 19,150 downwards.
GGCTTCGGCCTCGGCCTCGGCGGTCCACTGGTCGTCGAAGTGGAAGGGCGAGGACTCCCCGGCCCGAGGGGTCACATGCACATGGGTCATGGTACGACGGTAGTGTGAAAGACGTGAGTGAGGAAAGCATCGCCAGCAACCGTCGGCCCTCCCCCTTGGGCGGCCGCAAACCGACCAAGGACGATCTCGCGGCAGTCTCCACCGACGATCCGAATGCGATCGACGACGTTCTGCCGAGTGACGGCTCAGGAGTGAAGATGCTCATCGTCGGCATCAATCCGGGCCTATGGACGGCCGCGGTCAACGCCCCGTTCGCCCGGCCCGGCAACCGGTTCTGGCCCTCACTGCATCAGGCGGGACTCACCGACCACCAGGTCGACGCTTCCCGCGGACTCGACCCCGCCGACGAACAGCAGCTGCTGCGACGCGGCATCGGGCTGACGAACCTGACCGGGCGGGCCACCGTGCGGGCCGACGAACTCTCCCGCGAGGAGCTGCGTGCAGGTGCTGATCGTCTCATCGACCGACTGTCCGCGATCCGACCCCACGCGGTGGCCATCGCCGGCATCACCTCGTTCCGGATCGGCTATCAGCAGCCCAAAGCCCGGTTCGGTCGTCAGGACACCTCTCTCATCGCTCGGTGGCCGTCCGAAGTGGCTCTCCATGTGGTACCGCAGCCCAGTGGCCTCAACGCCCACTATCAGATCGCCGACCTCGCCCGCATCTGGCGCGAGGTGTGGGAGAGCATTGACGACTGAGGTCTACCGTGCCACTCCGGTGAAGTGCTTGCGGCAGCGAGCGACATAGGAGTCGAGGCCCCCGACGTGGCTGGCATCGATCTCGGTGGCGGCGACAGTCGGGCGTTCGGAGTCTGCGCTCGCGGTCCCTGTTCCGGCGACTCGCGCCTCGGTCCGGTCCACACGTTGGTGGAAGACGGCGTCGCGCCCGCACACGGTGCACACCGCAGTGAGCCTGAGAACTTCTTCTGCCACGGCCATGAAGCTCGGCAGCGGTTCGAACGGGGCGCCGTCGAAGGTCACGCACAGCCCTTCGACGATGACGTCGACGCCCCTGCTGAGGAGGTCATCGACGGCAGGCACCAGATCGGGACCGAAGAATTGAGCCTCGTCGATGGCGACCAGGTCGTAGTCCTCGGCACCAGCCGCCTCGACGAGGGATTCGACGTCGCCGAGAGGTACGGCGGGAATATTCATCCCGATGTGGGAGGTGATCGTCGAGATGTCCGACCGCGTGTCGAGGGAATGGGACACGACGAGAACCTCGACTCCGGCGATCGTGGCGCGTCGGACCCGCCGCATCAGCTCCTCTGACTTGCCGGAGAACATGGGCCCGGCGATCACCGTGAGGCGGCCTGCGTCAGTCATCGTCGACGGTGACGCGTTTGGTTTCCGTGTCGACCGTGGTTTCGGTCTCTTCGCCGTCCTGGTCGAAGTCGAACTGGAATTCCTTCTTGCCGTCGTCGTATTCGAGCTTCCATCCGACGAGACGGCCCGAGGACTTCTCCTGTGCGAGGTCGAGCGCCTCATCGAAGGTCATCGGCTCCTTGAGGTCGATGGCCTTCTCCTCATCATCGGTGTCGTCTTTATCGTGGTCGACGATCTTGCCCGTCGCGGCGTCGATCTCGACCTCGTGGTCGGTGTTGCCGTCGAGGATCGACACCTCGTACTGCCAAGCGCTGTCGGTCTCGTCCCAATCGAGTTCGATGCCGTGCACGATGCCGTCACCGGTCTTCTTCAGCGCCGTGTCGATCGCATCCTCGGGGCTGACTGATGGAGATTCCTTGCTCAGGTCGGCATCGGCAGGCAGAGCCTTGCCAGACACGTCCGCGTCGCCGCCCTCTTCGGAGGCCGAATCGCTCGGCTCATCGGTGGAACCGGACTCGCCGCTCGCGGCAGAACCGGTGGCCGTGGGCGACGACTGCGCGTCACCGGAGTCGTCTTCGGAGCCGGCACCCGAACAGCCGGCCAGGGCCAGAGCGAGCGCTGCGATGCCTGTCACCGTGCTGATTGCCATGCCATGCGTCTTCATAGCCCTCACGGTAACAGCGAACCAATGCGTGATCGGTGTTTCTGAGAAAAGTCTCATCTGAGCTGCCGGCGGTGATCTGGACCTGTCTGCTCATGTCACGCGGCCTCGGGTGCGGGTCCATGCGCTCACGCCAGTCGTCGACACTGACGCAACGGAGTCGCCGGACGATGACCTGCGAACTCTTCCCCGCCGCAGTAGGCTTCTGTGGCAAAGACCGAGGGAGGAGAGAAGAATGGATGAAGACAGCCACGACTTCCATCTGCGGATCGGACGAGAGGAACTCGTCATCCGTCAGCGCTACCAGTTCATCAGCATTGCCAATGATGTCCTCATCGGTCTGTGGTTCCTGATCGGCAGCTTCATGTTCTTCTCCGAGTCCCTGACTTATTCGGGCACGTGGCTGTTCGTCATCGGCAGCGTGGAGATGCTCATCCGCCCGGTCATCCGCCTCATCCGGCACCTCCACCTGCAGAGGATCCGCGGGCCCGAGACCGCGACCTCCGACTCGTCCTACGACTTCTGAGCCGAGCAAACCAGTCGATTCGAACGGCAATCTGGGCGGCCAGGGCCACGCCTGTCATGAGCCCACCGCCGTTCCTCCACTCGGCGTCAGCCAACGGTTTGCCCAGAGCAGCCAGCTCTCTTCGCGCAGCGGCAGCCCCGGGCCACATGATCGGCACAGCGGTGATCACGCCGGCCGTATACCCTCGCAGCAGCAGAGACGACAGCAGATGAGTGAACACATGACCCTCGAGACCTGCGACCGCATACCGGTAGAGGCGTGAGTCACCGGCCGTCCTCGCCCCCCGAGCTCCTGCCCAGGCGACAACTGCACCGACGAGTCCGACTGCGACCACACTCTGCTTCGTGTTCATCCGCAGCGCTTCGATGCCAGTGACTTCGGCCAGATGATCGGCTGTGGCGGGGAAGGTCAGCACTTCCTCGACGTCGTGCAGCGCCCACGAAGCGAACAGCGCCGCTGGACCGTGCATCATCGCTCATCCTCCCCGCGGGCAGTCATCGTGCCGCCATTACACCACAGAACCATCCGCCGCGCCGAGATCGTGAGACCTCAGAGGTCCGAACTGACACATCCGGGATCAGGGGGTGTCCGGTGGTCCTTTCACCAGCGTGGTGCTGAGATGGTCGAGGAATGCGGATGAATCGATCGAGCGGACGATCTCGGCGTTCACGTCCCGGCCCCACCGCCCCAGCCAGTCAGCGATGGTTTCGCCCCGCGTGAGGGTACCCGTAAGTTCGACGTCGACGGGCGCACCCAGCGTCGTCGCCCAAGGCAGCGCGCCCTGGCTTCCGTTCGTCACCACCCCGGCGGCATCGCCCTGGCGGGCCCATTCGAGGGCACAGGCGAGCACGAACGGATCGTGGATGTGTGCCAGATGACCGAGCCCGTCGGATTCGTGGAATTCGAAGTAGAACCGCAGTGCTTCGGACAGCTCGGCCAGCATCGCCCGCCACCTCTGATCGGTCTCGCCTGCCGCGTCGACAATGTCGGCGAACCTGTCGGGCGTCATTTCAACGGCTTCGGTGGCTTCGATCGGCGCGATGACCGGCAGGTGGGCCAGAGCCCCGGCGGCATGGGCCGCGCCGAACGCCGCGAGCACCCGGGCAACTGCTTCGGGGTCGAAGGTGACGTTCCATTCGGTCGTCGGATGCGTGTTGCCCCGATAGTTGAAGGCCCCGCCCATGATGAAGAGCCGTCGGAACAGGTTCGGCAGCTCCGGATCGATGGCGAGTGCGAGTGCGAGATTTGTTGACGGTCCGATGACGATGCCGACAATCTCCCCGGGGTGCGCGCGTGCCGCATCAATCCACGCCTGCGCCGCTGACACCGGACTGACAGGGACCGTCGGCGTCGGCAGCTCAGCGTATCCGGTACCGGTGCTGCCATGGGTGAGGTCGGCATATTCGGGAGCGCCTGCTTCGCGTGCCTCGCTCAGTTCCTGCCACGCAAGCGGCAGCGGATCGCCGGCGTGGACCGGGATATCGCTGCGTCCGGCAAGTTCGAGCCACCCAAGGGTGTTCGCCACGACCTGCTCGGTATCCACATTGCCGCCGGAGGCCGCGATTCCGACGACGTCCACGTCGTCCTGACAGCACAGATAGGCGAGGGCGAGCGCATCGTCGATTCCGGGATCGCAGTCGAGGAACACAGGGATCGTGGAAGACATGGTCCCATTCTGCCCGACTTCGCCGCCCATGCTCCTTCGAACGACCGTTTCATCCGCTGTCACCGGCGACGGATCCTCGACCAGTTCCCGCAGGGCTGGGTCGATCCCCGGCGAACGAGTCGGCAGCACAGGTAGACGGTGCTCGACGGCGGCTCGTCGATGCCGAACGCCCCGCGCAGGTCGACCGCTTCGTCACGGTCGAACCTGGTGCCGATCAGTTCGCCGAAGGGCATGCTGGTGATCCACGGCTTATGGGCGAGGGTGAAGGCATTGAGGAACATTTCGCAGTCACAGCAGCATGCGCCCATGCTTCCCAAACGTTCGAGGAGCGCTGTGGCCCGAGGCGCAGTCCGGTCGCGGTAGCCCTCGGCGAAGCGGTGCGTACCGTTGCAGCCGAACTCCCCGAGCTGGCGGAATACATAGCAGACCAGGCATTCGCCCGGTCGTGGGGCGAGGAGGCGGGCGGATGCTCCATCGATGATCGTTCTGACGTCTGAATCAAGCGTGTTCTTATCCATGACAACACACTTCCAGACGGCACTGACATGAAACTTGCTCAGGCGTTGCCGACTATCGATTCCCGTACGATTGGTGCAGATGAACGCACTGCGGAATCGACCGTAGAATCAGCGCCATGAGCATTCTCGTCGCCGGTGAGGCCCTGATCGACATCGTCAGCACATCCGGTGCTCGAAACCGTTACGCTCCCGGGGGCGCCCCCGCGAATGTCGCGCTCGGGCTCGGCCGCCTCGGCGATGAGGTCGCACTCCTCACCGACCTCGGGGACGACTTCCACGGCGGATTCCTGCTCGCGCATCTGCGGGAGTCCCACGTCGAGGTCCTCGCCCGACCGAACGGCAGAACCTCGACCGCGGCGGCACGATTGGCCCGGGACGGTACCGCGGACTACGACTTCCGGCTGCGGTGGGATCCCGACGAATCCCTGGTCGAGGACCGTGCCAGAGCGGTTTTTCACTTCGGTTCGATCGCCGCGTTCCTCCAACCGGGGGCCGAGGCGGTCGACCGTCTCATCGCACGCTTCGCCTCACCCGGCGAGGCACCTCCGGAAGCTCCGCTGCTGACCTTCGATCCGAACATCAGACCCTCGACCATCGGACCGCACGAAGCGGCTCTGTCTCGGTTCGAGGAGCTCGCCGCTCGCGTAGACCTCGTCAAACTCAGCGATGCCGATGCCGCCTGGCTCTACCCCGACCTCGATGCGCAGGCTCAGGTCGATCGCGTCCTCGGGCTCGGACCGGATCTGATGGCATTGACTCGCGGAGGCGACGGGGCGATCGTGGCGACCGCCTCGGCGCGGATTCCGGTGGAGTCGGCGGAGGTCGAGGTCAAGGACACCATCGGGGCCGGGGACACGTTCATGGTCTCCCTCATCCACGATCTGCATACGCTGCGGAAGCCCCTGTGCACTCTCGGGGAAGCCGAACTCCGGCGTCTGGGCGAACGTGCGGCGAGGCTGGCGGCGCTCACGGTGGGGCGTGAGGGGGCCGACCTCCCGTGGGCGGAGGACCTCACCGGCTGAGGAAGCCGCCGAGCTGCCGCAGGCACACTTCGTGGCCGTTCTTGTGCCCGTCGATCATGCCCTGCCCGACGAAGGAGGCGACCTGGTCGACGATGCTCACTCGCGTTCCGGTCGGCATCGCCTCGAGCGTCCAGGTGATGAGCGCGGCCGATAGGACCGAGTTGCCGTGGCTGACCGTTTCGCTCGACACGACGTAACGCCCCGGTTCGATCGCGCTGTACTGCCCGACGGACGCGAACTCCACTCACCGGGAGTCCCGCATCGAGCGAGAAAGCTCCCACCCGTGCGGAAGTCGTCGTGCTCGTAGACCATGGCCTCTCCGTCGGGGAATCGCTCCTCTGAGATCTGCTCGACGGGAAAGTGATTGCATTTCGCAAGCACTTATTCCATGGAACCACATCCGACCGATACCGGCAAGACCACATCGACCGCTGCCGATTCGGTCCCGGTCAGTCTGCAGCGACCTCGGCCTCGTAGGCCGCCTGCAGCCGCTCCGAGGCTCGCGAGGCCCCGGGGCCCGGCCGTGGCACACCGAGGTGGGATTCCCGCAGCTCGTCCATGAGCTCGGCGACCAGCCCGGGATCCTCGGCCATCAGCCTGGCGCGGATCGTCAGCTCGGCGGCGGTCTCCCGGTGAGTCATCCCCCACGCCCCGAGCGCGACCATGACCGGCAGGGTCTGAATGCCGGCTTCAGTGAGCGAGTACTGCGCGCGCTGACCCCGAGCCGCGGTCTCCCGCGTCAGCAGACCTTCGTCGACGAGCTTGCGCAGGCGAGCTGAGAGGATATTCGAGGCGATGCCCTCATCATTGCGAACCAGCAGCTCCCGGAAGTAGCGCCGCCCACCGAAGAGGATGTCGCGGAGCACGATGAGGCTCCAGGAATCACCCAGCACCTCGACTGCGGCATTGATCGCACATCCAGATCGTGGCTCGGTCGGCATCATTCCTCCGAATCTGATTGCAGCTGGAAATGGGCACGTCTAGGCTAGAACCAATTGTAATCCGCCATCACTGAGGAGGGCTCATGGCCCGCACTCGAGTCCACAGTCAGTTCGTCTCACTCGACGGGTTCTCCGCCGGTGAGTTCGTCACCTTCGACGAACCCATCGGCGAGGCGGGGAGGCTCTTCAGCCACTTCGATTGTCAGGGAATCGATGGAGTCCACACGATCGACGGTCCGATCACCCTCGACCGCACCCTCTTCGCGCTCTGGGGTCAGGGCATCGGGGCGGAGATCATGGGCAGACGCAAATTCGGGCCGCAGACCGGGCCGTGGCCCGACGACGGGTGGCGCGGCTGGTGGGGTGGGGAGCCGCCGTTTCGGACACCGTGCTTCGTACTCACCCACCACCCTCGTGATCCGCTCGAGTTCGAGAACGGGACGACATTCCACTTCGTCGACGCCGGCATCGACGAAGTCCTCGCTATGGCCTACGAGGCCGCCGGTGGACTCGATGTGCGCATCGGCGGGGGCCATCGACGATCCGGCAGTTCCTGGCCGCCGATCTCGTCGATTTCATGAACATCGCGATCGTGCCGATCACCCTGGGGCGGGGACAACCGCTGTGGCAGAGCCTGCCCGATGTCCAAGACCGATTCTCGATCGAGACCATCGGATCTGCGAGTGGACTGACCCATCAGCTGTGGAACCGCGTGCGCTGAACCGCCGATGCACGACAACGGCCGGTCGGACGTCGATTGACTCCGACCGGCCGCCTCGGTCACGCGTCATCTCATCTGATCGCCTCGGCGATGGGAGTCTGACCGTCGTAGAAGTTCACGGTCTCACGCACCGCAGCAGATGCGGAGATGACGTGGGTGATCACATCGGCGACGAGTTCGCGCGAGGTCACTCGCACGTCTGGGTCGGGGCGTTTGCCGTCGAGGTCTCCAGCGGCATCGGCGATGAGGACCTTGCCTGTCGAGGGTTCAAGGGTCAATCCGCCGGGGCCGAGGATCGTGTAGTCCAAAGAGCTGGCCCTCAGGTGCTCATCGGCTCCGTGCTTGGCCTGGACGTAGGGGTAGAAGGAGCTCTCTGGGTCGACTCGGTCGAGGTCGACGCCGGCACTGGAGTAGGAGACGATGACGAAGCGCTTGACTCCGGCCTGAACTGCGGCATCGATCGAACGCTTCGCCGCATCGAGGTCGACGGCTTTGGTGCGTGCGGGGTCTCCACCTCCGGCGCCGGCAGAGAAGACGACTGCCTCGGCGCCGGAGAAGACGTCCGCCAGCGCCTGCGTGTCAGCGGCTTCCATGTCGAGCACGACGGGGTTGGCCCCGGTGGCTTCGACATCGGCGGACTGCTGCGGATTGCGGATGACGGAATCGACGCTGAAGCCTGCGGCCTTGATCTTGGGTGCGGCCAGAAGCGCGATCTTTCCATGCCCGCCGAGGATGACGACGCGAGCTGAATCAGACATATCTTCCTCTGCTGTTGGTGATGCGTGGTCTCGGACATAGCGACGGGAACGTCCGGATTATTCCGCACAGTAAGCTGGTGGCATGTCCGAGGACCTTTCGCACGCCGCCATCATGCGGCAGTTGGACTTGGGAGGGCCTGTCCTCATACCCACTTCGGCGCGGCGTATCGTCCGCGCGGCGATCGTCATGTTCATCCTCGGCGTCGGCCTGCTCGCCGTCCTCGTGCTCCTCATCGACAGCACACTGAGCCAGAGCGGCAGCTGGATCGGTCTCGCGGTGAATCTGAGAGTATGGGCCTTGGTCGCGGGCATCATCGGATGCCTCATCCTCGCCCCGATCGGAGTGTTTGTACGCCTGCGTCGACGCGTGTCACTTGTGATCTCTCCCGATGGCATATCGCTCGCCCGTCGCGGACGGATTCTGCCCGAGCATCTCCTGGCCTGGCACGACGTCGAGGAGGTCGTCTACGAACGAGCCACGACTCGGGGGCCGAAGGCCCTCGCATGCCTGCTCACCGAGGAGGCCACCCGTCGGCTGCGTGGAAGGGGCCTGAAACCGCGTCTGCTCATCCGCGGCGGATTCGTCCTCAGCCCTCGCAGGCTGCACCCGGTGCTCGCAGCCGCACACGCGCGGTTCTCAGCGCACTCACATGGACGCCGATAGGTTCGCAGTCTCAAGTGCTCTACCGTTGAGACCATGATCCGACGCCTCATCGCCCTCGCCTTCTGGACCTTCGGCCGGTGGAAGCTCGTCACCGAGCCCGCCCCGAAGCGTCCGACCATCCTCATCGGGGCACCGCACACCTCCAATTGGGACTTCGTGCTCATGCTCGCCATCGCGTGGAGTCTCGGAGTCGAGGTGCATTGGCTGGGCAAGGATTCCCTGTTCGCCGGGTGGCGAAGGCCGATCATGCGCGGCCTCGGCGGCATTCCCGTGGACCGAACCGATCCCAGCAGGATCGTCGCCGAGGTCGTCGACCGAGTCCGTGCCGATGAGGTCTTCGGCCTCGTCATCACCCCTGACGGAACCCGGGGCGGGCATACGCATTGGAAGTCGGGATTCCACCGCATCGCTGTGCAGACGGGCATGCCGGTGACCCTGGGATACGTTGACTCTCTCACGCGGACGACGGGCCTGGGGCCGACCCTGGAGATGACCGGGGACATCGCCGAGGACATGGACCGCATCCGTGAGTTCTATGCTGATAAGCACGGCATCCGACCGGAGAAGCAGATCACGCCGAGGCTGCGCGAAGAGGACTCCGCACCCGGCGTCTGCGAAGGCGACCCGGAACCGAGCTGACATGGACGGTGATGTGCGCGTTCCGGCTGGGCCCGGGATCCCTGCCGGACTGGTCATCCCCGCCGCCGAACTCACCGAGCAGTTCTCCCGGTCCTCGGGCCCGGGCGGCCAGCACGTCAACACCTCTGATTCCCGCGTGCAGCTGAGCCTGAACCTGGCGAGCGCGTCGTTTCTCAGCGCCGGACAGCGCGATCGGGTGCTCATCCGACTGGCACCGAGGCTGTCCGGGACGGTGCTCACGGTGACGTCGGAGCGGCAGCGCTCGCAGCTGAAGAACCGACAGGACGCACGGATGCGCCTGGCCCACCTGCTGCGGGAGGCCTTGGCCCCACCGGTGCAGAGGCGAGCGACGAAGCCCTCACGCAGTTCCCGTCGCCGTCGGGTCCGCTCCGAGCAGCGGCGCTCTGAGATCAAGCGCAATCGTCGCCGGCCGCGTCCCGATTGATCCGAACCGAGCGCGGACGCGTGAGTCCTGGCTGCAGTTCCTTGGGGCCTGACACTCCCGGTGAGATCGCCGCCCCGTGACAGGAGCAGCATCGGGGAGCAGAATGGGCACCATGAATGCCAACGATATTCTCTCCGATCTGGTCCAGCGTCCTGCCCAGGCCGCCGAGGCACTGCCCGAGCTCTCCCCCGAACAGCTCAACACCCACCTCGGCGGTCATCCGAATTCGATCGCCTGGCTGCTGTGGCACAGTGGCCGCGAGATCGATGTGCAGCTCTCCGACCTCACCGGACAGCCGCAGCAGTGGGAGGAATTCCGGGAGCAGTTCGCTCTCGGTGAAGTCGGCGACACCGTCGGGCTCGGGCACACTCCCGAGCAGGCCGCGCAGGTCCGCGTCGAGGATCAGCAGCTTCTCGTCGACTACCTCAAAGCCACGCTCGACGCGTGCGCCGAGTACGTGAACACCCTCGACGATGCCGACCTCGGCGAAGTCATCGATGAGAACTGGACGCCGGCAGTCACTCGTGGCGTCCGCTTGGTCTCGGTCGTCGACGACGCCGTCCAACACGTCGCTCAAGCCGCCTTCATCGCGGGCGCCCTCGTCTGAGACAACAGCCGGGCACGGGGTCTCTTCAGCCGGCACCTGGTCGAGTCATGTTCGAGGGCGACGGAAGTCGGTGACGTCCCCGAGGCTGCGCAACCCGGCGGCTCGATAGGTCGCTGCGGCCGCGATGTTCGCCGATGGAGTGGCCACGGTGACGCTGGAGGCACCCATCGTCTGAAGAGCCGTTGCCGCCGCCCGGGTCATCTCGACGCCGAAGCCGTGGCCTCGGTGGGCGCTGTGCACACCGAGGGGCTCGATGATCCCCGGGCGTCCGGGCCCTGCGGACCAGACGGTGGCAGCACCAGCCGCTTGCCCGTCGTCGGTGTAGCCGATGAGGCACCGGGCGTGTGCGTAGGCGTATCCCTGTGCCATCTGTTCCCAGCGCTCAGCGGTGAGGGACGAGCCGGGGAACGCCGCAGATTCGACCGCGATGCGATCGTCGATGTGTCCGGAACCGGCGACTTCGATCCTCAGCGAGACCGGTGGAATCGGATCCTTCAGCCCGCAGTGGAAGGAGGTCCACGGCTCGTCATGTGCCCATCCCTCCTGCGCGAGGCGTCGTTGCAGGGCGCGCCCGAATCTGGCCTCGACGATGCCCCTGCCTGCGGGAAGGAGGTCTGAAAGCGCCCCGGTGAAGTCGTCGACGACTGCCTCGGCGATGTCGGCATCGTCCGCATGATCGGGAGAGACCGCCATGCGGATGAGCTCGGATTCGTCGAGGAACCCGACTGACACTATTTCGTCACCGCGCGCCCACACCCGCAGGGCTGAGGCGAGCGCCTCGGCTCCGAAACGCTGGTACCAGCCCAAGTCGCCCGGGTGGACCTGAACCGGTTGTCCTTCCCGCTGCCAGGAAGTGACGGCGTCGTTGACCTCGGGCAGGTCGTCCGCTGGCGGAGTCACCATCGTTGGCCTCACCGCGTTGTCTGCCTGTACCACACCACCTCACCATCGTCGACCTCGTCCCTCGGGTGCAGTCCCGATCAGAGCGTGATCCCGTGCAATCGGGCGTGCAGCCGGCGCACTTCGTCGCTGAGCTCCGGGTCCGGTCCGGCGACGTCGATGCCGGGTGCAACATCGTTGATCGGCAGCGGGAGGACAGGACCGGTGGGAAGACCCCACTCATTGAGCCATCCCGTCAGCTGTTCGCTGCTGCTGGCGTAGGCGATTCGTTCCAGCCCGACCCATGCGTGGGCTGCCGAACACATCGGGCAATGCTCGCCGGAGGTGTACACGGTTGATACCGCTCGCTGTTCCCGGCTGAGGTGGGCAGCCGCCCAGCGAGCGATCGCGAATTCGGGGTGACGGGTGTGGTCGCCGCCGGCAACTCGATTGCGATCGACGAAGAGCTCCTGGCCCTGGGAATCAACCAGGACGGACCCGAACGGTTCGTCACCGGACTCAAGCGCCTCATGTGCCAGGTCGACACTGCGGCGGAGGAATCTGCGGTCGTCGTCATTGAGATCGGATCGGTGTGCCATGCCCCTCATCCAACCACACATCGTCCCGATGAATAAGGCACTCGAGGTCGGCGGCACGTATCGGGTTCAGGGCATGAGCACGTAGCGCAGGGTCTCGACCACCTGATCGGTTGTCGTGCACCAGGCCTGGGCTTCGGCATCGACCTCTTTGAGGGGATGGACGATATCCGCGTCGTGCAGCGTGACATATGGCTTGCCGAGAGCGGCACTGTAGCCTGCGTCGAAGGCCGCATTCCACTGCTTGTACTTGTCGCCGAACCGCACCACCACCATGTCGCTCTTCGCGATGAGGGTGCGTGTGCGGATGGCGTTGACTTTGGCTGACTGATGGTCCCGCCAGAATCGGCTGTCATTCTCACCGAGGTGGTCTCCGGCGGCATCGCTGGCAGGGTGGTCGGTCACCGGCGCGGTGAACACGATGTCCAGACCGGCGGCCTCTGCGCCGCGTCGGATCTCATCGCGCCAATCGGTGTGGATCTCGCCGGAAAGATAGACGGAGAAACTCATTGGTGAAGGCTCCTGTTTCGAATGGTGGCGGAACCGGATCGTTCGCTCAACCACCACCATAGCCAATCGCCGGTCTTCAGGACGGTTGCGCGGACACGCGTACGGCTCTCCCCATGGGGCGTCCCTATGCCAAGCCTCCACCCGGGGTCAGCGAAGTCGCTCGGATAAGTAGTTCTCTGCAATGCTCAGGTGGCCCTGGCTGCCGAGCGAGTTCTTCGCTTTCTGCGGGTAGGCATGGTTTGCGAATGGAATCTGCACCGTCCGGACGTCGACTCCGCGGTCACGGGCAGAATCAGCCCAAGCGAGCTGGTCAGCCGGCGTGATGGTGTCATCGCGCATCGCGGTCATCACGAGCATGGGCGGCGCGGCATCAGTGAGATGCGTGAGGGAATTCACCGTGGCGTAGCGCTTCGGGTATTCCTCCGGTGTGCCGCCCGTGAAACTGGTCGCAAAGATGCGTGTGCCAGTGCCCGCGCCCGGGCCGGCAGGAGCGTTCTCGTAGAGGCCCGTCACATCGAACGCGGGATAATCAGCGACGACCGCGTCCGGGACAGGGACTTCACCTCCGCACGAGGACTCGGCGGCGCCTTGTGCGGCGGCACCGGCGGTGTTGGCGACCATGTTGCCACCGGAGCTCTCAGCCCAGAACGCGAGACGGTCCATATCTGCACCGAGCTCGTCTGCGTGGCCCTGAATCCAGGTGGCCGCGCACGCAACCTGCGAAGGTGCACTCTGCCAGGTCGGGTTGTCCGGAGTGGCGAGTTCGTACTCGACCGACACGACCAAGTAGCCGTGATCTGCGAGTTCCCGCAGTTCTGAGCTCGATGCATCGGGCTCGCCTGCGATCCATCCGCCGCCGTGGACGTACATGATGGTCGGTGCCGAATCCTTCTGGCCCGCCGGCTCGTAGACCGACACGGACAGATCGTCTCCCGAACTCGTCTTCTCGTACACCTCCTGGCGGTCGGGCGCTGCCGCATCGATAGCGGACAAGCCAAACGTTGCGGTGAACAGGTTCACCGAGCCGCCCGCGGACGTGATGGCGCCGACGAGAACGATGACGACTGCGAGGTTCGCAGCCGCGCCGGCCCCGCCGAGCATTGACGCGACGGCACCAGTGCGGCGCTGGCCCCTGCGTACAGCGATGATTCCGACGACGAGCACTATCAGACCCACCAGAGCCGATATCGGTGCCACAGTGGGCGCGAAACGCGCCGCAGCAGGGCTGAGGGGCCCGAGCCCGGGCACGAGCGATGCGATTCCGATGATCGCAGCGATCACGCCCATCACGAGCGCGAGAATGAGCACCGCCGTCCAGACTGCCGTTCCGACGCCACGTGGCACCGATCGCTGTGACGAACTCGTGCTGTCGGTCATCTTCAGTCCTCGACTTTCGATCTTTCAGGTTGGCATTCCACCTGCATCAGATCTCATGATTGCGATCATGCTGGCGCCAGGGGTCACTCTAACGCAGGCCACTCCCCCGCGACCTTGCTGTTTCGTGAGCGGACAGGACGAAGACAAGCCGGCTGCGGTGGGCAGTGCACCTGAAAACGCGCCGCTGCCGAGTGAGCGTCACAGAGGCGACGAACCGCGGATTTCACCTCGGTCGGTTTGCGGACCTCATTGTCAGGACTCACCGACGCACAGAACAGCTCTTTATACGTTGAACCGGAACTCCACCACGTTCCGTAGCCGAATAATCTATGAGGTTGGCAGCGCGCGAGGTCGACCAACGCTCGGCGCTCCTGATGTGACATCACAGTACGATGACCTGGTGATATGAACATTGGACCGCTCGTAACAAGGCACCAAGTCGACGAGCAGCGCGACGTCAACACACGCCCGCCCCGAGCCAGGATTCGACGGCTTCTGCCCCGAGTCGTCCGCCTGGCGTTCAAAGAACGGCGGCCGCTTCGCACGCCGCACATCCTGCTACCCGACGACGAGGCAGCAAAGAGCTAGGAAAAGAACAGAATCGCGTCGAACAGCCCAACGCCGGACGCGAGTCGCACGCTCGAATCGTAAGGCACCCGCCCACCCCGACCACGAGATAAAGGCTATCGATGGGAACTTTTGCAGGGTTCGAAGAGAAGGAGTTCGAAACGCTTGCGAACGCGAGCTTCGTGCTTGGTGCGCCGAATGCCGGACGCAATACGCCGGCATTATTTAGCCCTGGGCAGGTGCTCGAGCGAACCATGGGATTCGATTTTTCGGTTTACCTAGACCCCACATCAACGACGTACAGACTGCTATTCGGCGCCTACCCTGGACCACGCACGCCAGGCGCCACCACCCCGCCGGCGCAGCTGCCAACAGCCGCTCGCAGCGTCAACACGTTCGTTCAATACAAGCGGCCAGAGTACTTTACACAGAACCACCGTCAAACCGTCTGGAGAGGTCAACCATTCCTCCGCTTCAGCGTCCGGTCCAGATATAGACTGAACGGGCAGCCGGTCGATGACCACTCGCAACTCGAAACCCTCGACCGCCTTGCTAGCAACAATCCGGGCTTAAAGGTTCGATACGCCTGCCCATCCGCGTGGACACGAAACGACCTCTATGCGGACTACACGCGGCGATCACTCATTTCAAACTGTGCGTTCACAGATCCGAGAAACCTCTCGCACGTCGAAAACGGCAGACACGCAGGATGGCACGACTACTGGACCTACCAGCCCACAAATCCGGCTCTTGGCCGCCCAAACCCGAGCGGCCCGTCACGAGAATCACAGACCGGCGACGGATTCATGGAGGAAATACGAAGATCTGTTGACGCCCAGCCGAGCAACGGCTTCCGTGACGAGGTCTTCCAGATTCAGACCAACACCAGAGAGAGCTTGAAGGAATCACGGTTCTTTGCAAGCAAATCTGATCTTCGCGGTCGCACCAAAGCACAGACCGTCGACCAAGCGACCAAGTCCACGAAGAAAGACTTCCTCGACACTCCACGCGATGAGAATTGGCTCGTCAACTCGAGCGAACTCGACTATCCACCGCCCCGCCTGCCCCGGGACGACGAAATGGAGGTAGTTGAGACGACTGTTGAAGTTGCCGCAACCGCAAGAGAACTGGGCCTCACTTGGATGACCGCATTTGGATGAAACTATACCCGTCCTACAACGCGGATCTCTCCACCGCGTTCTGTCGCTGAGTAACATCCGACGCACATACGACGGCATCAGGGGCTGGCATCGAGTCCGTCGCAGGAGCGGCAACCACCGTCATCTTATCAAGGTGCTGTGTACGAGACCGGGAATCAGGCTGCGCGCACCGTGGCTCGCGTCGTGCGGACCTGGCCTTGGTCCTCCCATTGCACGACGCAGATGGCCTGCGAGGGCGACCCCCAAGCACGCAGTACAGGGAACTCCACCGAACCTCGGGGAGGCAGTGTCTCGATCGGAGCGTTTCGGTCCTCCCGCAACGAGAAGTCATCCACTAGGTTGCCCTCGCTATCCTCGTATCGAAAACTGACGTTGCTTACCGGCCGCGGGACGGTGCTTTCCAGGACCAAGCGCCAACGACGTTTGGTTCGCAGTTGTCCCTTGCTATCGACGTTCGGCGATTCGGTAACTTCAAGTCGCGGCCAGATACCTTCGCTCGAATCCGGAGTATCCTGACCCACGTCGGCGTCTAACAGGCTCGGATCTTCATCTTCGTCCTCATCAGGGACGAGTGCAGCTTCAGCTTCCCGTCTAAACTTGTTTGCGACGCGTGGAAGAAGTGCGGATAGGTTTGAGCGGAGCTCTTCAGACGATGTGTAACTACCAGTAAACGCTCGCCTCTGTAACGAAGCCACATACTCTTCAAGTGCAGCGCGCTGCGTCTGCGCCTCGGTGCCCCGACCCGGCGGTCGAGGACAGTCGTTGAGGTACACCGCTACTTCTTTACCGCCTTTAAGTAATCGTTCCACTTCTTCAGCGGTGCCTGAAGCATGGTCGGGTGTAGGGGTCCCCATCCGGTCGGTAAGTAGGACAATTGCGGTGTCCGATTCGTCGACTATCTGCTCACTCAAAACAGCTTGTGCATACCCGCCGAATCCAGGCGAGGCGTTCTCTTGCCAGTCGACGGGATTGAAAACCACTCCGAAGGTCCGCCCATAGGCGGCGTTCCAGGTCCGTATGGCGGAGTGAATCACATCGCGATGCTCATCGGGCAGATCCCCTGGCCCCGAGATCAACACCTGCAACACCAACGCACTTATCGCCATCTTCAGTCCTCATCTCGTCGTTGAACACTCACGTTGGGGACCATCATCGGCCAAGCGACGTTTCGCGTGCTCCGACTGGGCAAAGCCCCCGAGGATCGACACCAACGGCACGATTGTTCTGGGAGTATCGACTTGCAGGGACTGGCTCCAGGTTCATTTTCTCTGCGGCAGACCCTCGCGTGGTGTGATGTCCCATACTCGCTCGCACCCGAGAATGTCCTCTGCCCACCCGCCAAGGACAGCAGCGTCAACACGAGTTGCCCCCAGCGCGTGAACTAGTGTCGCTTTCAGAGCGACGCCGACTGCGCCTGCGAGGTGGCCCGTGACCAGGAGTACTCTTTGCTCATCCAATCGGCGCGACGCATCCACTAGGGACAGATCACCCCGGGTAACCAGAGCAGCTCCGATCAGACGACCGCCCGCCTCATCGACCGGCATCATTTGCCAAGCCTTGCCTGCGGCAACGTCGACAAGTAACTCGGCGGCCTCTCGCAGGTCCTCATTAGCTAGAGTGCTATTGAGAGTCTGTGCCCAACATACCTGCGACAGGAAATCCTGATTTGTCCCCATGTAGACAGTATCTCCTCTCTTCTCAACTCTGCCCAGCTAACATGCCCGGTTTCTAGGTAGTTCCTGCGGCCGCCTGAGCTAAGCCTGCTATGGCGGCGGCGGCCGCCTCCTTGTACTTGAGATTCACCTGCCCTGCGGCGAGTTCATCCAAGGACGCCTTGTCCGAGCCGTACGCCTGGCCGCACTCTTTGCCCGAGAGTAGAGTCGTCCTCTGAACCTCCGCATATGCGGCAGCGACCACAGCCCCCTCGATAAGCAGGCGCTTGCGAGGACCTTCCTGGTTCGAAGCGCGGGCAGGTCTGTCCGCTCGGCGAACAACCACAGTATCGGGAGCCAGCGATCGGACTCGCCCTCGGATTGCCTTGGCGGCTTCGCCCAACTGAGCCGCCAAGGGTCGGTCCTCTAACGGAATCTCAAACGTGTCCTTGACCTCAACGGCAGCAGCACCTTGCACATCAGAGGCACAGCCTTCGAGGAGGGCAAGGGTCAAGATGGGTCGGGCCTTCAGTGTCACGGCGATCCCAAGGGTCTTCATCGGCCCATTATGCCTAGAATTGCTTGGTGACCAGTTCTCACACGCCGCCCATGATCGTCGATGGGCGCTATGAAGTCATTCGCGAGCTCGGTAGAGGTTCATACGGCCAGGTCCTTGAGGTTCGCGACCATACGATGGCGACGCGCTGTGCATTGAAGCTGCTATCGGACGACGTACTTGTCGGCCCTTGGACCGAATCCCACTTGTTGAGGGGCTTGCGAGGTGAGTACATCCTCCCGATCCTCAATGCTGACGTGGTGGCCGGGCGCCGCTACATCGTCACTGAGGTCATGATGGGCGGTACAGTGGATGATCACATCCAGGCGGCTATAGGTATGCCAATAGATCGGGCTGTCCGCTGGGCCCGGGAGGCATGTCAGGGGATAGCACGCGTGCATGACTACGACCTAGTTCACGGCGACATCAAGCCTGGAAACCTCTTCCTAGACGCTCGTGAGGAGGTTCTTGTGGGCGATTTCGGCCTTGCACAACAAGTGGATGATCAAGGCTTCGCTCAAGCCGTCGGAACCCCCGCGACGATGGCTCCCGAGGTAGCAGCCTCTTTCAAGGGTAAGTCGTCAACGCCCTTGACCTACACCAGACTCAGTGATGTGTACAGCCTTGGAGCAACGGCATACTGGATGATTGCCGGTCAACCGCCCAGCGTTGGCACGACCGATCTGGTCTCCGGCACTCGCCCAGACCTCTGGACCGTGGCGCCCCACGCCCCCAGGGGGCTCCGTGACGCAATCAATCGTGCGATTGCTCTTGATCCAAAGCAGCGACAGGCCTCAGCCTCGCAATTGGCAGCGGAGCTCGGGCTGCACCGCTCACCGGATCGCACGTGGAACCGGACCGTTCCCCATAGCGGCCACGAACAGTGCTACTCAGGGGCCAAAGGTGAGTCAGTGATTGAAGTCTGCGTTCATCCCGAGAGCACCTCTCGGGTTCGTATTACCGGACAGCACGCGAGTTCCGCGCGCCGGGTACGGAAGGCGGAGCGAACCTCATCGCGTCGAAACCTCGCGACTGCTCTGCGCTCTGCGTTCCGCGCCTGCAACTAGCATTCGACACTCTCGAAGGGCTTCGTTACTTGCTGCACAAACTACTGCTTCCTACCCGTGCCCCGGAGCCGAGGCCAAGATCATTGGTTCTTTGAAGGACATAGGGCACCAGATGCTAGACCGCAAAACGAAAACTGACCACGTTCCGTAGCCGAAGGGACTGCTGAAGGTTTGGTTGACTCCTGGGTTTATGCCGCCAGGGCGACGGCCTTTTGGTGAACAAGCTCGTATTC
>NZ_JADBHF010000011.1 GCF_017808105.1 Brevibacterium renqingii | reverse complement strand
ACGTCGGACCCGCACGGTGACCCGATCCCCGGCCCGGACGGGCGTGTGGACTCCCACACGCCCACCCTGCTGGCCGCGGCGGCTTCCGGACACTACGAGGTGCTGCGGGTCTCCGATGCCGATCCGCTGGTGCTCGGACGGCTCGCCGAGGCAGGGGTCCTGCCCGATGCCGAACTCGATGTCCTCGCCCGCTCCGAAGAGCACGTCACCGTTGCCATCGGCGGAGTTCAGGAGACGATCGAGGCCGCGCTCGCCGCTGCCGTCTATCTGCGTGTCACCGCCTCGGACGAGGCCTGACTCACGCTTCGACGTCTCCTCTCTTCTGCGTCTGCGGGAACCTCGGTTCGGCGCGCAGCAGCGCCAGGCTCGTGGCCGTGCGTGCGTCGAATCCTTCTGTCAGGAACAGACGCGGCCAATCGCTCCAGAGTTCGGACTCATATGGCGTGCCGGGCACATAGGTCTTGAACACTGTCTTCCGGTGCCCCGGGTGGGAACGGAACGAAGCGGGAGAGATCGTCTGCAGCGTCTCGAACAGGGTCTGGTAGAGCACTGGAGTGAACCCGTCGCCGCGGGCGGTCTCGGCCGTGCGCACCCACTCGGGGCCGGTGACGGGCACGCCGCGTTCGATGGCCGTGTGCATCTGCGCCTTGATGCCCGCACGCTGCGGACCGGGGGAGTGACGCAACAGCACGCGAGCCCAGTACAGGGCCTCCTCGGCCTCGAAACCAGGCCACCGATCCTCGGGGTCGTGGTGTCGGTCGGAGGGGAGATGGTCGTCGTGGAATTCTGCGGACATGGTGGACCGTCCTTCCCGGACGCGCTTCTGCAGCGCGGGTCCGGATCGAAGCTTGCCCGGACTGGCTGCCCGGACCCGTTCTTCCCCTGGGGCACCCGGTCGATGACGGGTTGCCGCGTGGCCGGCCAGGTACCGATGGCCACGACTCATGAACGTATTCTCAGTGTAGGGGCAAGGGATGACACGACGCCGGACAGTGGGATTGCCCGGCGACCTCGTGACTGTGAGGTCGCCGGGCGTTCCCGGTCGACGTCTACCTCCGCGGCAAGTTCCACCTCGGCTGCGGCTGCTGCGGCTTCTGGTGCTGGTTCATGAAACCGCGCTCGGCCTGCAGGCGCCCCTTGTCATGGCTCCTCGACTTCGGGGAGGCGCCCGGGATAGAGGCCTGGAGCTTCTCGGCGGCCTGTTCGGCACCGACGATCGGCAGCTCGCCGGTGATCACCGGTCTCTCCGCAGCCGCGTCCGCTCCGGTGACTGCTGGAGCATCGCCGGTGACTGCCGGATCGGTTCCGAGCACCGAGCCGCGGCTCTTCTTCTGGTCTTTCTCATTGCGCTTGGCATTGCCGTCGTTTCGCATGGTGTGTCCTTTCGTCGAATTCCTCTGTTTGCGTGTGGCTGTTGCCGGCTTCGGGTGGGTGCGCGAGTGCTGCCGCGCCCTTGCGTTCTGCGGAGCTGGATCGCCGGCCAGATCGGTGTACACGCCGGTCCACTGGTCGGGGGTGAGATCTCGTGGCAAGGCATCTCCTCTGATGTCGTTGCGGTCCAAAGTCGCTTGCAGTGTGCGCTGATCGGTGATGCTCATCCTCGAGAGGATTCCTTTCATTCCCCGCCCTCGGCCGGTGAATACCGCGTGGACGAACCGGTGATAGTCGGATCGGTCCCTGTAGGGGATCGAGCTGGTGGAACAGCGATCGATGGAGAGGATCCCGCCATCGACGCTGGGCTTCGGTGCGAATGCATCGGCGGGGACGCGTTCGACGAGGCGGAAGTCGAACCAGGGAGCCCACTGAGCAGTCATCATGGTCGAGCCGCCGACTCCGGCGCGTTTGCGAGCCACCTCCCATTGGATGAGCAGAATGGCCTGCTGCCACCGCCTCGCGCGCAGCAGCCTGCGGAGGATGGGAGTGGTGAGATGGAAGGGCAGATTGCCGACGATGACCGGCCGGTCGAACCGGGTGGTCAGGATGTCGGCGTGCCGGACCTCGGCCCGAGGAAATGTGTCTTCAAGGTGATCAAGCCTCGTTTCGTCGAGTTCCACGAGAGTGAGCGGGCGTCCGAGCCGATAGAGCTCGTTGGTCACTGCTCCGCCTCCGGGGCCGATCTCCATGATGGGACCGGAGGTGGCGCGTGTCAGGCTCGCTATCGTGTCGATGGTGGTGGAAGAGCGAAGGAAATTCTGGCCGAGTTCGTGTCGGCCGCCGTGCACCGAATGGGATGAGGAATGGGGTCGCATTGGAAGGTGCTCCACGGTTGGAGATGGAGGCACCCGAGGCAGCGCAATGAGTGTGAATCCGATCGATCAGGGAATGATCGTTGAGGAGTCAGCCGATTGTCGCATCGCCCGGATGCCGATGACGATCCGGGAAGACAACGCGCTTGCAGAAAGAGATCGAGGCGACCGAAGCCGGTCAGCCGATCACGGAGACTTCGTCGAGCGCGCCGTCAGGCGCGGCGAGGACGAATGCAGAAGCAAGGCGCAGTCATTGCGCTGCTGTTCAATGTTCCCATGCGCACCAAGCTAGCACAGGGCGGATGCGACCACCAGAGGAACTTCGCGGCACTGTCTGCGGGGTAGCCGGGGAAGGACGAAGAGAACCCCGCAGACTCCCAAGGGGGATCTGCGGGGTGAGCCGATCATTTCAAGCGGGCCGGTCGAAGCCGCCGGGTCGGCGGTCGAATGCACCGGGCAGCGACCCGCTCATCGCGGCGCCGGCCCTCGTCAGCCGAGGACGGTGCGCAGCGTCAGGACGCCGGCGGCCCCAATGGTCGCCGCTGCCGGCAGCGTGATGACCCAGGCCAGAGCGATCGGCTTCATCAGCTTCCAGTTCGCCGAGCGGTTGACCAGTCCGACTCCGATGATCGCGCCGATGAGGATGTGGGTCGAGGACACGGGCAGTCCGCTGACCGAGGCGGCCATGACGATTCCAGCCGCGGCGAGTTCGGCGGCGAAGCCCGAGGCCGGGTGGATCTCGGTGAGGTTCGTTCCGACGGTGGCGATGACCTTGCGGCCGATGAACCACAGGCCCGCGATCAGGGCGATGCCGCAGGTGAGCATCGCCGCGAAGGGCACGGTCGTCTCGGCGTGGATGCTGTCGGTGCGCAGCACGTCGAGGACGGCGGCGAAGGGGCCGACGGCGTTCGCGATGTCGTTGGAGCCGTGGCTGAAGGCGAAGGCGGAGGCGGTGAACACCTGCATCCAGGAGAAGAGGATGTAGGTCGCGCGGGGGACCGTCTGCTTGCGCAGGGTCTTGGCGAAGACGAAGACGGCCAGCCACACGGCGATGCCGATCATCGCCATCACGAGGATGCCGCCGAAGGTGCTCACGCTCATGTCGAGGTTCTTCAGCCCCTTGAACAGCAGCATCGCGGTGATGATGACCGCGCCTGCGGCGGCGACGAGGGGAACCCAGCGTTGCAGCGACGTGTGCGTGCCGATGGTTCCTGCCTCCGGCTCTGTGGTGGTCGCCTCGTCGATCTGTGCATCGACGGTGCCCTCCGCGGCGGCGACGGGCGCCAGCATGTGCGGTTTCAGGGTGTGCGAGAGCGTATTTCCGAGGACGTACTTCTTGATCAGCCCGTAGATGAGGAATGCGGCGAGCCCGCCGAGCACCGGTGAGAGCACCCAGGAGATAGCGATCTGGCCGACCTCCGACCACTGCACCATGGACAGGCTGCCGGTGCCGGTGACGAAGCCGATGGTCAGGGAGGCGCCGATGATGCCGCCGATGATCGCGTGCGTCGTCGACACGGGCCAGCCCATGCGGGTCGCCAGGAGCAGCCATACGGAGGCGCCGAGGAGGGCGGCCATCATGATGAACGCGAAGTCCATCGGGTCGAGGGCGACGGCCCCGAGGTCGACGATCCCGCTCTTGACCGTGTCGGTGACGTCGCCGCCGGCCAGCAGGGCGCCGCTGACTTCGAACACGGCGGCCACGAGAAGCGCCTGCTTCATCGTCAGGGTGCCGGCGCCGACCGATGTGCCGAATGCGTTCGCCACATCGTTGCCGCCGATGTTGAACGCCATGAACGCGCCGAAGATGACCGTCGTGATGAGCACCATGCGAGGTGCGTCCCGGCCCACGAAGTCGAATGACCACAGCGTGAAAGCGATGAGGGTGACCGCGAGGAGGGCACCGAAGACCAGGTGCCAGAGGCGGTCATTGCTGCGGCCGACGGCAGGCGTCGGAGTGTGGCGCTCCGGGGCCAGAACCTGGGTCATTCAAAACTCCTAGCGAAGATCATTCGTACAGGCTGGTTCTGACTCCATGATTCGCAGGCTGGATGACCGCAGGGTTACGGGGAAGGTGAACGGACGGTGAACTCCGATCCCGGCTGCCGGGAACTCTCGATGCACAGTCGATGCAGTTCGCCCTGAGTTCACGTGAATTTCCAGGTCAGGTGCTATGCGAGCGGGTTCGAAAGGATGGGACGCGAAGGTGAACGCAGGACGGGAACATCGACTGTGACACTGGACACGGATACGCGGAAGGCGTGCTCGGGCGTGACTGCGGCCACCCCCGCGCGAGTGGACGGCCGCTCAGACGTGAGCAGCTGACCGCAGACGCGCGCGGGTGATCGGGTGGTGCAGGTGAAGGAAGAGCTCGCCGAGGCGGCCGGTCGCGGCTTATTCGATGATCTCGCCGCTGATGACATCGCCGCCGCCGTCGTCGGGACGGTTGCGGTGCGGATCGGCCTTGAACCGGTGGTCGGCCTTGCGCAGGCGCAGACCGAGGGCGACGAGGGCGATGCCGACGAGGATGATGAACCCGGCCAGGGCGAAGATCAGGGTGGTGACTCCGGCCTGAGGAGCGAAGAGGAAGAAGGCCCCGAGGATGATGCCGAGGGCGCCGATGACCGTGAGCACCCACCAGGAGCGGACACCGAGCCGACGGATGAAGAAGGACACGGTGAGGGCGAGGAAGCTGAAGAAGATGATCGCGAAGCCGGTGAGCACCGTGACCATGGACGCGAACAGCATCGGGGTGAGGAAGATGAGCACCCCGAGGAGGATGAGCAGGACGGCGCGGGCGACCAGACTGCCGGTGCGGCCTCCGCGCGGAGCGAAGACGAGGGAGGACACGGCGATGACGGCGAGCCAGCAGGCGAAGATGCGCACGACCACCTCGGCGGTGGCGCCGGGCCAGACCAGCATCAGCACACCCATCACGAAGGCGATGACACCATTGATGATGACTGTCCTGCTGGTGCGCTTGAGGTCCATGACTCCAGCCTAGTCGTTCGGCTTGGACGGACGCTGAGCGAGGTGAGGCTCCTTCGGGTCGCCTCGGCGCTCAGGCGTGACCGAGGTGGCCCTCCTGCTCGGTTGCATCCGATGTGGTGCGCTCCTGCTCCGGCATGTCGGAGGTCGTGCGCTCCTGCTCGGGCATGATGCCGGTGAGCCTGAGCGATTCGGACATCGCCTTGACGATCGCGTCGAGGTCGGCCGTCGTCGATGCCTTCGTCTGTCCGCCCGCGTCGGCCGGCGTCTCGTCGTCGCTGAGCGGGAACTCCTCGGCAGGTGCCGCCGCGGATGAGGACGGGGTGTTGCCTTCGAGGAAGCGGAGCAGCTCGACGGGGAAGGGCAGGACCAGGGTCGAGTTCCGCTCGGCGGCCACCTCGACGATGGTCTGGAGCAGACGCAGCTGCAGGGCCGAGGGGGTGTGGGCCATCGCCTCGGCGGCCTGGGCAAGCTTGTTCGATGCCTGCAGCTCACCATCGGCGATGATGACGCGGGAGCGGCGCTCGCGTTCGGCTTCGGCCTGGCGGGACATCGAACGCTTCATCGTCTCCGGCAGGGCCACGTCCTTGATCTCGACGCGGTCGATGTGGATGCCCCAGTCGACGGCGGGGCTGTCGATCATGATGGCCAGGCCCTGGTTGAGGCGTTCGCGGTTGGTGAGCAGGTCGTCGAGCTCGCTCTGGCCGATGATCGAGCGCAGGGAGGTCTGGGCGACCTGGCCGACGGCGAGCTGATAGTCCTCGACGTCGACGACGGCCTTGCGCGGGTCGACGACCTTGAAGTAGATGACGGCGTCGACGCGGACGGTGACGTTGTCGCGGGTGATGCCCTCCTGGGCGGGGATCGGCATGGTCACGATCTGGAGGTTGACCTTCTCCATCTTGTCGACGAAGGGGACGATCGCCGTCATGCCCGGTTCCTTGGGTTCGGAATTCACCATGCCGAGTCGGAAGATCACCCCGCGCTCATACTGTTTGACGATCCTCAGGCTGTTTCCCAGCGTGATGGCTCCGAGTGCGACAAGTGCGGCGAGGATACTGAGCGCCAACATGTCGAATCGCCTCCTTTGACGACTGACTGTCTCTCCATGCTAGCACTCGTTTGGTCAAAGGTGTTCAGGTCGGTTATAATCCCGGCCCATTCGCCGGGGAAGGCGGAGGTGCCTCAATCGCGGTCGGCGTCGCTCTCGCGCGACTCTCGCGCCAGCAGCCGCTTCCCGGCCGGATAGGCGGTCAGGGACTCGGGCAGACGCACGCGGCGGCCGGATGCGTACGTGGCCAACACGCGGCCGGTGCCCGGCTGTTCGTCGCCGATGCCGGCGGGTTCGAGGCCGATGCGGCGCAGGGTCTGCTTGGCCACGGGCATGGGGGAGTCGAAGAGGGTGAGGGCACCTGCGCGGGCGGCCATGATCCGGTCGGCGACGAGTCCGTAGTGGGTGCAGCCGAGGACCACGGCCTCCATGCCGGGCCCCATCTGAGCGAACGCGTCCTCGATGGCACGATCGATCGTCGGGAGGTCGCCGATGTTGATCGCCTCGGCGAGTCCGGGGCAGGCGACCTTGGCCACGTGCAGATCGGCGGCGAACGAGTCGATGAGGTTCTGCTGGTAGGCGCTGCCCGTGGTCGCCGGTGTCGCCCAGATCGCGAAGTCCTGGCCCGTCCCGGCGGCCATCTTCACTGCCGGGACGGTGCCGATGACGGGGATATCGGGCTCATAGCGGGCGCGGACGGCTTCGAGTGCCTGCACCGAGGCGGTGTTGCAGGCGATGACGATGGCATCGGGTTCCCATTCGGCGAGCACTCCGGCCGAGTGCAGAACGCGCTGTTCGAGCGTTTCGCTGCTGAGGCCGCCGTAGGGAGTGAAGTCCGGGTCCATGGCCAGGACCAGGTCAGCGTCCGGGGCGAGGTGGAAGAGTGCGTCGGCGGTGCCGAGGAGGCCGAGACCGGAATCGAGCAGGCCGATGCGCGTCATGCATCCTCTTTCGTCTGGGAAGCTCTCGAGCCGGCGAGCTTCGAACCGGATGCCTTCGGACGCGCGGTCTTCGGGTCGCCGGCTTTCGGGTAGGCGAACCCTCTGATCTCCTTGAGGTGCGCCTTCGTCAGACCGTGTGAGAAGTCGGGGGCAATGAGTTTGAGACGGTTCGCCGAGTAGCGGTTCTGAAAGTACTCGCGCGTGGCCGGCCAGGCCAGGTCGTCGTCGATCCAGATCGCCCGGCCGTGCTCGTGCACCGCCAGCCATTCCTCCATCGCTTTGGCTTTCCACCACAGCTGCGGGTCGGCGGCGTAGCGGTTGTGGGTCTCATCGGGCATTTCGATGACTTCGAAGGAGTTGCGCAGTCCGAATTTCGGTTCGAGTTCGGACTTGCATCGCTGCGACCAGGTCGACAGCCATACGACGTCGACCTCGTGGGTTTCGACGATGCGGTCGAAGAACGCGATGACGGCGGGGCGGTAGTGGAGTTCGTAGTTCCACGCGTGCAGCTTCTTCCGGCCTTCAGTCATGATGCGCAGGGTGGGCACCGGATAGGAGTTGAGGACGCCGTCGACGTCGAGGAAGACCGTGACATGGCGCGCCTGCCTGCGTGCCGAGACCGGCGACGGGGGTGCTGCTGCCATCGTTCCTTCCTGTGAGCTCTGGCGCTTCGGCCTGGTGAGGCCGTCGCCGCGCTGGTCTGCGGGCGGAGCGCTTCCGCCCGCACCAGAGTCGATCACAGGCAAGTTTACCGCTGTCCGCTGCCGAAGGCCGAGCCGATGTGCCGACGGAGCCGGATCCGGCGACTTCGGGCGAGCCAGTGGACGCCCGCTCCGGAAGGTCTCAGATCGCGGTGATGTGGTCTGGGTCGCCTCAGCCCTGCAGGTACGGTTCGAAGGCGGCGCGCAGCTCGGGCGTCAGCGGGGTCGGCTTCGAGGTCTCGCGATCGATGTGGACGAGGACGCAGTCGTGGTCGAAGACCTGTCGTCCGTCCTGGTCGCCGCGGGTGTTGACGGTGAATGAGGAGTTGCCGAGCTTCTTCACCGAAACGCTCATCGTCAGCTGCGGTCCGTACATCACGGGCACGATGTAGTCGATCGACTGGTGGGCCACGAGCAGGCCGCCGCCGGTGATGTGGCCGGCGCGGATCTCATTCATCCAGCGGATGCGGCCCTCCTCGACGAGTGTGATGAGCCGTGCATTGTTGACGTGGCCGAGCATGTCCTGGTCCGACCAGCGCACCTCGGGTGAGTATTCGAATGTTGCCACGCTTGCCTCCGGGAGCTTCGCAGAACTGTCACTTAACGATCGTTCTACAGTTAACCAGCTGGTACGCGGCAACGGAAATCTCACCCCCGACAAAGTGGCAGCCCACTCCGGACCAAGGGGGCGACTCACCCCCGGCGGCGGACGATCTCCTCGTTGACGGCGGCGACCACCTCGTGGAGATCGCCGATGATCGCATAGTCCGCGCGCTGGACCATCGTCGCCTCCTCGTCGGTGTTGATGGCCACGAGCGTCTTCGCTCCCTCGACGCCGGCCATGTGCTGGATCGCGCCCGAGATCCCGCAGGCGATGTAGACGTCAGGCGAGATCCGGCTGCCTGTCTGGCCGACCTGCTCGACATGCGGCCGCCACCCGAGGCCCGTGACCACACGAGAGACGCCCAAGGCCCCGCCGAGGTGGTCGACGAGTTCGAGGACCTCGCCGAAGCCGTTCTCCGAGCCCACTCCGCGACCGGCTCCGACCACGGCTCGTGCGGAGGACAGTCCCGAAGCGTCGTCGGCGTCCTCGTCCTCGGTGCGTACGACACGGGTGTGCAGGTCCTCCTCGGCGATCTCGAGTTCGTACTCGAGGACCTCCGGGTTCGTCGGGGTCGTCTCCTCAGGGGTGCAGGCGTGGCCGGCGACGGTGAGCACATGCAGATCGCCGTCCAGGCGGAGCCTCTCGAACGCGGTCCCGCCGAAGACCTGCCGCAGCAGACCGTCATCATCGGCGGAGACGACATTGGCCGCCATGCGCTCGCCCGTGCGGACCGCGGCATGGGCCATGAGCTCCATGCCCCGCGGCGTCCCCGACGCCAGCAGCGTGCCGGACTCGGGTGCGATGTCGACGATCGCCTGCGCCCAGGCGGCCGCCGAATACTCCTCGAGCTCCGGATGCTCGAGATGGTGGATGGTCTCCACCCCCAGCCGCCCGAGTTCGGCGACGGCGTCCTCGCTGAGGTCGCCGACTACCACCGCTTCCGTGTTGCCCGCGTTCGAAGCGCCGCCGTCAGGCAGAAGGGAGAGCAGCTCCGTGGCGTGGATGCGGGCGAAGGTGACGGCCTCGGCGGAGGTGAGCGTCACCTGGCCGTCGGCATCGGTTTCGACGAATACGAGTGTCATGGCCGGATCACTCCGATCTCTTCGAGGACATCGACCAGGGCCGGCGCCGCCTCGGGGCCTTCGCCGAGGACGGTCACCGAACTCTGCTTGACCTCCGGCAGTTCGAGCCGGATGCGCGGATTGCCGGCACTGGGCTCCGGCGCGTCGTATTCGGCGATAGGGGCCCTCTTCGCCTTCATGCGTCCGGTGATCGACGGGTAGCGCGGGTCGACTCCGCCCTCGTGGACGGCGATGACGGCCGGCAGATCGACGGTGAAGATCTCGGTGCCCGCCGGCCCGATCCCGCGCGCCTCGATGCCGCCGGAGTCGGTCGGGCTGAGCGTCTGGATGTTCGACAGCACCGGGTATCCGAGGTCGTAGGCCAAGCGGATGCCGACCTGGAAGTCGCCGGTGTCGGCGGCGTCGTCGCCCAGCAGCACGAGATCGAACGTCTGTCCCGACTCGGCCCGGTCGCGGACGACGTCGCCGATGACCTGGGCGATGTCCTCCGGTCCGAACGCGGCCGGGTCGGCGGTCTCGATGAGGATGCCGTCGTTCGCGCCCACGGCCACGGCCGCGCGCAGCTGTTCGACCGCCTCGGCGGGGCCGACGGTGAGCACGGTGACCGTGCCCCCGGTCGCGGCGGCGGTGCCGATCGCGAGCTCGACCGCGCACTCCTCGTGCGAGGACATCGTGTGGCCGAGACCGGCCTCGTCGATGCCCGCACCTGTGTCATCGAGGGTGACGCTGCCGGCGATGTCGGGGACGCGCTTGATGCACACGAGGATATTCATCGTCAGCTCCTGATGCGTTCGTTCTCGGGATCGAACAGCGACGTGGAGTCGACCGACGCCACGGTCACCGGATAGAACTCCTCCATGTAGACGACCTGGAGACGGTTGCCCAGCACCGCCTCGGCGGGCGGGAGGAAGGCCATGAGGACGTGCTTGCCGAGGCTCGGAGCCGAGCCCGCCGAGGTGACGTAGGCGCCCCGTCCGTGCCCGTCGACCAGCGGCTCACCGTTCGCGGAGACAATGGGCTCCCCGCCGAGCATGAAGCGCTTCTCGCCGCTGGAGCTCGTGTGGTCGTCGACGGTGAGCGAGCACAGCACCGTCTTCGGCTCGGCCTCGCGGTGCCGCAGATGAGCGTCCCTGCCGATGAAGTCCTGAGGTTTGACCTTCGGCCTGCTCATTCCGACCTCGACGACGCTGCGCTCGGAATCGAGTTCGGCCCCGAACGCGCGGTACCCCTTCTCGATCCGGCCGGTGGTGCCGTAGACGCCGAGGCCGACCGGGACGAGGCCGTGTTCGCGGCCGGCGTCGAAGAGGAGGTCCCAGAGCTTCAGCCCCGATTCCATCGGCACGTAGAGCTCCCAGCCGAGGTCGCCGACATAGGAGATGCGGGAGGCGAGCACCTCGAGCGAGTCGATTTCGATGGTCCGGCAGGTGCCGAACCGGAACCCCTCATGGGAGACGTCGGCATCGGTGACGGCGGCGAGGATGTCGCGGGCTCGCGGTCCCCAGAGGCCGATCGTCGTCCACGAGCTCGTGAGATCGGCGATCTGGGCGCCGGTCTCGGGCAGTCGGTCGGCGAACCACTTGAGATCGACCATGCCGTGGGCTGCGCCGGTGACGACGCGGAACCGGTCGTGGGCCAGCCGCATGATCGTGAGATCCGAGCGGAAGCCGCCGCCCTCATCGAGGATCGGAGTGTAGACGACGCGGCCGATGGTGACATCCATCTGCGCCAGCGCGATGCGCTGGACCGCGTCGAGGGCGGCAGGGCCGAAGACATCGAAGATGACGAAGCTCGAGAGGTCGACGAGTCCGGCACGCTTGCGCAGGGCCAGGTGTTCGGCATTGATGATCGGCGACCACCAGCGGGAGTCCCACTCGGCGCTGCGGTCCATCACGGCCTCGCCGAACTCCTCGAGCAGGCCAGCGTTCGATTCGTACCACTGCGGCCGCTCCCAGCCTCCGGCTTCGAAGAACACTGCGGACAGCTCCTTCTCCCGCTCATGCATGGGGGAGAGGCGGATATTGCGATCGGAGTTCCACTGCTCTGCGGGGTGGACGATGCCGTAAGTCTTGTTGAAGCCTTCCGAGGTGCGCGCCTGCACATGGGTGCGGGTGCGCTGGTGGGAGTGGAAGCGGGCGATGTCGGCGGCCTGGACGTCGATCTCCGGCAGACCGTGCGTCATCCATTCGGCCACCGCCCGGCCGACTCCCGGTCCCTCCTTGATCCATACGGCCGCCGCCGACCACAGGCCCTTGACCTCCGGCGATTCGCCGAGGACGGCGGGCCCGTCCGGGGTCAGCGAGAGGAGACCGTTGATCGCGTAGCGGATCTCGACCTCGGGGTTCGACAGCACCTCGGGCATGAGTTCGACGGCCTGTTCGAGCTGCGGATCGAAGTCCTCATCGGTGAAGGGCATCTCCGTGGGGGAGAGCTTCGCGGATTCGTTCGAGGGGATGTCGTCGGGCTCGTGGAGGATCGGCCGGTGGGCGTAGGAGCCGATCTCCATGTCCGAACCGTGTTGGCGCTCATAGCAGAATGTGTCCATATCGCGCACGATCGGGAACGAGATCTCGCCGGGGCGCTCGGCCAGCTGGGGGACGGGTCCGACGCTGATCATCTGGTGCACCGCCGGCGACAGCGGGATCGAGGCGCCGGCCATGGCTGCGATGCGCGGTGACCACACTCCGCAGGCGACGAGGATGCGCTCCGTGGCGATCTCGCCCTTCGTCGTGTGCACGCGCACGATCCGGCCGTCTTCGACGTCGATGCCGGTCACCTCGGTGTTGGGTGACACCGTCAGTGCACCCTTGGATTCGGCGGACTCGCGCATCATCGTGCCCGCGCGCACCGAGTCGACGACTCCTACGGTGGGCGTCCAGAAGGCGCCGACGATGACCTCGGGATCGAGGAAGGGCACCTTCTCGGCGACCTCTGCGGGGGTGACGAGCTCCGATTCGATGCCCCAGGCCCGCGCCGAGGCCATGCGCCGCCTGAGCTCCTGCATCCGTTCCTCGGTGCGCGCGACCTCGAATCCGCCGGACTCGGTGAAGACGCCGAGCTCCTTGTATTGGCGCATGCTGTCGAGCGTGAGGTCGGTGATCTCGCGCGAGTGGTCGACGGGGAAGATGAAGTTCGAGGCGTGCCCGGTCGAGCCGCCTGGATTCGGCAGAGGGCCCTTGTCGACCTGGACGATGTCCGTCCAGCCGAGCTCGGCGAGATGGTGGACGAGGCTGTTGCCGACGATGCCGGCTCCGACAACGACGACGCTTGCCTGGGCGGGAATGGAAGCCATGGGCGGCTCCTCTCTGAAGGCTTCTTCGCCTTCACCGACACTGTTGCGAAATATGCAACGGGGTGCGCGATGTGGAACTCTGTATGAGGATCGTCCCCCTGCGGAGACGGGCGTGTCAAGGGGTCGGTCAGTGTTCGCGCCAGCCGAGGCGGGCGGAGATGTCGGCGGCGGCCGAGGTGAGGAGGTCCCGCGCGGAGCGGGCCCTCTCCTCGGTGAAGCGGAAACTCGGGCCGGAGGCGGAGATCGAGGCGATGACGTCGCCGTGGGCATTGCGCACGGGGGCCGACACGGCGGTGAGGCCGACCTCGAGCTCATCGACGACGAGCGAGAACCCGTCCGCGGCCACCTCGGCGATCTGGGTGAGCAGCTGCGGGATCGAGGTCACGGTGTGCGGGGTGAAGCTCGGCAGCTTCGCGGCCAGGGTCGAGCGGATGCTCGCCTCGCTCATTCCCGAGAGCAGGACCTTGCCGTTCGAAGTCGCGTGCAGGGGGATGCGCTGGCCGACCCAGTTGTGGCTCTGCACCGAGGCAGTGGACGCGGCCTGGTCGAGATACAGGGCGGCGCCGTCGGAGAGCACGGCGACATTGATGGTCTCCCCGGTCGCCTCGGCGAGCATCTTCGCGATCGGCCGCGCCTCCTGGACGATGTCCAGCCGCGCGGTCGTCGCTCCGGCCAGACGGAGGATCGACAGACCCAGGCGGTACTTTCCGCGATGCTGGTCCTGCTCGACGAGCCCGCGGGCCTCGAGGGTGGCGACGATGCGCGAGGCGGTCGACTTGTGCACCCCGAGCTCGCCGGCGAGCTCGGTGATGCCCGCCAGTCCGGTGCGGGCGATGATCTCGAGGAGCGTCACGGCCCGATCGACGGACTGGACGGTGCCGGAGCCGGGCTCATTGTTGCTCATTTCGAAACTGTAACGCACGAAGCGCAACCCGACCAGAGCCCGACCGTGTGAGGTAGGGTGAGTCCGGCTGGTGGACCGCGTCCGCCGGCCTTACTGTCCCCGACGGAGCTGAGCACGATGAGCAATGGGACCCAGTCGATCGACCGGGCGGCCGAGATACTGTCGCTGGTCGTCCGATCCGACGACCCGATCTCCTACACCGAGGTCGTCGACGCGACAGAATTGGCCCGTTCGACGGTTTCGCGTCTGCTTTCGGCGCTCGAGCGCAACGGGCTGGTCGAGCGTGACGGGGACGGGCTCTATCGCGGCGGCCCGCTCTTCGCCACCTACGCCTCGCGCTTCGACCGGGTCGAGAACCTCGTCGCTGCGGCCGATCCGACCCTGCAGCGCCTGAGCGAGGAGACCGGGGAGACGGTCAACCTGGCCGTGCCGGGGCCCAAGGGGGTCGTGCAGGTCGCCCAGGTCGATTCGACCTTCGTCCTCGGTGCCACGAACTGGGTCGATGTCGACGTTCCGCCGCACTGCTCGGCGCTGGGCAAGATCATGTACGCCTTCGACGTCATCCCGCTGCCGACGGGGCGTCTCGAGCGGCGCACGGAGCGCACACTGGGTTCGCGCAAGGAGCTGACCGACAACCTCGCCGAGGTGCGCGAACGCGGCTTCGCCATCGTGCACGAGGAGTTCGAGGTCGGCCTCGACGCGCTGGCCGCGCCGGTATTCGGCGTCGACGGTGACGTGGTCGCGGCCGTCGGCATCTCGGGGCCGACGATGCGCATCGCCGATCATCATCAGAAGCTCGGTGCGCTGCTGGCCGACGAGGCGGGGCTGCTCTCGCGCACACTCAAGCGCAAGGTCGCCCACCGGTAGGGCGAGCGGTCTGCCCGTCGGGCGCCTCCGAAGCGAGAGGTGGTCGCAATCGGATAGTTTCGGCCGCGGAAAGTGTCCGATCGCGCCCAGTTCTCGGGCAGACCCTCCCGCAGCGACCGAGCAGCGGCTGAGCGGTGATCGAGCAGCGGCTCGCTTACTGCAGGCTGGTGAACTCCTCGGCCCCGCCGAGCGCTGCGAGCTGCTTGCGCCGCCAGACCTCGGTGTCCTTGATCTGATTGAACGTGTAGATGTGCAGGCCGGCCACGCCCATGGAGGCGTCGTCGAGGACCGGCGCGAGCTTGTCGAGGAACTTCCGGGGATTGTAGCCGCCGGGTTTGGCCATCCGAGTGAACGTCGCAGTGTTCTTGCGCAGGAACCGCGTGGACTCGCCGACGCCGATCTTCGTCGCCACCCGTGCGAGCTTGCCCAGCTCGACCTTGCCGGCGATGCCGAGGATGACCGGAAGCTCGATTCCGCGCGAGCGCACTCTCGGCAGCCACGCGGCGATCGTCGCCGGGTCGAAGCACAGGTTCGACACGATGTGCGTGGCGTAGTCTCGTTTGTCCCACATGGCCTGGACGGTCACATCATCGGAGATCAGCGGATGGGACTCGGGGTAGGCGCTCACGCCGATGTGCTGGAACGGCGCCGCCATGCTCGAGAGGTCGAAGAGCAGGTCGAGGGCTCCTGCGTAGCCGCCGGCAGGTGGAGTGGCGTCACCGGCGGGGACGAAGATCCGGTCGACCCCCGCCTCGGCGAGTCGGCCGACGATCTCTTCGAGCTCGGTCCTGCCCTGGACCATGCGCGCGGCGACGTGCGGCACGGCATGGAAGCCGAGCGCCTGCAGCTGTTCGGCGGTCGCGATGGTCGCTTCGAGGCTCAGCCCCGTCGAGGCGGTGACCGTGATCTCGCGGCCGGGGGCGATGTGCTCCTCGATGCGGTCGACGACTCCTGCCGTCGGCAGGATCTCGTAGCGGGCGGTGCTGAGAAGCGTGCGCAGCGTTGCCTTTGACATCCTCGTCTCCTTCTCGAAAGCCCGATCCGTGAAACTCGGGGATCGAGTCCCTTGCGTCCCGGTGTATTCGATCTTACACTCATTATACCCATAATATGGGAATTGAGTTCCATAATATAAAACTGTGCGAGCAGGGGGAACACCATGGACAACAACGTCCCGTCAGTGGATCAAAGCGACAGAGAAGTCCCGATCAACCTACGTCAGTCCGGCCCGACTCCGGTCGAGATGCTCATCGACACCCGCGTCCGCAAGTCCCCATACTGGGAGCTGTCCATGCAGCAGGGCTGCTGGCGGGCGTCGATCTACAACCGCATGTACCATCCGCGCGGCTACATCCCCCGCGAAGACGGCGGGATGATGGCCGAGTACCAGTCCCTCGTCAATGACGTGACCCTGTGGAACGTGGCGGTCGAACGCCAGATCCAGGTCAAAGGCCCCGACGCCGAGGCGTTCGTCAACTTCGTCATCACCCGTGATGCGACGAAGATCCCGGTCATGCGGGCCCGCTACGTCATCCTGTGCAATGAGGCCGGCGGCATCCTCAACGATCCGATCCTGCTGCGCGTCGGCATCGACGAATTCTGGTTCAGCCTCTCCGACACCGACCTCATGCTCTGGTTGCAGGGGGTCAACGTCGGCGGACGGTTCGACGTCACGATCCAGGAGATCGACGTCGCACCCGTGCAGGTCCAGGGTCCGAAGTCCGTGGACGTCATCGCCGATCTCGTCGGTGAGGAAGGGCGCACGCTGCCGAGCTTCGGCCTCATGGAGGCTCAGGTCGGCGGTCACGACGTCATCATCTCTCAGACCGGGTTCACGGGCGAGAAGGGCTACGAGATCTACCTCAAGGAGGCGACGAAGTACGCTGAGGACATGTGGAACGCCGTCCTCGAGGCCGGGGTGCCCTACAACCTCAGGGTCGTCGCACCCAGCCACCATCGCAGGATCGCCGCCGGCATCCTCTCCTGGGGACAGGACATGGACTTCGAGACCCTGCCGTTCCAGGTCAACCTGTCTTACCAGGTGCCCCGGAAGAAGGAGGCCGACTACATCGGCAAGGCTCGGCTCGAGGAGGTGCGCGAGCAGATCGAGGCCGGCACACCGCCGTATCGCAACCAGCTGGTCGGACTGCTGGTCGGAGGCAAACCGATCACCGACTACGCGCCTGACTTCTGGCTCGTCTCCGCCACTTCCGGCGGGGAGGCAGTCGGGTACGTGACCTCGCCGTGGTACTCACCGGAGCTCGAGGCGAACATCGCCATGGCCTATGTGCCCGTCGAGGCGACGGCCCTCGGCACCGAGTACTGGGTGCACCTGCCCGAGCCTTTCGCCGACAAGCCGGGCGAACCGGTCCGCGCCGAGGTGGTCGAGATGCCGTTCCGTCCCAGCGTCAACCCCAACCAGCGCGAGCGTCTGAAGATGCGCGGTCTCGACGCCGCTGTCTGACGACGCCGCTCGCGCAGAGCGCCGTCTCGTCTCGAGAGCACTCTCGCACGCCGAGAGTCCTCTCGATTCGACCTGACGCCGAGCGCGTCCCACAATCCGAGCGCGGTCGCTGCTGCCCAGAGCCGGCGGCCGCGTTCGCACGTCCGCACACTGCCGCCTCCCCAAGCGGAGTTCGCAGCACTCACCGCTCGCGGCATCACGTACCCTTCGCAGCATCACGTACGGTCCGCAACACCTCCTACCCTTCGCGGCACCTCCTACAGATAGAAACGCACCCCTCACCGTTAGCCGCATATCGCCCCGTTGCAACGGGAGGCTATGCGACCAGCGACGAGGGGTGCTGTGATCGGGCGCCGGAATTCGGATCCCAGGGTGCTGGCTCAGCCGCGTCTACTTTCCGCGGAGGGCCTTGACCTTGGCGAGAAGTTCGGTCTCCGCGTTCGGGCCGGCCTTGATGCCGGTGGGCAGTCTGAACATGAACCAGATGCCGACGAGCAGCCACACGGCGAAGCCCACCCACGACTGCCACGCCAGCTGGGCCGAGACCGGGGTGATCGGAATATAGAGGATGAAGAGGATGAGCGTGAGCACCGAGGAGATCACGCCGATGATCACACCGCCGTTGCGCGGTCCTCCGATGCGCAGAGGCCGTTCCATGTTCGGTTCGCGCTTACGCAGGATGAGGAAGCCGACGCTGACGAGGAAGTAAGCGATGACGATGGCCGGCGATCCCGCGTCGACGATCCAGCCGAGGGCGGCGGTGCCGAAGAACGGCGCGATCGCCGACAGGAGGCCGATGAAGATGATGGCGTTCGACGGGGTGCGATACTTCGGGTGCAGCTTGCCGAACCACTTTGGGATCATGCCTGCCGCGGACATCGCCCACATCAGGCGGGATGAGCCCATGAGGAAGGCGTTCCACGAGGTGATGATGCCGGCCAGACCGCCGGCGATGACGATCTTGCCCCACACGGTCGAGTCGAACATGATCGACAGGGCATCGGCGGTGACGAGATCATGGGTGCCCATCTGGTCGGCGGGCATCGCCATGGACGTCGTGCCGATGATGACGACATAGAAGACGATCGCCATGATGACCGAGAGGACGACGAGTTTGCCGATCTTGGCCGGAGGAAGCTTAACCTCCTCGGCGGACTGCGGGATGACGTCGAAGCCGACGAAGAGGAACGGCACGACGGCCATGACACCGATGAATCCGGCGCCGCCTCCGGTGAACAGCGGCTCGGTGTTCTCGAGTTTGCCGCCGACGAAGCCGCCGGTCAGCAACATGAGGCCGACGATGATGAGGAACCACACGACGAAGGTCTGCACCAAGGAGGCGACCTTGACTCCGCGGATGTTCACGAAGGCGATGATGATCGCGGTGATCGTGCCGACCAGGGCCCAGGTGAGGTAGACGTCGAAGCCGGCGACGTTCCACAGCTTGATCTGTTCGAGGTTCGGAAACAGATAGAGCGCGGTCTTCGGCACCGACACGGCCTCGAACATCACGACGCTGATGTAGCCGCCGGTGATGGCCCAGGACCCGAACAGCGAAACGCGAGGACCCATCGCACGGATGAGGTAGTTGTGCTCACCGCCGGCATGTGGCATGGCCGCGACCATCTCCGAATACACGGTGCCGACGAAGCACATGATGACGCCGCCGACGGCGAAGGCGATGATCGCGCCGAGCGTGCCCGCGCCGTTGAGCCATTCTCCGGTGAGCACGACCCAGCCGAAGCCGATCATGGCACCGAAGCCGATGAAGAGGGCGTCAACCGTGCCGAGGGCGCGGACGAAGCCATGTCCCCGGTCATCGGAGACGGTCTGGGTTTCAGGCTGACTCATGGGATACCTCGTCACTTCTCTGTGGATGGATAAGCGGTGCGCCGCGGTCACGAGTCGACGCGCGCGAGCTCCGAGAGGCAGAGTAGCAGGATTCTGAAAGTTACCGGAGAGTCGATCGCCCGACTGCCCGAAGATCGCTGAGATATCCGGTGAATCGATCAAGGACGCCGTCGCAGAGGTCGACGTCCTTGACTGTGACGCTCACTCGCCGAGGTCGACGACCTCGAACTCGAGGAGGTTCGCAGATTCGGTGACGGGCTTCTTCCCCATCGATTCGTGCGCCGAGGTGCGGTTCGCACGCCAGTTCTCGAAGTCCTCGCGGGTCGCCCACTGGGTGTAGACGAAGTACTGGTCGCCTCCGGCGACGGGACGCAGCAGCTGGAAGCCCTCGAACCCGGGGGCGTCATCGACGGAATGCTTGCGTTCGGCGAAGCGCTTCTCGAGTTCGGGGCGGGCGGCCTCGGGGACGGTGAGGGCATTGATAGCGACAACGGACATGGCTGTTCCCTTTCAGCAGAGACTTCGTTTGTCGGCGAGCCGTGACGCGTCAGGCATTGCGGTCATGCGACGCCCGAGGATCGGCGATGCTCGTGCGAACACCTCGGCTCCGGCGTGAGAGTCGCAATCTCGAAGCGAACGTCAGGCTCACCCTTGAGCCTACGACCTCGACCCGAGTGCCGACTGAGGAGTCCAACTGTCTGCACGCAGAGTCTCATTTTCCAGTGACCTCCGAACAGACCGGAGCACATGCGAGCGCCGAACGAGTCAGGTCAGGGCCGAACGAGTCAGGTCAGGGCGGAGCTGCGGACGAGCTGTGCGCGCCAGACTCGAAATTCGCGACGCTCCCGACCCGGGGCCAAGTCGTTTGTGGTCACTGCGCCGAGGCGAATCCGGTGAATCGGGTCTTTCGCCTCGGTGCAGTGACCACAAACGCGGTGCAGGCCTACTCGCCCTCGACGACGTCGAGCCGGGTGAACGGCAGTCCGGGGGAGTGGACGTCGGCGGCGCGACGGATGCGTTCGGCGGTGAGCTCGCTGATCGTCGGGAACTCGGCGTTGCCATCGCCCCCGCCCGAGGCAGCCCCGCGAGATCCGCCGCCCGCGCCCGAGCCTGCCCCGCCCGAGGCAGCCCCGGCGCCGTCCCCGGCCCGCCCGTCCTGGGCAGCAACCACGGCGCGGGCATTCTTCGATCGCAGGGGCTCCGGGGTCTGCACGAGCACGAACGACCGCGACCCCGAATCCCGTTCGTTCGCGGCCATCACCGCCTGCGCCGTGGTCCCGGAACCGGCGAAGAAGTCGAGGACGATGGCCTCGGGGTCGAAGAACGTCTGCGAAGCCACGAGCGCCTTGACCAGTTCCACGGGCTTCGGATAGCTGAACACCCCGCCGAGCCCCAGCGGCTCGAGATCGTTCTGCCCGCCGAGAGCCTTGATGATCGAGTACATCTTCGAACTCGCCTTCTCCGCCGGCGTCACCCGCACCACCGCGTGCTTGCCCGCCTTCCCCCACGGGCGCAGAATGTACTCGCCCGAGTCCAGCTTCGCGTCCACCTCGGCGAGCTTCTTCGCTCCCTTGACGGCGAGGATGTCCTCGTACATCAGCCGCCGCTCGGACCCGCGCGCATAGCGTCCGAACCCGGCGCGCAGCACATCGGTCTCCACGAGCATCCGGTGTCCGTCGATGACTTCGAGCTTCGCCGGTGACTTCTTCTCCGTGAGGAACGGCCCTACCCGGCTCGCGTCCCGCCCCCACACGTGCACATAGTCGTGCCCGCGCACGAAGGACGGCGCATTGCCTCCGCCCTTGGCGCGTTGATGGATGAGCGTGCCCAGCGAATTGTCCTCGCCGAAGATCTCATGCCCGAGCAGCTGCGCCCACGCACTCTCCTGGTCATCGAGGTGCAGGAACAGCACCCCGTCGTCGCGCATGAGCTCGCGGGCCAGCAGCAGCCGCGGAGTCATGAAATTCAGCCAGCTGGCGTGATCGTGCCCGTGGTCCTTGTACGTGTGCGCATTGCCCGTGTTGTACGGCGGGTCGATGTAGACGACCTTGACCCGCTGGCGGTGCGTGGCCAGCAGCGCCGTGAGCGCCGGCAGATTGTCCCCGACGACGAGGAGGTTCTCGCGGGGAGCGGGAACGTAGGGTCCGCCCCCATCGCCGAGGCGCAGATGCGGGCCATCGCCGAGGTGGGGGTGGGACTGACCATCGACGAGGCGACGACCGAGGGCGAACGCCTGGGCCTTGCCCGGCCATTCCAAGACGGTCGTCATCCTTCTCCTTCATCCCGAACGGTGCCAAGATTGCTGTATGAGTATTTCACGAGTGGCCGTGGTCGGTGCCGGCGTCCTCGGAGTCGCCGCAGCCCGCGAGGTCACCAGGAGACTCCCCGACGCCGCAATCACCGTCATCGACAAGGCCGATACCGTCGCCGCACATCAGAGCGGTCACACCTCCGGAATCGTCGATGCCGGACTCGAGCAGATCCCCGGCTCCGCCGCGGCCGCGCTCGCCCGCCGAGGCGTGCAGCTGCTGATCCCCTATATGGCCGAACGCGGCGTGCCCTACCGCGAATGCGGACAGCTGATGGTCGCGCAGAACACCGACGAGGCGGAGCGGCTCGAAGAGCTCTTCGCCCGGGCCGAGGGTAATGCGATCCCCGGCGTGCGCCTGCTCGAACGACACGAGATCCGCGAGGTCGAACCCGCAGTCAGGGGTGTCCTCGGGCTGTGGGCTCCGCACGCCGCCGTCGCCGACTTCGCGGCACTGGCCGAGGAGCTCGTCTCCGATGTGCGCCTCGCCGGCGGCACCATGCGCTTCGGGACCGAAGTGACCGGATTCGACGTCATGAGCAACGAGGTCCGGCTGCGGGGACGCACAGCACCGGCGCGAGCCGAGCCCGCTGAGCGCGACGCGGAATCCGGTGCAGAACGCGGTGCAGATGATGAGACAGGAACCGGGGCAGACGATGCCGATCGACGAGTCGAACAGGTACACGACCGACCGCGGACCTACCGAGGTGACGAGGCCCGGGAGCCGGTCATCGGCGTCGGCGATGAGCTGCGCGATCGCTTCGGCGAGCAGGAGTGGTTCAAGCAGGCCGAATCGGC
Organism: Brevibacterium renqingii; assembly: GCF_017808105.1. GTDB lineage: Bacteria > Actinomycetota > Actinomycetes > Actinomycetales > Brevibacteriaceae > Brevibacterium > Brevibacterium renqingii. Next base: position 123,085 of record NZ_JADBHF010000011.1, on the reverse strand, counting down.
GATCGGGCAGTGGCGAGAGAAGCTGTCGAGTTCGTGGTCGCGCAGCTCCGACACGCGCCCCACGAACGCACCGACCGAGGAGGTCCTGGGCACCTTCGACATGGTCATCGTCTGCGCGGGGCTGCAGGCCGACCGACTCGCGGTGGCCGCCGGATCGGACGCACAGCCCTGGATCGTGCCGTTCACCGGCGATCACTACACGATCCCGTCCACCGGCGCCGAGGCGGTCCGCGGCATCGTCGGCTCCGTGCCCGACCCGCACGCTCCCTTCGCCGAGACCTCGATCCTCCGCGGACTCGACGATGCGCTCGTCCTGGGCCCCAACACCTTCGTCGCCCTCGGCCGGGAGACCTATGAGAGGCGCGGCTTCGACCTCGGCGACATCGGATCGACGGCACGGTTCAAGGGCTTCTGGAAGTACGCCGCGCAGACCGCCAGGACCGCGGCCCGCGGCGTGAGGCCCAGGGTGAGCAGGTCGGCGTTCGTCGACGGAGTGCGCAGATTCGTTCCCGGACTCGAGGCCGCATCCATCGAGGAGGGCTCGCGCGGGGTCCGCGCACAGGCGATGAACGACGACGGTGAGCTCATCGACGACCTCGTCACGACCGTCCGCGGCCGGCTGACCATGGTCAGGGCCGTCCCGAAGTGGGGAGCCACCTCGGCGCTGGCCATCGCCGAGACCATCGTCGACCGGGCCATGGAGGGCCTGGCCCCCTGACGGGCAGGCGTCGATGATCGAAACAGAGCAGCTGGGCACGTGGTGCCTCGGGTCCGAACGCGACGACTGGAAGCTGCGCATCCTCCTGCGTGGTGAGCACATTCCCGCCGACTGCCGACCGGGCCCCGAACAGTCCCTCTTCGCCGACCTCAACGGAATCACCGGCCGCGCCGATGTTGCCCGAGGGATCATGATCCGGCAGGAAGGCTCGGACGGCGTCGCATATGCGATCGACCTCGCGGTTCCCCGCGGATTCCGCGGCAGCCTCCACTTCATGCCCGTGCCCACAGGGCTCAGCACCGCCGACCGTCCCACCTGGCTTGACGCGCTCGACGGTGCCTTCGTCCCGACACGTCATCCTGGTCTGCGGGTGTTGCGCAGCATGCGCGGCATCAGCGTCCTCGAGATCGCAGCTCCCGACGCCGACCCGCTGGGCTGGTCTGTCCCCGATCCCGCCCGGTCGCATCGGCCCCGCATCGGTTCCCGCGACGTCGAGGAACGCGTCGTCACCCTCGATTCCACGCCGAGGCGGATCTGGAGCTGCCGTCCGCAGCGGGCGGCCGCCACGGCACCGATGCTCGTCGTCTTCGACGGGCGAGGGTTCGTCGACGGCGGACTGCTCGCGGCGGTCGACGAGCTCGACTCGCCTCCGTCGGCGGTCATCGCGATCGATCATGAACCTGCCGATGCCGACGCCGCGGGCTCGGTCCTGGGAGGGTCGACGCTGCCTTCCGTTCCGCGCGGTTCCGCCCTGCCGACCTCCGATCCACCCGCACGCGGTCTGCGGGCCTCCGATCTCGTGATGAATCCCCGCTTCTGCGACGACGTGCTCGACCTCGTCGCGAGCATGACGAATGACCCCGACCACGCGGCACGCACGCTCGTCGCCGGAGCCTCCTACGGCGGTTTGGCCGCCGCCTACTTCGCCCTCCGCCATCCGCAGCGCTTCCGCGGAATCTGCCTGTCACCGTCGTTCTGGCAGACCGACGTCGCCGGGCGCAGGATCTGGCATCACGTGCCGGAGTCCGGCACCTTCCCGCGACCGGCGTTCGTCATCGACTACGGCGTCCTGGAACCGGCGATCGCCGATGCCGTCGCCGAGGCGGTCCCGGAGTTCGCCGACCGCGGGCTCGATATCGAGGTTCGGTCATTCGTGGGCGGTCACGAGCACCTGTGGTGGCGCGAACTCCTGCTCGTCCGCCTCGGCGAGGCCCTCGCGGAAGACCCCGCGCCTCACTGAGAGTGGCGTTCGAGGAATTCGTAGACCTCGGTGTCGTCGACACCGGGCACCGCGCCCGGCGGCACCGCGGCCAGCAGCGAAGCATGCATCCGGGCTGAGGGCAGCGCTTGGTCCTCCCATTTCTCCGCCAGATCCTGCGGCGCCTGCCGGCAGCAGGACGGCTCGGGGCATTCGGACTTCGAGCGGATCTGTGACTCCCTGCCCTCGAACCAGCGCACATGGGAGAACGGAACGCCGACGCTGATGGCGTAATCGCCGCCCGGCAGGACGCGTGCGGTGCACCAGAACGACCCGTGCGGGGTGTCGGTGTACTGGTAGTAGGGGCTGAAGCGGTCGGCGACGCGGAAGACCGTGCGCGAAGTGAAGCGCTTGCAGGCGAACTGCCCCTCGATCGCGCCGAGCGGGTCGGTGGGGAAGGGCAGGCCGTCGTTCGAATACGCCTTGTGGATCGTGCCCGAGTTATGGACCTTCATGAAGTGGACGGGCAGTCCGAGGTGCTCGGTGGCGAGGTTCGTGAACCGGTGCGCGGCCATCTCGTAGCCGACGCCGAACATATCGCGCAGATGCTCGACGGAGAGCACGCGCTTCTTCTTCTCCTCCTCGAGCATCGGCACGGCCGCCGATTCGGGCAGCAGGATCGCAGCGGCCAGATAGTTCGCCTCGACGCGCTGCTGGAGGAACTCGTGGAAGTCCTTCGGCGAGTCGTAGCCGAGCACATGCGGGGCCAGGCTCATCAGCAGGTGGGAGCGCGGATCGAACGCGGCATCGGCGTTGGGCAGGTAGAGCCGCTTGTTCGCGGTATCGGAGATCGACCGGGTCGAGTCCGGCAGGTCCGAGACGTAGTGGAGGCTGAAGCCGAGCTTCTCGGCGATGAGCGCGGTTTGCCGCTGCGAAACCGTGCCCGATTCGTAGCCGACGAGGTCGAGCAGCTCGGCCGCGGTGGACTCGAGTTCGGCGAAGTAGTTGTTCTTCTCCCGCATCCGGTCCCGCAGCTCACGGTTCGCGCGCCGGGCCTCCTCGGGGGTGGCCGCGCGGCGTTCGAGAGCTTCGCCGAGCTGGCGCTGCAGACCCACGATCGCCTCGAGCGCATCGGCCGGCAGGGACTTGATCCGCACCTGCGGCAGACCGAGGGACGAGTACATGGGCGAGGCCTGATTGCGTTCGGCCTCGAGCTCGAGGGCCTGCCGTTCGTCGATCGGGGCGGGGTCGATGAGCTCGGCGACATCGGTCCGCAGGGCCTTGGCGATCGCGGCCAGGAGCGTGACAGAAGTTTCTCGCTTGCCGTTCTCGATCGTCGAGATCTGCGAGGCCGCACGCCCCACTTCCTGCCCCAGCTCGTTCAGCGTCAGACCACGCTGTTTGCGAAAAAATCGAATTCTTCTGCCGATGCTCAGCTGATCGGTCTGCTGGTTCTCTGTGTCGACTTCGGCTCCAACGCTGACCAAGGCCGCTCCAATCGGTTCTGTGTGCCAGTTCACTCTCGTGAGAATCAGTATGACAGAACGGCGAAATTTCTGAAACCGGAAATATCGAGATTATTCATTCAAAATTCCCCTACCGGAGCACTTGCGGCCCCCACAGAATGAATACATCAACCCCGATCGACGAGGAGAGAAAGACAATGACTGACAACACCACGCAGAGCAACCTGCACGATGCCGAGGCCATCCGCCGCGATTGGGCGACCAACGCCCGCTGGTCGGGAGTCGCTCGTGACTACGAGCCCGAGGACGTCGTCAAGCTGCGCGGTTCGCTGATCGAGGAGCACACGCTGGCCCGCCATGGAGCCGAGCGCCTCTGGGACCTCATCAACACCGAGGACTACGTCAACGCCCTCGGCGCGCTGACCGGAAACCAGGCCGTCGAGCAGGTCAAGGCCGGACTCAAGGCCATCTACCTCTCCGGCTGGCAGGTCGCCGCCGACGCCAACGCCGCCGGCCAGACCTACCCGGACCAGTCGATCTACCCGGCCAACTCGGTGCCGCAGGTCGTGCGCCGGATCAACAACGCACTCATGCGCGCCGACCAGATCGAGACCTCCGAAGGGCAGAAGAACGTCGACGACTGGTTCGCCCCGATCGTGGCCGACGCCGAGGCGGGCTTCGGCGGCACGCTGAATGTCTACGAACTCATGCGCTCGATGATCAACGCCGGCGCTGCCGGCGTCCACTTCGAGGATCAGCTCGGTTCGGAGAAGAAGTGCGGCCACCTCGGCGGCAAGGTCCTCGTTCCGACCTCGCAGCACATCCGCACCCTCAACGCGGCTCGCCTCGCGGCCGACGTCGAGAACGTGCCCAGCCTCGTCATCGCTCGCACCGACGCCGAGGCGGCCACGCTCATGACCTCGGACATCGACGAGCGCGATCAGCGCTTCGTCACCGGTGAGCGCACCGCCGAGGGCTTCTACAAGATCACCAACGGCATCGAGGCGGGCATCGCCCGCGGTCTGTCCTTCGCTCCCTACTCGGATCTGCTGTGGATGGAGACCTCGACGCCCGATCTCGAGGCAGCCAAGCAGTTCGCCGAGGCGATCAAGGCCGAATACCCCGACCAGATGCTGTCGTACAACTGCTCGCCGTCGTTCAACTGGCGCAAGCACCTCGACGATGCGACCATCGCGAAGTTCCAGCGCGAGCTGGGAGCCATGGGCTACAAGTTCCAGTTCATCACCCTGGCCGGCTTCCACGCGCTCAACTACTCGATGTTCGATCTGGCCCACGGCTACGCCCGCGAGCAGATGAAGGCCTACGTCGACCTGCAGGAGCGCGAGTTCGCCGCCGAGGACCGCGGATACACCGCCACTCGCCACCAGCGCGAGGTCGGCACCGGGTACTTCGACCTGGTCTCGACGGTGCTCAACCCGGATTCCTCGACCACCGCACTGGCCGGATCCACCGAAACCGCTCAGTTCAGCTGAGCCGACGCGCTCGGTTCAGCCGAGCGAACAGGCCGCGCGACCTGCCTCCCAGCGGGGAGGCGGTCGGCCGGCCACTACATACCCGGCGCGGATCGGCAATGTTTTCACGGGGTTTGCATTGTCGGTCCGCGCCGTCACACCACACGCTTCGAACCCCGACCGGGCACAGAGATCCCCGGAGCAGCACCACCGCAATCGGCGGGCCGTCCAGGCTCCGTCCATCCAGGCAGCACCACACAAACCAGGCAGCACACTACGACGGGTGAGGAGAAGCCCATGTCTTTCATCAAGATCAACGCGCCGCTCGAAACCGGCTTCGGCACCGTCCTCTCGGAGCCCGCTCTGACGTTCATCGCCACACTGCACGACGAGTTCGCCGGCACCATCAGCGACCTGCTGCGCACGCGCCGCAACCGCGCGGCCGAAATGAACGGCGGGACCCTACCGCGGTTCAAGCCCGAGACGGCCCGCATTCGTGCCGACCGGTCCTGGACCGTCGCCGGATCCCAGGGTGCTCCCGGCCTCGAAGACCGCCGCGTCGAACTCACCGGCCCGGTCACCGAGCCCGAGGTCGTGGCCGCGCTGAACTCGCAGGCCAAGGTGTGGCTCGCCGACCTCGAAGACGCCACGAGCCCGACCTGGGCGAACGTCATCGGCGGTCAGCTCAACCTCTACCGCGCCATCCGCGGCCAGCTGCCCGGAGTGCACAACGACAACCAGCCGACCATCGGACTGCGTCCCCGCGGCTGGCACCTGCCGGAGAAGCACCTGCTCTACGTCGACGACAACGGTGAGGAGTTCGCGACCTCGGGTGCGCTGGTCGATTTCGGTCTCTACTTCTTCCACAACGCCCGCCACCTCATCAGCCACGGCTCCGGCCCGTACTTCTACCTGCCGAAGCTCGAGTCCTCGCAGGAGGCCAGGCTGTGGAACAAGATCTTCGTCCACGCCCAGAACATGCTCGGCATCGAGCAGGGAACCATCCGTGCCACCGCGCACATCGAGACCATCACCGCGGTGTTCCAGATGGAGGAGATCCTCTTCGAGCTGCGCGAACACTGTGCCGGACTCGAAGCCGCTGGCTGGGACTACCTGTTCTCCGTGGTGAAGAACCTGCGCAACTCCACCGACTACGTTCTGCCCGACCGTGAGCGTCTGACGATGGATCTGCCGCTGATGAAGGCCTTCACCGACCGTCTCGTCGCCACCTGCCACCGTCGCGGAGCGCATGCGATCGGCACCATGTCCAACCTCATGGCCGAACATCCCGACGAGGCCTTCGTCGCCGCCGAGTTCGCCCGCATGCGTGAGGACAAGGCCCGCGAGGCCTGGCAGGGCTTCGACGGCACGTGGGTTGCCGATCCGGCTCTCGTGCCGGCTGCGCTGGCCGTCTTCGATGCGGCGCTGGGTTCGCGTCCGCATCAGCTGGAGAACAAGCGCCCCGATGTGCAGGTGACCAGCGACCACATCCTCGACGTCACCGGTCTCGAGCCGATCGTCACCGAGGAGGGCGTGCGGGTGAACATCCGCGTGGCCATCGGGTACATGAACGAATGGCTCGGCGGCAACGGGCACGTGGCGCTGGAGAACCAGCTCGAGGACGTGTCCACCGCGGAGATCTGCCGCTCGCAGATCTGGCAGTGGATCCGCCACGAGGTGACCCTCGACAACGGTCAGCAGCTGACGCCTCATCTGGCCGAGCGCTACCTCGGTGAGGAGCTGGCCGCGATGGAGCGCCGTCCCGACGACCACTTCGACGAGGCTGTGGAGATCTTCCGCGCCACGGCGCTGGGCGAGACCTTCGCCGAGTTCCTCACCATGCCGGCCTATAACGAGCATCTGGTCGATCGGGTGTCGAAGACCGACGCCGAGGTGTTCGTCGCCTGACCTTCCGTCCCCGCTGCCCGAAGGCGGTATTGCAACCTCGCGAGGCTGCAATACCGCCTTCGCGCTGTCTGCCGGGAAAGGAGCCGCCGGCGAGCCGGGCGGGACGTCATGGTGAGACCGGAATGACTGATGTGCGCGGCTGACAATATACTGGGGGCCATGACGATTCTCATTGGCTACCTACCTGCTCCCGAGGGTGAGGCTGCTCTGCGTGCGGGTTTCGCGGAGGCCAAACTGCGGTCGAGCACTGCCGTCGTGATCAACTCACAGCGCCGTGGTGCCAGCGGGACTCCGACCGAGATCGGTGAGGACGAGATCAAGAGGATCGTCGACCTCGGCAGGGAATCGGACATCGAGGTCGAGGTGCTCCAGCCCGACCACGAGGACGACCTGCCCGGCACGCTCAACGAGCTTGCCACCGAATACGAAGCCCAGCTGATCGTCATCGGCCTGCGCAAACGCTCCGCGATCGGGAAATTCATCCTCGGATCCCAGGCTCAGCGGATCCTCCTCGAAGCCGAAGTCCCGGTCCTCACCGCGAAGGCCTGAGCGGCCGGTCGCGGCGAAGGCCTGAGCGGCCCGTGGTGACGAGGGCCTGAGCGGACTCGCACCATGAGGGCCTGAGCGTCTCGCCCCGTGAAGGCCCGAATGCCCCTATCGCTGGGGTTCCAGCCCCCAGCCCCAAGCCAGCAGTTCGGCCAATGACACGCCCGCGGCGTCGCTGAGGTCCGTGATCTGCGTCCGACACGAGTACCCGTCGGCGAGCACCACCTGCAGGCGTGACTCCGTTCCCGCCTCGGCGCTCTGCTTCCGCAGCGCCGGCAGCAGAGCCACCTCGGCGACGGCGACCGAGGTCTCATAGTGACCTTCCTCGACACCGAAGTTCCCGGCCAGTCCGCAGCAGCCGCCGAGGAACTCGCTGCTCGCCCCCGCCCGAGCCAGCAGCTCCTTGTCCGCGGCGGTGCCGAAGATCGCCGACTGATGGCAGTGCGGCTGGACGAGTGCTTCGACTCCGCGCAGATCGGGCAGTTCGGCGCCGATGCTCAGCAGGTACTGGGCCAGGGTCTGCACCCGATCGGCCACCCGATTCGAGGCCTCATCGGCGACGAGTTTGCGCGAATCGTCCTTGAGCGTGGCCAGGCAGGAGGGCTCGACGCCGATGATCGGCACATCCCCCGTGGCGTCGAGGGCCGTGATCGTCTCCGAGAGGTTCGCCCGCGCAGCGTCGAGCTGACCGGTCGAGATCAGCGCCAGGCCGCAGCACACGGTCTGATCGATCACGCGCACCGTGACGCCGGCGTGCTCGAGTACGGCGACGGCCGCGGCGAGGCTGCGCGGGGTGAAGTGGTTCGACCAGGAGTCGGCGAACAGGACCACCTCGGCGGTCTCGCCTGACCCACCCGATTCGGCCCGGGGCCTCCGGACCCCCGAGGCGGCGTCCGCATCCTGCGCGTCATCCGGTCGTGCGCCCGCCTCGGCGCCGGTCGCCCACCACTTGCGGAAGGTCGTGGCAGCGAACTGCGGGATCGAACGACGCACGTCGATGCCGCCGATCCGCTTCGCCATCGTCGAGAGGACCGGCAGGCCCGTCACTCGATTGACCACGGGCGCCAACGGAGCAGACAGGCGCGCGATCTGCGGGAGGAAGCCGAGCACATAGTGCTTCATCGGCCGCAGTCTGCCGCGGTAGGACTGGTAGAGGACCTCGGCCTTGTACGTGGACATGTCCGTCCCCGTCGGGCACTCCGTGCCGCAGGCCTTGCACGACAGGCACAGGTCGAGCGCCTCGTGGACCTCGGGGGAGTCCCACCGCGGTTCGAGCAGATCTCCGGAGACCATTTCCTGCAGCACCCGGGCGCGCCCCCGCGTCGAATGCCGCTCATCACGTGTGGCCTGGTAGGACGGGCACATGGTGCCCCCATCGGCTGCCGAGTCCGCACGGCACTTGCCGATCCCGGTGCACCGGTGCACGGCCGAGGCGAAGCCCGCGGACTCGCCTTCGTAGGCCATGGCCAGGCCGCCGGGCAGCTCCTGACGCAGGGGCAGCTGAGTCAGCCGGATCGATTCGCTGAGCGCATCGGGATCGACGATGACACCCGGGTTGAGCAGGTGCCGTGGATCGAACAGTCTCTTGACCTCGGCGAACAGATCGATTGCCGCAGGGGTGTACATGAGGGTGAGCAGTTCGGAACGCGCCCGGCCGTCGCCGTGCTCGCCGGAGACCGAGCCGCCGTAGCGCGCCACGAGCTTCGTGGCTGCGACCATGAACTCCCGCATCACCTGGGGGCCGTTCGGGTCCTCGAGCGGGAAGTCCACGCGCATGTGCAGGCAGCCGTCCCCGAAATGACCATAGGGGATGGCCCACAGTCCGTGCTCGTCGAGCAGCTCCATGAGATCGTGCAGGTAATCGCCGAGGTGGTCGACCGGAACCGCAGAGTCCTCCCATCCGGCGTGGGCATCGCGACCGTCGGGGGTGCGGGAGACGAGACCGGCGCCGTCAGCGCGGATCCCCCAGACCTCGGCGGCCGCCTGGGCGTCGAGAACCGCCGAGTCGAGGGACTTCGACTCGGTGATGAGCCGCTGCGTCTCCCGTTCGAGCTCAGGTTCGTCCTCACCGGTGAGTTCGACGACGAGCCAGCCGCCGCCTTCGGGCAGGTGCGGAATCGCCTGGGCTCCCTTGGTCGCGATGACCCGGTCGAGCATGCGCGAGTCGAGGCCCTCGCAGGCGGCGACGGGGAAGTCTTTCAGCAGCGGCGCGTCGTGGGCGGCCGCGACCATGTCCTCGTAGCCGAGCACCACCGCCGAGGTGAAGCTCGGGTTCTTGACCAGCCGCATCTTCGCCGCCAGGATGATGCCCCATGTGCCCTCGGTGCCGGCGAAGGCGCGGCGCAGATCAAAGCCGTTCTCCGGCAGGAGGGATTCGAGCCCGTACCCGGAGACCTGGCGGGAGAAGGTGCCGAAGTCCCGCCGGATGGTCCCGAGGTGCTTCGCGACGAGTTCGTGCAGACGAGGGAACGTCTCGGAGCAGTCCGTATCGTCGAGGGTGACGACGGTGCCGTCGACGAGCATGACCTTGAGCGCGAGGATGTTGTCGCCGGTGCGTCCGTAGCCCAGGGCCCTGGGGCCGCAGGCATTGTTGCCGATCATCCCGCCGATCGTGCAGCGCGTATGCGTGGAGGGGTCCGGACCGAAGCGCAGCCCGTGCGGTCTGGCCTGCTTCTGCAGGTGGGCGTGGATGCAGCCGGCCTCGACCCACGCCGAATGCTCCTGCGGGTCGAGTTCGAGGACCTCATTCATATGGCGGGAGAAATCGAGAACGATCCCGCGGCCGATGGCATTGCCCGCGATCGAGGTCCCGGCCCCGCGGCTGGTGATGGGCACCCCGAGGCGGCGCGAGATCGCAAGGACGCGGCGCACCTCGTCCTCGTCTCGAGGGAAGACGATGGCGGCGGGGACGAGCCGGAAGAGAGAGCCGTCGGAGGAGAAAGCGGCTCTGTCCGTGCTCTCGGTGCTGAAGTCGCTGATGCCCGCGGCACGGAACTCGACCGCGAGTGTGGTGGGCAGCGGTGTCGTGGACTCGTCGTCATCGACGGTCGCCCGATTCGCGCCGGTGGGATGGGCCATAGTCGTCATGTCCGCATTGTGCCACTTGGGTTGCCGGAACATCGAGTCCTTTCGCCTCGGAACGGGTCGTCGCAGAAGTCATCGCCAACTCATAAGAACGTTATCGTTTCGTTATCTCGCAAGCTCAGAACGGCGCTCTTGTGTGGCATGGATTCCGATATCCGGGAATTCTTGGTGTATTGCCATATTCGTGGTATCTAATGGGACTACACCAATTCGTGGCAACGGGCCACAGCATGAATGCAAGGGAAGAGACCATGTCGCGTCGAGCTCGTGAATTGACAGATGATCAGTCGGCATTAGTCGGCGTTGTCCGAAAGGTCGCTCGGCAGCGATCGAAACTCAACACAGACTATGTGATGGCCATTCTGCGTGCGCGTGAAGAAGGGGCCACCTTCGGAGCGATCGCCGAGGCGGCCGGAACCTCCTCGCAGGCCGTGCAGGAGATCGTGCGCAGGCACGGGCCGGTCAAGCGCAGCGAACCGAAAGCGGGCGTCCCGGACCCCGTCTGACCGCGGGAGAACGGGCGGAAGCGGCTTCGCTTCACCCTTCAGGGTCGGGCCGCACCTGCGCGCACACCGGGCGGTGATCCATGGGCGACATGGGTCACCGCCCTTGTGTGTTCCGTGGACGTGCCCTGGCCGTTCGATGGCCGATTTCCATCACTGTTCGATAACAAGAAATCCTACTGCTCGGTAAAACGGTGTGACGGGTGCATAATTGCGCGCATGCGTTTCTCGGATCGATCAGGAAAATCCCACCTCGAATGCGGTGATTCGAAGAGGTGCGACTTTCGCGTCGAGGAATGAGCGGCGATAAACACCGGCCGGAGCAGAGTGTGCAGAGCGCGGAGGAAATAGCGGAATTCCACGGTCCGCAGTCGGCTTCGAACGGCTTAGATACAAGAAGTACATACTCGCGGAAGTATTGCAGTCTTGTTACAGGAAGGTGCTGGCCCGGGTCCATGGGCGGCCAGGGGGCATGTTGTCTAGAGTGGCCGTATGAACTCCGAGCCCGAAACGCTGCCCGCCGAGATCGCCGACCTCCCCCTCATCCGCATCGCCTCCGACCTGTCGCTCATGGCCTGGGAGCAGATGCTCGCCTGGCGACCGCTTCTCGGGGCCAGCCTCGATGCGCGCATCGTCGATACGAAGACCTCGCCGAACGATCTCGTCACCCGGGCCGATGCTCAGATCGAAGCGCTCGTCCGCGGCTACCTCTCGCAGGTCAGGCCGCACGATCTCATGGTCGGCGAGGAGGATTCGCCTGCACTCGACCCGGTCGAGTTCTTCTCCGCCGAATTCCTCGGCAGGCTCTGCGGCTTCGACCCCGAGACTGGAGGCCTGGCCGATCTCAGTGACGGCGGTGCGACCCTGGAATGGCATGTCGATCCCATCGACGGCACCGTCAACTATGTCCGAGGAATCGAATACCACGCCTTCTCGGTCGGTGTCTGCGAAGCGGCTGCAAGCACGGCCTCCTCGGATGGTGCGTCACCGGACGGCCGCTCTGTCGACAGCGGAGCCGGCCTCGGCCTCGGACCATGGCGCATCGGTTTCGTCGCCTCTCCGGGGCTGAACGCCACGTGGCTGGCAGCCGCCGGCCACGGTGCCTACCGTGTCGAGGGGCGGCTGTCCGACCACTCCGCTGCGGGAATCCGCGCGCGACGCCTGCGGGGAACGCCGGCCGGTCTGTCGGGGAGGCTGCTCGCCACCGGATTCGCCTACACCGGGAACAGTAGGGGCCCGCAGTTGGCCAAGCTCGAGAATCTCATGAGCGGCTACGACGATCTGCGTCGCTGCGGCGCGGCCTCCATCGATCTGTGCATGGTCGCCGAAGGGCGGGTCAACGGATACGCCGAACGTGGTCTGGGGATCTATGACTATGCCGGCGGGGCGGTCATCGTCGAGGAGGCGGGACTCCAGGTCAGCCGCGGGGGAACCGGCGGGCCGATCGCTGCGGCCGACACTCGGGAAGAGGTCGAGCGGCTCGTCGCCGCGATCTGAAACGAGTGCGGTGAAGCGGATGTGAGCGCTGCCGCCTGCGCCGGGCGCAGGCATTCGTCTCGCGAGAAGTGTGACGTGGTTAACGTCATATTTCTTTGACTTTATTTTCGTAGCCTAGGCTAAGCTTACTTTCAGTGCGTGCACACGTTTCTCCAATCCGTTCATATCAGGAAGTAGGACCCCATGGTTTCGACTCGCCTTCAACTGAGTGCCCTGGCGGGCGTCGTCGCTCTCACTCTCGCCGGCTGCGGCTCATCCGGTTCCGATGAGAACAAGGCCAGCGCCGAAGACTCCGGCAGCAACACGATCGAGGTCGAGGACAACAGCGGCAAGCAGACCGTTGCCAATCCTCCTGAGTCCGTGGTCGCCACTGACAACCGCACATTCGAGACCCTCGACACCTGGGGCATCGAACTCAGCGCCGGCGCTGTTTCACTCATGCCCGATGACCTCAGCTACACGAAGGACGACTCGATCCTCGACCTCGGCTCCCACCGCGAGCCCGACCTCGAGAAGGTCGTCGAGGCCAAGCCCGATCTCATCATCAACGGACAGCGCTTCTCCCAGTACCACGATGACCTGGCCAAGCTCGCCCCGGACGCCACCATCCTCGAGCTCGATCCCCGTGATGACGAGCCCTTCGACGACGAGCTCAAGCGCCAGACCACCGTCCTCGGCGAGGTCTTCGGCAAGCAGGACGAGGCGAAGAAGCTCATCGAGGACTTCGACGCCTCGATCGAACGCGCGCGCTCGGCATATGACGAGAACGACAAGGCCATGGGCCTGATCACCTCGGCGGGCGATATCGGATACTCCGCGCCCTCGGTCGGCCGCACCGTCGGACCGGTCTTCGACATCCTCGACCTGAACCCGGCCCTCGAGGTCGAGGAGAGCAGTGAGGACCACCAGGGCGACGACGTCTCCGTCGAGGCCATCGCCGACTCGAACCCCGACCTCATGCTCGTCATGGACCGCGACGCCTCCTTCGCGCCCGAGGACCGTGACGAGGGCTCTGCCCCCGCCGCAGAGGTCCTCGAGGACTCGGAAGCGCTCAAGGACGTCCCCGCGATCAAGGACGACAAGATCGTCTACTTCCCGGAGGACACCTACCTCAACGAGGGAATCCAGACCTACACCGAGTTCTTCAACTCCTTCGCCGACAAGCTCGAAGGCAAGTAAGGTCCGCTCCCGCGCATGACACGAGCCCCACGCAGCACTGCCGGCACCGGTGACACCGGTGCCGGCAGTCGCACGTCCATCACCGAGGCTGGCATCCGTCCGGCCCCCCGCGTCCGAACCGCATCCGTGGAACCCGCCTCGGCGGTGGTGGGACAGCTGCTGGACTGGAAGTTCCTGCTCAGCGTCCTCGGTGTCCTCGCTCTGCTCGCGGCCTCGCTGCTGACCGGTGTCTACGACATCTTCGGCGGCGAAGGCGGAGCCGAGATGTTCCAGATCACCCGCGTTCCGCGCACCATCGCCCTCGTCCTCTCGGGAGCGGCGATGGCGATGTGCGGGCTCGTCATGCAGCTGCTGACTCAGAACCGCTTCGTCGAACCGACGACGACGGGCACGACGGAATGGGCCGGACTCGGCCTCATGCTCACCGTCATCATCTATCCCGACGCCTCGATCCTCGCGCGGATGATCGGCGCGATCATCGCCGCGTTCCTCGGCACCATCATCTTCTTCCTGTTCCTCCGCCGCGTCTCGCTGAAGTCCTCGCTCATCGTGCCCATCATCGGCATCATGCTCGGAGCCGTGGTCGGCGCGATCTCGACCTTCGTCGCCGTCCAGATGGACATGCTCCAGAGCCTGGGCATCTGGTTCGCCGGCAGCTTCACCTCGATCCTGCGCGGGCAGTACGAGGTGCTGTGGATCGTCGCCCTCGTCGTCGCCGCCGTCTTCGTCGCGGCTGACCGCTTCACCGTGGCGGGGCTGGGCAAGGAGATCGCGACGAACGTCGGGCTCAACTACAACCGGATCATCCTCATCGGCACGATCCTCGTGTCCATCGCCACGGGAATCGTCACCGTCGTCGTCGGCAACCTCCCGTTCCTCGGTCTCATCGTGCCCAATATCGTGTCGATGCTGCGCGGCGACGACCTGCGCAGCAACCTGCCCTGGGTCTGCCTGCTGGGCATCGCGATCGTCACGGTCTGCGATCTCATCGGCCGCATCATCGTCATGCCGTTCGAGGTGCCGGTGTCCCTCATCCTCGGAGTCGTCGGCGCCGCGGTGTTCGTCGCACTCCTCATGCGCGCACGGAAGAAGGGCTGAAGATGCACGATACGACTTCCACATCAACCGCACAGGCACCCGGCAGCCAGACGGCACCCGCCTCCGCGCAGGAGACGGAGACTGCAGCCGTGCGCACCCGCCCGGCCGAGGGCGGCGACGCTGACGCTCGCGCGGCAGGGGCAGCGACTGCGACTCGGTCGATGATCGCGGGCCTACCTCGGCGCTCGACCTCGCGTCCGCCTCGGCGCTCGACCTCGCGTCCGCCTCGGCGGTCGGCGGGCTCCCTGCCGACTCCGCGGGCTCGGCGCCGGTACTGGGTGATCATGGCAGCCCTCGTCGTCGTCTCGGCGGCGGTCGCCCTCGGGCTGCTGGCCTGGGACAACCCGATGCCGATCACCGATGACGGATTCTGGCTCATCGCCCAGCTGCGGTTGAAGAATCTCGTCGTCCTCGCCATCGTCGCCCTCAGTCAGGCCTTCGCCACGGTCTCCTTCCAGACGGTGACGAACAACCGGATCATCACCCCCTCGATCATGGGCTTCGAATCGCTCTACGTCGCGATCCAGACCGGAGCGATGTACTTCTTCGGCGTCACCGCCATCGTCGATCTCAAGGGCTTGGCGCCCTTCGCCATCCAGCTGATCGTCATGGTCGGCCTGTCCCTGGTGCTCTACGGCTGGCTGCTCTCCGGCAGGCACGGCAGCGTGGCGATCATGCTGCTCATCGGCGTCGTCATCGGCGGCGGACTCGGCTCGATCGCGACCTTCATGCAGCGGACCCTGACGCCGAGCGAGTTCGACATCCTCTCCGCCCGTCTCTTCGGTTCGATCGCGAACTCGGACTCCGCGTATCTGCCACTCGCGATCCCGCTGTGCGTACTCGCCTGCGGCGCGATCTACGCGAGCTCGGGCCGGCTCAACGTGCTCGCACTGGGCCGGGACACCACGAGCAACCTGGGGCTCAACCACAAGTTCGAAATGATGAAGATCCTCTTCTTCGTCTCCATCCTCATGGCCGTGTCCGTGTCGATGATCGGGCCGATGGTCTTCCTCGGCTTCCTTGTCGCGATGCTCGCCTATCAGTTCTCCGACACCTTCGACCACAAGTACATCCTGCCCATGGCCGCGCTCATCGCGTTCACGGTCCTCGGCGGGGCGTACTTCATCATGAAGAACATCTTCTACGCCCAGGGCGTCGTCTCGATCATCGTCGAGGTCGTCGGAGGCGTGGCATTCCTCGTCGTCGTCATGAGAAAGGGACGCCTGTGATCACACTGAGCGATGTCCGCAAGTCCTACAGCGACGAGGTCGAGATCGGCCCCGTCGATCTGCAGATCCCGGCCGGGGGCGTGACCGCGCTGGTCGGGCCCAACGGCGCCGGCAAATCGACGCTGCTGACGATGGTCGGACGACTGCTCGGCATCGACGACGGCGCGATCGAGATCGCCGGATTCGACGTCGCCTCGACGAAGTCGAAGGATCTCGCGAAGGTCGTGTCGATCCTGCGTCAGGAGAACCACTACATCACGCGCCTCACGATCCGGCAGCTCGTCGGCTTCGGCCGCTTCCCCTACTCGAAGGGACGGTTGACGCGCGAGGACGAGGAGGTCATCTCACAGGCGATCGACTTCCTCGAGCTCGGTGACCTCGAGGAGCGATTCATCGACGAACTCTCCGGCGGTCAGCGGCAGCGCGCCTATGTGGCGATGGTGCTCGCTCAGGACACCGACTACGTGCTCCTCGACGAGCCGCTGAACAACCTCGACATGAAGCATTCGGTGCAGATGATGCAGCACCTGCGGCGGGCCGCCTCGGCGATGGGCCGTACGATCGTCATCGTCCTCCACGACATCAACTTCGCCGGCCACTATGCTGACCACATCTGCGCCGTGAAGCAGGGGAAGGTCGTCGAGTTCGGCACTCCCGAGGAGATCATGACCGGCGAGGTGCTCTCCCGAGTCTTCGACACCCCCGTCGAGGTCATCGACGGCCCCCGCGGTCGTCTGGCCGTGTACTACTGAGTCGTTCTGACGATTCGGCTGTGTGTGCTGAGAGCCGGGCACCGGTGAGTGGGCGGTGGCGCTTCGTTGACACCGCAGCGGTGTCGGCGACTCAGCATCCCGTTGCCTTCGCGCCTTCCAAACCACATCGCGTCCATGTCATCAGGATGCGAACAGATGTCAGGCACCGGACGTGAAGCCGGTGTGCACCGAATGTGGTTTCACGAGTAGGAAATGTGGTGCCGGGCTGCACCAAATGTGGCGCGAGAACCTTTCCGATGCCGAGTTAGGTGAATACACGGTCGGGGTCGACACCCACGCGGGCGAGAAGTGAAGTCAGTTGAGTCTGCTCGGACGGAGAGAGCCCCGCAAACAACAGTGCCTCAGCTCGCCCAACTTCCTGTCGGAGGTCGTCGATTTGGCGGATGCCTCGTTGTGAGAGACGAACCAGGACGCGACGTCGGTCGGCAGCGTCGCTGGTCCGGTACACCAGCGAACGTGTGACTAGTCTGTCGACGACGCGAGTGAGGGTGGCGCTGCTTGTTCCGACGGCTTCGGCGAGAGCGGACATAGTGAAGCCATCAGATTCGTACAGGGCGTCGAGCACCCGCCATTGATCCAGCGAGAGATCTGAACTGGAAAGCGCAACCGAAAGGTGGCGATCAACTGCGTTCGCGGAGCGTGACAGTAGGCGCATTGTTGCACCGGTTGCGGTGTGACCAACGAGTTGTGACTCCACGAGATCTTTCCTTTTCTGCCGGACCGCCCTAGATTGATAGGCAATCCTTTCACATGAAAATGTTATCTCCAATGGCGCGAGGAGGCGACGTGGGGTGGAGTTCGGCATTTCACGAGGCTCGGTCTGACGACGTCCTGAGGTTGGGATTGGCAATTCCCCTGCAAGGGCCCGGCGGAATATTCGGGCCGTCGTGTGAAGCTGTGGCCGAGCTGTACTCGCGGCAGTCGAATGCCGAGTCAGGAGTGATCGGTCGGCGGCTTGAATTGGAAATCATCGATGCGGGCGCACCGCCGGCTCAGGTGGCCGCCGAGGTGGACCGCCTCGTCGGATGCGGGCGGATCGATGCTCTCACCGGGTGGCACATTTCCTCTGTTCGAGAAGCGCTCACTCCGGTGACAGCAGGGAGGATCCCGTATGTCTATACCTCACTGTATGAGGGTGGGGAGCGTGGGCCGGGGGTCTTCTGCACCGGTGAAACGCCAGAGCGACAGATTGCTCCCGCCTTGGAATGGTTTCGTGCGGAACTGGGC
Source organism: Brevibacterium renqingii (assembly GCF_017808105.1). Lineage (GTDB taxonomy): Bacteria > Actinomycetota > Actinomycetes > Actinomycetales > Brevibacteriaceae > Brevibacterium > Brevibacterium renqingii. Next base: position 105,187 of record NZ_JADBHF010000011.1, on the reverse strand, counting down.
GCGAGGCGCTGGCATATTGTCGGCTCGGACTATATCTGGCCGAAGCGGTCGGCTCGAGCCGCACAGGATTTTGCGCGAAACCTCGGCCTGGACGTACTCTCGCTCAATTTCATTCGGTTTGGAAACGCTGACTACACCTCGGTCCTCGATGAGCTGGAAGAATCGAAGAGCGGTGATGGGGTGCTGATGTTCCTGGTAGGGCAGGATGCTGTGGAGTTCAATCGCGAATTCTCTGCCAGAGGTCTGCACCGGCACCTGGTGCGATTCGCTCCGCTGATGGAGGAAAACATGCTCCTGGCCTCGGGCGGGGGTGGCTGCGAAAACATGTACGTGGCTGCTGGATATTTTCGATCCTTAGCCACTGAGAGCTCGCTTGACCTCGTCGGAGCATATGCAGCTGAATTCGGCGCTGCGGCGCCTCCGCTGAATAATCAGGCAGAGTCATGCTTCGAAGGGATTGCACTGCTGGCCGAGCTGATCACGGCGGCCGGCAGCATCGATCTGCACGAGATCCTCGCGGTGACGGACGGTTTCGGCTATGAGAGCCCCCGCGGAAGTCTCGAATTTCAGGGCGGCCACGTACACCAGCAGATCCATTTGGCTCGGGCGGGGCAGGCGGACTTCGACGTTCTCACTACCTTCTAGGCTTAGCCTGCCCAGCGTCTGTGGGCCTTGGCGGCGGCACGGTGAAGGGGCTCGGGCCGGTGCAGACTCTTGACTAATGCTTTCATCTGAAACTATTGTGATTGAAAGCACAGGGAGGTGCCCATTGCCGACATACTCATATACCTGCGCCCGTTGCGGGTCGTTTTCTCTCGTCCGCCCAATGTCCCAGAGCTCACTTGCCGGGCGATGTCCGACATGTAATGACGAGAGCAAGAGGAGCTACGAAGTTCCTCACCTGAGTGGACTGAACCCCTCGCTCGACCGAGCCGTTGCTCAATCCGAGCGCAGTGCTGAAGCTCCCCTGGTCACTCGCCGCATTCCACCTGCACGGAGCGCTGCGCCGCCGGATCGCGTCGGCATCAGGTGAATGCGGTTCCGGGGCAGTCCCCGGGCTGACACGAGGCCTTCGCATGTGTCGAATTTCCACCTGACCCACAAGACCATCCGACCTGCAAGACAAGGTGTTTTCACTCAAAGGAGTCATGCAATGCCCGAAGTAGTGTTCAGCGTCGATCACGATAAGTCGATGCGCGATCAAGCAGTCCCCGGTCACAACCGCTGGCACCCCGACATTCCATCAGCCGCAACTATCAAGCCCGAAAACCTCGTCCGAATCGAAAGCAAGGAATGGACTGACGGGCAGATCGGCAACAACGACTCGGCAAACGACGTCCGAGACGTCGACCTCGACCACAACCACATGCTGTCCGGGCCTTTCGACATCGAAGGCGCTGCCCCGGGAGATCTCCTCGTTGTCGACATCGTCGACCTCGGGCCCGCTACTCAGACGAAAGGCGACAACTGTGGCGAGGGTTGGGGTTATTCGGGCATCTTCGCAAAGGTCAACGGCGGTGGCTTCCTCACCGACTACTTCCCCGATGCATATAAGGCAGTGTGGGATTTCCGTGGACAGGAATGCACCTCGCGGCACATCCCCGGAGTCCGTTATACGGGAATCCAGCACCCGGGACTTGCTGGCACTGCGCCCTCACCCGAGCTGCTGTCGCGCTGGAACAAGCGCGAGCAGGCATTGGTCGATACCGATCCCGAGCGAGTGCCTCCACTGGCGATTCCACCCACAGTCGCCTCGGCGCTCGCAGGAACCGCCGATACTGAAATCGCCGCACGTGTCGCACAGGAAGGTGCGCGGACGGTTCCCCCGCGCGAGCACGGCGGCAATATGGACGTCATGAACCTCACTCGAGGATCTCGCGTCTACTACCCGGTGTATGTTGACGGCGCGAAGTACTCGGTCGGCGATCTGCACTTCAGCCAGGGAGACGGTGAGATCAACTTCTGCGGTGCCATTGAGATGGGCGGTTTCATCGACCTGCACTTTGAGGTGATCAAGGGTGGAATGGAAACCTACGGGGTGACTCACAACCCCATCTTCCAGCCCAGCCGAGTAGAGCCGACATACTCCGAATGGCTGACGTTCACTGGAATCTCAGTCGACCACAGAGACGATACAAACCTGTACATGGATGCAACCGAGGCTTATCGAAATGCCTGCCTCAATGCTATCGAGTACCTCAAGAAATGGGGCTACACCGGTGAACAGGCGTATCTTATCCTCGGCACTGCACCGATCCAGGGGCGACTGAGCTCGGTCGTCGACATTCCGAACGCGTGCTGTTCGCTGTTCCTGCCGACCGAGATCTTCGATTTCGACATTCGCCCCGGCGGTGATGGACCGGTCAAGACAGATCGTGGTCAGGTCGCTGTGACGTCCTGAGCGTTCGACATGTTTCGCGTTTGTACGGTGTAGACCGCAAGCCGCTCATTTGACGGGTACGACGCCTCGATGGAGTAATTCTTCATCGGGGCGTTCGGCCGTCTTCTGGGGAATTTGGCCGGCTTGGAACGGGCAGCAGTGGGGTGGCACCACATCGCGTCCATGTCATCAGGGCGCGAACAGATGTCAGGCACCCGAGGTGAAGCCGGTGTGCACCGAATGTGGTTGCGCGAGTACAAAGTATGGTGCCTGGTTGCGCCGAATGTGTATTGAGTGCTTGCGTGACGTGGTCGTTGCAGCGCCGACTCGATCGTTCAACCTTGTGAACGAACGCGGGTCTGACGGTGGCACGATCAGACGAGGAAATCCCTGAGCCTCGGCCACTTGCAGCGGATTCGACAGCCCCTGGCCGTCTACAGGGCCTCATCGTACGAGCGGTCGCTCGGTAGTGCGAACTTGTGGACATCAGCATCACTCGTACACCTGCGGTAAGTGGATGAAGGTGCCTCTTCCACAGGCAAGTTTCACCGCATCGAAATTGCGGACGGTCCTCACACAGACTCACAGCATGAACAACATCGTCTATCGACAAGAATTCATCGCCGCCGGTGTCGCCTCCCGCACGATCAAGCAAGCTCTGAACTGCTGCCTGCTCAAGCTCTGCGCCGGTGTGTATTCGGTCGTAAGGGACTGCCGAGCACCGTCGCATCGACGGATTGCGGGGTTCATCGACGACTTCGATTGGATCGACTTCCACGTGGGGAAAACGGCGGCAGACCTGGCCAGTGACTTTCAGTACCAAGATCTCCTGCGTTCTCTGACGATCAACAGTTATCGCCGCTACCGGGCGGATGACACGATTTCGGGGACCTCGGCAGCGATACTCCACGGCATTCCTTTGTACAAAGTACCCAAAGGACCGATCACGGTTATTCACCCCAGGAGCAACTCCTCATCGAAGCAGATCGTCAGAACTCGGCGCACCATCGACGATGAGGACCGGGTTGTGCTGGGTCACCTGCGAGCCACCTCGGCGATTCGCACCGGTTTGGACTTGATCGGACTTCGAGGTCAGCAGGCGGCTTTCGCTGCGATGGAATGGGTTTTACGGCAGTCAGTGATTCGAGCGGCCCCGGGATACAATCCACGCTTCGGATACACGCAGGGGTTTCGAGACTTGGGGCGAAGACATATCGAGGAGCATTTTCTGCCAGCAGTTGGGAGGCTGAAGACCGGGCATATCACCGCGCAGAACATGGCCGAGTCACTGAGCGCGGTGTCTGAGAGCATTGCTGAAAGCTATTGCTCGCTGAATCTCAAGGCGCTGCGCTTGACCGGCTTTGAGCAGCAGGTGAACATTGACGATGCGCGAGGCTTCATCGCCCGCGTCGACTTTCTGCATGAGGCTACGCGCACGATTGTCGCCGTGGACGGCAGCGGGAAGTATGCGCTGATGGGCCCCGACCTCTTACGCAGCGAGGGTGAGCAGCAGAACCGGCTCCTCGGGCTGGGGTACCGGATCATCCATTTCACCTTCAGAGAGCTGCTGCATCTCAATGACTTCTCGGCGAAGCTGTTTGAGCAGTCACCCGAGTTGAGGAACTTTGCTGGTGCCCGGGGATGAGGGGAAGTGCTGCTGCGGTGAGCGCCGTGCTCGCGGTCACTCACGATCTTTCGGGTCTGCAGCGCAATGCCCGTCCCAGCGATCGAGTGGCCGTGGTCTTCAACGGACATATCGTCGAGATCTGCTCGGTCGATGACTTCTTCGCCGGTCGCGCCGCGAATGCCTATGCTCAGGCGTTGGCCCCGGCCGCACCTGCCGCCGGTGCGCATCCGCTGCCGCTGGCCGACGGGTCTCGACCGAAGCCCTGGACGTTTAGGGACGGGGACGAGCTGCGCCGCCTCGGAGAGGGCGCGGTCGATGGGGGGCGGTCGGAATGAGGCTGACAGACTTGGTGATCGACTATGGTTCCACACGCGTGGGACCGGTCGACGCGGACGTCCCCGCGGGGACGGTGACTGTTCTTCAAGGCGCGTCAGGCGGCGCGCGTGTGCATCGCCCGTGCGCTGGCCAGCGGCATCGACACCATCGTGTGCGACGAGCCGACGGCCGCGCTCGACTCGTCGAATGCCGCACGGATCGCCTGGCTGGTCAACGACCTCGCCGAAGCGGGGAAGACGATCGTCTGGGCGACCCACGACCGAGACCTCGTCGCCGCCACCGACGTGGGGTATTCTTTCGTCACGCTCTGATCGCGGCCGTCGTGCTCTCAGCCGGCTGGGTCCCGCCGGGTCCAGTATCGTCATCACGTTCTGAACAGGTCATCAGGACAAATCCAGATGACCAGTCCGAAACGTGACTAACCCGGGGACGAAACGTGATGACGATTTCGGCTCACATCACTCAGCCGCGGTCGTCTGGCCGTGTACTACTGAGGGCGGATCGTCACCCAGCGGCGGACGGCGAGGACGAGTGCGGCGACCAGTCCGAGGATGAGCAGCCCGTCCGCGGCGATGTAGAACAGGTGCAGCGCCGAACCGCCGTCATCGACGCCGGCGAGCACGGCGTCGGTGCGCCGGTTGAGCAGCGGGCGGATGACGACGACCTTGATGATGAGCACGGCGATGAGCCCGCTGGCCACCCCACGGTAGGCGCGGTCGACACCGGACTTGAGCATCGCCCACAGCAGGAGCACGCCGATCACGAGCTCCACCCAGTTCATCACCCCGAAGACGAGGCGGCCGATGCCCAGGCCCAATGGAATCGTGATGCCCGGAGCGGTGAACTTCAGCGGGGCCTCGATGAGCGAGATGCCGATGATGAGCCCGAGCCAGATCGCAGGCAGGATGAGGCGCGCACCCGCCGCCAGACGCGAGTCGTTCGTGCTGAAGAAGTGTGTCATGGAGCCGATTCTACTCCCCGTAGAAGAGGGTGTTCGAAGCGCAGAGCAGCCTCCCGCCGCACCCGGGGCCGAGGGGTCGGCCTGGCCGGTGACCGCCCGTTCTAGACTGGTGCCCATGCGTCTGTTCTCCAACGCCATCGTGCGCACGTTCGCGCCCTCGGCCGACTCGGACACCCCCGGATTCCTCGACACTGCAACACCGCCTCCGGACGCGATCCTCGTCGACGGCGAGACGATCGCGGCCGTCGGCACCAGGGCCGAACTTCTCGACATCGCAGCCGCGGAATCATCGACCACGGCGGCGCTCGCCTCGGCGGGCGGGGTCGGGGCGACCACCGTCATCCCCGGGCTCGAGATCGAGGAGATCGACTGCGGCGGACAGGTGATCCTGCCGGGCTTCGTCGACGGGCACATGCACTCGATCGCCTATGCGAATTCGATCGAGGAGCTCGATCTGTCGCAGACGCGAACACTGGCCGAGGCGGTCGAAGCGATCCGCGAACGTGCCCGGACGCTGCCGGTGGGGGAGTGGGTCGTCGGTTCCGGATGGGACCTCAACAAGTGGGATGACCCTCGCTACCCGGACCGGGAACTGCTCGACCAGGCGGTGCCCGACCATCCGGTGGCGATGTGGTCACTCGACCTCCACACACTCTGGGCCAACGGCCATGCCCTCGAGATCGCCGGAATCGACGCGCTCACGGCCGACCCCTGGGGCGGGGAGTTCGTCCGCGACGAGGACGGTGAGCTGACCGGACTCGTCCGGGAGGACGCGACCGACTTGGTGGCCAGGTTCATTCCCGAGCCCACGCGCGAGGAACAGGTCGAACGACTCGATCGCACGCAGAAGCTCTTCCTGTCCCAGGGACTGACCGGCTTCCACGACTTCGACGGCATCTCCTCGACGCTGGGCTGGAATGATCTGCGGGAAGCCGACCGGCAGCATATCCGGGTGACACAGCACTTGCGCGGCAATGAGGTCCCGTGGGCGATCGAGACCGGTTGGCACACCGGAGACGGCGATGACTGGCTGCAGCGAGGCGGACTCAAGCTCTTCTCCGACGGGGCGCTGGGCTCGCACACGAGCCACATGTCCTCGCCGTTCCCCGCACCTGAGGCGTCCGAGACTCTGGGCGATTCCGGTGCGGTGACCGCGGACGGAACCGACCTCAGCGGCGCAGCACCCAGGACCGGAACCGAAGCGCTCGAGCACGGCACGCACACGTATCCCGGCACGATACTCGAGGAGATGGTCGGCAGTGACGCTCCCCAGGCCAACTACGGCATTGCGCAGATGTCCGAAGACGATCTGTTCGAAAACGCCGAGCGGGCCACCGAGGCGGGCATCTCAGTGTCGATCCACGCCATCGGCGACCAGGCCAACCACCATGTGCTCAATGTCTTCGAACGCCTGCGCGAGACCACGCGGGAGGCCGAGGAGAGGTTCGGTCGGCCTCTGCGTCACCGGGTCGAACATGCTCAGTTCATCCGGCCCGAGGACCTCGCCCGGTTCGCCGAACTCGACGTCATCGCCTCGATGCAGCCGCGGCACTGCATCTCCGATCTGCATCTGCTCCACCTCGTCGACGAATCCGCAGGCCTGGCCGCCTACGCCTGGCCGGACCTGCTCTCGGCCGGCGCGCAGGTCGTCTTCGGCTCCGATGGCCCTGTCGAGCCCGCGAACCCCTTCGCAGCGATCTATGCGGCGATGACCAGGGCCGATATCTCGGGTGATGCGGGCACGAGCTTCCAGCCCGAACGTCGGCTCTCGGCTGTCGAGGCGATCCGCCTGCACACGCAGGGCCCCGCATTCGCCGCCGGGCTCGAGGACCGCCGCGGATATCTGGCCGCGGGAATGGACGCCGACTTCATCGTCGTCGACACGGACCCATGCGTCGCCGAAGGGCTGAACCCGGAAACGCCTGCGCACGGGACGAGCGGCCTCTTCGAAGAGGCCCATAGAGCTGCCGGCGGCCTGCTCGGCTACACGAGCGAGGAGGCTCTCTTCGCCCACGCCGAGGCGATCCGAGACACCCGCGTCGGCATGACCGTCGTCGGCGGTGAGATCAAGCACCGCGCCTGACCTCCCGTCCGGACCGCGCCCCCACGGGGACGCGAAGCCCGCCGATCTCGCGCTCCACCCCACTCAGCGGGTGGGGAGCGGCGACGGCGATGCAGGGAGGGCCGCCTCGGCGAGCGGAGAGGTGATCAGATGTGGCGGCCGCCGGAGATCTCGGTGACGGTGCCGGTGAGGTAGCTCGACAGGCCGGAGGCGAGGAAGAGGACCACCGAGGCGACCTCCTCGGGCTCTCCCGGACGACCGAGCGGGATCTCGGCGAGCTTCGAATCGATGACGTGCTGCGGCATGGCCGCGGTCATCGCGGTGTTGATGAAGCCGGGCTGGATCGCATTGATGCGGATGTTCTTGAACGCGACCTCCTTGGCCACGGCCTTCGTCATGCCGACGATGCCGGCCTTCGCTGCGGAGTAGTTCGACTGGCCGAGCATGCCGACCTTGCCGCTGATCGAGGACACGTTGACGATCGCACCGCCGCGGTCCTGCTCGCGCATGAGGCCGGTGGCGACCTTGAGGCCGTTCCAGGTCCCGCGCAGGTGGACGGAAATGACGTCGTCGAACTGCTGCTCGGTCATCTTCCGGATCGTCGCGTCGCGCGTGATGCCGGCGTTGTTGATCCAGATGTCGACACCGCCGAACGTGCGTGTGGCGGCTTCGGCGAGCTTCTCGACGTTCTCCAGCGAGGACACATTGCACACGACACCGGCCGCGGACTCGGCCCCGCCGAGCTCTTCGACAGCGGAGGCGAGGCTGTTCTCGTTCATATCCCCGATGACGACCTTGGCCCCGGAGTCGACGAGGCTGCGGGCCATAGACAGGCCGAGGCCCTGGGCGCCGCCGGTGACGACGGCGACCTTGCCGCTGAGCAGGCCGGGGATCGCTGTGACTCCGCCGGTGGCGGTGATGCCGGGTGCAGGGGTGGAGGTGTCGGTCATGGAGAGTCCTTCCGTGAAGTCGGTGCCAGTGTACGTGTCGGTGTCAGAGGTTGAACTGGGGCTTGTGTGCGCCACCCAGCAGCTGCCGGGCGACGACGACGCGCTGGACCTCCGAGGTGCCCTCGTAGATCCGGAACAGTCGGGCATGGCGGTAGAAGCGCTCGACCGCGGATTCGCGCATGTAGCCCATTCCGCCCTGGATCTGCACTCCCTTGTCGGCGATGCGGGCGAGTGCTTCGGAGGCGAAGAGCTTCGCCGAGGAGGGGCCGAGTTTGCGATCGGTCCCTTCGTCCCAGCGTTGTGCGGCCGAGAGCACGAGGGACTTCGCGGCGGCGGTGTCGGTGTAGATGTCGGCGAGCATCGCCTGGACGAGCTGGAACCGCGCGATCGGCTCGCCGCCCTGTTTCGCCTCGGCGGCGAAGCGGACGGATTCGTCGAGGATGCGGATGGACTGGCCCACGCAGATCGCGGCGATGTGCAGTCGGCCCTTGTTCAGCGAGGCCATGGCTGCATAGAAGCCCTTCTCCTCCTCGCCGCCGATGAGGTTGGCGGACGGGACGCGGACGTCGTCGAAGAAGATCTCCGAGGTCCAGGCTCCGGCCTGGCCCATCTTGTGGTCGTGGGGGCCGACGGTCACTCCCTCGGACTTCGTGGGCACGAGGAACACCGAGATGCCCTTCGAGCCGGTGGCATCGGGATCGGTGCGGGCGAAGACGATGAGCACATCGGAGGCCTCGGCATTGGTGATGAAGCGCTTGCTGCCGTTGATGATGTAGTCATCGCCGTCGCGGGCGGCCTTCGTTCGCAGCCCCGAGGGGTCGGAGCCGGCTTCGGACTCGGTCAGGGCGAAGGAGGCGACGACGTCTCCGGAGGCCAGACGGGGCAGCCATTCGGATTTCTGCTCATCCGTGCCGTAGTTGACGAGCACCTGTCCGGCGATGCCGTTGTTCGTGCCGAACAGGGAGCGGAAGGACGGTGTCGTGTAGCCGAGCTCCATGGCCAGCAGCGCGTCCTGCTCGGCGTTGAGCCCCAGGCCGCCGTGCTCCTCGGGCAGTGCCCACCCGAAGAGACCCATCTCGGCGGATTCCGTGATGATGTCTTCGGGAATGGCGTCCTCGTCCTCGATTCGGGTTTCGAGCGGCACGACCTTCTCGCGGACGAATTCGCGGACGGCGGCCAGGATGTCATCGAGCTCTGTGGTGTCCATGGTTCCTCTCTTATGGGCGGGTGGAGTTCAGCCGGAGCCAGGCGCGGACCCGGTCGGAGTCGACGACGGTCTGGCCGGAGAGAGGGCCGCTGCCCGAACGCGGCAGGAAGTCATCGATCGGGGGAGAAGCCTCCTGGTCGGTGCTCTCGCGGTTGTCACCGACGGAGGTCGGTGCGGAGACATCGGTCATCGTTGAAGGATCCTCTTGGTGGTCGGCCCGCGCGCGGTCGGACTCAGTGGGTGTCGACTATGCTGCGCTGCGGATGCGAGTGCGTGGTTGAGAACACAATATACCAGCGGAATCAATAAAGAGAAGCAATTGTTGCGCGAACCGATATTGATGGAGCCTCGCTCACAGGAGGGACAGGGCGGGAAGCGCTCGCGGTGAGGAGTCCTCGCAGTCCTTCGGCGTACCGCCGCGCCATCATCGACTGCCCCATCACCGCCACAGGCCCGGCTGCTTTGAGCAGCGGATGCCCGGGCACCGACTCGGCAGTGATGGATACGCCGAGGCGGCCGTCCGGCCCGACCATCACGAGGAAGGTCTCCTCTCCCGTCTCCACGTGGCCCGGCAGAGTGCGATAGGTGAACCCGGCCCGATCCGCTTCGTCGATGACTCGGACGACGACGCACGACCCGACCGGCACGGTCAGATCGCGACCGTGGAGCCGCCTCGGCGAGGCGGGCCAGAGAGGATTGAGCCTGAGATCGATGACCTGACCGCTGTGCACACGGCGGGCCGGCCGCACGCTCACTCCCGCACTCTCCTGCAGCGCCCAGGTGAGAACCGCTTCGCGAGCGAGCGGGAACAGGTGAGCCGGACCGAGGTCGAGGTGGTGCTCAAGCTGGTTCATGATCCCCATTCTCTCCTTGTCTTCCCTGATGGTCGTGCCTACGATGGGAGCAGATTGCTGAACGAACGCTCGCTTCATGCATCATCGCATTCGCCCGCCGACCGAACACTGGAGTTCACCCATGTCAGAGAGCACCGCAACCACCCCGCAGTCCGGCTGCCGATTCGAAGGCCAGGTCGCCCTCGTCACCGGCTCCAGCCGCGGCATCGGTCTCGGCATCGCCCAGCGGCTCAATGCCGAGGGCGCCACCGTGATCCTCACCGCCCGCAAACCCGAGGCGCTCGACGAGGCGGTCGCGAAGTTCCCGGACGGCACCGCACTCGGCATCGCCGGCAAGTCCGACGATCCGGCGCACCGGGCGGAGGTCTTCGACACGATCGCGGAGAAGTTCGGTCGCCTCGACGTGCTCGTCACGAATGTCGGGATCAATCCGGTCTACGGTCCGCTCATCGACATCGATCTCGATGCCGCACGGAAGATCCTCGACGTCAATGTCCTCGGCACACTCGCCTGGATCCAGGGCGCCGCTCACCACGAGGGCCTGAAGTTCAGGGAGAACAAGGGGCGGGTCGTGAGCATCTCCTCGGTGGCCGGCGAGCGGCCGAGCCCCGGCATCAGCTTCTACGGCATCTCGAAGGCCGCAGTCTCCCATCTGACCAAGTCCCTGGCCGTCGAGCTCGGTCCGGACATCCGCGTCAACGCCGTTGCGCCGGCCGTCGTCAAGACGAACTTCGCGACCGCCCTCTACGAAGGGCGCGAGGACGAGGTCGCTGCGGCCTATCCGGTCAAGCGGCTCGGCACCCCCGAGGACATCGCCGGAGCCGTGGCCTATCTTGCGTCGGCCGACGCCGATTGGATCACCGCGCAGGTGCTCACAGCCGACGGCGGCGTCATCACCGCAGGCGGCAGCGCCTGAGCTGACGCAGACAACGCACCTCGGAGGAGCGTTGCCTCTGAAGGCTGCGCTTGAGCCCGCCGCTGAAGGCCGCGGCGCACACCGGCCGAGAAACGGGTTGGCGAATCAAGATGTGGTCGCAATCGGATACTTTTCTCGTTGGAGAGTATCCGATTGCGACCACTGTTCTGTCCGATTGCGACCACTGTTCTGAAGAAAGCAGGCGTGCGTGAGGCGCAGGCCCGGACTGCGTTTGAGACCCGGCGGGTGACAGCTCTGCGTTGTGCCCCTGAGCGGCTGCGGCGCTGCCCCTGCGCCCACCTGCGGAGCCGACCCGCGGTGCGGCCGACGAGCCCTGCTTCCGCGACCACCGTTTGCGAGCGAGCTGAAGCGAGCATCAGGAGGTTTGTCGGGCGTGACTTCATTCACTAGGATTGGAAGCGCAGTTCCACGCGGTTCTGCGCACAACTTCATACGCCGCTAAGACATGACGTGGGAGAGCTGCCGGACAGACACCGGGCAGCGCCGTAGGTGCAATTCCCTCCCCGGGAAACTCTCAGGCCCAGTACCACCGATTGCAGGCATATCTGAAGGACCGCCCGTCCGCCGCGCACCGGCGTGGGAGAGGCGGCGGCCCGACAGATCGGGGAGGACACTCAGTGATCAGTGCGTCCTCCATCGGTGGGCGCGACACCGACCCTAGGACGGCAATTGACCAGTTCACTCGCCCATACGACGCAGGAAACAGGGGACACCGCACGCCCCTTCTCCGACCGCCACATCGGCCCCCGCGCCGACGACGTGCAGGCCATGCTCGCCGAACTCGGCTACGATTCCCTGGCCGAACTCTCGTCCGCCGCCGTCCCCGCGTCGATCCAGAATGAGGAGCTCGACCTTCCCGCCGGCCGCTCCGAATTCGACGTTCTCGCCGATCTGCGCGATCTGGCCTCCCAGAACGTCATGCGCACTCAGCTCATCGGCCAGGGGTACTACGACACGATCACCCCCGCCGTCATCCGTCGCAACCTCGTCGAGAACCCCGCCTGGTACACCGCCTACACCCCGTACCAGCCCGAGATCTCCCAGGGCCGGCTCGAAGCGCTGCTGAACTTCCAGCAGGTCGTCCAGGACCTCACCGGCCTCGACATCGCCAACGCCTCCCTCCTCGATGAGGCCACCGCCGTCGCCGAGGCGGTCCTGCTCATGCGCCGAGCCGTGAAGAAGGGGACCACCGTCGTCCTCGACTCCGAACTCCATCCCCAGACCATCGCCGTCGTCCGCGCCCGAGCACGGGCCATGGACTTCCGCGTCACCGTCGCCGACCTCGCCGAGGGCCTCGTCGGCGAAGACATCTTCGGCATCGTCTGCGCCCAGCCCGGCACCACCGGCGCCATCCGCGACTTCTCCGAGGCCGTCACCGGTGCCCACGACCGCGGGGCACTGGTCACCTTCGATGCCGACCTGCTGGCGCTGACCCTGCTCAAGGACTGCGCCTCCCAGGGCGCCGACATCGCCGTGGGCTCGGCCCAGCGCTTCGGCGTGCCGCTGTTCTTCGGCGGGCCCCACGCCGGGTTCATGGCTGTGAAGAGCGGCCTGAAGCGCCAGCTGCCCGGCCGCCTCGTCGGTGTGTCCAAGGACGCCCAGGGCAAGCCCGGCTACCGCCTGGCCCTGCAGACCCGCGAGCAGCACATCCGCCGGCAGAAGGCCACTTCCAACATCTGCACCGCGCAGGCCCTGCTGGCCAACGTCGCCTCGATGTACGCCGTCTACCACGGCCCCGTCGGACTGACCCGGATCGCCTCGCGCGTTCACCGTTTGGCCCGTGCCTTCGCCGTCGCCGCGGACACCGCCCCCGGCGCCGAGGTGACCACCTGGGACTTCTTCGACACCGTCGCATTGCGCGTGGCCGACGCCGAAGCCGCCCGCCACGTCGCCGACCAGGCCGGCTACAACATCCGCGTCATCGACAACGCGACGATCGGCATCTCCTTCGGCGAACCCCACACGGTCGCCGACGCCAATGGTGTGCTCGAAGCACTCGGCATCATCGCCCGGGTCGACGCTGCGGACTTCGAAGCCGCCTCGGCGGGTGCCTTCGGATCCCACGCGGTGCCGGAACCGACCTTCGACGCGAAGTTCCACCGCGACACCGAATTCCTCACCCACCCGGTCTTCAACACCCACGGCTCCGAGACCTCGATGATGCGCTACCTGCGCACGCTCGCCGATCGGGACCTGGCCCTGGACCGGACGATGATCCCGCTGGGCTCGTGCACGATGAAGCTCAACGCCGCCGCCGAGATGGAGCCCATCACCTGGCCCGAGTTCGCCTCGATCCATCCCTTCGCCCCGGCCGAGCAGACCCAGGGCTGGCGCACGCTCATCACCCGCCTCGAGGATTCGCTGACCGCGGTCACCGGCTACGACCGCGTGTCCCTGCAGCCCAATGCCGGCTCCCAGGGTGAGCTGGCCGGACTGCTCGCCATCCGCAGCTACCATGTGGCGGGCGGCGACGACGAGCGCACCGTCGTCCTCATCCCGCAGTCCGCACACGGCACGAACGCCGCCTCGGCCGTCCTCGCCGGCCTCCAGGTCCAGGTCGTCGGCACCGCCGAGGACGGCTCGGTCGACATGGACGACCTCGATGCGAAGATCGAGAAGCACGCGGGCAAGATCGCCGGAATCATGATCACCTATCCCTCGACCCACGGGGTGTTCGAGTCCCAGGTGCGCGAGGTCTGCGAGAAGGTCCACGCCGCCGGCGGCCAGGTCTACGTCGACGGGGCGAACCTCAACGCCATGGTCGGTCTGGCCAAGCCCGGCGAGTTCGGCGGCGACGTCTCCCACCTCAACCTGCACAAGACCTTCTGCATCCCCCACGGAGGCGGCGGGCCCGGAGTCGGACCGGTCGCCGTGCGCGAGCACCTCGCTCCATACCTGCCCGGCGACGCCACCTCGCCCGAACTCGTCGCCGACGCCGACCACTCCGTGACCCCGCCGATCTCCGGATCGATGTTCGGCTCCGCCGGTGTGCTGCCGATCAGCTTCGCCTACCTCGAGCTCATGGGAGCCGAAGGGCTGCGCGAAGCCTCACGGGCCGCACTGCTGGGAGCGAACTACCTCGCGAAGAAGCTGGACGACGTCTTCCCCGTCCTCTACTCGGGCGAGCACGGCCTCGTCGGACACGAGACGATCCTCGACCTGCGCGAGGCCACCGCGAAGTCCGGCGTCACCGCCGAGGATGTGGCCAAGCGCCTCATCGACTTCGGCTTCCACGCCCCGACGCTGGCGTTCCCCGTGCCGGGCACCCTCATGGTCGAACCGACCGAATCCGAGGACAAGGCCGAACTCGACCGCTTCATCGAGGCCATGCGCACCATCCGCGCCGAGATCGACGCGATCGGCGACGAATACTCCTATGAGGAGTCCCCGCTGTACGGAGCCCCGCATCCGGCGACCGTGGTGATGGACGACTGGGACGGCAAGTACAGCCGCGAAACCGCTGTCTTCCCGGTCCCGGGTCTGCGCCTGACGAAGTACTTCCCGCCGGTCAGCCGGATCGACGGCGCCTACGGCGACCGCAACCTGGTGTGCTCCTGCCCGCCGCCAGAGGCCTTCGAAGAGTTCGAGGAAGAGGACAAGTGATGACTGAGAACACGCAGAAGCCCAAGGAGACCCCGCTGCACGCCGAGCACGCCGAGCTTGGCGCCTCGTTCACCGACTTCGGCGGCTGGGACATGCCGCTGAAGTACGGTTCGGAACTGGCCGAACACCGTGCCGTGCGCGAGGCCGCGGGCATCTTCGACCTCTCCCACATGGGCGAGGTGCGCATCACCGGCGCCGATGCCGCCGCCTTCCTCGACTACGCGTTCGTCGCGAAGTACTCGAAGATGAAGATCGGCAAGGCCAGATACGGTGTGATCGTCAACGAGGGCGGGTACATCCTCGATGACCTCATCACTTACCGCATCGGCGATGAGGAGTTCCTCATCGTGCCCAACGCTGCGAATACCCGCGCTGTGGTCACCGCGCTGAAGGAGCGGATGGAGACCTTCCTCACCGATATCGCACCCGGTGCCGCCGTGCGGCTCTTCGACGAGTCCGACGCCACTGCGCTCATCGCCGTCCAGGGCCCGAACTCCGAGGCCATCATCCTCCGCGCCCTCGACGAGAGCGCCGACGGCGAATTCGGCCCGCGCACCGGCACCGGCGACAGCGCGCAGGCCGAGGTCACGGACGCCGTCAACGGGGGAGCCACCTCGGCGGGGCAGGAGAAGATCACCCTCGGCGAGGCGGTGCGCGAGCTCAAGTACTACGCGTGGATGCCGCTGACGATCGCCGGCATCGATCTCATGCTCGCACGCACCGGCTACACCGGCGAGGACGGCTTCGAGCTCTACATCCCGAACATCGGCGCGACCCGCCTGTGGGAGACGCTCGTGACCTCGGGTGCCGACTACGGACTCGTCCCCTGCGGACTGGCCGCACGCGACTCGCTGCGCCTCGAGGCCGGAATGCCGCTGTACGGCAATGAACTCGACCTCGAGACCACGCCGTACGATGCCGGGCTGGGACGGATGATCGGGTTCAAGACGAAGGAGACTTTCTTCGCCCGCGAAGCCCTGGCCGAACTCGGCAAGACCGAACCCCCGCGCGTGCTCGTGGGCCTGACCTCCGCAGGCCGCCGGGCCGCCCGCTCCGGTGCCGCGGTGTCGATCGACGGCGCGGAGATCGGCACCGTCACCTCGGGCCAGCCCTCGCCGACGCTCGGCCACCCTATCGCCTTGGCCTATCTCGACCGGAACCACGCCGAGGCGGGCACCGAGGTGACCGTCGACATCCGCGGCAAGGCCCACGACTTCACCGTCACCGAACTGCCGTTCTACACACGACAGTCCCACTGAGTTCATCCAGGTGAGACCGGTGGCTCGTACACTGGTCTCACCTGCCCGACAACGTCGCGGCCTCCGCCCACCGGCGCAGGCCGCAGAGAAGGAAAGACATATGGCACAGCTGCCCCCGCTCCCTGAGCACTACACCTACTCCGCCGAACACGAGTGGGTCGACGGTGCGGCCGACGAACTCGTCGGCAAGACCGTCAAGGTCGGCATCACCGCCGTCGCATCCGATGCCCTCGGCGAGGTCGTCTACGTCGACCTGCCCGAGGTCGGCGACACCATCACCGCAGGCGAGACGTGCGGCGAAGTCGAATCGACGAAGTCCGTGTCCGACCTCTACACCCCGGTCTCCGGGGAAGTCGTGACCATCAACGAGGCGGCCGTGGACTCACCCGGACTGCTCAACTCCGATCCCTACGGCGAGGGCTGGCTGTTCGAGGTCAACGTGACCGAGGTCGGCGAAGTCATGGATGCCGCCGGCTACGCCGAAGCCAACTCTCTCTGAGGAAACCCTTTCTCGAGAGGCGTCCTCCACACGGAAGCGCGCGCTCTTGAGGAGGGACCACCCCTTTCATGCGGGGTCGGCCGAGGTCGGCACGGGCGTGAGCGCCCGCGCAGGCTTCCCGTGCACGCTGCGTGCACGGTCGCTCGGTCGGCCCCGTCGTCATCCCACCAGAAACGAAGTGATTGCCATGCCATTGAGCGTCTTCGACCTCTTCACCGTCGGCATCGGACCCTCGAGCTCCCACACCGTCGGACCGATGCGTGCGGGCTCGAGCTTCATCAACCTCCTCGGCGAATCGCTGGGATCCGTGGCCGGCATCAAGGTCGATGTCTTCGGATCCCTGGCCGCCACGGGTGCCGGCCACGGCACGTTCGACGCCATCCTGCTCGGTCTCGAGGGCTGCCGGCCCGACCTCGTCGAGGCCAACGAACTCACCGCCCGCCGGACACGGATGTCCGAGACCGGGACGATCATCCTCGGCGACTCCACCGGAGCCGGTGTCGAGCTCGCCTTCACCGAGGACGACATGGTCAAACGACCGCTGACCGTCCTCCCCCGCCACACGAACGCACTGACGATCACCGCCCTCGACTCCGCGGGCGAGACCCTGGCCGAAGAGACCTACTACTCCGTGGGAGGCGGGTTCGTCACCTCCGAGACCGAATTCCTCGAGAAGGAGAGAGCCGCCGAGGCCGAAGCCGCGGGTGGCGCGGATTCGGAGTTCGCGGTGTCCGAGTCCGTCGTCGACGCCGAACTCGAGTCCTCCAGCGGAGAGCTGCCCTACCCGTTCCATTCCGGCGCCGAGCTGCTCCAGCGCTGCGCCGAGACCGGTATGTCGATCACCGAGATCATGCATGCCAACGAGCTGTCCATGCGATCGGAGGAAGAGATCCGGCACGGGCTGCTCCACATCTACTCCGTGATGGAGGAATGCGCTTCGGCCTCGCTGGATCGCTCGGGCTACCTGCCCGGCGGGCTCAAGGTGCGCAGGAGGGCCCATGACTGGTACCTCAAACTCAAGGCCGAGGACCCCGATCGCGATCCCGGCTACTACCTCGAATGGGTCAACCTCATCGCCATGGCCGTCAACGAGGAGAACGCCTCGGGCGGCCGGGTGGTCACCGCACCGACGAACGGTGCGGCCGGCATCATCCCCGCGGTTCTGCACTACGCCCTCAACTACGTCACCTCCGTGGCCGAGGGCGGCGAATCCGCCAAGCACAGGGCCATCATCGACTTCCTGCTCACCTCGGCGGCGGTGGGAGTCCTCTACAAGGAGCGGGCCTCGATCTCCGGCGCCGAGGTGGGCTGCCAGGGCGAGGTCGGATCCGCCTCGTCGATGGCGGCCGGAGGACTGGCCGCGGTCATGGGCGGGACCCCCGAGCAGGTGGAGAACGCCGCCGAGATCGCCATGGAGCACAACCTGGGCCTGACCTGCGACCCGATCTCCGGACTCGTGCAGGTGCCGTGCATCGAACGCAACGCGATCGCCGCCGGCAAGGCCATCAACGCCGCCCGGATGGCGCTGTGGGGCGACGGCCAGCACCGGGTCAGCCTCGACGAGGTGATCGAGACGATGCGTCAGACCGGCGCGGACATGTCCTCGAAGTACAAGGAGACGGCACTGGGCGGCCTCGCCGTCAACGTCGTCGAGTGCTGAGCCCGGTCTCGGCGCGGGAGTGACCCCGCAGGGTGCCTCGGCAGGGGTGCCTCAGCGGGGCAGACCTCGCAGGGTGCCTCGGCGGGGCAGGTCCACCGGGGGAGCCTCAGCGGGGGAGGCCCTCGCAGGGTGCCCACCGGGGGAGCCTCGGCGGGGGAGGCCCTCGCAGGGTGCCTCATCCTCAAACAGCGGTCACGTTCGGATACTTTTCTCGCTGGAAAGTATCCGAACGTGACCGCTGTTTCGGTGCTGACGCATCAGCCCCGTCTGTGGGGCGCTTAGGTGGGAGAAATGGGCGGATTTTCCGCAGGTGGGCCCAGCCCAAAACGACCACTTAAGACGCCGAAGGGCCGGTTGCAGCCGAGGCCCGAATGTACTGCCTGGCCCACCCCGGGCCGCCGCCCGGTCCACTCCGGGCCGCCGCCGGGCGATGCTCCGGCCGCTGCCCGGTCCTCCTCCGGTCCGCCTCGGGGCCGCCGCCCGCGTCGCCTTCCGGATTCAGGCCCCGGAACAGCGCGTGGAACTGCGCCGAAATCCCCGCGCAAACTGACAAGCCTGCTTGCTGTCCCAATTCCGTCCAAGTGACATGGAACACGTGGAACCGCTGTTCCAGGCCGGCGCAAATGTAACGAAACGATAACGAAGCTCCAGCCCGGAATGAGCGCGAAGGAGTGCCCCGTCACATCCCAGAGATGCCATGGGGAAGACCGGGTTCGTTACATGTCGGTGGTTCGCGACGATGGTTGCGAAAGTGCCCCGTAATCGATGGTTGTGGGGTTGACGCTCGATCTCATCCCGTTAGGTTTGTTGGCGTGAGAAACGCACTCGCTGAACCGAAGACGCAAACCGACGTTCGTACTCCCGAGCTGGAGGACGGACAACATCTATGGCGGCTCGCGAAAGACACAGCCGTGCTCGATCTGAACTCCTCGTACTCGTACCTGCTGTGGTGCCGCGACTTCGCGGAGACCTCGGTGATTGCGCGGATCGACGGAGAGCCCGCCGGCTTCATCACCGGGTACACCCGTCCGGAGAATCCGGACACCCTGATGATCTGGCAGGTCGCCGTCGACGAGAAGTTCCGTGGCCACGGACTCGCATCGACCATGCTCCACGAACTGGCCGATCGGACCGGCGCTCTCCGCTTGGAGACGACGATCACCGATGACAACGCGGCCTCGAACCGTCTGTTCCAGGCGTTCGCCGAACAGCGCGGAGCAGGTTTCGACCGTCGACCGCTGTTCACCCCGGACCTTTACCCGGACGGCCACGACACCGAATACCTCTACGAGATCGCACCGCTGTAACGAGCCACACCACGGCGTCGCGCGGAGCCCTGCATCAAGGGAAGCGCTCGGCGTCAGGAGGCGGAAGCGACTGCCCGCGATGAGCGGTTGCGGCCACCGCCTCGGCGCCTGCATAAGTGCAGACGCACAATCAAGAAGTCGAAAGGACTCCAGTGATGACCGAAAGCTCCACACCTGCCAAGCCCGATATCTTCGAAACTCGCGAATCCGCCGTTCGCAGCTACTGCCGCTCCTGGCCCGCCACCTTCGCCCGCTCGCTGGGCGCGAAGCAGTGGGACGAGGACGGCAACGAATACCTCGACTTCTTCTCCGGCGCCGGTGCGCTCAACTACGGGCACAACAACCCTGTCGTGATGAACCCGCTGATCGAATACCTGCAGTCGGGAGCCGTGCTGCACTCGATGGACATGAAGACGCCGGCCAAGCGTGAGTTCCTCGAGACCTTCCAGGACCTCATCCTCAAGCCGCGTGGGCTCGACTACTCCATCATGTTCCCCGGACCGACGGGCACCAACACCGTCGAGGCCGCCCTCAAGCTGGCCCGCAAGGTCACGGGACGTCAGCACATGCTCTCCTTCACCAACGCCTTCCACGGCATGACGCTGGGATCGCTGTCGGTGACCGGCAACTCGATGAAGCGCGAAGGCGCAGGCATCCCGCTGACCAACAGCTCGAAGATCCCGTACGACGACTACTTCGACGGCGAGATCCCGGACTTCCTGTGGCTGGAGAAGGTCCTCGAGGACTCGGGCTCGGGCGTCGACAAGCCCGCTGCCGTCATCGTCGAGACCGTGCAGGGCGAGGGCGGACTCCGTGCCGCTCGGGCCGAGTGGCTGCGCGCACTGTCGGAGCTGACGAAAAAGCACGACATCCTCCTCATCGTCGATGACGTGCAGGCCGGCTGCGGCCGCACCGGTTCCTTCTTCAGCTTCGAAGAGGCCGGCATCGAGCCCGACATCGTCTGCCTCTCGAAGTCGATCTCCGGATCGGGTCTGCCCATGGCGCTGACCCTGTTCCGTCCCGAGCTCGACGTCTGGGAGCCGGGCGAGCACAACGGCACGTTCCGCGGAAACAACCCCGCGTTCGTCACCGCGACCGCTGCGATCAAGAACTTCTGGGCCGACAACGACTTCCAGAACCAGCTCGCCGACACGATCGCCGAGCTGCACCAGCGCCTCGACACCATCGTCGAGAAGGCCGAGGGCGCATCGATCCGCGGACGCGGTCTGCTGGCCGGGCTTCACTTCGAGGACACCGAGGTGGCCGAGAAGGTCGCCGCCTACGCCTTCGACAACGGCCTGCTCCTTGAGACCTCGGGTCCCGAGGACGAGGTCATCAAGATCATGCCGGCGCTGACGATCGACTCGCGCGATCTGCAGGCCGGGCTCGACATCATCGAGGCCGGAGTGCTCAAGTTCGCTCCCGCCGCCGAGGCCGTCCTGGCCTGATCTCAGCTCTGTCCGGGCCGGCGCCGCAGCAGTGGCGCCGGCCCGCCGCATGACGGCACCCCTGAACTCCATGAACTTCACTGAAAGGACCACGAATGTACGTAGTCAACCGCGATGACCTCAATGACACCGACCGCGACATCAAGTCCGAGACCTGGCGCAGCCGCCGCATGGTGCTCGGCAAGGAGCGCGTCGGCTTCTCGTTCCACGACACGGTGATCTATGCGGGAACCACCTCGACGTTCCACTACCAGAACCACGTCGAAGCCGTGTACTGCGTGCAGGGCAAGGGAACGCTGACCGACCAGGAGACCGGTAAGGAGTACCCGCTCCACGACGGTGTCATGTACCTGCTCGACGGTCACGAGAAGCACACCGTGGTCGCCGAAGAGGAGCTGCGCATGGCCTGCGTGTTCAATCCTCCGGTCACCGGCCGCGAGGTCCACGATGAGAACGGCGTCTACCCGCTGATCGTCGAAGACGAAGAAGCACCCGTGAGCTGATCATCCTTCACCCGCCGAGGCGGCCCGAGCGTATTCGCTCGGGCCGCCTTTGTGATGTGGGCTGCGCCTGGAGCGGTGTCACACGCGTGTGCAGCCTGTCGTTTGTGGTCACTCCGCCGAGGAGGGTCCGCCGAAATCGCAGATATGCCTCGGCTCAGTGACCACAAACGCGGCTGCCGGCTTCTCCAAGGCGACTGCACGTGCTCGTTCCGTCGCCGACAATCTGCTCCGAGCTGACTTCATGCGTGGTATTGTTCGGTCATACAACTTTCAAGTTTCGTAACCTGTCGTTGCCGACTCCACTCTCATTGACTCCAACTCAGGCATCTCTTTCGTCCCCTCTTCAGTTGGAGTCTCTATGAAGTTCCTCAAACGAGCCCTCGTGGCTTCGGTCGCCGCAGTTGCTCTCGCCATCGGCCCAGCAGTTTCCGCCGAGGCAGCCAAGATGTCGTTCGACGTCACGAAGCTGTCTGCCAAGAATATGGTGATTGCCAACTCTGATTGCAAGTACTTCGACGTGCATATGAAGTACAAGAAGAAGAACGTGGACTCCTGGTCCGTCGATGCCGACATCGCTGGCCGCTATGGGAACTCGACAACAGCATTCTTCGGTACTTATTCGCGGCCCTACGACAAAGACAGGGCAATGATCTGCCCGAGTCTTGAGGGCCTCGGAAAATACAGGATCGGCCCGTCGGAGATTGATGCGGACTATGACGATGCGGACTATAACTCCTATTGGTACGCCCGCACCGACTACACCAAGGGCTACTTCTACGTTCGCGGCAAGGCCTACGCCTCGCTGTCAACCAAACGCAGCGGCAAGACCGTCACGCTGACCTCGAAGACGAAGGTCTACAACCCGGAGAAGTACGGCAAAGTCACCTACAACCCGAAGGTGAAGTTCCAGGTCAAATCCGGAAGCAAGTGGAAGACCTTGAAAACGGTCACCGCGAAGAAGGGCAAGGCCACGTACAAGGTGAAGTCGAAGACCAAGAAGACCTACCGCGTGACTTTCAGTCAGATCAGCTGGGCGACCGGGGCCACGTCGAAGTCGGTCAAACGCTGACCGTCGCATGAATGACCGGCACTTTCGGGGGCGACCCACCAGAAATGAATCGCCCCGAAAGTGCCGGTCTCGCTGTTCTGGCTCTGACCGGACTACCACCGGGAACGTCCTCCTGTTACGGTGGCCGCACAAGCCGATTTGCCAGGTCGATAAGCGGTCACGACACCGCCTGGCAGTCGGCACATAGCGAAGGAAGGAGAAATGATGACAGCAGTGTCAACTGCAACCACCGCCACAGATCTCTATCCGACTCGCTCCGGTGAGGCCACTGAGGTCCTCCCGCGCACGGGTCCGATCGTCTTCGGTTCCCCCGACGATGGTCCCCTCGAGGCGACGGAGCTCAAGCATTTCGAGGACACGGGCTATCTCACGATCGATCAGCTCATCACGCACGAAGAACTGACTCTCTTCACTGATGAACTCCACAGGCTTTCGCACGACCCTCAGGTGAAGGCCGATGAGCGCACGGTCGTCGAGGCGAAGTCCGACGAAGTCCGGTCGATCTTCGACATCCATCGCACCAATGAGATCTTCAGGAAGATCGCGAACGATCCGCGACTCGTCGATCGTGCACGTCAGATCCTCGGATCGGATGTCTACATCCATCAGAGCCGGATCAACTACAAGCCTGGATTCGTCGGCAAGGAGTTCTCCTGGCATTCCGACTTCGAGACCTGGCATGCGGAGGACGGAATGCCCGCTCCCCGTGCGGTGAGCATCTCACTGTCGCTGACGGACAACTACTCGTTCAATGGTCCCCTGATGATCATGCCCGGCTCGCATAAACGCTACATCAGCTGTGTGGGAGGCACTCCCGAGGACAACTATCGGAAGTCTCTGATCATGCAGGGCGCAGGCACCCCGGACCGTCAGACGCTCAGTGAATTCGCCGACGAATTTGGAATCGATGTGCTCGAAGGCGCCGCCGGGGGAGCGATCATGTTCGACTCCAACTGCATGCACGCTTCGAACGGCAACGTCACACCGTACTCACGCTCGAACATCTTCATCGTGTACAACTCGGTGGAGAACGCCTGCGTGGAACCCTTTGCCGCGCCGAAGCCGCGGCCGGAGTTCGTCGGCAGCACGGACTTCACACCGGCCGGTCGCTGAGAACTCGTACGAGCGTTGAGCCTCTCCGCAGTGTGAGTGCATCAGCACAGGAGGCCCGGTGCCGCAGAGGCGGCACCGGGCCTCTTCCTGTCTGCGGGGCAGGGGAAGGCCGAGCCTGGGTCGGCGGTCGACACGCGTCCGGGCCGGCCGAAGCCCGCACCGCAACTGCAGCCGTCACTGACCGTCGTCACGGACCTTCCTGCCGCGGTCCCGCCAGAACTGCGCGGTGGTCACCTCGTCGGTGCCGTCCCAGGCGTCGACCTCGGTGTTGATGAACTTGAATGTGGGCAGATCGCCCCGACGGAAGATCGGCTCCTGTCCGGCACGGCGCTGGTCCATGTAGTTCTTCAGCAGCGTGAACACCAGCGGCGAGAGCAGGATCAGGGCGAAGAGGTTGATGAGCGCCATGACGGCCATGAAGATGTCTGCCGCGGTCCAGACGAGATCGAGGGCGGCGATCGCACCGATGAACACCGCGGCCATCACGATCAACTGGTACACGCGCAGAGCCGTCCTGTTCGTCGTCAGGTGCTCGATATTGGCTTCGCCGTAGTAGTAATTGCCGAGGATCGACGAGAACGCGAAGAGGAAGATCGCGAAGGTGAGGAAGTGGATCGCCCACTGGCCGAGCTGCCCGCTCAGCGCGGTCTGCGTCAGCTGGATTCCCTCGGCCGAGCTGCCGTACTCCGGGTTCGACAGCAGGATGATGAAAGCGGTGATCGAGCACACGAGGATCGTGTCGAAGTAGACGCCGAGTGCCTGCACGAAGCCCTGCTTGGCCGGATGCGAGGCCGACGCTGTCGCCGCGGCGTTCGGAACGGAGCCGATGCCCGCCTCGTTGGAGAACAGGCCGCGCTGCACGCCGACCAGCATGATCGAACCGAGCGTGCCGCCGGCGATCGAGTGCATGCTGAAGGCATCGGAGAAGATCGTGGCGATCATGCCCGGCACGGCGCCGATGTTCATCGCCACGACGATGATCCCGACGATCAGGTAGAGCCCGGCCATGAACGGCACGAGATAGGCGGAGATGTTCGAGATGCGCTTGGCACCGCCGGCGAAGATCGCATAGGCGCCGACGGCGATGATCAGCCCCGCGATCGCCGTGAACATGAAGTTCGAGTCCTCGACGCCGAATGAGGCGCCGACCGCGTCGACGATGGAGTTCGACTGCACCGTGTTGAACACGATGCCGTAGGTGATGGCGACGATCACGGCGAAGATCAGTCCGAGCCACTTCATCTTCAGCCCGTGCCTGATGTAGTACGCCGGGCCGCCTCGGAAGTTGGGACCGTCCTTGAGCTTGTAGAGCTGACCGAGAGCGGACTCGGCGAAGGCCGTCGCACCGCCGACGATGGCAGTCAGCCACATCCAGAACATCGCCCCGGGGCCGCCGAGCGAGATCGCCAGAGCGACACCGGCGATGTTCGCCGTGCCCACGCGTGAAGCCGCCGAGATGGAGAAGGCGCGGAACGGAGAGATGTTCCTGTTGCCTTCCGAATCCCGTCCGCCGGGCTCCGTCAGCGTGCGGAACATCTCGGGGAGCAGCCGCACTTGGACGACTCCCGTGCGAATGGTGAAGTACAGACCTGTGGGGATGAGAACAGCCACGAGGATGTATGACGAGACTGTGCTGACATTGTCGAACACGCCCTGGAGCATCTCCATCGAACTGAGCCTCCTTCGGCTATCGAGCTGCGGGGATCGGAGGGGCACACGCGAGAACTCCGTCCGTGGTTGGCTCCAGTCTGCCACCTGCCACCGAACCGCGCAGACATCGACCCCTCATTGAGGTGCGCACGACCACAGGTCCGAGGGACGGCGGCGATGGAGGAACAGCGAAGGGAACGTGCAGCTCAAGCACCGCCAGGATTCACGTGGTGTCCATGCGCATATCATCGGAAACTCGATCGTGCCGACTAGTCTGGCCGCCATCGAACTGCACGATCGGACGCCGGAACGGACCCCCGATCACCACCCTCGCAGTCTTCGTGGAGGAGTCCTCACATGCCCATCACCCTCGTGACACCCACTGCCGGATCCGCGTTCCCACACACCGTCGACCCCACCTCTCAGAGCATCGCCGACGCCGTCCGCACCCACGTCCCACCGTTGGTCATCGCACACCGAGGCGCGTCCGAGGAGTGGCCGGAGAACACCATCCCGGCGTTCCTGGCCGGGATCGACCAGGGCGCGGACATGATCGAGACCGACGTCCACATGAGCGCCGACGGTGAGCTCGTCATCATGCACGACACCACCGTCGACCGCACCACGGACGTTCGCACGCTCTACCCGGATCGCACCGACCGCAGCATCGCCGGAATGGACGCGGCCCAGATCGCCGCGCTCGACGCGGGCCGATGGAAGGGTGAGGAGTTCGCCGGAATCCGCGTGCCCCGCCTCGCGGAGGTGCTCGCCCTCGTCCACGACACCCGCACAGGGCTCCTGCTCGAGGTCAAGCACCCCGAACGCTATCCGGGAATCGCCGAGGCGATCGTCGCCTCGCTGAGAGCCCTGCCGAACTATCTCGAGCGGGCACTGGCTGCCGGGATGCTCGTCATCCAGTCGGCTGATTGGGCATTCGTGCGCGAATTCCATGCGCTCGCCCCGGAGATCCCCGTCGGCGTGCTCGGGCGCCCGTGTCCGGACGAACTCCAGGCCTTCTCCGAGTGGGTCGACCAGGTCAACCCCGAATTCATCGCCGCAGATGCCGATTTCCTCCGCTGCGTGCATGAATCGGGCATGTCGAGCCTCGTGTGGACCGTCGATGAGGTCGCCGACATGCGCCGGGCCATCGAGTCCGGAGCCGATGGGATCATCACAAACGCCCCGGACCGGCTCGTCGAGATCGTCGAAGCACTGTGAGGCGAATCCGAGTCCTCACTCCCGCGGCGCGGGGGACACCTGACTGAACGGCGACTCCCACGTCGAGGGCTCCGTCACCTGGAAACGGCGCCCCGTGACCTCCTCGGCGAGTATGCGGATGAAGTGGTTCTTCGTCCCCGACTGCCAGGGTGCGACATCGACCGAGATCGTCTCCTGCAGGTCCTCGGGTGCGGTGACCTCTTTCGCGGTGCCCTTGACCACGACGCTCCACGCGGTGTCGGTCTCGGCATCGAGGCCGTCGATTTCGAAAGCGACGCGAGGATTCGCGCGGATGGCATCGACCTTCGTGCCGTCGCCGGTGCGGATCATCAGAGCGGAATGCTCGATGGCGTAGTTGATGGGGAAGATCTCAGGGCCCTCTTCGACGAGGACGGCCAGACGTCCGACCGTGGTGCTGCGCAGGTGGTCCCAGCAGTCATCGACGTCGAGGATCTGTGTAAGTTCGGCGCTCATGGTTCTTCCTCCTGTCAGCGACGGCTGGCGGGACGGTTCCCCCACCGTCTGGTTCTACGAATTGTAGAATAATCCTGCGCGAAGCGGAAGAGCCTGTGCCTGTTGTTCAGAGGTCGGAATTCAGCAGAGCTTTCCATCGCCGAGGCATCGGTGCCGTGACTACGAGGTCCGCGCCGTCCGGCTTGGGGATGACCAGCTTGGCGGCATGCAGATAGATCCCGGGACCGCCGAGGCCGGTCACACGACGATTGAAAGCGCGACCCCCGTAGCGGTCGTCACCGGCGATGGGGTGGCCCGCATGGCTGAGATGAACGCGGATCTGATGCTTCCGGCCCGTCACCAGTCGGACGTCGACGACGGTGGCCCGATTCCCGATCCGCCGCTTCACGGAGACACGCGTTTCGGCGCTCTGACCGTCCCCAGCGACGACGACGCCGTCCTCCTCGCGCCGCAGAGGGGCATCCACGATGTCCATGTCCGCCGGCCAGCGCCCGGCGACGACGGCCAGGTAGTGACGTTCGATCTCGTGTTTCCTGTCCCGCAGCAGTCCGTGGAGGTACCGCAGCATCGACGGGGTCTTCGCCAGCGCCAGCACACCGGAGGTGCCTCGGTCGAGGCGATGGCTGAGCTCCAGCTCCGGCAGCTCGGGTCGCAGGTGCTGAAGTGCTTCGATCACGCCGGCCGAGACATCGGTGCCCCTGTGGACTGCCGCGCCGGCCGGCTTGTCGATGATCAAGAGGTCATCGTCTTCGTGGAGGACCGCGCCTCGCAGCTGGTCGAGCAGTGTTGACGGGACCGCAGGCCGGGGAGCTGCTGCGGTATCGACGTGCAGTTCGGGAACATCGATGACATCGCCTTCTTGCAGGCGGTGGTTCTGCTGTGCCTTGCGCCCGTTGACGCGCAGCTTCCCCTGACGCAGGAGCCGGAACAGCAGACCTGCCGGCACCCCTTTGAACTGTGAGCGCAGGAACTTGTCCAGCCGCCGGCCGGCGTGTTCGCCGTCGATCGTGATCGTACGCGCCGGCTTGCGCTGGCCGAGGCTTCGCTGCGGCGATGAACGCTCGTCGGAATGCCGTCGTCCGCCGAGACGAGGACCTGCCTCAGACACACACTCACTCCATCCGGTATTCGCGGTCGCGACCGCACCATTGTCTTCTCGGACGGCATTGTACCGATGGAGCATGCTTCACCGAGGCGGTGCCACCTCGGTGAGGAACGCTCAGTCCTGAACGGCTGGGCTCTTCACACTGCGACTCTTCACGGCGTCGAGTGTGACGATGCCCAGAGCGAAACCGCCGATGGTGAAGGCGCACGCGTGCAGCACCCAGGTCATGAATCCAGTGCCGAGCTCGACTGGGAAGCCTGCCGCGATGGCGGTCGATGTCAGACAGAGATGGAGTCCGCCGGCGAGGGTGAAGAAAGTCAGCACCCGTGCGAGTCGAGGATGAGCACGGTTCCGGCGCTGGCCGACGACCGGTTCAGGGCGGGGCAACGAGCGGGAGACCGCGACGCAGCGGAGCGCGAAGACGGCGGCGACGGTTCCGGCGACCGCGGCGAGGGCATTGATCACATCCCCTGAGGACCAGAGCACCGATAATCCGGGCGCCGACTGGCGGAGGAGCCAGACTCCGACTGTGACGATTGCAGCGGCAAGGAGCGCGAACGCGGACAGCAGCCCGCTGCGACGGACCGCCGATCGCTTGCGCTCGATCTCCGGACCGGCAGCCTCGTCCGTGGCAGGAGAGACTCGTGAGACCGTCGCGGCCAGGACCGCGGCGACGACGAGCGGGTAGAGCAGATCGGCGAGGAAGACGAACAGCGTCAGGGCAGAGAAGAGCGGGAAGCCGACATCTCGAGCCCCGCCGGTGAGAGCGGCGAGAGGAGTCAGTCCCGAGAAGACCGAGTAGCAGATCGTGATGACGATGAAGACGCTGCGGGGAACCGGCCTGAGGCTCCTGCCGACCACGATGGCAGCGGCCCCGGCGAGCAGGAACAGCGCGAGCTGGAGGAGGCTGAGGTCGGTTCCGCCGGCACCGTCGACCGGGACCGAGAAGGCGGTCAGCTTCGCACCGATCCACGCCGGAATG
Organism: Brevibacterium renqingii; assembly: GCF_017808105.1. Taxonomy (GTDB): domain Bacteria; phylum Actinomycetota; class Actinomycetes; order Actinomycetales; family Brevibacteriaceae; genus Brevibacterium; species Brevibacterium renqingii. Next base: position 75,983 of record NZ_JADBHF010000011.1, on the reverse strand, counting down.
AAGACGACGAAGGCAAGGAGAGTGATGGACAGACCGGTATCGTCCAAGGCGGCAGGGGCAGTCCGGGGAGTCTCGCCGTGTGCGGCTCCCGCGGTGTCGTTCGGGGTCGCGCTCATGGCCTCATCATCGCATAGAACCAGGCGCCTTGTGTTTGAGAGTTCCGCGGCCCCTCGCCACAGCGGTCCCGAAGTGAGACGCTGGGTCCATGCCGAATGAACTCGCCACTTCGACCAGCCCCTACCTCCGCGCGCATGCCGACAATCCCGTGGACTGGCGGATGTGGACGCAGGACGCCCTCGCCGAGGCGGCCCGCCGAGACGTGCCCCTCCTCATCTCCATCGGCTATTCCACCTGCCACTGGTGCCACGTCATGGCGCACGAATCCTTCGAGGACGAAGCTGTGGCCGCGGTGATGAACGAACGGTTCGTCCCGATCAAGATCGACCGTGAAGAGCTGCCCGACATCGACGCCTACTACATGAACGCGCTGCAGGCGATGACCGGCCAGGGCGGATGGCCGATGACGATCTTCGCGACCCCGAAGGGCAGCCCTTTCTACGCGGGAACGTACTTCCCGCCTGGCCAGCGCGGCAACCTGCCCGCCTTCACCCAGGTGCTCACGGCCGTGTCCCAGACGTGGACCGATCGCCGCGACGAGGTGGACCAGATGACGCGGCGCATGGACCGCGGGCTGGCCGAGATGGCCGACGCGATCAGTGGTGCGCTCCCCGCCGAGGCGGCCGCAGAGTCCCTGAACACCGAGGAACTCGATTCCGCCGCCGCTGCGCTGCTCGACTCCTATGATCCCGCCTGGGGCGGATTCGGCACAGCGCCGAAGTTCCCGCCGATGATGAACGTCCTGCAACTCTTGGCGGCGTTCGTGCGCTTGGGCGGGACCGCCTCGGCCGGCGTTGGCACCGCCGGGGTCACTACGGCGGACGATGACCAGCGCGGGACCACCTCGGCGGATGGGGGCGAGACCGACGATCACCCGGTGTCGCGGGCACGGGCCGAGGGGCGACTCGGCTGGCTCGGTGCCGATGGTCATCTCAGCGGTGAACTCGTCCTCGACTATCTCATCGCCGTCCGGGGGACTCTCGCCCGGATCGCCAGCGGCGGCATGCGTGACCAGGTGCGCGGCGGGATCGCCCGCTACAGCGTCGACCGGCAGTGGTTCGTGCCGCACTTCGAGAAGATGCTCTACGACAATGCGCTCTACCTGCGGGCCGTGGTGGCCTGGGCCAAGGTCGAACGCGCGCTCGACCCGGATTCGAAATGGCTGGCACTGGCCGAACGCGAGATCACAGACACCGCGGACTTCCTGGTCAGCGACCTGTCGACCGACGACGGCCTCATAGCCGCGCTCGATGCGGACTCGCTCAACTCGGCAGGTGTCTCCGAAGAGGGAGCCGCCTACGTCTTCACTCCCGAAGAGTTCGCCGAGGCGGGTGGTGCCGGAGTGCTCGGACTCGTCGATTCCCCTGCCGGAGGGGAGCTGTCCGGACAGGTGGTCGCGGCCGTGCGCATCATCGACTGGCTCGGCATGGAAGACGTGCCCTTCGACGACGAGCATCCCGCTCCATGGAACATCGACGCCACACGCAGCCAACGCGAGACGCTGGCGAACATCCGTGCGCGGCGTTCGCCGCCGGCCCGCGACGAGAAGATCATCACCGAATGGAATTCCCTGGGCATCACAGCCCTCGCCGAGGCGGCCCTGTACTCAGGTGCGGGTGCCGGTGATGCCGGCAGCGAGGCCTCCGGAGACGCCGAGGCGCGGGGTTCCGGCGGAGCCGAGGAATGGGGAAAGGCCGCCCTGCACTTCTGGTCGGCTATGCACGCTCGTTTCGGCGGTTCGGACGAGACAGCTGAGCCATCCGAATTCGACGTGCGCCGCAGCTACACCGACGGCGTGGCCGGTCCCGGACACGGCGGACTCGCCGACTGGGCCCAGTTCATCACCGCCGGGATCACGGTCGGGCAGCTGCCAGGTGGGGCCGCCTCGGCGCCGGTGGATCTCCTGGCCGGGGCGGGCGCGCGGATGCTCGATCTGTTCACATCCGATGGCGAGGACGGAATCCTCGAAGTGGTCGATTCGCTCGGCGACGGGATCCTCGAGGTGAAGTCCTCGGATCCGGTGGACAACACCGTGCCGTCCGGGCGGTCAGCCGCCGCCGAGGCCGTGCTGCTGCTCGCGGAACTCGGCGTCGAGGCGTCCGAGCGTGCTGCCGGCAGTCAGGCCGCCTCGTTGGACACCGGTCGGCTGCTCGACGTCCGTGATCGGCTGCTCGGCGTGTACCGGGCGCTCGCCGGACAGGCCCCGAGAGGGTGCGGTCACGCCCTCTGGCAGGCCGAACGCGCCCTCGGCCCTGTACGGGTCGCGACCAGCGAGAACGACCTGCGGAATGCCGCCGTCCGGCATCCGTCTCTCACTCTGCTCACGGAATCGACCGGGGTGCCGGGCGCGGACGGCGACGAAGTCGACGTTCCAACAGGCACGGCGATCGTGTGCCGGGGAACGCAGTGCTCCCTGCCGGTGACGACGACCGCCGACCTCACGGCGCTGTTGGACGGGTAGGAGTGCGCCGGGCAGATAGGCAGGCGCCGACGGACACCCGGGCTCCGCTCAGTGCGCCAGCCGCAGCTCACGGAAACGGTTGAGCGCCGCGGCGATCTCCTGTGTGCGGGGTCGGGTGAGGTGGCCCGGATGGTCGCGGTGCCCGGTGATCCCGTCGAGTCCCTGCGCCTCGAGCATGCCGTCGATCTCGGCCAGCGCCTCGGTCAGGGAAGTGCGGCCGTCGAAGATCTCCGCGAGGTACTCGAGCGCTTCTGCCACGCCGGCGGTCTGCTGTGCGTCGACGAGCTGAGCCACGGCGACGAGATCGATGAAGCTCCGGCCGAACTGGATCCGATCTGTGCCCTTGGCCCGGGCGGACTTCGTCTTCGACGCCGGCCGCAGAGCCTTCGCTGTGGGCACGCGCCGCACCGCACCGAACGCGGGGGAGTCGCCGCCCGGTTCGCCGGGCCCGGTGCCGTCAGAGCCGGTGTCGTCAGAGTCGGTGCCGTCGGCGTGGTCCTGATGCGCATCGAGGTTCCCGCCAGAGACGCCGACCAGCTCATGCGCCCGCTCGGTGACGACGCTGGGCACATAGGCGTCGAGGGCGATGACGTGATCGGCGACCTCGAAGAACGCGCTCGACCCGCCGGCGACGAGGACCGTGGACACGCCGCCGCGAGTGAGCAGCGGACGCACCCGATCGACGAACGGGGTGATCGGCTCCTGCTCGGCGGGGATGAGCGCGCGCATGCGTTCGTCGCGGATCATGAAGTTCGTCGCCGAGGTGTCCTCGTCGATGAGCAGGGTGCGGGCTCCGGCCTCGACGGCTTCGACGAGGTTGGCCGCCTGCGAGGTCGAGCCGCTCGCGTTCGTCGTGGAGAAGGCCCTCGTGTCAGTGCCCGATGGCAGATTGTTGATGAACGCCGAGATGTCGTCGCCGGTCACGGCGCGACCGTCCTCGGCACGGATGGAAGCGGCGCTCGGGTCGCTGATGACCCATTCGCGTCCGTCACCTGCGATATGCGGGTAGACACCGCGTTCGAGGGCGCGCAGGATCGTCGACTTGCCGTGGTAGCCGCCGCCGACGATGACAGTGACACCGCGGGGGATGCCCATGCCCGTGAGGCTGCGCCCGCTCGAGAGATTCACCGTGTGTTCGAGCTCGGGAGGGGAGGTGAAGCCGACCGCAGCCGCGGCATCCATCGGCCGGTCCGAGTCTCCGGCCTGACGCGGCAGGATCGCGCCGTTGCCGATGAAGCCGATGAGACCGGCCTCGCCGAGGTGGTCCCGCAGCTCCAGCTGATCCCGGTGCAGCTGCACATGGGCGGCCAGGTCCAACGCGGACGGGCCGGATTGCGCATGGACGTCGGTGGCGTGGTGCGCATCGGCGGCGTGGTGCGCATCGGCGGATGCGAGCGAGTCCGCGTCGCTCCAGCTGTGGAAGAGGAACAGCGTCTGCGCGAACTCCGGCAGATCACGGGTGAGGATGTCGGCGGCCTGATGGCCGAGGATGCTCCGACCGCGGGCGGGAAGATTGACGAGCAGCCGTGCTTCGAAGCCCGCATCGTCGATGAGGATGTTCGTCCTCTCGAGGATCTCCTGGCCGGGACGGCCGAGGATGATCGCACGCTGCCCGATTCCCGACAGCACCGCATTGTCTGCGCGCTGCAGGTAGTCGGATGCGGCGATGCGGTCGGCACGATCGGTGGTGAGTTCCGGCGGGAACTTCGCCTCGTCGCGATCGACTCGGACCCGCACCTTCGAGGGGGAGGCGAAGGGGTCGGCCTGGACCCGGTCGATGAAGAGGGTCACCGGTCCGAAGGTGTAGCGACCGCGGATCTGTTTGAGATTGCCGTAGCTGCGGCCGTCGAGGCTGCGCAATGTGGAAGCGAGATCTGTTCTGGAGCTCATTGGGGCATGCTACTCGATCGGGAAGCGGTGAAAGGACCTCAGTTGGCGCCGTTCGGTTCTGTCCCCGAACCGGGTTCCGAGATGACCCGATACCTTCCGGCTCGGGCCAAAGCCGAGTCGATGGTCTCGCGGCGGGGTTCGCAGCCGACCTTGTGCTTGATCCACAGTCGGGTCAGTTCGTTGGGCACGATCTCGAATGTGGCCTGCCCCAGACCGTTGGCGGCGAAGACGTCGTAGAGGGACTGAAGCGCCTTCTTCGTATCCCGGTCAGTGGTGACTCCCTCGACGAGGAAGCACGACGAAGAGATTGGTGCCACGGAGCTCAGATCCTTCCGTTGAATGCCTGCAAAGCGGAGTCCTCTCGAGTGCCTCCGCGGCCATCGCCGTAGTCAGCATAGTCGTGGATCCACATGATCCGCGAAACCCATTTCACGTGTTTGTAGCCGTGGTTGGATTCGACGCGCAGGCGTGCGGGTGCGCCGAGGTGGTCCTCGAGCGGATGGCCGTTGCGTTCATAGGCCATGATCGTCTCCTCCTCCGCAGTCGAGTCGAGATCGATGGCCGCGTAGAACGGTTCGCGGGGGCGATTGTCGTACATCTTCTGCGCCAGCCCATAGGACTCCACCAACAGGTATCGGGCGCCGTCAGGGCGGGGTCCGAGGAGATCCATCAGGTCGATCAGTCGGGCTCCGGTCCAGCGGGAGGTCGCCGACCACCCCTGCATGCACGTGTGCGTGGCGACGTAGGAATGCTTCGGCAGTGACTTGAGATCGCCGATGGTCACGGTCTTCTCGACGTCGTTGATGTCGTCGCGCAGGGTGATGGTCAGCCCCTCCCAACCGTTCTCGCGCGCTTCGGTCCACGGCTTCGACTCCTCAGCCGTCGGCGGCAGGCCGTTGGTCCAATGGAATTCGGAGATGTCCTTGTCGGTCAGTGCCCTCTTCTTGTTCCCGATGGGACGCAGCCGGTTGAGGAAGATTGCGCGTCCGATCTCGGTGAAGCGCTCGGTGACGCGCTGAGCACGAGCCCGATCGGCCAAACTCCAGTACGAGAGCGCGATCCAGAACACGACCACCGCCACGATCGTCGCGATCATGATGACCACTGCCTGCGCCGCGCGTGCGGCAGTGACCTCGCCGCCGCCGAAGACCATGTTGACGACGTTGTGGTCGCGGTGCACGAGGAAGACCAGGGTCACGTGCATGACGATGAATCCGGAGAAGACGACCAGTCCGATGAAGTGCAGGGAACGAGCGCCCTGATGGCCGCCGAAGGCTTTGACGAACCAGGGGAAGCGGGAGCGAACGGCCGGTGACATCGCGATGCCGCTGAGCATCATGAATGGGGCGAGGATGAAGATGACGAAGGTGTAGCCGAGCATCTGAAGTGAGTCGTAGGGCGAGAAGTGGCTGATGTCCGGCACGTCGAAGCTCAGGTAGATCAGCAGCGAGTCCCAGGCCTCACCGAAGACGTCCCACGAGGTCGGAATGATCCGCCGCCAGAGCCCGGTGGCGAAGAGCAGTACGGCATACACGACGCCGTTGAGCACCCAGAGCATGACGGATGCGCCGTGCCAGTGCCGTCCCAGGCCGATGTTCTCCCTCCCTGGCAGCGCGAGGGTCGGGTGGACCGATCTCTCGTCCATGAGAGAGGTGTAGACGCCCTCTTCGGCCGGCAGCTTCCGGCGAGTGAACTTCAGCCACTCCCTGCCCGGGGCACAGTCATTGCGCCACCAGAGACGCGGCAGGGACGCGAGCATCTCGATGCCGGATCGGATGAGCATGCCGATGAGGATGAAATTGATCAGGTGCTGAGCACGCAGCCACAGCGGGAAATCACTTCCGACGGCTTCCATTGCCTCTCCTTGCGGGCTTGAGCGGCGGCCGGCGCTCGAACGCCGACCGATATGTCAGTCGTGGGACTCGAACGCGGCGATTTCGTCGACCTTCGGCCCGTAGGATCCGGTGGGATCATGTCTGAGGTCCAACCACAGGTCGATGAGCATTCGTGCGTACGGAGCGGCGATGACGTTCTGCCCCATGCACAGTATCTGTGCGTCGTAGTTCTCGACCGCCCCGCGAACCGTCACCAGATCATGCGCCGTGGCGGCGCGAACTCCCCTGACCTTGTTGGCAGAGATTGCGGTGCCCACACCCGTGCCGCAGATGAGGACCGCCCGATCGACTTCACCGGCGGAGACCTTCTGCGCGGCGAGGAACGACACCGCCGGGTAGGTGATCTCGGGTTCGGACAGATCGAGGACGGCATCGACCCGGTCATCATCGACGAGGAAGCTCCTGATCTCGTCCTTGAGGATCTCCCCGTTGCCCGGGGCGCCGATCGCGATATGCATCTCTGTCCTCCGCCTGCTCACTACTTCGTAAGTTTCTACAGACTGTAGTAAAAAGCGTCTTGATAGTAAACAGTGCTATGTGGCTGAGTCCGCTCCTCCTGCGGATGTGGCGGGCTCGATCCGATAGAACTTCGCCGCGTTCGTCCAGAACACCGCATTCGCCTCGGCGGGGGTGAGCACCTGGCGGATGAGTGCGAAGTCGGCATCGGCGAACGGCCTGCGCGCCCTCGTCGACGGCAGATCCGTGCCCACCATCAGTGCGGTCGGGTCGGTGTCGACGATGCGGCGCACCGCCTCGGCGGGGTCGAACTCCACCCGGCCGAAACCGGTCGCCTTGACCTTCACCCCTCGTTCGACCATGCGCAGCAGGATGGGCAGACCGTCCTCGTGCATGCCGAGGTGGTCGATGCTCGCAGCCGGCAGCGCGGCGATCCGATCAGCGAGCTCGTCATCGATGGTGCGGGCGTCGATGTAGAGCTCGGTGTGCCACCCTGCAAGGTCATGGACCCGGCGGGCGAAACCGTCGAGAGCATCGAGCGTGGACGAACCGCCGCGGGCGATGTTGAAGCGCAGCGCCGTCACTCCCGCCTCGTCGAGCTCTCGGATCTCGTCATCGGTTGCCCCGTCGGGCAGCTGGGTGACGCCGACATAGTTCGGACCGAGTTCGTCCAGCGCGGCGATGAGATACCCCTGGTCGAAGCCCTGGAAGGATCCCGAGACGACGGCGCCGCCTGCGATCTCGACACCGACCTCAGGCAGACTGCGCAGCCGGGCACGGTAGTCGGCGACGGTGAACGGCTCGGGCAGAAAACCGTTGTTCTCGATCAGCGGATGGCCCGGATCGATGATGTGCAGGTGCGCGTCGAAGGCACGCTGGAGTTCACTCATGGAACACAACCTCATCGTCGGACGCGCTCGGGGCCGCTCGAGGTCGCTCGTTCAAGGCGCCAAGCGGATGTCGAATGGTGCACGGTTCTGGCGAGAGCTCGGTCCACGACGGAGGGAGCGGTGCGGAACCAGAGATTTCTGTCGTAGACCGAGCACTCGCGGCGGCTGTTGCTCGAGCGATCTCAAACGCCCTGGAGGAACGCCGTCGCGACAGCACCGAGGTCGACGATGTCGGAGACCGCTGCCATCTCGCGGGCCGAGTGCATCGAGTACAGAGCCGGACCCACATCGACGGTGGTCATGCCCAGCCGTGTGGCGGTCAGCGGGCCGATCGTCGACCCACAGGGCATGGCGTTGTTCGACACGAAATCCTGATACTCGACCCCGGCCGCCGCACATGCCCGCGCCCAGACTGCCGTGCCCACAGCATCGGTGGCGTAACGCTGCTGGGCGTTGAGCTTGAGCAGCGGACCGCCGCCGAGGCGGGGGCGGACATGCGGATCATGCCGTTCGGGATAGTTCGGATGCGCGGCATGCCCGGCGTCCGAGGACACGCAGATCGAAGACGCGAGCGCGGTCAGGTAGTCGCTGCGCGTCGAGTTCGGCAGCAGAGACGCGATGATGCGCTCGGTGACATCGGCCAGGAACGGTCCGCAGGCCCCGGACCTCGAGTTCGAGCCGATCTCCTCATGGTCGAAGGCCGCGAAGAGCGCGATGGCCTCGAGGTTGTCGGCATCGAGATGCGTCAGCGCGGTGACGCCGGCGTGGACGGACAGGAGATTGTCCAGTCGCGGCGAGGCGAAGAACTCCTCGGCGGCGCCGAAGCGGGCGGGCTCCTGGGCCGCGATGGTGTAGACGTCATGGCCGACGACGGTCTCGGGGTCGACCTCGGCCGACGCGGCGAGCAGCTCGATGAGATCCGCCTCGGCGAGGTCGGCCAGCCCGATCACCGGCGCGGTGTGACGCTGCTTGTCCAGGGTCAGGCCCTCATTCACCTGACGGTCGAGGTGGATCGCCAGCTGCGGTATGCGGGCGATCGGCCCGGTGCGGGCCAGCACGACCGTGCCGTCGGCGAGGCTGAGGCGACCGGCGAAGGCGAGCTCGCGGTCGAGCCAGGAGTTCAGCAGCGGACCGCCGTAGATCTCGACGCCGACCTGACGCGTGCCTTCGGCGGTGTACTCCTCACCGGGCTTGAGCTTGAATGCGGGGGAATCCGTATGGGAGCCGAAGACCCGGAACCCGGGCACAGCCTCGGCGGGTGCCGTGGGATTGATCCACGCGATGAGCGCGCCGTCGCGGGCGACGAAGTGACCGCTCCCCGGCGACAGCGCCCACGCAGTCGATTCGTCGAGGCGGGAGAATCCGGCCGCCTCCAGGCGTTCGACCGCGGCGGCCACGGCGTGATAGGAGCTGGGGGAGGCGTTGACGAAGTCACTGAGGTCGGCCGCAGTCTCGGCGGCCACGTCCTGTCTCGGGTGCGATTCACTCATTTCTTCAGCCTATCGTTTGCGGTAGTTTGGATGGCAGAGGGTTTGGTTCCAAGCAGCGGCCTGGCACCGGATTCGGTGGCAGACGCGGATGACAGGAGCCCGGTGACCGCGACCCGGTGACCGCAACAGCGACAGCAAGGAGTGTTCGACGTGAACCAGTTCGTGACTGAGTGGAACACCTGGCGCGATTCACGGAACTCGGCACTGGCGAAACCCTTCGGCTGGCTCAGCGTCGTCGGCCTCCACTGGCTCGACGAAGAGACGACTTGGCCCGATGCGCCCGGCACTTTCACCGTCGCGGACGGCTGGGTCACCGTCGCACTCGAGTCCGGAATCAAGGCCGGGCCCGCGGCCGAGACCTTCGACCTCATGAGCACCTCCCAGACCGCTGCGACCCAGGGCTCGTCGGGCGTGACGAGGGCGACCAGCCCCTCGGTGCCCAGCGACACCTCGACCCTGCCGACCGTCAGCGAACAGGCCGCCACCGAGGAGACCGAACCCGCCCGGCCGCAGGTGCGCGTCGAAGACAACGGCTTCAGCGCACGCCTGCCCGAAGGAGGATCACTGAGCTGGTTCACCGTCGGCGGTGTGCTCTACGAACTCATCGACCGCGGCGGCCGCCTCGGCGTGCGCGTCCGTGACTCGAAATCGCCCCTTCTGGGCAAGTTCTTCGAGGTCCCGGCCTTCGACCCGGACCCGGACTTCGTCTTCCTCGGCCGGTTCACACGGTTCGACCCCTTCAGGACGTTCACGATCGAGACCGCCCAAGAGGATCTGCAGCTGCAGACCCAGGCGGCCGGGGTCGTCACCTTCGAGACGAAGCAGGGCGAGGTCAGCCTGCTCGCCACCGGGTGCCCGAAGACCGGGCTCCAGCTCGACTTCCACGATGCGACGAACGGGAAGACCACTCCTGCGTGGCGGACGCTCGACCTCGGCGTGCCGAACCAGGACGGCTCGCTCGTCATCGACTTCAACCGCGCCGTGAACTACCCCTTCGCGTTCACTTCGTTCGCCACCTGTCCCGCCCCGATCGAGGGCAATGACGTGCCCTTCGACGTCACCGCCGGCGAGCGTCGACCTCCGTTCTTCTACTCGGAGGCCGGGATCAACGTTCCGTTCCTGTTCTACGTCTGGTGGGACGAGGAGAGCGCCGAGGTGACCCGTCCGTGGTATTCGCGGTTCGGCCTCGACATCACCATCCTCAATCCGAACCATGACGACGAGCGGGTCTCCCTGACCGGTTTCGATGGTGTCGCGATGTCCGGCGGGGACGTCGGCCCGCTCGGACGCAAGGCGAGGTCGCGTCTCATCGACGTCGCCACCGAGGCGCTGACTTCGCGGATCCCGGTGATCGGCATCGGCGCCTACACCGAGTTCGTCATCCGAGCCCAGCGGGAGCTGCGCCAGCAGCAGGGCTACCGCGACGATATCGAATCCGAGTACCAGCCTTCCGAGGGGCGCCTGCTCATCGTGATGAACAACGAACTCGATCCGCAGCAGGCGGGGTTCGACATAGTGCACACCGATGCTAGCGGTCTCATCTACGTGGAGATGCCCTTCGACATCCCGCTCGAGTCCGATTTCACCGAGGTCGAGGACTTCGAAGCGGCGATGGAGGCAGACCGTCCGATCACGAGCTGGCAGGAATTCGACTACCGTATGGTCGCGCTCATCCGCCAACACCGCTGAGCGGGCGGGAGCCCGGGCCCTCGGGCCTCAGGTCACGTCCCGTCGGGGCCCTGCGAGGTGCGGAGGATGCCGCCGGCCTGAGTGAGCCAGCGAGCGACAGTGGCGAGCTCTTCGTCGTCGAAGCCCTCGTTGAGAGCAGCATTGAGGTCGTCGAGTGCCGTTCTGGCTTCTGCGGCGACGTCGCTCCCTCGATCCGTGAGCGAGACTCGGGTGACGCGCTGATCCGACTCATCGGGCGTGCGAGCCACCAACCCGGCCGTCTCCATCCTCGCCAGCAGTCCGCTCGCCCCTGCCGGAGACGCGTGCAGGGCGGAGGTCAGTTCGCTCATCGTCGCCGCCGGATTCCGCCGCAGGTACATGAGGACCCCGCCCTTCGCAGCGGTCATGCCGGACGCGCTGCCGCGAGCCTCGATCCACCGTCGCACGGTGCGTTCGGCATTGCTGAGGAGGAAGATCAGCCGCGGGGGTTGTGAGCGGCTCATGATGCCGGTTCGATTCGCCGCCGCAGCCACTCGCTCACCTGCGGCCAGAGGCGATCGCGGTTCGCGCGGCGGAAGAACCCCATATGGCCGATCTTCTCCACGCCCACGGATGCGGGGTCGATGGTGCGCCGTTCGACCTCGGCACCGGCCATGTGCCCGGTGATGGCATCGATCTGTTCGGCCGTCGCCCACAGGTCATCGCTGAATCCGATCGCCAGAACATCCGTCCGCACACCCGCGGCCCGCGCCTCGGCATCCATCGTCGGGTCGTCGAAGAAGTAGCGGGGCAGCCTCGACCATCTGCTCCACTCGAGCATCGCCGCCCCGGGCATGTCCTCACCGAGGCCGATGCGCCGGCCGGGCACGTACCCGAGGAGCCGGGCCGTGACCGGTCCGAGCACGCGCAGCACGAACGCGACCCGCAGGCGTTCAGCACGTGTGGGAATCGCACGGGTGACACCGGCATGCGAGGCGATCGTGACGAATCCCCGCAGCTCGGACGAGCCGTGGCCGAGGGCCAGGGCATGGCCGCCGATGCTGTGGCCGACCGCCAGCTGGGGCGCATTCGGGAACCGGTCCTGGGTCCATTGTGCGACGGCCGGGACGTCGACGCTCATCCAGTCGCGCATCCGGATGCCGCGGTTCTCCCGCGGCACACCCGACGTTCCGGTTCCGCGATAGTCGTAGGTGACGACGGCGAAGCCCTCGCCGGCGAGGAACTCGGCGAATCCTCGGTAGAGGCGCTCGGGCACGGCGGTGGCCGGGTGCAGGACGACGGCCGCCGCGACGGTCTGAGCATCCGCAGGCTCCAGCACGTGCCCGCGGATGGTCCCCGCCGAGGTGGGGATGGACACGCTCTCCGACGTGATCTCATTGAGAATATTTCGCATGCGAAGTAATGTACCTCACATGCCCGCCGCATGGAACCCCCAAGCTCGGGCGGAGGCAGACATTTCGCGAAGGAGACGCAACCCATGGCCCAGGACATCGTCATCGCCGAGCACGAGGGCGTGCTCACCATCAGGCTCACCCGCTTGGCGAAGAAGAACGCGCTGACCAACGGCATGTACGACGAGCTGGCAGATGCTCTCGAGCGCGCGGAGACGGACAGGGCGATCCGGGCTGTGGTCCTGCGCTCCGAGGGCGACACCTTCACCGCCGGCAACGACCTCGCGGACTTCGCCGAGCAGTCCGCCGGTCGGGGAGTCGCTGCATCCGAGGAGCCGGCCGGTCAGGGGTCCGAGGAGCCGGCCGGTCAGGGGTCCGAGGAGGCGGCCGGTCAGAGATCCGAAGCATCCGAGGAGAAGCCGGTCCAGCGCTATATCCGCGCGCTCGTCGACTCCTCGACGCCGATCGTGGCGGCGGTGCAGGGCAAGGCGGTGGGCATCGGGACGACGATGCTGCTGCACTGCGACTACGTCCTCGTGACCGACGACGCTCAGCTCAGCACCCCGTTCGTCAACCTCGCCCTCGTGCCCGAAGCGGCCTCGAGCAGGCTGCTGACCCAGCGCATCGGGCACGTGCGCGCGTTCGGGATGTTCGCCCTCGGCGAGGCCCTCGACGCGCAGTCGGCGGTCGCCGACGGCGTCGCGAACGCGATCGTGCCCGCGGACGAACTCCATGCGCGGGCGCATGAGATCGCCGTGAGACTGGCGGCTCAGCCGGCGGGATCGCTGACGGCGACCAAGCGGCTGATGCGCGATGTGGGCCCGACGCTCGAGCAGATCGACGCCGAATCCGCCCTCTTCCTCGAGCGCCTCGGCAGTGCGGAGGCGCTCGAGGCCTTCACCGCCTTCCGCGAGAAGCGCCGCCCCGACTTCGCGCAGTTCTCCTGAGCCCGAACTCGACCGGCCCGACCTACCAGATGGTCACGCGCTCGGCCGGGGCGAGGTACATGCCGTCGGACTCGCTCACGCCGTAGGTGTCGTGGAAGGCGGTCATGTTCTTCACGACCTGGTTGCAGCGGAACTCCTCGGGCGAGTGCGGGTCGATCGACAGTCGACGCACGCGCTCCTCGGTGCGCATCTTCGACCGCCAGGCCTTCGCCCACGCGGAGAAGAACGACTTCGCCTGCTCCGTCGATGGTGCCACCGGCTGGCCGGGGGTGCCGGCACTTTCGCCGAGTTCGAGCTCGAGCGCCTTCCACCCGATCGACAGGCCGCCGAGGTCGCCGATGTTCTCACCGACGGTCAGCGCCCCGTTGACATGCTGGGACTCGTCGAGCCCGGCCGGAACCAGCTCTTCGTACTGGGCGATGAGCGCGTTCGTGCGCTCCTCGAACAGCTTCCGGTCCGATTCGGTCCACCAGTCGACGAGGTTGCCGTCCCCGTCGTAGCGTGATCCCTGATCGTCGAAGCCGTGTCCGATCTCGTGGCCGATGACCGCGCCGATGGCACCGAAGTTCGCCGCCACGTCACCCTCGGCGTCGAAGAACGGCGGCTGCAGGATCGCGGCGGGGAAGACGATCTCGTTCATCACCGGGTGGAAGTAGGCGTTGACCGTCTGCGGGGTCATCAGCCACTCGGTCCGGTCGATCGGCCCGCCGATGCGCTTGACCTGCCGCACATGCTCGGCCTGGGAGCAGCGGCGCACATTGCCGACGAGATCAGTCGCATCGATGACGGCCGGGTACTCGCGCCACACCTCGGGATATCCGACCTTCGGGCTGAACTTCGAGAGCTTGACAAGGGCGCGCTCCTTGGTCTCCTCGCTCATCCAGTCGAGTTCGCGGATCGACTTGTCATAGGCCTTGATGAGCATGGCCACGAGATGGTCGATGGCGTCCTTGGCCGTCGGCGGGAACTCGGCTGAGACGTAGAGCTTGCCCACGGCTTCACCGAGGCAGCCCTCGACGAGTCCGACCCCGCGCTTCCAGCGCTCCCGCAGGGCCGGCGTGCCCGAGAGAGTGCGGGAGTTGAAGTCGAAGTTCTCCTCGACGAGCTCATCGGTCAGCAGCGCCGCGGTGTCGGAGACGACGACGAAGCGCAGCCAGGTCTTGATGGTCTCGATGTCGGTCTCGGCCCACACCTTCGCCATGCCGGTGACGAACGAGGGCTGGGAGACCACGAGGTACTTGAGGTCGGCCGCTTCGGCGGTGAGGATGCCCAGGTAGGAATCGAAGTCGAACTCGGGGCCGAGGTCGCGCAGCTCGGCGATCGAATACTTGTTGTAGGTCTTCTCCGCATCCCGGCAGGCGACCCGGTCCCAGTGGTGGCGGGCGAGTGCGGTCTCGAACGCCATCACCTTGGCTGCCACCTCGGTATCAGTGATCCCGGACTTCTCACCGAGGCCGGCCAGGGCGGCGATCCTCTGCACATGGGCGAGGAACTTCGCCCGCACCTCGGCGTGGTCGTCGTTGAAGTAGTAGTCCTCGTCGGGCAGGGAGATGCCGGCCTGGACGAGGTAGAGGGCGTAGACGTCGGAGTCCTTCGCATCGGCGGTGACGTAGCCGCCGAGCACCCCGCCGATGCCCTCGATCTCGAGGCGGGCGAGCAGCGCGGCGAGCTCGGACTTGTCCTCGGCGGCGTCGATGGCCGCGAAGGTCGAGTCGAGCGGGGTGACGCCGAGTGAGTTGATGCGCTCGACGTCCATGAACGAGGTGAACAGGTCGGCGACCTTCTGCCCTTCGCTGCCGGGTTCCTGCGGGGTTTCCGACACGGAGGTGATGATGTCGCGGACCTTGGTCTCGGCGGTGTCGAAGAGCTCGCGCATGGCACCGTCGCCGGCCCGGTCCTCGGGGATGGTGAATGAGTCGATCCACTCGCCGTTGATGTGGCGGTAGAGGTCGTCCTGAGGCCTGATCGACGGGCGTGAAGTTTCAGAAGTCATGGTCCAACAGTATCGTGATCAGTGCCCGGGTCGATGGCCGTCGACGTCCGAGAAGTGCCGCCGCGGCCGCGTGTCGGTCGCAGCCGCGGTCGCGTGTTGAGGAGGAACGAATGAGTATGGCATCCGTCGTGTTCGTGTGCACCGGCAACATCTGCCGATCCGTCACCGCCGAACGCGTGCTCGAGCATCATCTGCAGATCAACGGCGCCGAGGCTCTCGTCGACTCCGCCGGTATCAGCGACGAGGAGGCCGGCAACCCCATCGACCCACGACAGGCGCGTGTGCTCGCCGCCGCCGGCTACCGCACCGATGATCACATCGCGCGGCAGATCACGCCCGAATGGCTGGCCGAACGCGACCTGGCCGTGGCGATGACCGCCCGCCACTATCGAGTGCTGCAGAGGCTGATCGCCGACCTCCCCGCCGAGGCGGCTCCCGAGCTGCGGATGCTGCGCGAATTCGACCCGCGGGTGAGCGGGGCGGGCAAGGGTGCGGCAGGCGATGTGAGCGCGGATGCCACGGCCGGCGCAGGGGCCGCCTCGGCGTGGGACGACGATGCCCCGGCCCCCGATGCGCCGGACCCCTGGTACGGCGAATTGAAGGATTTCGAAGAAACTCTTGAGACAATAGAGGTATCCGTGCCGGGAATCACCGATCACCTGCATGCGCTGGCGGCGAAGTCTCAGTGATACTGGTAGGCAGAAGCTTGTCGGCACGACTCCACCGATATCGCAGGTACGCCTTGAAGGAGAATCTCTCATGACTCGACTCATGACTCGAACGAACTGGTCCGCTCTCAGGCTGGGCTTCGCCGCCCTGCTGGTCGCCGCGATGAGCGTGTTCGCGTTCGCCCCGGCCGCCAGTGCGCACGACCAGCTCGTCTCGTCGAATCCCGAGGACGGCGCCGAACTCGACCAGCAGCCGAAATGGCTCGAGATGAACTTCTCCGGCGATATCCAGGAAGTCGGCTCCGAGGTCACCGTCGTCGTCGACGGCAAGGACGTTTCCGCAGGTGAGTTGACCGTCGAGGGCAAGAAGCTGAGCGTGGCGCTGCCCGATGACCTCAAGCCCGGCGACTACAAGGTGACCTGGCGGGTGGTGTCCCAGGACGGCCACCCGATCTCCGGCGACTACTCCTTCACCATCAAGGACTCCGAGGGCGCCGGCGGCTCCGTCGAGGAGTCGACGAAGGCCGGACTCGGCGGCGGCGTCGTCGACGAGCCGGGCAAGGACACCGAGGACCGCGGCGAGATCGGCGAGACCGCCGGCAGCGATTCGGGAATGTCGACCCCGATGATCGTGCTGCTCTCCGTCGGCGGCGTCGCCATCATCGTCATCGTCGTCCTGCTCATGCGCCGCAAGTCCCAGGGCCTGCCCGGCACCAAGGACGACTGAGCCTCAGACATACGCAATCAGGGCCCCGGAAGTGATCGCTTCCGGGGCCCCGGTGTCTCACGGGGTGAAGCGCAGGAGCCGGTCGTCGTCCGGGCCAGGCTCTCCGCGGCCGTCGGTGTTGTTCGTCAGCACGAGCAGCGAACCGTCGGGTGCCTGGACCACGTCGCGCAGCCGCCCATGTTCGCCGGTCCAGAGCTCGGTGGCACTTGAGAGCTCGTCGAGCGGCACCTGGTGCAGGCGCTCGCCACGCAGCCCGGCGATGAGGATGCTGTCGTCGGTGACGGCCAGTCCGCTGGGGCTCGCCTCGTCGGGGGACCACTGCTGCACCGGATCGATGAAATCGTCGCCACCGCCATCTGCACCGCCGCCGTCCTCGGCGATGCCTTCGACCTCGGGCCACCCGTAATTGCCGCCGGCCTCGATGACGTTGAGCTCGTCCCACGCGTCCTGCCCGAACTCCGAGGCATACATCGTGCCTTCGTCATCCCACCCGAGGCCCTGCGGATTCCTGTGGCCCATGCTGAAGACGAGCGAATCGCCGAACGGATTGTCCTCGGGCACCTGCCCGTCGGGTGTCATGCGCAGAATCTTCCCGGACAGCGCCTTCTCATCCTGCGCACTGTCGCGATCGCCCGTGTCACCGAGCGTGGCGTAGAGCATCCCGTCGGGGCCGAAGGCCAGACGCCCCCCGTTGTGGAAATCCGCGGTGGGCAGCCCGTCGAGGATCGTCTCTTCCTCACCCAGCGACAGATCTCCGGCCTCGCCGAGGAGGTCGAACCGCACGATCCTATTCTCCGTCCCTGCCGCGAAGAAGGCATAGAGACGGTCGTCGTCGACGGCGAGACCGTGGAGTCCGGCCTCGCCCGATGCTGAGGCCTCATCGATCCGGCCGACCTCACGGACGTCACCACCTGCGGAGACTTCGAGGATGCGACCCGAATCGCGCTCACTGACCAGCGGGGTCTGACCATGGAAGGCGATCGACCACGGAGATTCGAGCCCAGTGGCGACGACCTCAGCGGAGTCTGCATCAGGGGCGGATGAGGCCTCGGTGCGGCCACCGGAAGACCCGGCGTCCGCGCTCACCGAGGTGGTCGCGGGCTCGTCTGCGCCCTGGTCGTCGTCGGAATCCGAATCCGAGGAGCAGGCGGTGAGGAGGAGAGCGCAGGAAATCGCGGCACCGGCGAGAAGCCGTCCGGTGCGTCGCAGTGCTGCGGTTCTCATGTTCACTCCTCTTCAGGGGAGTCCGGTTTCTTCAGCGTAGCCGTCAGCACCCCAGGAATAGAACCGTTCGTCCGGACTGTTCATTGAAGCGATCGCCGTCTGCGACCGTGCTCTGCGCTCGCGTCGTCCACCCGCCTGAGGAGTCCTCTGTTTTGTCCGTTCCGCTGAATATCCTCGACCTCGTCTCCATCCGCGAGGGTGCCACTGCCCGCAGCGCCATCGCTGAATCGCTGTCCTCGGCGACACTGGCCGACGAGCTCGGATACAAGCGGCTCTGGTTCGCCGAACACCACAACACGATGGGCCTGGCCGCCAGCGCCACGGCCCTGCTCATCTCGCAGGCCGCCTCGGTGACGGAGCGGATCCGCGTGGGCTCCGGCGGCGTGATGCTGCCCAACCACGCCCCGCTCATGGTCGCCGAACAGTACGGTACCCTCGCGAACATCCACGGCGACCGCATCGACCTCGGGCTCGGCCGCGCGCCCGGCACCGACGGAATGACGGCCGAGGCGCTCGCCCGGTCCTCGGCCGAACCGCAGAACTTCGCGCAGAACATCTATGACCTGCAGGGTTGGTTCGGCGAACGCGGGCAGGCGCACAGCACGCCGATCAAGTCCGCGGTCTCGGCGGGCACGGACGTTCCCATCTGGGTGCTCGGCTCGACGATGAACGGGGCGTCGATCGCCGGTCAGCTGGGTCTGCCGTTCTCCCTGGCCTCGCACTTCGCGCCCTCCCAGATCGACGCGGCGATCAAGGTCTATCGCGACTCCTTCACCGCCGAGGCTCCGACCGCCCAGATCGACGAGCCCTATGTCATGGCCGGGATCAACGTCATGGTCGCCGACACCGACGCCGAGGCGGACCGTCAGTTCACCTCGGTCCAGCAGATGTTCGCCGACATCGGCCGCGGTCGCAGCCGCGGACTGCAGTCGCCGATCGACCCGGCCGATATCGCCGCGCAGGGCGGCGCCAATCCGATGCTCGAGATCAGCGCGGTCGGCTCGCCGGACAGGGCCACCGCCCAGATGGCCGAATTCGTCGAGCGCACCGGTGCCGACGAACTCATCACCATCACCTACGCCTTCGACCCGGAAGTCACCCGGCAGTCGATGACGCTGCTGGCCGACGCCTGGTTCTGAATCAGCGCCTCACCCCGCCAGCCGCACATGCGCGGCCAGGCCCGTGTCCTCGGAGGCCATCGCCCGCGCGGTCGCGAGGATCGTCTCCTCCATCGCCGAGGCGGCCCTGGTGGCACGCACGTCCGCGCGCTCGGCGAGGCTGACCGTTCGCGACAGACTCGGGTCGACCAGCTGCGCCGAGGTCAGTCGCGGGCGGTCGACGAGCACCATGGCCGGGACGATCGCGACCCCGATCCCGCGTTCGACGAACCGCAGCACCGCATCCATCTCCGCACCCTCGACGACGACATTCGGGCTCAGTCCCGCTGATTCGAAGGCCGCCGAGGTGGCCTCCCGCAGGTCGTAACCGTGATGGAACAGCACCTGGGGAAGGTCGGCCACCTCGGCGAGGGTGATCCGATCCCTGCCGCTCAGCCGGTGACTGTCGGCGGCGTCGATGACGACGAGGTCCTCGCCGAGGACCTCCTGCAGGTCCAGCCGCGGCATCTGCGCGCCGAGGTCGAGGGTGCGGGTGATGAGCGCCAGGTCGAGCCCGCCGGTGCCGAGGGACTCGATGAGCTCGCGTGATCCCTTCTCCACGAGCTCGAGTTCGATGCCGGGATGCTCGTGATGGAAGCCGCTGATCGCCTCGGCGACGAGGCTCACGCACAGCGTCGGCGTCGCGCCGAGCCGGATCCGACCCCGTCGGAGGCCGGCGAGTTCATCCATGTCGCGGCGGACCGCCTCGGCGTTGGCGAGCATCCGACGAGCTGTCGGCAGCAGGGTCTCCCCGGCCGCGGTCAGCGAGATGTGCCCGTGTGCACGATGGAAGAGCTCCGCGCCGAGCTCCTTCTCCAGGGTCGAGATCTGGCGGCTCAGCGACGGCTGGGCCAGATGCAGACTGGCCGCCGCCTTCGTGAAATGACCGGTGGCGGCGACCTCGACGAAGCTGGTCAGCTGTTCCAAATTCATGCCGATAGCATATCGCTATCGAGTCCACTCAGACAATGCATTGGACGTATACATTAGGCGAACCTAACGTGGAATCCATGAACACCACACAGGGACAATCCCACCAATCCCGCCAGGGCCACGGCTCCGTTCGCAGAGAGCACGCGGTCTCCACCTCGGTGCTCGTCATCGGCACCGGCGGATCGGGCCTGCGGGCCGCGATCGAGGTCGCCGAGGCCGGAGTCGACGTCCTGGCCGTGGGCAAGCGTCCGAAGGAAGACGCCCACACCTCGCTCGCCGCCGGCGGCATCAATGCCGCGCTGGCCACGATGGATCCCGAGGACACCTGGGCCCAGCACGCGGCCGACACGATCAAGGAATCCTATGACCTCGCCAACCCCCGCACCGTCGAGATCGTCACTCAGGGCGCAGCCGAGGGCATCGCCGACCTGGAGCGATATGGAATGGACTTCGCAAAGGAGGACGACGGTCGGATCTCACAGCGCTTCTTCGGCGCCCACACCTGGCGTCGCACTGCTTTCGCCGGCGACTACACGGGGCTCGAGATCCAGCGCACCCTCATCCATCGTGCCGGAGCCTTAGAAATACCGATCCTCGACCGCGTCTACATCACCAAGCTGCTCGTAGCCGACGGCCGCATCTTCGGCGCCTACGGGTTCGACGTCATCGACGGCACGGGCTATCGCATCCATGCCGACGCCGTCATCCTCGCCGCCGGCGGACACAACCGCATCTGGCGGCGCACCTCCTCGCGCCGGGACGAGAACACGGGCGACTCCTTCCGCCTGGCCGTCGAGGCCGGGGCGCGCCTGCGCGACGCCGAGCTCGTCCAGTTCCACCCATCGGGCATCATCGAACCCGAGAACGCCGCCGGAACCCTGGTCTCCGAGGCGGCCCGCGGCGAGGGCGGGATCCTCACCAACGGGCTGGGGGAGCGGTTCATGGAACGCTACGACCCCGAACGCATGGAGCTGTCCACCCGCGACCGCGTGGCCCTGGCCGCCTACACGGAGATCGCCGAGGGCCGCGGGACGGAAGGCGGCGGCGTCTGGCTCGACGTGTCCCACCTGCCGCGCGAGACGATCATGAACCGGCTGCCCCGGGTGTTCCAGACGCTCATGGAGACGCAGATGCTCGACATCACGCGCTCGCCGATCGAGATCGCCCCGACCGCGCACTACTCGATGGGCGGGGTGTGGGTCGACCCTGTCGATCACAGCACCGACGTCGAGGGCCTGTGGGCCATCGGCGAGGCCTCCTCCGGACTGCACGGGGCCAACCGGCTGGGCGGGAATTCGCTCATCGAACTCCTCGTCTTCGGAAGGATCGTCGGCCGGTCCGCCGTCGCGTACTCCGATGGCCTCGAAGCGCAGGTGCGTTCGCGGGACGCCGTCGCCGAGGCGCGGGACGAGATCGCTGATCTGCTCGCCTCCGAGGGCACGGAGAACGTGCGCGCCCTCCAGCGCGAGGTCCGCAACCTCATGACCGAGCACGCCGGGGTCGTCCGCGACGAGGCCGGCCTGCAGGCAGGCCTGGAGAAGCTCGCAGCGATCGAGGAGCGGATAGCGAATGTCGGCATCCACCCGGATATCGCCGGGTTCGCCGACCTCTCACATGCCTTCGACCTCAAGTCCTCGGTGCTCGCGGCCCGCGCGACGCTCGAATGCGCCCTCGAGCGCCGGGAGACGCGCGGCTGCCACAACCGCAGCGACTACCCGGAGCAGGATCCGTCGCTGCAGGTCAACCTCGTGTGGTCGCCGCAGGCCGGAGTCGTGCGCGAAGGGATCCCCGAGGTCGACCCCGAGGTCGCCGCACTCATGCGCACCGACGAGATCAGCCAGGTCGGCAAGCTCGTGGAGTGACGCCCCTTCTCGAGCTGTCTGACGGCCCTGCAGCTTCATGTGAGGCTGCAGGGTCGCCGTGTGAGCACGGGATGCCGTTGCATCTATCAATGCATGCATCTGTTAGTCTGGCGACGTGAACGACATGCTGACGCTCCCGTGGGAGCGCATCGACGACAGCTCACCGATCGCCGCGAAGATGGCCGCCTGGGCCGCCCGCGAGATCATCGAACAGCGATTCGCACCCGGAATCCTGCTCACCGAGGCTGAACTCGCCGCAGCGCAGGGTGCCAGCCGCACCCCTGCGCGGGAAGCGATGCTCCAGCTCGAGAGATGGCGCCTCGTCCGACTCGTACCGAAGAAAGGCGCGATCGTCACCACGGTGACGGGTTCGGAGCGCCGCGACCTGCTCGCCGTCCGCGTCTTGTTCGAAGTCGACGCCGCCCACGCTCTCAAGTCCGCGAGCGGACTCGAGCCGGTGGCCGCCGACCTGCGCACTCTCCTCGATCGACAGCGGCAGGCCCTGAACGCAGGCGACACCCTCGGATTCGCCAGCGCCGACTACAGCTTCCACGCCCGCATCATCCGCAGCGGCGGCAACGCCGTGGTCGATGAGATGCTCACCACGATGGGCCCCCGCCTGGCTCGACTGACCTATCAGGCCGTCATCGACCGCCCAGGCTCCCTCGACACCCTCTTCGACGAACACGCAGAGCTCACCGACCTCGCCGAACGCAGCGATGCCGACGCCTTCGGTGCGCTCATCCGCCGACATATCGACGCGACGCACTTCGCCTGAAATCGGGACTCCGCCCGGGGTGCCGAGGAACCATGGCACCCCGGCCGATGCCCCGGACAGCCACGCACAGCCGACCCGGAGTCGTCAGACATGACCTCAGAACCAACCACCGATGCTCCCGCACACACAACGATGGCGGAAGCATCGAACGCCGACACCCTCCCCGCTGAGTCCGACGCCCACCCTCGCCGAGGCGGGTCCTGGCTGCGCGTGGCACCGGCGGTCTTCCTGCTCGCCTGGGGCGGGAACCACTTCACCCCTCTCGTGCACATGTATGAGGCGGACGGCGGGTACGCCGTCTGGCAGGCGAACCTGCTGCTGGGCATGTACGTCGGGGGACTGATCCCGGGCCTGCTGGTCGCCTCGGCGCTGTCGGATCGACGCGGACGCAAGCCCATCCTCGTCGGCGGAGCGATGGCTGCGATCATCGGCAGCATCTGCCTCGGGCTCGGCTACGACCTCTTCTGGCTGCTGTGCGGCGGGCGAGTGCTCGCAGGCATCGGCGTCGGCGTCGCGATGTCGGTGGGCACGAGTTGGATCAAAGAGCTCTCGGCCCCGCCGTTCGATTCCAGGGCCGACATCACCGCCGGCGCTCGCCGCCCGGCTCTGACGCTGACAATGGGGTTCGCAGCCGGTGCTGCGGTCACCGGATGCCTGGCCCAATGGGGACCGGTCCCCGAGGCGCTGCCCTACGCGGTCCATGGTCTCCTCAACGTCCTGGCTCTGCTCATCCTCCTGACCGCGCCCGAATCCCTCCCGAAGGGCAAGCGCTCGAGCCAGCACTGGTGGCGGGGCCTGCACATCCCCCTGGTCGCCCATCGCACGTTCATCAGGCTCATCGTCCCTGCCGCCCCGTGGGTCTTCGGTGCCGCCGGCATCGCCTATGCGGTCATGCCCGCACTCGTCCAGGACGAGCTGGGGGAGTGGACGACGCTGTATGCGACCGTGCTCACCGTCGTCACCTTGGGAGTCGGCGCCTCGGTGCAGAATCTGGTACCGGCGATCAACCGCTGGACCGGCGGGCGCGCACTCGTCATCGGACTCGGACTGATGACATTCGGCATGGCGTCGGGCATCGTCGCGGCGCTGACCGTGGACCCGATCCTCGCTTTCGTCGTCGCCGTCGTGCTCGGACTCGCCTACGGCATCTGCGTCGTCGCCGGCCTCATCATCGTCCAGGCCATCGCCGAACCCGACGAGCTCGCGGGCATCACCGGCGTCTACTATTCACTGGCCTACTCCGGCTTCCTGCTGCCGACCGTGCTCGCAGCGCTCCTGCCGGTCATGCCCTATGCCGTCTCCTTGGGCGCAGTGGCGGGGATCTGCCTGCTCTGCCTCGGCGCTGTGGGACTGGGATCGCGGAATCGACGGTGAATGGCAGCACGTGGTGAGCGCTGCGGAGGGGCCTGTCGGCCCTTGCCGCCGGGAACTAGGATGAAAACGGAGTCCTCACCCGCAGGCGGATCCACGACGATGGAGGTGACACAGTGAGCCAGGAACCACCGTCATTGTTCGAACCCGACGACATCGGGCGGCCCCTCGCCGACCGTCTGCGTCCGAAGACTCTCGAAGACGTGCTGGGGCAAGACCACCTTCTCGGGCACGACGGGCCGATCGGCCGCATGGTCGACGAGCGCCGACTGGTCTCCATGGTGCTGTGGGGGCCTCCGGGGTGCGGGAAGACCACCATCGCGCGTCTGCTCGCAGACCGCACCGGATTGGCCTTCGAACCGCTGTCAGCGACCTTCTCCGGAGTCGCCGAGCTCCGCAAGGTCTTCCAGGCGGCTGCCAAACGCCGCGAGATCGGCCAGGGCACGATGCTGTTCGTCGATGAGATCCACCGCTTCAACCGAGCTCAACAGGATTCCTTCCTTCCCTATGTGGAGGACGGCACGGTGATCCTCGTCGGCGCGACCACGGAGAACCCCAGCTTCGAACTCAACTCCGCACTGCTCTCTCGCTGCCAGGTGTTCGTCCTCAAACGCCTCGACGAGCAGACGCTGACCACACTCATCGAACGTGCAGAAGCCGCCACGGGGAAATCACTTCCGCTCGACGAGCAGGCCCGGCACGCGATGGTGGCGATGGCCGACGGCGACGGCAGGTACCTGCTCAACCTCATCGAGCAGCTCCAAACCGTCAGCGAGACGCTCGACACGTCCGGCCTGACTGAGCTGGTTCAGCAGCGCGCACCGATCTACGACAAGGGGCAGGAAGGCCACTACAACCTCATCTCTGCGCTGCACAAGTCCATGCGCGGATCCGACCCGGACGCGTCACTGTACTGGTTGACGAGAATGCTCGACGGCGGCGAAGACCCGCTCTACATCGCCCGACGTCTGGTGCGGTTCGCCAACGAGGACATTGCCATCGCCGACCCGCAGGCCGTCCACCAGGCCCTGGCGGCATGGGACGTCTACGAGCGGCTCGGTTCCCCGGAGGGCGAGCTCGCGATCGCCCAAGCCGTCGTCTACCTTGCCACCGCGCCGAAGTCCATCGCGGTCTACTCGGCATTCAATGCGGCCAAGCGGCTGGCGAAGAAGACCGGCTCTCTCATGCCGCCGGCGAATATCCTCAACGCCCCGACGAAGCTGATGAAGGACCTCGGCTACGGAGAAGGCTACGAGTACGATCCGCACACGCCGGGAGGATTCTCGGGTGCGAATTACTTCCCCGAGGAGATGGAGCCGGAGAGGCTGTACCGGCCCACCAGCCACGGCTACGAAGGTGTCATCGCCGAGAAACTCGCCGAATGGCACAGGATGCGTGCGGAGAAGCGGACGCAGGATGGGCAGGACGACGACGGAACCGAGACCTGATGATTGGACTGCCGGGCCGCCTCGGCGCGCATCGACGACGTTCCACGATGAAAACAGCTCGCAACGACCAGAGAGGGAGCGACACCATGCTCGGAAGATCACGACAGGAAACATCACCGGCGGTCAGCGCCTTCATCGACATCATGGGCAGGCGGCACGTGCTCACCTCGAAGCGGGCGACCGAACCGTATGCCAAGGGCAACCGGTTCGGCGGCGGCAGTGTGCTGGCCGTTCTCAAACCGGGCAGCCTCGTCGACATGTGGCGGGCCCTGCAGGTCTGCGTCGATCACGACCTCATCGTCATCCCGCAGTCGGCCAACACCGGCCTGACCGGTGGTTCGGGCCCCGGCGCGCAGGACTACGACCGCGAGATCGTCATCATCTCGACCCTGCGCATCAACGGCATCCATCTCATCAACGACGCCCGCGAGGCCGTGTGCCTGGCCGGATCCACCCTCTACGAGCTCGACGAGGCGCTCGCCCCGCTCGGACGCGAACCGCACTCGGTCATCGGCTCGTCCTCGATCGGTGCCTCGGTCGTCGGCGGCATCGCCAACAACTCCGGCGGCAGCCAGGTCCGGAAGGGACCGGCGTTCACGAAGCACGCGATCTTCGCCCGCGTCACCGAGGCGGGGCGACTCGAACTGGTCAACCACCTCGGCGTGGAGCTGGGGGAGGACCCGGCCCACATCCTCGACAAGCTGCAGCGCGGCGACTGGTCCCCGGCGGATGTCTCCCCGCCGCCGGAGGACACGATGGAGACCGAATACGGCGAGCATGTGCGCGAGATCGTCGACTCGCCCGCGCGGTACAACGCGAACCCGAAGTTCCTCTATGAGGCCTCCGGTTCGGCCGGCAAGCTCATGGTCTTCGCGGTGCGCACCCGCACGTTCCCGAAGGAGACGGGCGCGACGACGTTCTACGTCGGCACGAACAGCCCCGCCGAACTCGAGGGACTGCGTCGGGCGATCCTGACCTCGGACATGCCTCTGCCGATCTCCGGGGAGTACATGGGGCGGCCCTCATTCGATCTCGCGGAGAAGTACGGCAAGGACACGTTCGTGTCCATCAAGCACGCCGGCAGCCGTGAGCAGATCAAGCTCTTCGCGCTGAAGAACTGGGCCAACGGGGTGTTCGCGAAGATGCCGTTCTTCGGCGAGACCGTCGCCGACACCATCGCCCAGCGGGCCTTCGGCCTCCTGCCGCAGCAGCTGCCGAAGCGCATGCTCGAGTTCCGCGATCGCTTCGAGCATCATCTGCTGCTCGTCGTCAGCGGCGAGGAGAAGGAGCGGATGGGTGCCTTCCTCGACGAATTCTTCGCCGAGGCGGGTCGCGGTCCTGAGCACGACGGAGACTACTTCGTCTGCGACGCCGATGAGGCTCAGTCCGCGATGCTCCACCGGTTCGGCGCCGCGAGTGCCGCGACCCGGTACTTCAACCTCAACCGCGAGGACTCCTCGGCGATGATCACCTTCGATGTCGCGCTGCGCCGCGATGAGGACGACTGGCTCGAGGTCCTGCCCGACGAGATCGCCGAGCAGCTGCACATCAGCTCCTACTACGGCCACTTCTTCTGTCACGTCCTCCACCAGGACCATGTGGCGAAGAAGGGGGTCGACCCGGTGGCGCTGAAGCAGCAGATGATGGAGCTGCTCGAGGCCCGCGGCGCTGCCGTGCCCGCCGAGCACAACTATGGTCGCCTCTACCACGTGCCGCCGGAGATGGAGGCCCACTTCAAGGAGCTCGACCCCTGCAACGTCTTCAACCCCGGCGTCGGCGAGACCTCCCCACGCAAGAACTGGGCGTGAGAGCAGTGTTCGGTGAGCGTGAGAGCAGTGTTCGGTGAGCGGTGGCTGCTCCTGAGCCGGCCCCGTGCCTGGTCGCCGGCTGAGCGCACCGTTGGCGTCAGCGCCTACCCTCACTGACACAACACCCTCTCCCTCGCGCATCCTGCTTCGTTAGTGCCATAACCCCCTGGTGCAACGGGATGTCATGACGCTGACGGTGAGGGATGCTCGGCGGCGCTGAGGCGGCTGGCCCGGCGCCGGCACTGCCGGGCGTCGCCTGTTCAGTCTTCGTCCTCGATGTCAGCGGCTGCGGCCGCCTCGGCGCGGGCCTGCTTGATCTTGCGCGACCGCGAGATCGACATCGCCACGATGGCACCGACGAATCCGACCGCTGCTCCGATGGCGATCGACGACGAGCTGGTCACTCCGCTCAAGTCGCTTCCGAGGCTGACGTCGATGAGAGGACGGCCGACGGTCATATGGAAGACGAGGGCCGCGACCCACGCAATGGCGAACCCGGCCCCGACGACATTGGAGATGAGCAGTCTTCTCGGGGAGACGCGGGCAATCGCCATCGAGAAGTCCACGTTCTCACGTTTGCAATAGGCCGAGACCGCCACACCGGTCAGACCCGAGGCCAGGATGATCAGCACGGACCACATCCCGGCGCCGATGGCTGCGAAGACGAGGCCGAGGGCGAAGAACGCATAGGTTGAGATGACGGAGCCGAACGTGTAGGCGCGCAGGATGACGTCACGTTCGCGTTCGTCCCCCATGGACGGGTCGTCGAAACCGACGATCCTGTCGGCCAGTGAATTGGTGCGGGGCTTCTTTCCGCTCACGTTGCTCATTGGTATTCCTCCTGAAGCGAGAAGATCTCTTCCACTGTGGTGTTCAAGGCGCGTGCGATACGCAGAGCCAGATAGACGCTGGGGGCGTAGTCGCCCTTCTCAGTGGCGATGATCGTCTGTCGCGATACTCCGGTCACCTGTGCCAGCTGCGCCTGAGTGAGCCCCGACGCTTTGCGAACCTGCTTGAGATCCGAGGTCTGCACTTCCATACGGTTCCTTGATGTCAAGTTTCTTTTACACAAAAAGTAAAGCATTCTTAACGCCTCAATGTCAATGATCGTTGACATTTCCGGGGTGGGTGCGCGGCTTCGATCGGGTGGCAGGCAGTTGGGCGCACGACAGCGGCTCCGGGAGAATCCCGGAGCCGCTGGACGCTCGAGTGAAATCCTGGCCGAGGTCGGCGCTAGTGCCGCGCGCCCGGCTGGTCGGTCTGCGGGGCGATCCGCGGAGGTTCGCCGAGGCGGCCCGGCGTCCCGTCGGGACCTGAAACTCCGGCGCTCGTTCCGCCGGCACCCGAGGCACTGGCACCCGATCCGCCGGCACCCGAGGTACCTGCGCCCGTTCCGCTGGCAGGCGCAGAACCTCCGGAATCGCTGATGGTGCTGCGGGCCTCTTCTGCCTGGTCCTTCACATCCTGGGCGGCGTCCTGGCCCTCGTCCTTGACGTTCTCGGCCGCGCCCTGGGCCGTGTCCTTGACCTCGGCGGCAGCTTCCTTGGATGGCTGCTTCATGTCCTCGGCAACTTCCTTGGCTGCATCCTTGATGTCGGAGACCAGAGGTTCGCTCTCGTCCTTGATCCGCTGGGCCGCGTCCTTCTCCTTCTGGCTGGCAGGCAGGAGGGCTGCGGCGAGCAGGCCGGCACCGAAGGCGATGAGACCTGCGGCGACAGGGCTGCCCTGTGTCTGCTCTTTGACCATGCGCGGTGTGTCCCGGACGGCGTCGGCTGCGTCCTGTGCCTTGTCCTGCATGACGTCCTGTGTCGTCGCCCCGCTGTCGCCGGTGTGGTCGGCCTCGCCCATGATCCGGTTCTTCAGCTGTTGGGCCTTGCCGCGGGCGTCGTCCATGCCGCGCTGGGCGATCGAGGACGGGCTGACCTTGTGCTCGACGGCGTCGACGTCAGCGCCCAGCTCGGCTCGGGTCGCTTCGATGTCTCGACGTATCTGCTCTGGTGGTTGACTCATGATTCATCGCCTCTTCTCACTCGAATGCTTTCGGGATCTCTTTGACGGTCTCAGCTGTTCGAGGTACACCCTCGATGGTTTTCAGTTCCTTCTTGCCTGTCAGCGCGAGGATCGCGGCAACGATCGCCCAGATGACGGCGACGATGATCGCCGACCAGACCAGGCCGGTGAGGTAGGAGATGCCGACCCAGACCGCCAGCGAGAGGAACAGCAGCACCATGTAGCCGCTGAGAGCGGCACCGGTGAACATGCCGGCTCCCTTTCCTGCCTTGGTCGCCGACTCGCGCATCTCTGCTTTGGCCAGCTCGACCTCCTGACGGATGAGCGTCGACAGGTCCTCACTGACTTCCTTGAGCATGTCGCCCAATGACTCGCGGCGGGCGCGCAGATCGGCGGCGTCCTCGGAGGCTCGAGGCTCCCCAGTGCCTCCGGGAGGACCGTCGGGTGCTGCGCTCCCGACGTTCGGGTTGTGTGGTTCCGTCATGTGCCGTCCCTCCTCAGCTCAGCCCTCGGGCGCCGTCGTCGGGGAAGGTCGGCTCCAGCGAACTCGGCCGACCTCCGGGGGCGGTCGCGGGATAGCCGGGCGCCTCCGAGGGATATCCGTCCACCGGCTGCGCGAGAGTCTCCTCCGGCGGCTCCACATTGCCGATTCCGCCTCTGAGTGCGCCTCTTGCGGCTTCTCCCTCCGGGCGGGTCCCCGGAGGCGCTGTCTGCGATTCGGGCCCGGAACCTCCACCGTCGCCGGCGTCCTTGAGACCGCGTGCGAGACGCCCGGCAAGCAGCCCGGCTCCCGCCGCAATCGCGAGGAAAGCGACAGGACGATTGCGAGCGAATCGTTTGGTCTCGTTCAGCACCGAGGCGGGATCACGCTCATCGAGCCATCCGGCAGCGCTTCCGAGCCGGCCTGCGGCCTCCTTGACCCATTGGGTGGCCATGCCGGGCTGCTCCGAGTTGTCCGCCATCGAATGCAGCTCGTCGCTGAAGGAGCGCAAGCCCTCGGCCGCTCTCTGCTGCTGATGCGCAGCCTGGTCGTTGAGTTCGCTCTGCAGAGTGCGAGCGAGGTTCTGGGCTTGGCCCTTTGCCTCCGCGGCGACGTTCTGAGCTTCGTCCTTCGCAGTGTCGGCGACGTGCTTTCCGGCAACCTGTCCTTCCCGGCCGACCTGGCGTGCCTCGTCCTTGGCCGCTTCCGCGCGAGAACCGTCCTGGACCGAATGTCTGCCCTGCTCCGGGGCGACATCGGCGTCTTCAGTCCCGGCTATTCCCGTGGCCGGCAGGGGTTCGGTCGGTGTCGCCTCCGGTGGGTCGGGCAGGGGGTCGTTGCGAAAACTCTCATTGCTCATAGCGCTTCCTCCTTGTGCGGGGGTGCTTCGTCAGTGGACTTCGCCAGCGTTTCCGAACAGCAGATCGAGAGACAGCAGATCGAGATGGTGGAGGCGCCTGTTCGCCGCACCCCAGCGCTCGAGGGATCCGAGCCGAACTCGAGAGCTGCTGTTCGGATGACCGACTCTACGCCCGAGGAGGTCTTTGAGAAGGCGGGCTAGGAACTCACTGACAGTACCCGCGGGGGCAGGTGCCTTTGATGCACAGGCGTCCGACACCGCAGACACACAACGCCCCGTCGCAACGGGGCGTTGTGGCATCAGCGGGACGTATGGGGCGCCGTTACTTGTCGACGCGCACCCGGCGGGCGTCCTTGGCCAACCGGACCTCGTGGCTCGACCGCGAGGGGTTGAGCAGTTTGAGCAGCGACAGCGCGATGATCGCCCCGAGCACCGCGCAGCCGGCGGGCAGCAGCATCGCGGTCTTCGCATTGTGCGCATCGATGATGTTGCCGGCGATCGCCGACCCGAAGGCGACGCCGAAGCCCAGCGAGGTGCCGAGCCACGCAAACGCCTCCGTGAGTCGCCGAGGCGGAGCGAGCTGCTCGATGACCGAATTCGCTCCGATGAGGCTCGGGGCGATCGCCGAGCCGACGACGATGAGGATG
Organism: Brevibacterium renqingii; assembly: GCF_017808105.1. Taxonomy (GTDB): domain Bacteria; phylum Actinomycetota; class Actinomycetes; order Actinomycetales; family Brevibacteriaceae; genus Brevibacterium; species Brevibacterium renqingii. The sequence continues at coordinate 44,812 of NZ_JADBHF010000011.1, read as the reverse complement.
ATTCCGTAGCTGACCATGTTCTGTGCCAGCAGCATCATGCACGCCCCCACCGCCAGGCACGATACGGCGATGCCGAAGCGGTGATGCACTGCCGAATTCCAGTTCCTGGCTCCGTACAGCGCGCCGGAGATCAGCGATCCCAGCGCCAGACATGACAGCAGCACTCCGGCCGAGGATTTCACCCCGAGCTCGTCGGCGAAGGCCACGGCGATGACATCGATGGCACCGAAGTTCACGCCCAGGAAGATGTTGACGATGATGATCGCGAAGATGCCCGGGTTCGAGAACACGTGCCCCTTGGCTTCTGTGGTGCGCTCGACCGGTGGGGGTTCTGTCGACTTCTGGATGTAGAGCAGCAGCGAGCCGACTCCGACGGTGACCATCGAGAGGATGATTCCGGCCGGCGGCCAGACTGCGGTTGCCATCGCCGTCGCGAGCACGGGTCCGGAGACGAACATCAGCTCATCGGCCACGGACTCCCAGGAGAACGCGGTCTGCAGCTTCTTCGGCGAGTCGACGATATGCGACCAGCGCGAGCGCACGAGCGAACCGACGGACCCGACTGTGGCACCGCCGATGCCGGCGAAGACGAAGACCAAGCCCGTCCACCATTCCTCGTACACGGACACGATGAGCAGCGTCAGCGCTGTCAGGTGGATGACGACGATGGGCGCCATGACCCGCGACTGGCCGTGGCGGTCGACGAGGCGAGCGATCCCGGGGCCGGCAAGTGCCTGGACGATCATGTACACGGCGGAGACGATGCCGGCCATGCCGTATGACCCGGTCACGCCCTGGATGAAGAGGACGATACCCAGCCCCAGCACTGCGATGGGCATCCGGGCGACGAGACCGGCCAAGGAGAACTTGAGAGCACCGGGAAGCGACAGAATTTCCCGATAGTTGTTGAACACCAGAAAAGTCTACCCAGCCCGCAGCGGCGCCACCATCCGGAACGGGTCCTGGTGCCGGTGAGTCGCCTCACCTCGGCGGGGAGCGAGACCGAGGTGTCCTGGGGTTTGTAACAAAAGCTATATAATTGCCGAGATTGCAATTTTCTCCCCCGTCGGCGTGAGTGCCGCACCGACATGACCCCGGAGTGCCGATGACGGACAACACCACTTTCGACGATCTCTTCGACCACCAGCCCGAGGAGCAGCGACCGCGGAAGAAGAAGCGCGTCTGGCGCAAAGTCCTCGTCATCCTGCTCATCATCGTCATCCTCGGCGTGCTCGGCATCGGACTCTACGTCTGGAGCGTGGGACGCTCCTTCGACAAGAACGCGAACCAGCTGTCCGACGAACAGGTGTTCGGCAAGCAGAAGTCCGGGGACAAGGGCGACGGCGGAACGAACATCCTGCTGCTGGGCTCCGACGAGCCGATGGACGAGGTCGACGTCAACGACTCCCGCGGCCTGCGGTCGGACACGATCATGGTCATGCACCTGCCCGAGGACGGCGGCAACGTCCAGATCATGTCGATCCCGCGCGACACCTGGGTCGACGTCGAAGGCCACGGCAAGTCGAAGATCAACTCGGCCCTGTCCTACGGCGGTCTGCCGCTGGCCGTGTCGACGATCTCGGACTTCATCGGCACCGACCTCGACCACGTGGCGATCATCGACTTCGAAGGTTTCAAGGCTCTCACCGACAGCCTCGGCGGGGTGACCGTGAACTCCGAGCAGTCGTTCGAGAAGAACGGCTACACCTTCACCAAGGGCGAGAACGTCCTGGGCGGCGATGAGGCCCTGACCTTCGTGCGTGAGCGCAAACAGTTCAAGGACGGCGACTTCCAGCGCGCGCGCAATCAGCAGGCCTTCATCCGCGGCCTGACGAACGAGATCATCTCCGCCGACACCCTGTCGAACCCGGGCAAGATCCAGGACATGGTGAAGAACTTCGCGCCGTACATGTACGTCGACTCGGGGCTGGATGCGAAGTACATCTCGGCCACCGCCTTCGATATGCGCGACGTCCGCCCCGGGGACATCGAGTTCTTCACGGCTCCCGTCGCCGGCGTCGGCACCTCGCCGGACGGGCAGTCGATCGTCAACGTTGACGAGGAGGAGCTTACGAAGCTCCAGGACGCGTTCAAGAACGACACCGTCGACGACTACGTGCAGAACGCGCCGGAGGCGCATCTGTAGGCCTTCCCGCTGACAGGAGCCCCGCACCGATCTTCCGTCGGTGCGGGGCTCCTGTCGTTCGCCGAGGTGGCTTCACCCTTCGAATCTGATGCTGTGCACCGCATTGGGTTCGCCCCACTCGCCGCCGTTGTGCACTGCCTCGGTGGGCAGACCGAGGGTCATCTGCTCGCCGGTGACTGTGTTCACGTAATCGACGTAGGTCGTGCCGGCGGCGCCTCCGACCCGCGTACGGTCCCAATGGGTGACGTTGTCGTCGCTGTGTGCGTTGATCTTGTCCACGACGTCGGCCGAGGCGAACGCCTCGACACGATCGGTGTTGTCATTGCCCCACGCCCGGACGAGTTCGTCAGCATAGACAGCGGGGTCGGTCGGGTAGTGGACGGACTGAGTGCCGGCATCCGAGGAGGCTGTCTGCGATGACGAATCGGCGAGGGCGGCCCCGTCGGCCATGGCTGGACCGCCGGCGAGGCCGATGCCGGCGAGTCCCGCGACGCCGGCGATTCCCAGGGCTGCTGCGCGGTGGCGGATGGTGGACTTCATTGTGTCGACCCCTTCTGCTCTTCTGCTGCCGCCGCAAGGCGGCATGGTGTCTGTCGCAGATCAGTATCGTGACCGAGTATGAGCCGATGACAACGCCGCCTGAATAGCGACTCGGAGCCGGTCACAGCTCGACGACGATTCTGTTGCAGTCATGCGGCGACGGCTGCTGCTCGTGCACGAGCGAACAGTTGAGGGCAGCAGAACCTGCTTGCGAATCCGGTGGTGGCCGCGCCGCATCGGAGGCGCTGCTGATGCCGCCCGAGGTTCGGGACGGGCAGCGGATGCGACGATTCCGACGACGCAGCGATATGTGATCGTTGTATCCGCGTTCTGCAGCGGTGGCGGAGTCCGCGCTGAGGCGGACGGAGTAATGTTGGCGTTCCGAAGGCAGAGTCTCTGCGGCAGCGAAAGGAAAGGATGAGGACACCATGCCCGACCACCTCCCGCTTCCGCTTTCGCCGCTGTCACCGTGTTCGGCTGCCCCGTCCGCGTGCCAGCACTCGACTCGTCTCGAGGCTCTGACCAAGGCACCCCTCTTCGCGGCCCTGCCCGTGGATGAGCTCCTCGAGCTTGAGGGACGGGTCAGTGCTCCCGGCTACGTCGCAGGCGAACGGGTCTACCGGGCGGGTGAGCGCGCTGCTTCTCTCTTCATCGTCGCCTCGGGCGCGGTCAAGCTCCTGCGGCCGTCTCCCCATGGGGACGAGGCCGTCGTGTCGGTGCTCGGGCCGGGAGACAGCTTCGGGACTCTCACCCGCACCGAGCACTGTGGGGAGACCGCTGCGGTCATGGTCGATTCGTGCATCATCGGCATTCCCGTCCGCGTCGTCCGCAGTGTCCTGGAACGTCACCCGAAAGTCGCCATGGCGGCATTCGATGAACTCGCCGAGCGTCTCGAACAGTCCTACCAAGCGCTCGAGCAGCTCTCCGTGGGCAGCGCGGACAAGCGCGTGGCCGCCGTGCTGCTGAACCTGTCGGAGAAGCTGGGCCGTCCGGCACAGGGAAGGATCGAGCTGTCCATTCCCCTCAGCCGCGCTGATCTCGGTGCCATCGCCCGGATCACGCCGGAGTCCGCGAGTCGCGCGCTGGCACGACTACGCGCGGCCGGAGCAGTCGATTTCGGACGGCAGTGGACGTCGATCGTGGATCCGGCGATGCTGCACGACATCGCCACGAGCTGACTGCACCAGGGGGACGTCAGCCGAGTGTGTCGAACATGATCGGGATCATATGCGCCCGCGCCGTTCTTGCCTATGGTGGGCACTGACCCTGGAATCTGGAAATCGAGTCCGGAATCGGGACCGCGGAGGTCGCCGGAGAGCCCGTACGACCTGAAGGAAGGCGGTAGGAACGCATGACCTATGTGATCGCGCAGCCGTGCGTGGACGTCAAGGACAAGGCCTGTGTCGACGAATGCCCGGTCGACTGCATCTACGAGGGCGAACGCAGCCTCTACATCCATCCGGACGAATGCATCGACTGCGGTGCCTGCGAACCGGTGTGCCCGGTCGAGGCGATCTTCTACGAAGACGACGTCCCGGATGAGTGGGAGGCCTATTACAGCTACAACGTCGAGTTCTTCGACGAGCTGGGCTCACCCGGCGGCGCTGCGAAGCTCGGCAACACCGGCCGGGACCATCCTGCCGTAGCCGCCCTGCCCCCGCAGAACCAGGACTACCAGGGGTGAAGTCACAGCGTTGCACGCACGATCGACCACAGCACCGCGCACGACCGGCCAGGCGCCGTCGAGGCTCGGCAGCGGAACGGAGCAGCTACCCCAGCACGCCGTCGACCAGAGTCCGGGCATCGTGCTGGACGGTGCGCAGGTGGTCCTCGTCGCGCAGGGACTCGGCGTAGATCTTGTAGACGTCTTCCGTGCCCGAGGGACGCACAGCGAACCAGGCGTTGTCCGTGGCGACCTTGAGGCCGCCGATGGGTGCGTTGTTCCCCGGCGCCGAGGTGAGCACCGCCGTGACCGGTTCCCCGCCGACGGTCTTCGCGCTCACCTGGGAGGAGTCGAGGGCGGCGAGCTTCGCCTTCTGCTCCCGCGTGGCCGGAGCGTCCTGACGGGCGTAGACGCTCGTGCCGTAGTTTGCGGCCAGGCCCGCATAGCGCTGCGAGGGCGTCTGCCCGGTCTTCGCCGTCATCTCGGCGGCGAGCAGAGCGAGGATGATGCCGTCCTTGTCTGTCGACCACACCTTGCCGTCTCGGCGGAGGAACGAGGCACCGGCCGACTCTTCGCCGCCGAAGGCCAAGGTTGAGTCGAGCAGACCGGGGACGAACCATTTGAAGCCGACGGGAACCTCGACCAGAGAGCGATCGTGGGCGGCCACGATGCGATCGACGATCGACGAGGTGACCAGAGTCTTGCCGATTCCGGCATCGCTCGGCCAGTCCGTGCGGGAGCCGAGCAGGTAGTCGATGGCGGCAGCCAGGTAGTGGTTGGGGTTCATCAGCCCCGCATCCGGGGTGACGATGCCGTGCCGGTCCGCGTCGGCGTCATTGCCCGTGGCGATGTCGAAGTCATCGCGGGAGGCGATGAGGCCTGCCATCGCGTACGGCGAGGAGCAGTCCATGCGGATGTTCTCGTCCCAGTCCAAGGTCATGAACGACCAGGTGGGATCGACATCCGGGTGGACGACGGTGAGGTTGAGGTCGTAGTCCTCGGCGATCGCCGCCCAATAGTCGACGCTGGCTCCGCCGAGCGGATCGGCACCGATCTTCAGCCCGGAGGAGCGGATGACGTCGAGGTCGATGACGGATTCGAGGCCGTCGACGTAATTCGAGACGTAGTCGAAGTTCTCGGTGTTCTCCAGGTGGAAGGCTCGCTGGAAGGCGGTGCGGGGAATCTTCTCCCAGCCGTCGACGAGGTACGCGTTGGCGCGTTCGGCGATCCAGGTCGTGGTCTCGGTGCCGGCCGGTCCGCCGTGCGGAGGATTGTATTTGATGCCGCCGTCGGTGGGCGGGTTGTGGCTGGGGGTGACGATGATGCCGTCGGCCTGCGCGTCCGTGCGGGACATCCCGGCGTTGTAGCCGAGGATCGCATGCGAGACGGCCGGGGTCGGGGTGAAGCCGTCGCGATCGTCGATGAGCGCGGGCACCTCGGCGGCGGCGAGGACCTCGAGGACGGTGAGGAACGCGGGCTCACTCAGGGCGTGGGTGTCGCGGCCGAGGAAGATCGGCCCGCGGATTCCCTTGTCCCTGCGGAAGTCGACGATGGCGGCGGTGATGGCCGCGATGTGCGCCTCGTTGAAGGAACGGTTGAAGCTCGATCCGCGGTGCCCTGAGGTGCCGAAGCTCACGGCCTGAGAGGGCACGGACGGGTCGGGAACGAGATCGTGATAGGAGTCGAGAAGCGCGGGGATGTCCACGAGATCCCGATCCTGGGCCAACTGGCCGGCGCGAGTAGTCATGTTCCTACCTTGCCAAATCCCCACGACCCGGCACAGTTGTGTCCACGTAGTTCTTGCATGGTGGACGCGTCGAGTGCGTGCGGGCGAGATCCTCCGCCTCGGGAGGCGCGCTCGCCGAGAGGGGTATCCCGCCTGCGCAGCGCGTGCTCAGTCCGGCGGCTCCGAACTGGTGTCCTCGTCCTCCTTCGTGTCTCCGCCGCGCACATCGCGGTCATCATCGTCGGAGGAGGAGGAGGCAGCGCCTTCGCCTGCGGCTTGGGCTTCCTTGGGGTCCCGGTCGACGGGCACATCGTGCTCTGCGGCAATGCGCTCGAGCTTCTCCTCAGGAGTCTGCGAACTGCCTTCGGCTTCTGTCTCGGAGTCCACGCTGACGGAGGAGGAATCGATCTCCTTCTCGTCGTCGTGGTCCTCTCCTGTCGCACCGTCGGGCAGGTGCTTCTTCTCGTCGCTCATGGGTTGCCACTCCTTTCGGAGGTTTTCGAAAGATGACCATCGTCGCCCCGTTCGCTGCGGGGTCGGGTGATCAAGGGATGGTGCGATCCGTGGTCTCGACGCTAGACCCATCGCGGCGCGGGATCAAGGCCCTGGTGCACGGTTCATCCCGGAACGGTTCCCTGTCCGGAGATTTCTCTGATCATTCCTGGTCAGAATCCTGTGCAGGAGGAAAACCCTGTTATAGAGTGAAATCACTCTGCGGGCAGGCGCCGAGAGGCCTGTCCCCATTCGAACGGGACGAGGAGCTCAGACATGGTCGGTGCCGACGAGGAATCGATCAGACAGCGAGCGTTCACCGGTGAACTTCCCTCCGACGGTTTCATCGACGCGACGCTGGCTGACATCCATCAGCGCTACCGCGGGCTCGACGACGGTGAGGTCGCCGACTACATCCCCATCCTCGCCGAGGCGGACCCGAGCTGGTTCGGCCTCAGCCTCATCGAATCCGCCGGGACCGTGCATGAGATCGGTGAGGCGGACATCGGATTCTCCATCCAGTCGATCTCGAAGGCCTTCGTCTTCGCGCTCGTCTGTCAGGCCCGCAGCACCGAACTCGTCCATGAACGCGTGGGCGTGAACAACACGGGACTGCCGTTCAACTCGGTGATGGCCATCGAACTCAACGGCGGCAAACCGCTGAACTCGATGGTCAATGCCGGAGCCATCGCAACGACCGCGCTCATGCCCGGCACGACCCCGGCGGAGAAGTGGGAGAACATCCGATCCGGCCTGTCACTCTTCGCCGGTCGGCAGCTGAGCCTCGACGGGCGAGTCTACGAATCGGAGATGCAGACGAACCAGCGCAACAAGGCGCTGGCTCGGCTGTTGGAGAGCTACGGGCGCATCATCACCGACCCGCTCGACACCGTCGACATCTACACCCGGCAGTGCTCGCTGTCGGTGACCGCGCACGACCTCGCAGTGATGGGAGCGACCCTCGCCGATGGCGGAATCAACCCGCTGACCCGTCGACGTGTGGTCTCGGCCGAGGTCGCCCGCGACACCCTGGCCCTGCTCGCCTCGTGCGGAATGTACGAGAACAGCGGCGAGTGGCTGTTCGAGATCGGCCTGCCCGCGAAATCCGGGGTCGCCGGGGGAATCGTCGCCATCGCTCCGGGCAAAGGCGCGCTGGGCGCCTTCTCGCCGAGGTTGGACTCCGCCGGCAACAGCGTGCGCGGGCAGCGAGCCTGCTTCCACATCTCCCGCGTCCTGGGCATGAACCTCTTCGCATCGAACGCCGTCGCAGACAGATAGGGGACGGGCACACTTCGAGCCGCCTCGGCGAGATGAACGGAATAGTCGAACGCACACGGAAAGGACACCGATGAGCACCGAGACCGCGCCGCACGACGAGATCGAGGAGCGCCGTTCCTGGGCGCCGATGATCGGGCTCTTCCTCGCCCAGGTCCTCATGTCATTCAACGTCGCCGCTCTGCCGATCTCATTGGGCGGCATGGTCGAGGACTTCGGGGTGCCGCCCACGGTCGCCTCGTCGACCATCGTCGTCTACGGACTCGCGGTGGCGGCCCTCGTGATGACCGGTGCGAAGCTGGGCCAGCGGATCGGGTGGGTGCTCATCTTCCGGATGGTGCTCGTGGTCTTCGCGGTCTCCTCGCTGCTGATGATCTTCTCCCGCACCGTCACATGGGTCATCGCCGGTCAGCTGCTCGCCGGGGCCGCCGCCGCGATCATCGTCCCGGCGCTGGTGGCCCTCATCGCGGAGAACTACCGCGGCGCCCAGCAGGCGGCGGCGGTCGGTTCCCTCGGTTCGGCGCGCGCCTTCTCGGGGATGAGTGCCTTCCTCATCGGCGGCACGCTGGGCACCTTCGTCGGGTGGCGGCCGATCTTCATCATCACCCTCGGCCTGGCCGTCATCGTCTTCGCACTCACCTTCACGCTGAGATCGGACAAGGGGAATCCGTCGATCCGGATCGACCTGGTCGCCTCGGTGCTCATCGGCCTCGCCGTGGTGCTGCTGACGATGGGGTTCAACAACCTCAACGCCTGGGGCATCGTGCGCGCCGAGGACGGGGCTCCCTTCGCCGTCGCCGGGCTCTCGCCGGCACCGGTGTTCATCGTCGTCGGGGTCGTGTTCGTCCAGCTGTTCTTCATGTGGACGAAGCGCAGGATCGCCGGGGGCAAGGTGCCGCTGGTCGACATCAGCGTGCTCGGCCGATCGAGCGAACGCGCCGCGGTGTATGCGATGTTCGTCATCGTCGCGATGGAGGCGGCGGTCAACTTCACCGTCCCGACCTACATCCAGGTCGTCCAGGGGCGCACGCCCTTCGACACGTCATTGGCGATGCTGCCGTTCAACCTCACGGTCTTCGTCACCGCCACCCTCATCGTCCGTTTCTACAAGCGCTACGCCCCGCGCACCATCGCGCTGTTCTCGTTCGGGCTGACGACCCTCGCACTCGTCTGGCTGGCGCTCGTGGTGACGAACAACTGGGAGACGCTGCCCACGATCCTCGGGCTCATCGTCTTCGGCATCGGTCAGGGCGCGCTCGTGACCTTGGTGTTCAATGTGCTGGTCACTGCAGCGCCGAAGCGTCTGGCCGGCGATGTCGGATCGATCCGCGGCACCGCTCAGAACCTCGCCTCGGCGGTGGGCACCGCCGTCATGGGTGCGCTGCTGGTCACAGTGCTGTCGACGGGGATCCTCGGCGCCGTCGAGGACCATCCGGAGCTGCCGGAGGAGCTCGTGGCGCAGGTCGATCTCGACAACGCGAACTTCATCGGCAACGACGAGCTGCGTGAGGCTCTCGAGACCACGACGGCGACACCCGAGCAGATCGAGCACGCGGTCGAACTCAATTCTGAGCAGCGTCTGCGCACGCTCAAACTCGGCTTCCTCGTCCTCGCCGGAATCAGCCTGGTCGCAGCCCTGCCGGCCTCCCGACTGCCGAAGTACCGACCCGACGAGATCCCGGACCCCGCCGAGGAGACTGTTCCGGAGCAGTGACGGGTCCCGCCGAGGAGCCTGTTCCGGAGCAGTGACGGGTCCCGCCGAGGAGAACCGGCGTGAGGCGCTGGCAGGCGGAGAGAAGCGCCTCATCCTCAAACAGCGGTCACGTTCGGATACTTTCTATGCTGGAAAGTATCCGAACGTGACCGCTGTTTCGGTGCGGGCGTATCAGCCCCCGACCGTCGGGCGCTTAAGTGGGCGAAATGGGCGGATCTTCCGCGGACAGTCCCGTTCAGGGGCCCCAGGCCCCTCACTTCACCCGAGGCCCCTCACTTCACCCAGGGCTCCTCGCCGGTCTCGGAGACGATGGGCTTGCCGTTGTCGAGGTTCCAGGAGCCCATTCCGCCCTGGACGTCGAAGGCGTCGAAGCCGTTCTGGTTCAGCCAGGCCACGGCGCGGTTCGAACGTCCGCCGGTGCGGCAGATGACATACATATCGTCATCGAGGGGGAGATCGTCGAGGCGGGTGGGCAGTTCGCCCAGCGGCACGTGGTACGCGCCTTCGATGTGCCCGGCCTCCCACTCGTCGTCCTCACGGACGTCGATGATCGCGGCACCTTCGGGAATGTCGTTGACGGTGACGGTAGTTTCTTCATCCATGGCCCCAGTGTAGGCACGCAGCTGCGCTGTCCGCACCCGTCCCGGGCCAAGCGACGGAGCCCTCAAAGAGCCTGCGCAGCCCCTCCGACCGAGCCTGCGCAACCCGTCCGACCGCGCGGGCGCGACCCCGCTCCAAGGGGGCTGTTGCCCATCGGAATGGCGTGTGAGAATGACCGTACAGTCGTCCATGCGCTCGCCGACTACGGCTCGTGCTAACGACTGAAGTGCCAGGAACCGTCTGCGAAGGGAAATGGTCATGGTCAACAGAGACAAGAGTGACGAGTCCGCTGCTGAGGAGAAGGCACGCGACGTCGCAGCCAAGCTGGACGAGACGACGGAGCCGCTGGGCGGCACGTCGAACATGGAATCTCACGCCAGAGTCGGATACACCGAGCACAACGTTGAAGAACGCGCCCAGAAGACCGCCGAGGACGAAGGTGTGACTCTGCATCGCAACCCCGATGGATCACACACCGCGATCGATGAATCGAACGCCGCCGAGGTGACCCCGGGCTCAGGCTCCAAAGAATCCGGAGTCGCCAGCAGCACCCCCGCCGGCAGCGCGCCGTCGGCCGTCGCGCCAGGAGCCGGTGCCGCGGTCGGCAGCACCTCCGGCGCCGACGAGGGGGACCGCGAGAAGTCCGGCCCCGCCGTCGCTCCGGGAGCCGGTGCCGCAGTCGGCCACACATCCGGTTCCGACAACGGGGCGAACGAGGACTCCCGCCCCGCCGTGGCACCGGGGATGGGCGCGGCGGTCGGCACGACGAACGAGACCGACGACATCGACAGTGTGCCGGGAATGGGAACGTCGGTCGCCAGCACGGCAGGGGGCGGCGCCGCGAGCGCCGCGGCTGCCGCGTCGTCCGGCACCGACCCCGCACCCGGCGGCAGCGATCCCGCGGCTGGCGGAGCTGGTGGAACCTCCCCCAGCGACGACACCGAAGGCGGCCAGGCCCCCGGCAATGACCGGCAGAAGCCCGCAGGTGAGGCGGCGACGGACGAACTCGGTCAGGCCGATGTCGTGAAGATCCTGCGCGGCAGCGATTCCGTCATGCTCGCCACCGCACTGGCCGACGGGAAGATCCTCGCCCACCCGATGGCCCCTCAGCAGGTCGCCGAGGACGCCGACGTCTGGTTCTTCCTCGCCCTCGACGGAGATCAGGCGAAGGCGCTGCGGACGAACCCCGAGGTCAACATCAGCGTCGCCGAGGCGGGCAATTGGCTCTCCGTGGCCGGTCGCGTCGAATTCGTCGACGACCAGGCGAAGATCGATGAGCTGTGGTCCGATTCGGCCAAGGCATGGTTCGATGACCGCAAGGATCCGAACCTCGGGCTCGTCAAGGTCGTCACGGACTCCGCACAGCACTGGGGTCTGCCCGGCGGAAAGGCCTCCGGCCTGTTCCGCATGGTCAAGTCCAAGATCACCGGAGACCGCCCGGGCGGCGGCACTCAGACCACGGAGCTCTGAGGCCGCAGACGCCTGGGGCGACAGGGCGCCCGGCACGATCAGTCCTCTGGTCGAGTCGGGTGCCCTGTCTCGTTCCGGCCCGAGGGCTAGCATGGGAGACATGAGCAAGCGGATCGTCATCATCGGTGCAGGGCTGGCCGGAACCACAGCGGCTCGGGAACTGAACGAAAGCGGTCAGGCGGTCACCGTCATCGACCCGCAGGCCGGAGACACCTGCGAGCGGCCGCCGCTGTCGAAGCACCTCTTCGACACCTCCCGCCACCACCTGCCCTACCGGCTCGAGTCGACCGAACACATCACGTTCGTCCGTGACTGGGCAGAGGAGATCACCCTCGCCGAGGCGGCCGCCGAGTCCCGCTACACCGCCGAGACCCAGCGACACCCGCAGCGCCTGGAAGACCACCACGACACCGTCGGCACCGTCCACCTGGCCTCGGGGGAGTCGATCGACTTCACCCACTGCATCCTCGCCACAGGGATGGAGGCGAACCGGCCGCAGATCCCCGACTACCCGGAGGCGCTGCCGGTCTACGACCTCGCCGATGCCGAATGGATCCTCAACCGGGTCGAGGAGGCCATGCAGCCGCTCAACGTCGGAGTGCTCGGCTCCGGTTACCTCGGGATGGAGGTCGCCACCTCGGCGGTCGCGGCAGGGCATCATGCCACGGTCTACCTGCGCGGGGACGAGCCGCTGCGCAGACAGCTGTCCGCACCCGTGAGACAGGCGCTGTTCGACGCGCACAAGGCCGCAGGTGTCGAATTCATCACTCACACCTCGAGCCCGGATGACATCGACGGAAATATTCACGATCTGTTCATCACCAGCGTCGGAGCCCGGCCCCGGCTCATTCCGATCGACGGCGATCGCCCCGCCGAGGCGTGGGAGGTGAATGAGAGCTTGGCAACATCCCATCCCGGCATCTTCGCCGCCGGAGACTGCGCGATCGTCACCGCCGGACCCTACGCTCTCGACCATCCGTGGGCCTGCGAACCGGTGGCCGAAAGCCACGGAAAGTTCCTCGCCGAACTCCTCACCACCACCTCGGATGAGACCCCGACCCCCGGCGCAGACGCACCCACGGAGACCGACGAAAACCCGGCCGAGACGGCACCGAGAGCGTGGTCGGACGTGCCCTGGCACTGGAGCTTCCAAGGCCCGGAAAAGGTGTTCACGGCGGGCCTGACAAGCCCCGATGCCACCGACACGATCATCAGACGCGATGCGAGCGGGAAGAAGTTCCAGGTCTTCCACTTCGACGGCCCCGAACCGGAGTCGAAGCTCATCGGTGTCGAGACGTATAACTGGCCGCCCATGCAGGCCGCCGCACGACGCGTACTCGGCGGTAACCACATCCCGACGAGGGCCCAGTTGGACGACCCGGAGTTCGACTTCAAGGCTCACAGCCGACTGTGAGTCTGCGCTAGTCTCATCACGTAGACTTTTCATCTGTTCTATCCCCAGTCGCCGACGAGAGAATCTTCTGTTCATGGATATGGCCAAGCTTGCTGCCGAGCACGGACTCGACAGAGTGGGTGGACGGCCGTCTTTGCCCCAGTACGTCAAACAGCTGATCAGCCGCAGCGACTTCACTTACACACTGGCGAAGTATCGGATGCAGTCCGAGAACGAACGCAACCGCCTCGGCATGCTCTGGGTGCTGCTGCGCCCCTCGTTCTCCGCCCTCATCTACGGCACGGTCTTCGGCGTCATCATGCAGGGCGCGACCGCTCGTCCGCCGGACTTCGCCCCCTTCGTCGTCATCGGCGTCTTCGTCCTCGAGTTCTTCAACACCTCGATGAACGGCGGCGCGAAGTCGATCATCAACAATGCCTCGCTCGTCCAATCCCTGCCGTTTCCGCGCATCGTTCTGCCGATCGCCATCGTGTTCCAGAACCTGCTCAACTTCATCCCCACCTTCATCTTCATGGCGCTGTTGGCGATGATGTGGGGCGGCAGGCCGGACTGGGACTGGTTCCTCTTCATCCCCCTGTTCTTCCTGTTCTGGGTCTTCAACCAGGGTGTGGCGTTCATCTTCGCCCGCGTCACGGTTCATTTCCGCGACCTCTCGCAGGTCACTCCGTTCATCTCCCGCATGATCTTCTACACCTCGGGCGTCTTCTTCGAGCTCAAGACCATGGTCGAGAAGATCAACCCGGATTTGCAGCCCTTCGCCGACTGGCAGCCGATCAACAACGTGCTCTCCATCGCCCGCGGCATCCTCATGAAGGACGGTGTCGTCCCCTACGACTACTTCTGGCACCTGGCCATCTGGGCCTTCGGAATCTTCATCTTCGGCTTCATCTTCTTCTGGCAGGCCGAGGAAAGGTACGGTCGCGATGAATGAACATGACGATCTCAGTTTCGGCGCCATCTTCAACGACACTGGAAGCCGGTCCGAGCCAGCCAACACTGCGGCAGCCTCCACCGACGAGCCCGTCGTCATCTGCGATGGCGTCCACGTCCGCTACAAGACCCTGGCCACGGGCAAGAAGCTCAAGCTCGGCGGGGGAGGCGGCATGCTCAAACGCCAGCGGGGCATCCAGGAGGTCCACGCACTCAAAGGCGTGAGCTTCGTCGCCCACCGCAACGAGTCCATCGGGGTCATCGGCACCAACGGTTCCGGCAAGTCCACGCTCATGCGCTCGATCACGGGGCTGACCCCGACCTCGGAGGGCGCGATCTATGCGAAGTCCCGTCCGAACCTCCTCGGTGTCGGGGCTGCGCTCATCCCGGATCTCTCGGGCGCCCGCAACATCATGATCGGGTCCCTCGCCCTGGGGCTCACCCGTTCGCAGGTGGAGGAGAAGTTCGACGATATCGTCGAGTTCACGGGGCTCGAGGACTTCATCGACCTGCCCATGCGCACGTACTCCTCGGGGATGTCCCAGCGGCTGAAGTTCGCGATCGCGACCTCGGTCCAGCATGAGATCCTCATCGTCGACGAGGCGCTCAACGTCGGCGACAAGAAGTTCCGTGACCGTTCGGAGGGGCGGATCCGCTCGATCCGCGAGAACGCGGGCACCGTCTTCCTCGTCTCACACTCGATGCGTACGATCAAGGACACGTGCAATCGGGCGCTGTGGATCGAGAAGGGCGAGCTTCGCGCCGACGGCCCGGCCCTCGATGTCATTCGGGAGTACCAGGCTTTCAACAAGGAAGCGAAGGAACGGGGCGAATAATAGCCTACTTGTGAGTAACATGTCGGTATGCACTTCTCTCGGATGATCCTCCAGCTGCTCAAGTCCCGCCGGCGTCCTTGTCAGGGACTGTGGGACGCCTCTCGCCTGTCGCTGCGGGTGCTGCCGACGGAGATCGACATCTTCGGGCACGTCAACAACGGCATGTACTTCTCGATCATGGACCTCGGGCGCCTCGACATGATGGTCCGCAGCGGGGTGTGGAAGACTCTGCAATCCAAGGGGTGGAGCGGAGTCGTCAGCGCGGAGACGATCAGCTTCCGAAAGTCCCTCAGACTCGGACACCGCTATGACATCGACACCAGGCTCATCGGGGTCGACGGGCGCACCGTCTTCTTCGAACACCGGATCGTCGTCGACGATGAGATCTTCGCTCGCGCCTATGTCGGCACACGTCTGACCGCGAAGAGCGGCACGATCACGCGAGACGACATGATCGAGGTCTTCGGTGCCCCACCGGAGGATCTGGAGCTGCCTGACTGGCTGATCGAATGGAGCCGAAACAATTCGCTGCCGAGCCGCAGGCAGCCGGCGCCCCACGACTGGAGGTGAGCTGTGCGGAGACGCCATCTGAGGCTCGACGCGCCCTAGCCGCACCCCGGTCCGCTCGGTACATTCGGAAGGTATGGACAACAGTTCACGGGAGCCGATCGACTCGAACCGCATCAGCGACCAGCCTGCGCTGCGCAGCTCGTCCGGCACGATCTGGATCGTAGCCGGCGCGCTGTTCCTCGTCGTGATCGCGGGCGTCCTGGCCGCAGTCATCTCCTCCGGGGGACCTGCGATCGGGTATGCGATCACCACGACCGCGGTGGCAGCTGCGTTCTACCTCGTCCTGCTCATCTCCCGATTCGCGATTCGCCCGGGAAAAGTCCGCCTGTGGGTGATGGCCGGGTCGATGATCGGCATGGCCCTCGTCGCGGTCATCGGTCTCATGCTGTGTGTGGGGGCCGCCTCGGCGGGGGCCTGAACCGACGCCACCCAGTGAGACGGTCCATTGCGTTCGAACACCCGCAGATTATACTCAGCAGCTGATAGATGAGCGCGCCCGCGGGGCCGCATCAACCCCGGATGACGAGCAAAGGCGCATGCATCCCTGACGAGATGTAGAGGTAGGCCATGAGTGCATCGGCTGTGGAATCGAGTGCGGACAGGGCACGGGTGAGGAAGGCCGTCGTCGCGGCCGGATTGGGCAATGCCCTCGAATGGTACGACATCATCCTCTTCGGCTTCATGGCGACGTCCATCACCGCAGTCTTCTATCCGGGCGAAGGGCTGTCCGCACAGCTGATGACCTGGGCGACCTTCGCGATCACCTTCGTCGTCCGCCCCCTCGGTGCCGTCATCATCGGCCGCCACGCCGATAAGCACGGCCGCAAATCCGCGCTGTCACTGACGATCGGCCTGATGACCCTCGGCGTGTTCATCATCGTCGTGCTGCCCGGAGAATCGGTGCTCGGCATCTGGGCGGCGATCATCCTCATCATCGCCCGCATCATACAGGGCATCTCTGCCGGCGGCGAATTCGGTTCGGCCACGGCCTTCCTGACCGAGAACGCGAAGCACGGCAAGGCCTTCTACGCCTCCTTCCAGACCGCGACGCAGGGGATCTCGATGGCCATGGCCGCCGGCGTCTCCTGGATCTTCAGTTCGGCACTGAGCGAGGACGCCCTGCACTCGTGGGGCTGGCGCGTGGCCTTCGCCATCGGCCTGCTCATCGGCCCCGTCGGCTGGTACATCCGCTCGAAGATGGACGACACGCCTGAGTTCCAGGCCGCTGAGAAGACCGACAGCCCGCTGCGGACCCTGCTCGGCCAGCACTTCGGACGCCTGCTCTCGGCGTTCCTCATCATCGCCATGGCCACGATCTCGGTCTACCTCATCACCTTCCTGCCGCAGTTCGCCGTCGACAACCTCGGCCTCGAGCCCTGGGCGGCGTTCCCCGGCGCCGTCGTCGCCGGCGTCATCACCCTCATCGGCTCCCCGTTCGCCGGGAAGCTGGCCGACAGGGTGGGCCCGACGACCATGATGATCCCGACCACCATCGTCGGCGTCATCGTCGCCTGGCCGATGTTCATCCTGCTCACGTCCAACCCCTCGATCGGCGTCCTCACCCTGTGCGAGGCGATCGTGGGCCTGTTCATGGTCTTCTACTTCGGGCCGATGCCCGCCCTGCTCTCGGAGCTGTTCCCCGTCCAGGTGCGCAGCTCGGGCATGACGATCGCCTACAGCCTCGGCGTGGCGATCTTCGGCGGCTTCGCCCCGCTCATCCTCACCGCCCTGCTCAGCGCCACCGGCGAGCTGACCGTGCCCGGCTTCTACTACGCCGCACTGTCGCTGCTCTCCCTCATCGGCGTGATCGCCGCGCGGAAGGCGTACAGGCAGCGCTGACGTCGACGGCCGCCGTGAGCGTGCCACGTCCTCCTTCGCGGAGGCGGCTCTGAACCCGCCGAGGCGGGACTGACGTCACCGCGGAACCCGTCGTTCATGGCGTGGCGCGGCCGCAGAACCCGTCGTTCAAGGCGCAGCTCGGATCTCCAAGCGAGCACGGACCGATATCCGAACGCGCCGTTGAGCGAGGCGTCAGAGCAGCGAAGGCTGACCGATCTGCAGAACGGATGCGAAACCGATCCATCTGTTCTGCCGACTGCTCCGAATCATCCGTGTTCGGTCCCGACTGGAACCGTTCGACAATGAGGAGGAAAGACACCATGCGTACAGCGAAGAAGCTCATGCTCACTCCGGTCCTGGCCCTGACCGCTTTCGGCCTGGCAGCAGGTCCGGCGGCTGCGGCAAGCGCCGACAGCGGTGGTTCCGAAGACGGCTGGACCTACCAGGCGGATCTCGAGGAAATCAATGACAGCGGTGCTTCTGGCGACATCATGATCACCGTCAAAGGCGATCAGGCGATGATCACCGAACACGTCGAAGGGCTGGCTGAGAACTTCCAGGACGGTCCGTACCCTCACGTTCAGCACATCCACGTCAAGGCCGATGGCAGTGCGGAGTGCCCGACGTCCTCAGCCGATGAGAACGGTGATGGAATCGTCAACACACCCGAAGGTGGAGCCGCCTACGGCGATGTGTCCACGACCCTGACTGACTCCGGCGACACGAGCGCCGATGCTGCGGTCGACGTCGATCACGCCGGCATCAAGGGAGGTTCGGCGACGTACAAGCGCACCATCGACCTCGATGCCAAGACGAAGGATGCGATCAAGGACGGCCGAGCCACAGTTGTCGTCCACGGCCTCGACCCCGCGGATCAGTCGAAGGACGTGCAGGACGCCAAGAGCCCGCTCGATGACTCTCTGCCGCAGGCCGCGACGGCTCCAGCGCTGTGCGGGACGCTCGCAGACAGCCAGATGGGCCAGCCTCCCAAGGGCGGACCGGACACCGGTGGTGGCAGCACGGCGAGCACCGATGACACCGTGATGCTCGCAGCCGGCGGAGGAGTCCTCGTCGCAGCGGGGGCCGCCTTCGCAATCTCGCGGAGGAAGAAGCCATCGACTGGCGCTCACTGATCACCTCCGGGGCTGAGACAGGACGACGAGAAATATGAAAGGCAAGCAGAGCAGGCCCGGCCGCGGCAGAATCGCATGGTTCGCGGCGGGCCTGACCCTGCTCGCCCTCGCCGTCGCGCTCATCACTGCCGGTCTTCTCGCCGATCACTCTCCGCCCCAGCCTGACGGAGACTCCAACAATGATCACACGACCAGACAGACATCGGATCCCTCGAAGACTCGGACCTCTGCGGACGCCCACGACGACCACCCAGCCGGGATGAAAGCCTCGACTCCCACCCGTCTGAGGATTCCTGCGATCGATGTCGACACGACCCTCATGGACCTGGGACTGACTGACAGTGACGAGCTGGAAGTCCCTCCATTGGGCAAGAACGCGCCCGCTGGCTGGTACGAGCGCTCACCCACCCCGGGTGAAATCGGTCCGGCGCTCATCGTCGGTCACGTCGACTCCGCCTCGGAGGGGCCCGCGGTGTTCTACCGACTCGGTGCGCTCGAGCGCGGAGACACTGCTTCAGTCACCCGCGAAGACGGCTCCACCGCCGAATTCACGATCGACGATGTCACCGACTACGGAAAGGACTCCTTTCCCGAGTACCGGGTCTACGGCAACACCGACCGCCCTGAGATCCGTTTGATCACATGCGGCGGGGACTTCGATGACGACACCGGCCATTACGAGGACAACATCGTCGTGACAGGACACCTGAGGAACACCCGCTGATTCCCGTCCTGATCTGACACCGCCGACGAGACAGCCTCCTGACCGAAGTCCCGACCGAGGCGTCGGGAGGGCACTTGGATACGTGCGTGTCCAGAGAACCCCTCATTCAACGTCCAATGCGGTTTTCGCGAGGAGGCAACCGCGAAAAGCTGACTGCCCGTTGAACGAGCGGCGGGTGTTCGCGAGCCTTCACCGGTCGGGGACCTGATCAGCCGGGCCGCCCGCAGTCCGTCGGCCGTCGGCCCGCCCGCAGTCCGCCGACGGGAGCCTCACCTGCCGACCGAAACCGAGCTCGCCGCGTCCTCGGCCGCCCGAGCAGCTGAGACCCGGCGCTCGAGGCGGGCGACGCGGACCAGCAACGCGAACCAGACGACTGCCAAGGCCCCGAGGACCAGCCACACCGCAGTCGGTTGCATCCCGAGGGCGAGCAGAATGGTGCGGGCGTTCGTGAGGACGATGATGCCTCCGGCGGCGATCGCGAGGACACGCGCGGGCAGGAGCTTCACCAGCCATGCGGCGAACGGTGCGGCGACGACCCCTCCGATGAGCAGAGCAGCCACGATAGTCCATTCGATGCCCTGCGAGCCGAGGGCGATGAGGAATCCCAGGGATCCGCCGACGGCGACGAGGAACTCGCTCGTGTCGACCGAACCGATGACCTTGCGCGGTTCCAGACGCCCCGACGACAGCAGAGACGTCGTCCCGATCGGACCCCAGCCGCCTCCGCCGATGGCGTCGAGCGCCCCGCCGACGAAGCCCACGGGCACGAGCATCCCGGCGCTCGGCCGTGATCGGAAGGTCGGGCGTCGACCGCCCAGGGCGAGGAACCGCCAGATGACATAGACGCCGAGGGCGAGCAGAATGCCCGAGACCCACGGCGTCACGGCCTCACCGTTGAGATTGGCCAGAACGGTCGAACCGATGAGAGCTCCGATGAATCCCGGTCCCGCGAGGATGCTCACCGTCCGCCAGTCGACGTTGCCGAACCGGTGGTGCGAGATGCCGGAGACCAGGGTCGTCCCCAATTCGGAGAAGTGCACCGCCGCCGAGGCGGCCGCCGGTGCCGTACCCGCCGCGAGCAGCAGAGTCGTCGACGTCACCCCGTAGGCCATGCCCAGCGATCCGTCGATGAGCTGGGCGAGGAGGCCGACGAAGCCGAGGACGATGAGCTGACGCATGTGCTTGCCTTTCGGAGAGACACTGAGAATGCACACACTATCCAATCTGTTGAGCAGAATGCCATGCGGCAGGGGCTCCTGACGAACTCGGTCGCTTTGCGTCGAAAAATGACATCGAACGCCCAAAGTGCCCGGGTGACTGCGGGTTTAGGCCAGACGCTCGGGTTCGGATAGCCTGATCGGATGAATGCAATCGACATGGACCGCATCGGCGCGATCGACAGGACAGTTGAGCAATCATCGGAAGGGTGGGCGTGGTGACGGTCCGTTCATCCCCCGGCTCGCCCGCCGCGACTTCGGCGAGCTCGTCCTCGACAGGGAGGTCTGCATCCGGTCTGCCTTCGCTCGGGCTCATCTCCCACGGGACCTCATCGGCCCAGGGCCAGGCTCTCATCGAGGCGCTCGCCGCCGCGGTCGCTGACGACCTGCGTGAACGGGGATTCGTCGACGAAGTCGTGCTCGGCCACGTCGATGTGCAGCAGCCCGATGTCGACGAGGTGATCGACCGACTGCCGTCCGACTGCCCCGCGGTGCTCGTGCCCCTGCTGCTCTCGCCGGGCTACCACGTCCACGTCGACCTCGCCGAGGCCCTCGAGCGCGCCGCCGACCGCGATGTCCGCCTGGCCATGACCCTCGGCCCCGATGCGCGACTGGCGAAGATCCTCGCCGACCGTCTCCCGCCCCTGCGTGAGGACGACGAGGTGGTGCTCGCCGCCGCCGGCTCGAGCGACGAGCGTGCGAACAGGTCCTGCGAAGCGATGGGCGAACTGCTCGCCAGTGAACTCGGCCGGGCTGTCTCGGTGGGATTCCTCGCCGGCGGGGGAGTGCCGCTCAAGAGCTTTGTTGAGCAGAATCGACCGGACGGTTCCCGCCTTATCGCGGCCAACTATCTGCTCGCGCCGGGCTTCTTCGACGACCTCGCCAGGTCCCTCGTGACCGACCCCGGCCCGGGGCAAGGAGGCAGCGAGCAGTGCCTCCTTGCCCCGCCCCTGCTCGCCCCGGGTCCCGACACGTGCGCCGCCCAGAACCCGGTCGAGGCCCGAGTCCAAGCGGTTCCCGCGGAGCTCGTCGACATCGTGCGCGACCGCCTGCTCGACGTCTTGGGCGACTGACCGCCACCCCCGTCCCTCGCACACCTCCTCCCGTCGCCCCGCGGGACCTCTGCCGCCGGCGGGCCTCCAGCCGCCCCGCCCGAGAGCGCCGCCCCTGGTTCTGTGACGTCATATGTCGGCCGGTGATATCCATTCAACGCGTGAATTTGTTGAGCAATCCAAAGTCTTGTAGCGTGACTCATCACTGGTTCCCCGCAGCGTTTGGAGATGACCATGTCCACTCAGGTGGAAACGAGCAAGAAGAGCCCTGGTGACCGGGCCGCAAGGAAATCGACGCGCCCGAAGAAGTCCAATGGGCAGTGGAAGGTCGACGGCCATGAACCGTTGAACAAGAACGAGATCGACAAGGCCGAAGACAACGGGCTCAATGTCCGCGACCGGATCGAGAAGGTCTACGCGAAGGGCGGATTCTCCTCGATCGATCCTGATGACCTGCACGGGCGCTTCCGCTGGTGGGGCCTGTACACGCAGCGCAAACCCGGCATCGACGGCGGCCGCACCGCCACCCTCGAGCCCCATGAGCTCGAAGACGAATACTTCATGCTCCGGATTCGCATCGACGGCGGAAAACTCACCACCGAACAGCTGCGCACGATCGCGGACATCTCGAACGAATTCGCCCGCAGCAGCGCCGACCTCACCGACCGCCAGAACATCCAACTCCACTGGGTCGAGATCGAGAACGTCCCCGAGATCTGGCGCCGACTCGAAGCAGTCGGACTGCAGACGACCGAAGCCTGCGGCGACGTCCCGCGCGTCATCCTCGGTTCACCCGTAGCCGGAATCGCCGCCGACGAACTCATCGATCCGACTCCGGCGATCGAGGAGATCTCCCGCCGCTACATCGGCGACCCGAGCCTCTCGAACCTGCCTCGGAAGTACAAGACCGCGATCACCGGCCACCCCAGCCAGGACGTCGTCCACGAGATCAACGACTGCTCCTTCGTCGCCGTCGACCACCCCGAACACGGCATCGGCTACGACCTGTGGGTCGGCGGAGCCCTGTCGGTTGTGCCGCGCTTCGCCGAACGCCTCGGCGCCTGGGTCGCCCCCGACCAGGTCGTCGACGCCTGGCTCGGCGTCACCTCGATCTTCCGCGACTACGGCTACCGCCGCCTGCGCAACAAGGCGCGCCTGAAGTTCCTCCTCGCCGACTGGGGGCCGGAGAAGTTCCGCGAGATCCTCGAAACCGAATACCTCGGTTTCAAGCTCGCCGACGGACCCGCCCCGGACAAACCGCTCACGGCCGGCGACCACGTGGGCGTGCACAAGCAGGCCGACGGCCGGTACTTCATCGGCGTCAGCCTCATCGCCGGACGCGCCTCGGGCACTCTGCTCGGCCAGGTCGTCGACCTCGCCGAGAAGTTCGGATCCACCCGGCTGCGGACCACCCCGCACCAGAAGATCCTCCTGCTCGACATCGAGGAATCCGACGTCGACGATGTCGTCGCCGGACTCGACGCGCTCGGCCTGTCGAGCCGCAGGGACCTGTTCCGGCGCTCGACGATGGCGTGCACGGGCATCGAGTTCTGCAAACTCGCGATCGTCGAGACCAAACAGACCGCCGCCGACGCGGTCGCCGTGCTCGAGGAGCGCCTCGCCGGGCTCGACCTGCCCCACCCGATCAGCCTCCACCTCAACGGCTGCCCGAACTCCTGCGCCCGCATCCAGACCGCCGACATCGGCCTCAAGGGCCAGATCGTCACCACCGACGACGGACAGCAGGTCCCCGGCTTCCAGGTCCACGTCGGCGGGGGACTGGCCTCACAGGACCGCGACGAGGCCGGACTCGGCCGCACCGTGCGCGGACTCAAGGTCACCGTCGAGGACCTCAACGACTACGTCGAGAAGCTCGTCCGCCGATTCCTCGACGGCCGGACCGAGACCGAGACGTTCTCCGAATGGGCCCACCGCGTCGACGAGGAGGAACTGAAATGAGCACGACCGCTGCCAAGCGCCCCATCGACGAACTCAAGACCCTCGCCGAGGCGGGCGCCCGTGAACTCGGCGGCGACCCGGAGGCCGGCGTGGCCGAGTCCAACCCTGCCGACGTCATCCGCTGGGTGTCGCAGCACTTCGACACCGCCGCCTGCGCCGTGGCCTGCTCGATGGCCGACGCGGCCCTGCCGCACTATGTCGCCCAGTACCTGCCCGGCGTCGACGTCCTCTTCCTCGACACGGGCTACCACTTCCCGGAGACCTACACCACCCGCGACGAGGTGGCCCGCAGAGTCGACGTCACCATCGTCGACGTCCTGCCCGAACAGACCGTGGCCGAACAGGACGCCGAGTTCGGCAAGGACCTCTTCGCCCGCGACCCCGGACTGTGCTGCGCCCGCCGCAAGGTCGCACCCCTGAAGAGATCGCTGGCCGGCTACGAGCTCTGGTTCACCGGCGTCCGCCGGGACGAGGCCCCGACGCGGACGAACACACCGCTGATCACCTTCGATGACAAGAACGGCCTGGTCAAGGTCAACCCCCTGGCCGCCTGGTCGTTCGACGACCTCCTCGACTACGCACGAGCCTTCGACGTGCCGGTCAACCCACTGCTGTCACAGGGCTACCCGTCCATCGGATGCCAGCCCTGCACCCGTCCCGTCGCCGAGGGAGAAGACCCCCGCGCCGGACGCTGGGCAGGAACGACGAAAACAGAATGCGGACTCCACACATGAGCATCACCGACCCCACCATCGACCAGACCACCCGAACGGCCCGGACAACCCTGTCGACCCTCGACGTCCTCGAATCCGAGGCCATCCACATCATCCGCGAGGTCGCCGCCGAATTCGAGAGACCCGTGCTGCTGTTCTCCGGCGGCAAGGACTCAGTGACCGTGCTCCACCTCGCGGCGAAGGCCTTCTGGCCGGCGAAGATCCCCTTCGGCCTCCTCCACGTCGACACCGGCCACAACTTCCCGGAGATCATCCGCTTCCGCGACGAGACCGCGCAGCGTTTCGGCCTCGACCTCACGGTGGCCCGTGTTCAGGACTACATCGACGACGGCCGGCTGCGCGAACGCCCCGACGGCACCCGCAACACCCTGCAGACCCAGCCGCTCCTCGACGCCATCGCCGCCGGCGGCTTCGACGCCGTGTTCGGCGGGGCCCGCAGGGATGAGGACAAGGCCCGGGCGAAGGAGCGGATCCTGTCGCTGCGCGACGAATTCGGCGGGTGGAACCCCAGCAGCCAACGCCCCGAGCTGTGGAACCTCTACAACGGCCGCCACCTGCCCGGCGAACATGTGCGCGTGTTCCCGATCTCGAACTTCACCGAACTCGATGTGTGGAGCTACATCGCCCGCGAGGACATCGCCCTGCCCGAGCTCTACTTCGCCCATGAACGCGAGGTCTTCGACCGCGACGGAATGTGGTGGGCCACCGGCGAATTCTCCACCCCGCGCGAGGACGAGACCGTCACCCGCCGCACCGTGCGCTACCGCACCGTCGGCGATATGAGCTGCACGGGCGCCGTCGAATCGACCGCGAGCGACATCGACTCCATCCTCGCCGAGGTGGCCGCCACCACCGTGACCGAGCGCGGAGCCACACGCGCCGACGACCGGATCTCGGCCGCGGCCATGGAAGACCGAAAGAAGGACGGGTACTTCTGATGACACTCCTGCGCTTCGCCACTGCCGGATCCGTCGACGACGGCAAATCGACCCTCGTCGGCCGTCTGCTCCACGACGCGAAGGCGATCCTGGCCGACCAGCTCGCCGCCGTGACCGCCACGAGCGCCGAACGCGGCTTCCTCGGCGGGGAGTTCGACTTCGCGCTGCTCACCGACGGCCTCCGGGCCGAACGCGAACAGGGCATCACGATCGACGTCGCCTACCGCTACTTCGCCACCGACCGCCGCTCCTTCATCCTCGCCGACTGCCCCGGGCACGTGCAGTACACCCGGAACATGGTCACCGGCGCCACGACCGCCGATGCCGTCGTCGTCCTCATCGACGCCCGCAACCGGCCCACCGAACAGACCCGACGCCACCTCACCGTCGTCTCCCGGCTGGGCATCCGGAACGTCGTCATCGCCGTCAACAAGATCGACCTGCTCGACTATGACCAGGCCGCGATCGAATCCGTCGCCGAGGAGGTGAAGGACCTCGCCGCAGAGATCGGCCTCGACACCCCGCATATCATCCCGATCTCCGCGCTGGCCGGGGACAATATCGCCGCCGCCTCCGACAACACCCCCTGGTACACGGGACCGGCGCTGCTCGAACTCCTCGAGACCCTGCCGAGCACCGAGGAGGACACCGCCGACCTCGAACCCTTCCGCCTCGACGTGCAGACGGTGCTGCGACCGCAGGGCGGACTGGCCCCCGGTCTCGACCCGGACGCCTTCCGCGACTACCGGGCCGTGGCCGGACAGATCACCTCGGGGCGGGTCCGCCTCGGCGATGAGATCGACATCCACCCGGCAGGGGTGCGGTCGACCGTGGTCGGCATCGACACCGCCGACGGGCAGCTCGAATCCGCGGGTGCGCCGTTGTCGGTGGCGCTGCGACTGGCCGATGACGTCGACACCGCACGCGGCAGCGTCATCGCCGCCGGCGGCACCCTGCCCCCGGCTCGCAGGCAGCTGCGCGCCGAAGTGTTCCCCTTCACCGCCGAGGGTCTGCGCTCGGGCGACCGAGTGCTCATCAAGACCGGAACGACCAGTGCCAAGGCCATCGTCACCATCGACGCGAAACGCAACCTGGCCACCTCGGCGCTCGAGGACGCCGAGGTGCTCGCCGGCAACGACATCGGTCTGGCGCAGGTCAAGCTCGCCGCCGCCCTGCCGGTCCCGGACTTCCGCGAGCACGGCCCGGCCGGTGCGTTCCTCATCATCGACCCGCAGACCGGCAATACGCTGGCCGCCGGGATCCACACACCCGAACAGGAACTCTCATGAGCCTCTTCCTCGCACAGGCCCCGGGCAGCGTCATGCTCATCGGCGCCGGCCCCGGCGACCTCGGCCTGCTCACCGTCACCGGTCTGCGCGCCCTGGAAGCGGCCGACGTCATCGTCGCCGACCGCCTCGGCGCGCGCTCGATCATCGATCAGCTGACCGAGGAGAGGGGAGCACCCCTCGATGCGGTGGTCATCGACGTCGGCAAGCAGCCGGGCCACCACCCGGTGCCGCAGGAGAGGATCAACGAGATCCTCGTCGAGGAGGCCCGGCGCGGCCGCCGCGTCGTCCGGCTCAAGGGCGGGGACCCCTTCGTCTTCGGGCGCGGGGGAGAGGAGGTCATCGCCTGCCGGGAGGCCGGGATCGACGTCCAGGTCGTGCCCGGAGTCACGAGCGCGAACTCCGTTCCCGCCGTCGCCGGCATCCCGCTCACCCACCGCGGGCTGGCCACCTCCTACACCGTCGCCACCGGCCACGACCAGCTCACCGAGATCGGCGGCGGGCGCGACCACACGGTCGTCGTGCTCATGGGCATCGGCACACTCGTGCATTCGGCGATGGTGCTCGCCCGCGGCACTCGCGGCCCCGACTGCCCGGTCGCGATCGTCGAGGACGGCTTCGGCGATTCCCAGCGGGTGACCATCGGGACGCTGGGCACCATCGCCTTCCACGCCGCCCGCCGCAGCGTGCGCTCGCCGGCCGTCATCGTCGTCGGCGACGTCGTCACCCTCAGCCCCTATGCCGCAGGCGCCTTCGACTCCGCGGCGGCACCGCACCCCGAACTGGCAAGGAACCCATGACCTACATCATCGCCCAGCCCTGCGTGGACGTGAAAGATCGCGCCTGCATCGAAGAGTGCCCGGTCGACTGCATCTACGAGGGCAAGCGCTCCCTGTACATCCATCCCGACGAATGCGTCGACTGCGGCGCCTGCGAACCCGTCTGCCCCGTCGAGGCGATCTTCTTCGAAGACGATGTGCCCGAGGAGTGGGAGGACTACCACGCCGCGAACGTCGACTTCTTCGACGACATCGGCTCCCCGGGCGGGGCCGCCGCCCACGGGGTCATCGACAAAGACCACCCATTCATCGCGGGACTGCCCCCGCAGAACACCGACGACTGACCGAGGAGCACCCATGACGACAACACCCTTCCGCGTGGCCATCATCGGCGCCGGACCCGCCGGCATCTACGCCGCGGACCTGCTGACGAAGGCCGAGCACGACCTCGACTTGAGCATCGACCTGTTCGAACGCCTGCCCTCACCCTTCGGCCTCGTCCGCTACGGCGTCGCCCCGGACCATCCCCGCATCAAAGGCATCATCAACGCGCTCATCAAGGTCCTCGACCGCGGCGACATCCGCCTGTTCTCCAATGTCGAATACGGCGCCGACATCAGCCTCGGCGAGCTCACCGATCGCTATGATGCAGTGATCTTCTCCACCGGCTGCTTCAGCGACGCACCGCTCGAGCTGCCCGGCATCGACCTGCCCGGTTCCTACGGGGCCGCGGACTTCGTCAACTGGTACGACGCCCACCCGGACGTCGACCAGACGTGGCCGCTGGAGGCCGAGAAGGTCGCCGTGCTCGGCAACGGCAACGTCGCCCTCGACGTGGCCCGGGTGCTCGCGAAGCAGGCCGATGACCTGCACACCACGGAGATCCCCGACCACGTGTACGAAGGGCTGAAGTCCTCACGCGTCACCGACGTCCACATCTTCGGCAGGCGCGGGCCCGCCCAGGCGAAGTTCACCCCGCTCGAGCTGCGCGAGCTCGGGCAGGTCGCCGACGTCGACATCATCGTCTACCCCGAGGACTTCGAGTTCGATCAGGGTTCGCTCGAGGCCATCGAGTCGAGCAACCAGGTCAAATAGGTGACGAAGACGCTCACGGACTTCGCCATGCGGGAGGAGACCGGGGCGAAGCGGAGATTGCACCTGCACTTCCTGCATGCACCGGTGGCCGTCCTCGGCGAGGATCGGGTGACTGGTCTGCGCACCGAACGTCAGGAACTCGACGGCACCGGCGCGGTTGCGGGGACCGGTCAGTTCCACGACTGGGACATCGACGCCGTCTACCGCGCCGTCGGCTATGCGGGCACGCAGCTGCCGCAGCTGCCCTTCGACGAGGCCAAGCGCGTCATCCCCAACCACGAGGGACGCGTCGTCGACGCGAAGACCCAGGCACAGGCCGCCGAGGCGGACGTCATCCCCGGCGTGTACACCACCGGATGGATCAAACGCGGGCCCGTCGGCCTCATCGGTCACACGAAGGGTGATGCGCTGGAGACGATCACGCACATCCTTGCCGACCAGGACGCCGGGGCGCTGACCGATCCCGTCTACCCGGAGGAGGACGCGATCGTCGAGCTGCTCGAGGCCAAGGGCGTCGACTACGCCGATTGGGCCGGCTACCACCGCCTCGAGGCGGCGGAGAAGGCCCTCGGCGAGGCCGAGGGCCGCGAACGGGTGAAGATCGCAACCCGTGAGGCCATGCTCGCCGAGGCTCGCGCTCATCTCACCGCCGAGGCGAACGCCGCCGGCTGACATGGTCGGCTGACGCGGTCGGCGACGAATGTGTGAGTCATCTGGAACCGAGATTGTCCGTTGTCGGAGGCACATGCCGGTGATAGCTTCGTCAATTGTCCCGAATCGTCCTTCGAGAGGAGCATTCGATGTCAAAGCATTCCCGGGGCAGTGCTCGAATCGAGCAAGAGCACGCCCCTCCGCCAGATGACCACCGGAAGCCCGACTCGCCTGCGGACATCACGAAGCCCTCGTGGGCGTTCATCTTCAGATCGACGATCCGCGAATTCTCCGCCGATGGCTGCACCGACCTCGCCGCGGGGCTGACCTATCGCACTGTGCTGTCGATCTTCCCGGGTCTCCTCGGCCTCGTCTCGATCCTCAGCCTCGTCGGACAGAGCACCGCGGTCTCCACCGTCCTCGACCAGGTGCAGGGAGTCGTTCCCGCTGATGCCTGGAAGTCCATCCGGCCCGCCCTCGAGAACGTCCTCTCGGCCCCGGCCCCGGGCATCGGCCTCCTCATCGGTCTGCTCGCAGCCCTGTGGTCGGCCTCCGGGTACGTGAAGGCCTTCGGCAGGGCCATGAACATCCTGCACGACATCCGCGAGGGACGCGGATTCATCAAGTTCAACCTCCAGATGTACCTGCTGACAGCTCTGATCCTCGTCCTCGGGGCGATCGCGCTGCTGATCTTCGTCCTCTCGGGACCGATCGCCGAGGCCGTGGGCAGCGCGATCGGCTTGGGTTCGGTCGCACTCATGGTGTGGAGCATCGCGAAGTGGTTCGTCCTCGCCTTCATCGTCGTCTTGGTTCTCGCTCTTCTCTACTACGCGACCCCGAACGTCCAGCAGCCGAAGTTCCGGTGGATCAGCCTCGGCGCGTTCATCGCCATCGTCGTGATCGTCATCGCCTCGGCCGGGTTCTTCTTCTATGTTGCGAACTTCGGCAATTACAACAAGACCTACGGCGTCCTCGGCGGGGTGATCGTCCTGCTGCTGTGGACGTACATCGTCAACGTCATCCTGCTCTTCGGTGCCGAGATCGACAGCGAACTCGAACGCGGCCGCGAACTGCAGGCCGGGCTGCCCGCCGAGGAGGACCTCCAGCTGCCCCCGCGCGACACCAAGGCCAGCGATAAGAAGGAGCGGAAGCGCCAGGAGGACATCGAGCGTGCCCACAATCTGCGGAGAACTGAGGGGGAGAGCCAAGAGTAGAGGGTATGCCTCGGGCAGGCAGCAGACGCGACTAACTGCCCCACCCGCAGGCCCCACATAGTGACCCGAAACGTTCCACTATTCGGCCCCGCCACCAGGAATCCGACCGCATCGCCGCTCGGCGCCGCGGCCTCGGCGGATGCGGCTCCGATAGTGATTGACATAACAGGACTGCAGGAGAAGACTGACCGCGGAGATTCTGCCGTCACAATCCTGGGAGGCGAAGGTGCCCTCAAAAAATCCCCTGTCATCCGGCTCGCACACGAGCGTGACAGTCGTCCATGACAAAGGACTCAAACGCGATATCGGCAAGACCGGACTGCTCTTCACCGGAGTCGGGTCGATCATCGGTTCCGGTTGGCTCTTCGGCGCCTTCGACGCCGCCAGCATGGCCGGCCCGGCCGCGATCCTGTCCTGGGCGCTCGGCGCGGTCCTCATCATCTTCGTGGCGCTGAACTACTCCGAACTCGGTGTCATGTTCCCCGTCGCCGGCGGTGTCGTGCGCTACCCGCACTATGCGTTCGGTTCGTTCGCGAGCTACACCAGCGGGTGGATCACGTGGCTGTCGGCGGCGGGAACCGTCGGCATCGAGGTCCTCGCGGCCGTGCAGTACGCCTCGAGCTATATGCCGTGGCTGATGGAGTCGAAGGAAGGCGTCCTCGTCCTCACAGTGCCGGGCATCCTCGTGAGCATCGCGATGGTCGCAGTCTTCTGCATCATCAACATGTTCGGGGTGAAGTTCTTCGCTCAGTTCAACAACGTGCTCGTGTGGTGGAAACTGCTCGTCATCGTCCTCGTGTTCGTCGGACTTGCGCTGCTGGCCTTCAACCCCGGTCACTTCCACATGCCCGAGTTCGGCGGATTCGCCCCCAACGGCATCGCACCGATCTTCGCGGCCCTGCCCGCGGCGGGCATCGTCTTCTCCTACCTCGGCTTCCGCCAGGGCGTGGAGTTCGCCGGTGAGACGAAGAACCCGCAGAAGAACGTGCCGTTCGCCGTGATCGGCTCGATCGTGCTCACCGGCATCATCTACATCCTCCTGCAGGTCGCGTTCATCGGGGCCATCCCCACCGACCTGCTCAAGGACGGCTGGGGCGGACTGTCGTTCTCGAACTCGGCAGGACCGTGGGCAGAGATCGCGATCATGCTCGGTGCGATGTGGCTGGCGATCATCCTCTACATCGATGCCGTCGTCTCCCCGGCCGACACCGGCCTGATCTTCACCGCGCTCACCCCGCGCCTGTCGTACTCGCAGGCCCGCGTGGGCAATGCCCCGAGTGCGATGACGAAGCTGAACAGGAAGGGCATCCCGTGGTTCGGTCTGGTGGTGACGTTCATCGTCGCCTGCTTCCTCTTCTTCCCGTTCCCGTCGTGGGCGAAGATGGTCGGGTTCATCACCTCCGGCACCGTCATCTCCTTCGGATCCGGCCCGGTCACAGTGGCGGCGCTGCGCCGTCAGCTGCCGGACCAGGAGCGTCCGTTCCGGCTGCCCGGCGGGGACACCCTGCCGTTCCTCGGATTCCTCGCCGCGAACCTCATCGTGTTCTGGACCGGCTGGGACACGAACTGGAAGCTGTTCCTGGCGATGGTGCTCGGCTACGTGGTCCTCGGTCTGCACTACGCCTTCAGCGACCGCAGCAAGATTCCGCCGCTGCAGTTCAAGTCCGGCTGGTGGATGATCCTGTGGCTCGGCGGTCTGGCCGTGCTCAGCCTGCTGAGCAACTATGGCGAAGGTGCCATGGGCGTGCTCACATTCGGATGGGGCGAGCTGATCTGCACTGTCTTCACCGCCATCGTCTTCTACGTCGGCATCAAGACCCGCCTGAAGTCGCAGGAAGTCATCACCAACGTCGAGAACACCAAGGAGACCCGCGCCGAACACATCGACGGGGAATGATTCGTCGTCCGAACCAGACGGGCCGCCGCGTCAGATCTCACTGACGCTGCGGCCCTCGTCCTAAGGTTGCCTCGTCTCGACCCCGACACGTTCCGGGCCTGCGAACGGGGCCGATACATTTCGGCCAGCCGATCATTGGTGTTTTTCTCTACGCTGCCAAGTGAGTTGAAGCGCATGGTGACGCGAGCAGTCTGTCTGAGTCATGTGGGGTGATTGACGGTGCTCGGCCGAGAGCCCAAGATGAAATCAAGTCGCCGCTCGGTGACTTGTGCCAGTTGAGACCGGAGGGGTTTTACTTCGGGGCATGATTCGAGGAGGTCGACGATGGGAAGAAAAAGAAGCAGTTCCGGACACCGTGGAGCATCCTGACGATCGGAACACGGGGGAAGACAAGGAAAAGACGGAAGCCGGGGAAGCTGTCTCTGACCAGGCGGAGGACGAGTAGCTCGAAGAGTGTTCCGAGACGGGGTCGTTTGAAGAATTGGCTCACGCGATAGTCCGCAGCCCTTCTGCAGGGGGTTCAATCGTGTCACCGTCCGCTTGACGATGAATTATGGAACTGACACACATGAAGAGCTTCACGAGGTGAACGATTCATTCGCTGAGGAGATGAGACCGGTGGACGTTCCGGACCGGATGACAGCCGCTTACATCGAGGCCACCGGAGGGGTCGAGAACATTCGGATCGGCGAGCTGCCCGTCCCCGAACCGGGCCCGACCGAGGTGCTCGTGCGGATGGAGGCCAGCGAGGTCAACCACGTCGATCTCTTCGTCCGCTCCGGCGCATTCCCCACACCGATGCCATTCCCCTTCGTCATCGGCCGGGACCTCGTCGGCACCGTCGTCGCCGTCGGCGAGGCGGTCGAGGCATTCAGCCCGGGTGATCGAGTGTGGTCCAACAGCCTCGGCCACGACGGCCGTCAGGGCGCGTTCGCAGAATACGTCACCGCTCCGGCCGCACGGCTGTACCCGCTTCCCGAGGGCATCGATCCCGCCGAGGCGGCCCCGGTCCTCCATGCGGCCGGAACCGCCTACATCGGGCTCGTGCGCGAGGCACGGCTGCGCCCGGGCGAGACCATCGTGGTCAGATCGGCAAGCGGGGCCGTGGGCACCGCGATCGTCCAACTCGCCGCGGCCATGGGCGCCCACGTCATCGCCGGTGCCTCGACCGGCGACGAACAATGGGTCGCCGACTGTGGTGCCGAGGACGTCCTCGCGAAGCACGCCGATGACTTCTGCGAACGGGTCGAGCAGGCCGCCCCGCACGGCGTCGACGTGTGGTGGGACCCCAGCGGAGATGACGATTTCGACCGGTCCGTTCCCCTGCTCGCCCACGGTGCCCGCATCATCGCGATGGCAGGGATGCAGGCCACGCCGAGGCTGCCGCTGGGTCAGCTCTATACGCGTGATGCCAGCGTGCTCGGTTTCGCGATCAGCAATGCCTCGGCCGCCGACCTCGCCGAGGCGGCCCAGGCGATCAACCAGATGCTGGCGACCGGGCGCCTGCGCGGTCGCACCGGTGCGACCTTCCACCTCGCCGAGGCGGCCGAAGCCCACCGGGCCCTCGAAGGCGGGGGAGTGCGGGGCCGGATCCTCATCCTGCCCTGACCGGGACGCGCAGAGACGGCAAAGCGGTGGGAGCTATCGCCCGGCCTTCCCGGTCGGCACCACCATGACGGGTCCTCGCGCACGGTTGAGGACCTCGCGGCTGACGGAACCGAGCAGTGTGCTCTTCATCCCGCCGCGACCGCGAGTGCCGACCACCGTCAGCTGCGCCGTGCGGGTCTTCGCCTCGAGGAGGTCGGCCGGGTCGCCGAGTTCGACCTCGACGGAGATGTCGAGGCGCGTATGGCGTCGACGCAGCCAGGCGATCTCCTGCTCGACCGATGCCTGCAAGTTGCTCCGGCGAAGCTCGGTGATCGTGTCGAACTCTTCGAGATCCGGGTACCAGTACTTCCACTCTCTCAGCAGCGGCAGCGCGGTCAGCACCTGCAGTGGAACCTCGAATTGCTTCGCCTGCTGTGCGGCGAGAAGCAGCACCATGCGGCTGCGCTCGGACAGGTCGATTCCAGCCACCACCGGCGCGGTGTCCCGATCGTGTGTGAAGAACTCGGCGCCCGGCCCGTCTCCCGGTTGGTAGTCCTGCGGGATGACGATGGTGGGGCACTGCGCATGGCCGGGAAGCGCCGCGGCGACCGAACCGAGGAGCTGTCCGATGAAGCCGCCGCGACCATGGGCGCCGACGACGACCGTCTGCGCACGAGCACTGAGTTCGGCGAGTACTCCGGTCGGGCTGCCCTCCGCCGAAGAGAACGTCACTTCTCCCGGGTAATCGCGCAGATACTCCCGAGCGTCGTCGAGGAGCTGCTCGGCACGATCCCGTTCGGCTCGGGCTTCGGCCGTGACCAGAATCGCCGGCTCACCGGTGTACATCATGGGAGGGAGCCGGTAGACGGTCACGACCGTGAGGGCCGCGCCGCTGCTGAGTGCTTCTGCAGCGGCGAAATGCAGTGCGGACCGGGCATGATCCGAACCGTCGAAGCCCACCAGCACGCCGAAGTCGCGATCGGCGGAATCGAAGAGAATCTCGTCGTTCATGACCAGAGCCTCAGGCTATGACTGGCGGGGAACGATCATCACCGGACCCTGAGCACCGTTGAGCACACCGCGAGAGACGGAACCGAGCAGCGCGCTTCGCACCGCACCGCGGCCTCTGGTGCCGACCACGGTCAGCTGCGCCGTCGCACTCCAGTCACCGATGACGTCCACGGCGTCGCCGATCACGACATCGACGGAGATGTCCAGGTTCGAGTGCTCGTCGTACATCCATGAGTGGTTCTCTCGGATCGTCTTCTCGAGTTCGCTCTGACGACTCTGGCTCGACTTGTTCTGGAGTTGGACGTCGGGATACCAGTACAGCCATTCCTCCGCCAGCGGCATGACCATGAGGATCTTCAGCGGCGCGGCCTTCTCCTCTGCCACTTGTGCCGCCTGCTTGAGGACCTCGTCGCTCTGCACTGAGCCATCGATCGCGGCGACGATCGGGCCGCTCTGCTTGTGCTCGGCACCGGTCTCGTTCTTCGCAGTCGCCTCAGCGGAGGGGGTCCCGGGAAACACGATCGTGGGGCAGTGGGTGTGAGCCGGAAGCGCCGCGGCGACCGAACCGAGAAGCTGCCCGATGAAGCCGCCGCGTCCGCGAGCACCGACGACGACCAGCTGGGCCTGCTTGGAGAGTTCGGCAAGGGTGCCGGTGGGATTGCCCTCGGCGGCGGCGAGGATGACTTCGCCAGAGTGGTCTTTGAGTTGTTCCTGGGCCACCTCGAGTGTGGCTTCGGCGGCCTTCCGTCGGGCGCGATCTTCCGGCTCCGAGGGCAGAGACGCCATATTGGGATAGATCGGGACAGGGACTGTGTAGGCGGTGACGACAGTGAGAGTCGTCTTCCGGCGAAGTGCTTCGCTCGCTCCGAACTGCAGAGCCGATTCGGCGTGGTCTGAGCCGTCGAAGCCGACCAGGACTCCGAGATCACGGGTGCTCAATTCAGCGGCTGTTACATCCTCGTACATCGTGAACCTCCTGCCGGGGTTTCTCAGATCCCGAGCGACGGCGACAACCCCGAAAGCGAAAGCACCGTCGTCCGATTCCACTATATCAATGTTTTCTACATTATGTAGAATTCCTTGCGTCCATATCGCTGGTGCTGTTGGGAACGATCAGAACGGGCGATCTCGCCTGGTTGAGCACACTCCGACTGACCGAGCCGAGGAGCAGGCTGGCGACACCTCCGCGACCGCGGGTGCCCAGCACGACGAGTGCTGCTGTGCGTGCCGCTTCAGTCAGTGCGACCGCTGCCGAACCCTCCGGCAGCTCGAGGCGCACGCTAAGCCCTTGGTGACGCTCCTTGACGGCCTCAGCCAACTCTTCGAGATGGTGCGCGTATGCGTGAGGCGTTGTGGCTTCCCCTCCACCACGCCCACTTGACGCTTCAGTGGGGACGGCTGAGACGAAAGCGAGTCGACGGCCGCTGAGCTCAGCGGCACATGCGGCGACCTCGGCGACCGGCAGAGCAGAGGAATCCAGGTCGATTCCGGCGACGACCTCATCCTCGAAATTCGTCCGACCCTGGTGAGGCTCCGAAGACGATCCAGGAGAGTTCTCCCGCGTCAGTGCTTCTTCGTCGACATCTGTGTCCGGGAACGGCACCACCAGCACGGGGCAATGCGAATGTGCAACGAGCGCGCCCGAGACGGTGCCCAGCAGTCGGCTCGCCAGCCGGTTGCGTCCGCGTTTGCCGACGACCGCCAGCCGCGAGTAGCGACTGGCTTCGGCGAGCACTTCTGCCGCGTCTCCCTCGATGGCCTGCGCAGAGGCCTCGACGCCCGCGCTCCGAGCCTCCGCGGCAAAGTCTTCGAGCATCCCCTGCGTCGCATGCCCGATGCTGCGATGGCGCTCGTCGGAGATCGTCGGAGCGTGACGCCGGGGAATCACCGGGACGCTGTAGGCGCCCACCACCCGAAGCGAACACCCGTGCTCTTCGGCGATGGAGACGGCGGTCGTGAACGCCTGCCGGCTGTTGTCCGATCCGTCCACTCCGACCAATAAATCCGCCGGTGGGAGGGTGAAGAGAGCAGTCATGGCCTCACCGTACGCGAAGTGCCTGATTCATGGGAGGGGCGCCTCGCCGAGGCGGCGCCCGGCCCAGGCATCCCCGCGTCCCGGTCACGCCGGGATTCAGTCGGCGGAGTCCTTCTCCTCGGCGAACCGAGTGAAGTAGGTCAGCGTCTCGAACACGTCGACGGCGTCGGGGTTGGCCACCCGTGCGAGCGGGTGGCCCTGGATGAGCCGCTTGACGGGAACCTCGAGCTTCTTGCCCGTGCGGGTGTGGGGCACCGCCGGCACGTCGATGATGTCATCGGGCACATGTCGCGGGGAGGCCTTCGTGCGCAGCTCCTCCCTGATCTTCTCGCGCAGCCGGTCGTCGAGTTCGACGCCTTCGGCCAGGACGACGAACAGCGGCATCCAGTATCCGCCGTCGGGCTGTTCGGCGCCGATGACCAAGGATTCGGTGACCTCGGGGATGCCGTCGACGACGTCGTAGATGTCGGCGCTGCCCAGCCGCACGCCGTGTCTGTTGAGCGTGGCGTCCGAGCGTCCCGAGATGATGACGCTGCCGCGGTCGGTGATCGTGATCCAATCACCGTGGCGCCACACTCCGGGGAACATCGAGAAGTAGGTGTCGCGGTAGCGCTGCCCGTCGGGATCGTTCCAGAACTTCACCGGCATCGACGGCATCGGTGCGGTGATCACCATCTCCCCGACCTCGCCGATGAGAGGTTCGCCCGCATCGTCCCAGGACTCCAAGGCCACACCCAGGACCGGGGCCGACAGTTCTCCTGCCCATACGTCGAGGTTCGCGGCCGAGCCGGCGAAGCCGCTGACGACGTCCGTGCCTCCGCTCGTCGAGGCCAGCTGCACGCGCTCGCCGACGGCGTCGCGGACCCAGGGGAAGCAGTGGGCGGGCACCGGTGCGCCGGTGGCGCCGATCGTCCGCAGCGCCGACAAGTCGAGCTCCTCACCGGGTTTCAGCCCGGCCTTCATTCCCGCGAGGAAGATCCCCGGGCTCACCCCGAGGACGTTCACCTCGTTCTCCGCGGCGATCTCCCACAGCCGGCGTGGGCCGGGGTAGAGGGGGCTGCCGTCGAAGCAGACGGTGGTCGCACCTGCCAACAGCGCCGAGGCGACCAGGTTCCACATCATCCAGTTCGTATTCGTGTACCAGAAGAAGCGGTCGCCCGGGCGAAGGTCGAGGTGCAGTCCGAACAGGCGCAGATGGTCGATGACGACACCGCCGTGGCTGTGCACGATGCCCTTGGGGATCCCTGTGGTGCCGGAGGAGTAGAGCACCCACAGCGGGGTGTCGAAATCGACCCGGACGAACTCCGGCGGCGTATCGCCGGAGGCGATGTCGTCCCACGCGACGAGATCAGTGATCTGATCCTGATCGTCCCAAGATCGCGCGCCGAGGTTGTCGATGCCGACGACTGCCCGCAGCGTTGGGACGCGCGCGGCAAGGTCGGCGACCTGGTCGCGGCGGTCGAAGGCAGTGCCGTTCCAGAAGTAGCCGTCGGCGGCGAAGAGCACTGTCGGTTCGAGCTGTCCGAGCTTGGCGGCGGCGCCTTCGGCTGCGTAGTCCTGGGCGCAGGCCGACCAGATGGCGCCGATCGAGGCGGAGGCGAGGAAGGCCACGAGCGTGTGGTGGGTGTTCGGCAGATAGCCGACGACGCGGTCTCCCTGCTCGACTCCGCGCTCGCGCAGCCATGCGGCCACCGATCCGACCTGGCGTCGCAGCTCACGCCACGTGACCTCGATACGGTCGCCGCCTTCGGTGACGGTGATGATCGCCGGCTCGTCCACCAGCTGTTCGTCGAGGGCAGCGCGCAGGGCGTGTTCGGCATAGTTGACGTGGGTTCCCGGGAACCAATCGGCGCCTGGCATGGACCGGTTCGCCAGCACCTCGGTGTAGGGCTCGTCGGAGACGACGTCGAAGAAGTCCCAGACAGCACCCCAGAACCCGTCGAGATCGCTCACCGACCATTTCCACAGATCGTCGTAATCAGCCAAAGTCTGGCCGGTGCGCTGGTTGGCGAAGTCGATGAAGTCGACAATCTGCGGACGTGGGGACTGATCAGGGTCGGGAAGCCAGATCGGTTCAGCGGTCAATTCTTCTCCTCAGCACAGCGGTGGGCGGCAGACATGGTCTCCACCAGCGCGAACGAGACGCCCCCATTCGGCTCTGGAGACGTTGAGTCCACCATACGCCGCCGACCGAGCGCCGAACTGATTGCCCGATCCCGGTTGAGGCCGCGGTGACCCCTGTCGGAAACTTCACGCACCATCCGCGAGAGATCAGTCGTTGGTCAATTCGACTATCATGTTGAGAGCCATGAAGAAGTGCAAATGGTCGAAAACTCACCGCCGGGAAGTGCTATGAAATTTGGGACGCTCGCCGCAATTCTGGGAACCATCGGGACCGTGGCAGCCGTGGGATTAATCGCGATCCCCACCCTGGGGCTTCAGCCGCCAGGGGTTGCGATTGCTGTGGCTGTCCTTGCCGGCCTTCTCGGGTTCAATCTGCTTTCGTCCCGGAGACAGCATCGTGCGCTGCTACGCGAAATCAACAGAGTCGACAACCGTGTCAGTCGAGTGGAGTTCAGGACTGAACCTGTGCACGACATTCGTGGCTCTGTCGCTAAGACTTCAGGTGGAATGCGTGAAGCGCTTCAACATCTCAAGACGCTGGTCGATGACGAACGGCCGGCCGCATTCTGGGTACAGTCGCAGTCTGCGGATGGCACCTCCGTGAGTCACTCGTCCCTGTTCGCACCAGGCACTATTCCGGCTAGTCCCATGCAAGCACGCCCGAAGATGCACGTGCCTGGAAGAGATGCGGCGCAACAAGACATGAAGGTGTCGAGCGGACGAAATCTCGGACACCTTTTGCAGGCCCCAGATGCTGCACTGGAACGGGAAATCGCATTGGTGGGAGGAAAAGCGCTGGTCACCAAGCTCGAGTCCGCCGGCACAGTCACCATCGTGACTCCGGGTATGGCGGAGAACGCGGTCGGGCCCACCACCGCATTTCTCGTCATTGACCTGGAGACACTGTCGGAATCACCGTGGCGCGGAGTGCTGGAAGCAAGCGGTACCCGCCTCTATCAAGAACTGCACACCGCTGTGAAAGCCGCTCGTAAGCGTGGGACGGTAGTCGTAGTGCATGGAGATAGCGTGCCGACTCACTTCACGGCTTCTCTCGAAAAACTGGCACATGTTCGTCTGAAGAACAACGAACTGGAACCAGCTCGATGGGGAGACGACATACATTCCGA
This sequence comes from Brevibacterium renqingii, assembly GCF_017808105.1. GTDB lineage: Bacteria > Actinomycetota > Actinomycetes > Actinomycetales > Brevibacteriaceae > Brevibacterium > Brevibacterium renqingii. The sequence continues at coordinate 5,034 of NZ_JADBHF010000011.1, read as the reverse complement.
AGTGATCAAGGCGATTCGCGATTTCGAGAAGCATGTTTCCAAAGATGAGGTGGCACAACACCGATGAAGATCCTGATCTTCGCTGACCTCGATGTACGACTGATCGACGGATCCTCAACGTGGTTAGCGTCTCTCGCCGAGGTTCTCTCTGCGGGTGGGCATCGAGTGCAGCTCCTGTCCAAAGTGCGCTTCGATGAAAGCAGAGTTCTGGATCGGCTCGGTGGCCGCTTTCCCGACATCAGCATTGACATGCCGGAAGATGACGACTCTGCACTAGATCCGAATGCGGCAGCAGCGCGTGCTTCACGACTTCATGAGCAGCACGACTTCGACGCCATCATCGTGCGCGGTTTCAATGCCTGCTTCGCCTTCAGCAAGCACCAGGATCTGTCACCGAAATTGTGGTCTTACATCACCGATCTGCCGTTCCCTATCGACGAACTTTCAAAGTATCAATCGGATCGTCTTGAACAGGTCGCCAGCAGAAGCTTTCGGATGTTTGCTCAGACAGAGGCAGCACGGTCGTATCTCGAAGCGGCGGCGCCTTCTGCGTCGGGCAAGACACTTGTGCTCCCACCGATGGTTCCGGACGAAGCCTTTGAATCTGGCTCCCGGAATATCGGACAGGGAACGCCGCTGCGCCTGATCTATGCCGGAAAACTGGCTAAGCAGTGGCACACACGTGAGATGCTTGCACTTCCTGAAACTCTTCGCGATCGCGGTATAGATGCGGAACTCGTTGTCGTGGGGGATAAACTCCAGCATGACGTCGACGACCCGGCGTGGGGAGACGACATGCGCGGGGCATTGATTGCAGCCGACGAGGATGAGAACAGTAGTGTGACGTGGCTGGGCGGACTCCCTCGGAATGAAGTTCTTCAACAGCTCAGCCGAGCACACATCGGTATCGGGTGGAGAAGTCCTGCCCTCGACTCAAGCCTCGAGGTCTCCACAAAAGCCCTCGAGTACGCAGCGACTTCGACGTTACCCTTGCTCAACCTTTCTACGGACCACCTTTCGCTGTGGGGTGAGGATTACCCACTATTTGTCAGGAGCGAGGATTCTGTGCATGACGTTGCCGATCGCATCGTGGCGGCCATGCCCAAGCTGGCAAACGCAGTTGCTTCAGTGCGGTCGACAGCTTTCGACTTTTCGATGGATGCAGCCGCAACTCGTCTTAACCGCCAGTTAGTCCGCAGCGTGAGGAAAACGCCTTCGGGACGCAGGCCGGCGAAGGTCGTGATCAGTTCTCACGACTTCAAGTTCCTGGGTGAGCTGGTCGACGGGCTCAACCAGCAGCCCGACCTTGAGCTGGCGTTCGACGGATGGACGAGCTTGCACAATCACGACGAAGCATTGAGCAGCGAGATCAAATCCGACGCTGATGTCGTGTTCTGCGAATGGGCGGGACCTTCATTGGTGTGGCATGCGGAAAATAAGGTCCCTGGTACGAAACTTATTGCCCGCCTCCACGGATTCGAACTTCGTGGTCCGTGGCTCAAGAACCTGATGGCGGAAGCAGTGGACCAGTGGGTTTTCGTCTCGGAACGTTATCGAGCTATGGCGATCGATCAGCTGAACCTCGATTTCGACTCAACCACCGTCATACCGAATATGATCGATGCCGAAGATTTCAACCGTCCCAAGCTAGCGGGAAGTGGATTTCAACTCGGAATGGTCGGCATCGTCGGCTTTGGAAAACGACCGGATCGAGCGCTTGACCTGTTGGAACAGCTGCTGGAACACGACGACCGGTATATTCTGCGAATCAAGGGCCGGCCGCCGTGGGATTATCCGCATGAATGGCGAGATCCGCTTCAACGGCAGCTGTACCTCGACTTCTATTCACGGATTCGCAACAGTGAGGCTCTGAGAACTCATATCGCTTTCGAATCTTTCTCTCCTGATATCGCCTCGTGGCTAAGGGGTATCGGCTTCGTACTGTCACCGAGCCATAATGAGAGTTTCCACCTGGCGCCGGTTGAGGGCATGGCGAGTGGCGCTGTGCCGATCGTCTGGCAGAGGGAGGGAGCAGAAGAGATCTTCGGCAGGGATTGGCTTGTCGAGAATACACACGAAGCAGCGCAGAAGATTTTGAGCCTGAACTCCAACTCAGAGCGATCGCGAGCAGCTTCGCGAGCCAGAGAACAGTCGCTGAAGTGGGATCGAGACAGGGTCCTGCAACTGTGGTACGAAATCTTGGAGGTGAAATGATATTTACGTCAGACGTTGCAGGCGAACAGGATCAGGACTTGCGGCCTCACCTGGTCATGGCTGTCGGAAACTTGGTAGTCGGAGACTCTCGAGTGGAAAAGGCAGCTATCACAGCCAGGGATCTGGGATACAAGGTGACCGTGGTCGGCATTCGCCGTCGAACTGTGCAACAGGTCTCATTTATCGATGGAGACATCCCTGTTATACGTCCGCCCGTCGGCAACGAGCATCACTCCCGAGTTGCTGATGCGATTGCGAAGCGACAAGAACGCCTCCAAGAGCGCCGTCGACAGATCAATCGCCTACCTCAGCGGCTGAAACGCCCCGCATACATTGCGCATCGCATTGGCGTTCGCAGCCGGGATGCACGAGTCAAGGCAAGCAGGCGGCTCGGACGTTCGTGGAGGACGCTTTGGCCGCATCTAGTTGACTATGAGGCGACGTTCTTCGACGCATTCAAAGCGTTGGAACCTGACCTCATTCATGTGCATGACAGGCATCCACTACCTGGGGCCGCCAGGTACTCCCTCTGGGCGAACAGCACTGTTGGTGTGCGTCCCGTAAAGTGGCTCTACGACGCGCACGAATTCGTGCCGACGCAGCATTTGCCGCCGCCCGTCGAACATGAGCAGGCGTGGATCGCAGTCGAAAGCGAATGCATCAAACAGGCCGATGCCGTGGTGACTGTCACCGACAAGATCGCTGAACTCATCCGTCAGCGCCACCGCTTGAAGAGTGTGCCGGCTGTTGTCAGAAATCTGCCAAGCCAGAAGCAAGCTGAACAGAATTCACTACACTCGGATGTGCGAGGTGAATTGGGGCTGTCGCCGAACATCCCACTGGCAGTCTACGCTGGGGGCATCACTCCGCAGAGGGGTCTAGGGACTCTGCTGGACGCTCAACAGCTTATTCCTGAACTTCATGTCGCAGTTATCTGTAAGAATGACACACAACAGAGGGATGTACTTCGTGAGCAGTCCCAGAAATTAGGAACCGAAGAACGACTTCATTTCCTCGACTATGTGCCTTCGTCGCACGTCAGCAAATTTATCTCGACAGCAGATATCGGCATCAGCGCGCTCTTGCCAAGTGCTGCTCATCAGGAAGCAGCGCCGACGAAAGTCTCAGAATATCTCCACGCTCGCCTGCCGGTCGTCGTGAGTGATATGCGTGCGCAAGCCGAACGAGTTCGACGACTCGGTTTCGGCACCGTCTATCCTAGCGGCAACCCGACTGCAATGGCGGAAGCTATTACGCATGTACTAGGCAATGTGTCCGAATTCAAAAGACATATCACCAAAGAGGTTATTCTCAAAAATTCATGGGAGGCTGATGCTCCAGTTCTAGAGATGATTTGGCAAAGACTCTCGCCGGATGATCGAGAGCTGACGTTCCCATCGAAACCTCAACCCTATCTATCTCTAATCACTAGTGACCACGGGGTAATTCGTGGGTGGGAGAGTGCCTTCGATAAAATAGGAGAGAGAACGCGAATCCGCACAACACTGCCCACTATCAATCGTATGCATGGCGATCTTACCGACGGCCGCTTCATCTTGACAGACGAGGGTTTGCGATTCTTGGAATTCTGGAGGAGCGAGGTCTCACAGCTCAGAGGTGTCTTTTATGACGAGCCAATTTCGTTAGTAGATGGATGGGACCCGGCCCTGACGACCGGAATTCTGACGATGTCCCAGAAGCCAGCAGTTCGAATAATCGCCGGTAACAGTTGCATCGACGTTGATCGACTGCGGGAGCACTACCCATATCATTGGTTGCACGAAGTTACTGAGACGGAGGATGAAGCACATCGAATCAGGTTCACACAAATTCGCGAAAGCATTCGAGTAAATGACAGGCGCGTCATTACTAACAGTTTGGCCACAGCGTACTCTTTAGGGAGCATGTGTATATTCGTGCCGTGCGCGAACACGGTAAGTACTCCGCGCACTTGGGCCGAAGACGCACCCCTGCGGCTTGGTTGGGCAAAGGGCCAGAGACGATCCGAGGCAGAGAAAACTGCGTTAGCACTCCTGCGTGCCACAGATGCCAAAGAACTCGAAATCCACGAGCTGTCTGATGTTGAACAATCAAAGACGATGCAAACCGTTGATATTTTCATTGATTCGCTTTCTGAAGATTTTCCAACGGGACACGGTTTCAAAGCGTTGGCTGCCGGATGTGTGTTGGTTACCGGAACCTCCGCGGGAAACGCACGCGATGAAATGGGAGTGGCCTCGGTTGGACTTGTTGAGAACATACCTGCAATAAATACATCGCCGGACAACCTGGGGCATGTGATAGACCATTTGCTGAACGATCGTAAGGTAGTTTGCCGGTTGAATGCCGAGGCGATCGAATTCTCTTTACGCGAGGTGGCGGAAGAATCGGTAGCAACCAAACTCTCCAGTATCAATTAGTATGTCTTACAATGGAATTTGCCGAACTCCGAATACGGTTTTGTAAGATATTCGCATCCAATTAAATCCTGATACCAGAGCGTTCGCATTACAAATCCTCCGCAACAGGAATGGAAGATGCGTTATCTGGCCGATTACCACTGGTTGCAAGAAACGAACTTATGAGCAGTCATAGCAGTCGCGTACCTCAGCCGAGCTATAAACGCTATAAGTAGTACGAGAAACGAGCTGCCAGCCGACTCTGTGTTGTGAAGTGATGTAGTCAATTGCTGCAAAATTGATAACCTCGCACTGGCTGTTTAGCAAACCCAGCTTGTCCGGACGAAAAAGCCTGCGACAATCGCATTGATCACTCCTTGTCAACTGCAGGAAGCGACCTCCGTCACCTTGCGATACTGGC
>NZ_JADBHF010000010.1 GCF_017808105.1 Brevibacterium renqingii | reverse complement strand
CATGTTCAACCCGGTCTTGCCCTACTGGCTACTGGGCAAGCAGGCTATCCTGTACACACATTTTGGCCTATAACCCCGATGTGTGGCCGTCATGTTGCAGGTCTGACACCTGAGAGGCATGAGGCGAGAGGCCCGTTTGCTAGTACGCTAGATGTCGTACACAACGACGAAGACTTCGGAGCACCTATGTCTACTCCCCAGAACCCGTACGGATCGGGCGACGGTACGCCCGACCAGAATGCCGACGGCCAGGGCCCCAACAGCCAGAGCCCGAACAACCAGCCGCCGAACGCCCCCGGCTATGGCAATGATCAGAACTCGGGCCAGGCTCCTCCTCAGTACGGTTCGCAGCCATCCCAGCCGAACTACGGTCAGGACGGAAACGAGGGTGCGCAGGGATACGGACAGCAGCCCCCGCAGTACGGTTCGCAGCCGCAGTACGGAGCATCGAACGACCAGAGCCAGCCCTATGGTTCGCAGCCCGGGCGTGCGCAGGACCCGTACGCTCAGAACCCGTACGGCCAGGATCAGTACGGTCAGGATCCGTACGCCCAGAACTCATACGGCCAGAATCAGTACGGGCAGAACCCGTACGATGCGCCCGCGCCGGGCTATGACGCGAACCAGTACGGACAGCAGCCGGCCTATGCGGGAGAGGGCGGGTCCTCCGACCAGTTCATCCCGGCCAACCCGAACGCCTCCTACGGTCAGTACCCCGCGGGGGCGGGCGGCAACACCTCGAAGAACATCTGGGGCATCCTCGCCCTCATCGGCGGCATCGTCGGCATCCTTACCTCGGGGCTCCTCATCGGTGGCCTGATCGGTGCCGCTGCGGTCGTATTCGGCTTCATTGCGCTGTCGGCGATCAAGAAGGGGCTGGCCTCCAACAAGGGTGTGAGTATCACCGGTCTCATCCTGGGCTTCGCAGCCGTACTGTTCACCATCGTCGCCCTTCTCGTCTACATGTTCCTCGGCGTCGGCTTCCTCTCGGCTATCGGCAGTTCGGCCAGCTCACAGTCGCCTTCAGCAGCCCCTGCCGATCCCTCCCAGGATCCGAGCCAGGGAGCCGGCGGCTCGGACGGCGGTCAGGCCGCACCCGCACAGGGCAGCGAGACCCGGATCGGCGATGACGTCACTGCGACCGTGCAGGTCCGCTCCGGCACCGCAAGCGAATACGCCTCGGGCACTGACGCGTCCAATGGTCAGATCGCCATCGTCACGATGACCGTCAAGAACAGCTCGAGTTCCGATATCGAGATGACTCTGGCGAACATGAAGGCCACCGACGGCAGCGGCAAGGAGTACGACGACGTCTTCGACGGTTCGAAGTTCAAGGGCTCGCTCGCCTTCACCGACCCGGTGCCCGCCGGTGGCGAGACGACTTACGAACTCGCATTCGGCGTTCCCGCAGCCGAACTCGATGCCATGCACATCAAGCTGTCGCTGCCCGAGGACCTCGGAGCCGGCAAGGACTTCGAGTTCTATAAGCAGTGATGCTCTGAACCGGCTCGCCGAGGTGTTTCGCCGCGACCTCGACGCGCCTGGGTGCGAAGCGACAGGCTCAGTATGGGTGGCAGTCTCACGACTGCCGCCCAACTGATTTCGTGCCAGCGGATTGGTACTAGAATCTTGAGGACGAGAAGTCCTCACATCAGACGAACGGAGAAGATCAGTGGCAGCAGACAGCATTGACTGTGCGGGTGAGAGCATTCCTTGGAAAGAGGGGCTGACCGGAACGGAGATCTTCTCCTCCGACCGCACGGTCATTGCGATGTGGCTGGGCGGCGAACCCGCCGATCTCAGCCGCGAACTGCAGGCCGGGGACGTGATCGCACCGATCACCATCGACTCCGAGGCCGGACTCGACATCCTCCGCCACTCGACCGGACACGTGACCGCACAGGCCGTCCAGGAGCTCTTCCCCGGCACCAAACTCGGCATCGGGCCCTACATCACCGACGGCTACTACTTCGACTTCGACGTCGCCGAGCCCTTCACCCCCGAGGACCTCAAGGCGATCCAGAAGAAGGCCGCCCAGATCGTCAAGTCCGGACAGACCTTCAACCGCGTCGTCGTCACCGAGGCCGAGGCCCGTGAGCGGATGGCGAACGAGCCGTACAAGCTCGAACTCATCGGAGACAAGGGGCAGGGCTCCGACGACTCCGCCTCCGTCGAGGTCGGTTCCGGTGAGCTCACCGTCTACGAGAACGTCGATCGCAAGGGTGAGGTCGTGTGGCAGGACCTCTGCCGCGGACCCCACCTGCCGAACACCAAACTCATCGGCAACGGCTTCGCCATCACCCGGTCCTCGGCGGCCTACTGGCGCGGCGATCAGGCCAATGCGAGCCTCCAGCGCGTCTACGGCACCGCCTGGGCGACGAAAGAGGACCTCAAGGCCTATCAGGACCGCATCGCCGAGGCCGAGCGTCGCGACCACCGCAAGCTCGGCGCCGAGCTCGACCTGTTCTCCTTCCCCGAGGAGCTCGGCTCCGGATTGCCCGTCTTCCACCCCAAGGGCGGTGTGATCAAGCGCGAGATGGAGGACTACGTCCGGGCCCGTCACATCGAAGAGGGCTTCGAGTACGTCGGCACCCCGCACATCTCCAAGGAGACCCTCTACTTCACCTCCGGCCATCTGCCGTACTACGGGGAGAACATGTTCCCCTCGATGTCCGTCGACGAGGTCCGCGACGAAACCGGCGCCGTCGTCAAAGAGGGCACCCCGTACCGCCTCAAGGCGATGAACTGCCCGATGCACAACCTCATCTATCGCTCCCGCGGCCGGTCCTACCGCGACCTGCCGCTGCGGCTGTTCGAGTTCGGCACCGTCTACCGCGACGAAGCCTCGGGCGTCATCCACGGGCTCACCCGCGTCCGGGCCCTGACTCAAGACGATTCGCACTCCTATGTCGCCCAGGAGGACGCCGGAGCGGAGATCCGTCACCTGCTGAACTTCGTGCTCAGCCTGCTGCGTGACTTCGGTCTCGACGACTTCTACCTGGAGCTGTCCACCCGCGACGAGGAGGGGAAGAAGGCCGACAAGTTCATCGGCTCCGACGAGCAGTGGGAAGAGGCGACGAAGGTCCTCGAGGAGGTCGCGGAGGAGACCGGCCTCGAACTCGTCCCCGATCCCGGCGGCGCCGCCTTCTACGGACCGAAGATCTCCGTCCAGGCCCGCGACGCCATCGGCCGCACCTGGCAGATGTCGACGGTCCAACTCGACTTCAACCAGCCCGAGCGCTTCGACCTCGAATACGTCGCCGCCGACGGAACACGTCAGCAGCCGGTGATGATCCACTCCGCGAAGTTCGGCTCCATCGAGCGGTTCCTCGGTGTGCTCACCGAGCACTACGCGGGGGCGTTCCCTGCCTGGCTGGCCCCTGTCCAGGTCACCTGCATCCCCGTGGCCGAGGAGTTCAACGACTACCTCGCCGAGGTGGCCGCCCAGCTGCGTGCGGCCGGTGTCCGCGTCGAGATCGACGACAGCGACGACCGATTCGGCAAGAAGATCCGCAACGCCTCGAAGTCGAAGGTTCCCTTCACCCTCATCGCCGGCGGAGAGGACCGCGATGCCGGCGCCGTGTCCTTCCGCTTCCGCAGCGGTGAACAGGACAACGGAGTGCCCGTCGCCGAGGCGGTCCGCCGGATCCTCGACGCGATCGAGACCAAGGCCCAAGTATGACCGCAGGCGGCGAGGACACGACCGCACAGGACCACCCGGGCGGCGGCAGCCTCGGCGAGGGGATCCCCTATCCCGAATCCGCCGCGGGTTTCCCCGGCGAACCCGACGGCTTCCAACGTCTGTGGACGCCGCATCGGATGGTCTACATCGACGGCCAGGACAAGCCGAAGGACGCTGGTGTCGCCGAATGCCCGTTCTGTGCAGCTCCGACGAAGACCGACGAGGACGGACTCATCGTCGCCCGCGGCGAGACGGTGTACGCGGTGCTCAATCTCTATCCGTACAACCCGGGGCACCTGCTCATCTGCCCCTACCGTCATGTCGCCGACTACACTGAACTGACCGACGCGGAGACCGTCGAACTCGCACACTTCTCCCAGAAGGCGATGCGGGTGATCCGCGCAGTCTCCGGCCCGCACGGATTCAACCTGGGGATGAACCAGGGACCGGTCGCCGGGGCCGGCATCGCCGCCCACCTGCACCAGCACATCGTGCCCAGATGGGGCGGGGACGCGAACTTCCTGCCCGTGATCGCCCAGACCAAGGCCCTGCCGCAAGTGCACGCCGATGTGCAGGCACGCCTGTCGAAAGAATGGAACCGATGAATCCCGAAGACCTCGACACCCTCGCCGAGTACTCCTCTCCGACGCTGCGCGGGGACGAAGCCGTCATCACGATCCGGCGGCCCGACCTCGAGTCCAACAGCTATCTGTCCCAGCTGTTCGCGTTCGGAGGGGACAGCCCGCGTCGTCTCACCCACGCCTGGCACGACTCGAACCCACAGGTCCATGCGAACTGGTCGGGTCTTCTCAGCGCCGAGAAGAAGGCCCCCGCGCAGCTCTTCGTCGGCTCCACCCTGGAGACGGCGCACCAGATCACGGACAATCACCTCGGTGTGTCCGAGTACGCCATCGACGACCTCGGCTCCCGCGCCCTCTACGTCGCCCGTGTGGCGGAATCCGGACGCTACGGACTCGATGAGGACGTCCCCGCCGCCGAGGAGGCCCCACGACGGATCACCTCGTCGGCCTATCTCAGCAACGGCCTCGGCTACACGGAGGACCGTCGGGCGAAGGCATTCCTCGTCGACCTCGCCGAACCCGGGCTCGGCAAGGTCGGGCTTCGGGGCGCCTCGGAGGTGCCGCTGGCGACCCTGCTGAGCACCCCGGACTCCGATGTCCACGACCCGCAGTTCTCTCCTGCCGGCGACCGGATCTCGGTCGTCGCGGCACTCCGCCCCGATCGGGGGCACCCCGATCTGCGGTCGACCGTCTGGCTGCTCGGAGAAGAGGAACCGAAGCCTCTGGAGCTGCCCTCGATGTCGGTGAGCCTGCACCTGTGGATCGACGAGGACACGGTGCTGCTGCTCGGCAATGCGCTGACTCGGGACGAACTCGACTTCGTCGGACAGATGCCCGGTCTCTTCGTCCACGACCGTCGCACCGGATCGACGCGGCGGCTGACCGACCCGGAGACGGTCGCCCTCGCACCGATCCGCCCGCAGCTGGTCGGCGGAGCGGTCATCGCCGTCGTCGACACCGACGGAGCCTCCCGGCTCGTCCGCATCGGCGTGCAGTCCGAGGGCCTCGGCCTCGACGAGCTGGACTTCCTCAGCGATGACAGGACCGTCGTGGGCGGCTTCGACGTCAACGACACGACCCTCGTCTTCACCGGCTCCACGCCGACCTCCCCGGCCGTGCTCGCACGTCTCGACCTCGCGGCCGCCGCGGCGCCGACCATCCTCAAGCAGCATCCGGCGCCGGCGAACTCCGTGGTGCCCGAGGTGCTGCGGGTCGCCGGAGAAGGCGGGACCATCACCGGGTGGCTGGCGAAGCCGCGCGGAGAGGGGCCGTTCCCCGTCATCCTCAACATCCACGGCGGACCCTTCGCCCAATACACCCACGGCTGGTTCGACGAGACCCAGGTGCTCACCTCGGCAGGCTTCGCCGTCGTGTACTCGAACCCCCGCGGCTCCGGCGGACGCACTCGCAGCTGGGGGACCGCAGTGCAGGGCGACATGGCGGATCCGGCCATGGCCGATGTGCTGGCCGTGCTCGAACACGCACTGCAGAGCAATCCCGATCTCGACGCCGACCGAATCGGCGTTCAGGGCGGGTCCTACGGCGGCTACCTCACGGCCATGACCATCGCCGCCGATCGCCGATTCCGCGGTGCCATCGTCGAACGCGGCTACCTCGACCCCGACAGCTTCGTGGGCACCTCCGACATCGGGCGCTTCTTCACCGAGGAATACACGAGCCGCAATCCGCAGTCGATCCTGCGCCAGTCGGCGCTGGCCCGCGCCGACCAAGTGGGGACACCGACGCTGGTCATGCATTCGGAGCTCGACCTCCGCTGCCCGCTGGAGCAGGCGCAGCAGTACTACGCGGCCCTGCAGCGGGCCGGTGTCGATACCGAGATGCTCATCTTCCCCGGCGAGAACCACGAGCTGTCCCGGGCAGGACAGCCGCGCCATCGTCGGCAGCGATTCGAAGCCGTCCTCGACTGGTGGGACCGTCATCTCACCGGTGCCGAAGAAACCGGCTCGGCCGCGTCCGACTGAGCCGATGAACGATTTCCTCGCCGTCACGGCGATCAGCCGATCCCACTGTTCCCGAATGCTCAGGCCGAGAGCCGACTTGGTCAGGGCAGCGAGTAGCCGATATCGTTCTCTGGACCGCTGTCGCGCTCTTGCCGAAAACCCCCAGCGTCACTATTCTGCAAACACTTGCGTCCCCTCGCCGTCGACCACTGGAGAACCATGAAACCTCGTAAAGCCTCACGGGTCGTATTACTCAATGAGCGCGACGAGGTTCTCCTGATTCGAGCCCAGGATCTGCTGGCCCCGAGCCACCAGTGGTGGATGACCTGCGGCGGCGGTTCCGAACTCGGCGAATCGGCGGCGCAGACCGCAGCTCGGGAGCTCGCCGAGGAGACCGGAATCGAATGCGAACCGCACGAACTCATCGGCCCCTTGGCGACCCGGGACGAAGTCTTCGAATTCACCGAGAAGTCTCTGCGCCAGCTCGAGACGTACTTCGCGTTCCGCACGAGCGAGGACATCGAACTCGAGGACGCGGTCTGGACGGACATCGAGAAGCGCAGCCTGCTGGAATTCCGCTGGTGGACGCGCGAGCAGCTGATGGCCACGACCGAAACCATCTACCCGAAGAACCTGCTGAGCCTCATCGATCTGGCCACGGCGGGGTCCGTGCCCGAAGTGCCGCTGGTCATCGACTGAACCGGCGCGGCCGGGTCGCCTCGGCGGCTCAGCCCGGGCGGGCCGAGCGGAGAGCCGCGACGAGCGTATAGACTTGAGTGGCTGTAACTACAGGAAGGAACACCAGTGGCAGGTCATTCCAAATGGGCAACGACTAAACACAAGAAAGCTGCAATCGATGCCAAGCGCGGCAAGCTCTTCGCCAAGCTGATCAAGAACATCGAGGTTGCCGCACGCAACGGTGGACCTGACCCCGACGGCAACCCGACGCTCTTCGACGCGATCCAGAAGGCCAAGAAGAACTCCGTTCCGGCCGACAACATCAGCCGCGCGGTCAAGCGCGGCGGAGGCCTCGACGGCTCGGGCGTCAACTACGAGACGATCATGTACGAAGGCTACGCCGCCGGCGGTGTGGCCCTGCTCATCGAATGCCTCACCGACAACCGCAACCGTGCCGCCTCCGAGGTGCGCGTGGCCGTCACCCGCAACGGCGGTTCGATGGCCGATCCGGGTTCGGTGACCTACAACTTCAATCGCAAGGGCGTCATCATCGTCAGTGCTGAGGAGACCGACGAAGAGGCCATCCTGCTGGCGACCATGGACGCCGGAGCCGAGGAGGTCAAGGAATCGGGCGAGAAATTCGAGATCATCTGCGAAGCGACCGATCTCGTGGACGTCCGCACGGCTCTCGTCGACGCCGGAATCGACTACGACTCGGCCGATGCCTCGTTCGTGCCTGAGCTCGAGGTCGACCTCGACGCCGAGACCGCGCAGAAGGTCTTCAGCCTCATCGATGCGCTCGAGGACTGCGACGACGTCCAGAACGTGTACTCGAACGCCGACGTCAGCGATGAGGTCCTCGCCGAACTCGATGCCTGATGCGAATCCTCGGCGTTGACCCCGGACTGACCCGCTGCGGGCTCGGCATCATCGACACCCTGCCGGCGCGGAAGGTCGCAATGGTCGCCGTCGATGTGCTCCGGACGCCGTCGGCGGACTCCGTGGACCTCCGTCTCGGAGCCATCGCCGAGGCGTTCGACACCTGGCTGGACACCTACCGGCCCGACATGGTCGCCATCGAACGCGTCTTCGCCCGCAATGACGTCTCGACGATCATGGGCACGGCCCAGGCCTCCGGGCTGACGATGGGTCTGGCCGCTCGCCGCGGTCTGCCCGTGGCCATGCACACGCCTTCGGAGGTCAAAGCGGCGATCACCGGTTCGGGCCGTGCCGACAAGAAGCAGGTCACGACGATGGTGACGAGGCTCCTCGGACTCGAGGCCCCTCCGAAGCCCGCCGACGCCGCCGATGCCCTGGCGATCGCCATCTGCCACTCGTGGAGAGGGGCGCTGAGCGCCCAGTCGACGCCGGGACAGAACAAGGACCTCACCGAGCGCAAGGCGGGCGGCCGGCAGGGGTCCGGTCTGACGAAGGCCCAGCAGCAGTGGGCAGCGGCCATGCGCCGGACGAAGTGACCTCCGGCGCGCGGGGGACGAGCCTGGCGGAACCGCCTCGGGAACGGTGCGGGAAGAGTCTCCGGCGTGCCGGGGCCGGCTGGCGACGGGTTCCTGCTAGCCTGGAATCGTACACGTGTTCCCACTCGAAAGGCAGTTCGTGATCAGTTTCCTCAGCGGCACGGTGCATCGGATCGCAGCTGACCACCTCGTCGTCCTCACCTACGGGATCGGCCGCAAGGTCCATGTCACTCCAGATACTCTCGTGGGCGCCCGTCACGGAGCGGAGATCGAACTGGTCACCAGCCTCGTCGTGCGCGAGGACTCGCTGACCCTCTACGGATTCGGCACCGAGGACGAGAACAACACCTTCGAAGTGCTCCTGACGATCTCCGGCATCGGCCCCAGGCTGGCCATGGCGATCCTGTCAGTGATGGGACCTGACGAGCTCGCCGCCGCGATCACGAATCAGGACGCCAACGCACTGACCCGCGTCCCGGGGATCGGGAAGAAGGGGGCCTCGCGGATCATCCTCGAACTCGAGAACAAGCTTCCGAAGCCCGCCGCCTCCACGCCCGGGCCGAGCCTGTCCTTCGGCGGCGGCAACCAGCAGGTCGTCGATGCGCTCGTGGGACTCGGCTGGAAGGAGCCGCAGGCCGAAGAGGTCGTGGCCGACGTCGCCAAGGAGGCCGGCGCTGACGCCGGAACCTCCGTTCTGCTCAAGGCCGCTCTCAAGGTTCTGGGTGCACGGAAATGACCGGCGTCTTCGAGCCCGAACCTGAGGGCGGGGGACAGGAGGCCTCCTACGAGATGGACTTCGGCGATCAGGGACTGACCGGAGCCGAACGCGACCGGCTCGTGTCCGGGCAGGCGGAGACGGCCGAACGGGATGCGGAAGCGGCTCTGCGGCCCAAGGGCCTGGCCGACTTCATCGGCCAACCCCAGGTGCGTGAGCAGCTCTCGCTCGTCCTCGATGCGGCGAAAGCCCGGCAGAAGGCTCCTGACCATGTTCTGCTGTCCGGCCCGCCGGGACTGGGCAAGACGACCCTGGCGATGATCATCGCGCACGAGATGGGTTCGAGTCTGCGTGTGACGTCGGGTCCTGCCGTGCAGCACGCCGGTGATCTCGCCGCCATCCTGTCCTCCCTCGAGGAGGGCGAAGTGCTCTTCATCGACGAGATCCATCGGATGGCCCGCGCCGCCGAGGAGATGCTCTATGTGGCGATGGAGGATTTCCGCGTCGACGTCATCGTCGGAAAGGGCCCCGGCGCGACCGCGATTCCGCTCGATCTCCCGCAATTCACCCTCGTCGGGGCCACCACCCGTTCCGGCCTCCTGCCGGCACCGCTGCGCGACCGCTTCGGCTTCACCGCCCTGCTCGACTTCTACTCGAGCACGGATCTGCTCACGGTGCTCGAGCGCTCGGCCCGGATGCTCGGCATCGATGCGCAGCTGGCAGGGCTGGAGGAGATCTCCACCCGGTCCCGCGGCACACCGCGGATCGCGAACCGACTGCTGCGCCGGGTCCGGGACTGGGCCCAGGTCAGAGGCAGCGGCGTCATCGACGAAGAGGCCGCCGTCAACGCCCTGCGCGTGTACGAGGTCGACGCCCTCGGACTCGACCGCCTCGACCGCTCCGTGCTGCACGTGTTGTGCAAGCGCTTCGGCGGGGGACCGGTGGGGCTGGGAACTCTGGCCGTCTCGGTCGGCGAGGAGGCCGACACCGTCGAGACGGTGTCCGAACCGTATCTCGTGCGGGAGGGCCTCATCAGCCGCACACCACGAGGGCGCGTGGCCACCTCGGCGGCCTGGAAGCATCTGGAAATGCAGATCCCAGCAAATTATGAGTACTGAACCCCGCATATGAGTTCGCCATCGGCAGTGAGGACGAACTAAGCTGGTTCACTGGTTCATTCATATGAAAGGCTGATATCTGTGGATTTGTTGATCCCTCTTGCGCTTGCCGCGCTGCTCATCTTCTTCCTCTTCAATTCTCGGCGCAAGCAGAAAGCGCGTGCGGAGCAGATCAAGTCGGGTCTCGTCCCCGGTGCAACCGTGATGACCACCTTCGGTGTCTTCGGCACGGTCCTGTCGATCGACGAGGAGAGCAACCAGGTGACCATCGAATCCGGTCCCGGGACCGTTCTGCGAGTCCACCGCCAGGCCATCGGCCAGATCGAGAACCCCGAGGCCTCCGCTCCGGTCGATGCTCCCGTCGCCGACACTCCGGCCGCTGATGCGGCCCCTGCGGATCCGGTGGAGAAGCCGGCGATCACCGATGCCGAACTCGATGCCATGAACGCGCGCAAGCGCGCTGAGCAGGATTCGGAGTCCGAGACTGCGGACGCCGCCGATGAAGCCGATTCCGTCAGCGACGATGCGCCGGAGGCGACCGACGCCGATGCTGCGACGACGGAAGGCGAGGCACAGGACGCTGCCGAGATCGATTCGGACGTCGATGACGCCGACTCCTCCGATTCGGATACCGACAAGAAGAACTGATCCGTCCTCGCACTCTGCTCCCGATCGAAAGCTGAAACGTGTCCGATATCGAAGAAAAGCCACGTCCTGGTCTGCGCTTCCTGTGGCTGACGATCGTCACCCTGGTGCTCGCCGGCATCATCGCTGCCGGAGTCATCTGGTCGAACGCCACGACGACTCCCAAGCTCGCACTTGATCTCGAGGGCGGAACGTCGATCATCCTGGAACCGCAGGTGTCGAAGGGCACGGACATCAGCAAGGAGCAGCTCGACCAAGCCGTCGCCATCATCCGCCAGCGCGTTGACTCGACGGGTGTGTCCGAAGCGGAGATCACGACGCAGGGCGATCGCAACATCGTCGTGAATCTTCCGGGCAACCCCGATGAGGAGACGCGCAACCTCGTCCGCTCCTCCGCCCAGCTCGTGTTCCGTCGTGTGGCGCTGGTCGGCGATCCGCGCTCACAGGAGCAGATCCAGAAGGAACAGGAGAAGAGCGGCGACAGCGGCGACAAGTCCGGTTCCGATGACGGACTCAGCGACGAAGAGCGCAAGCGACTCGAGGACCTCACCGGCGCCGACGGCGGCGGTGACGGGCAGGGCCAGGACCAGGCTCCTTCCGGCGGCGGCGAAGTCGCGAAAGCAGGAGGCACGGCTGCGGACAAAGCCGATAAGGGCTCGAAGGATTCGAAGTCGGCCGGCGGCGGGAAAGAGTCCGCGGCCGAGGGCGCAGAGGGCAGCGGTTCGAGCGATGACACTAAGGTCACCGACTCGACGCCGCGGCCGCTGTTCGACCCCGAGAAGGATGCGAGCGAATGGCAGACCGATTCCATCATCAAGGAATACACCGAGCTCGACTGCACGGATCCGAAGAACCGCACGGGCGGTGAGCAGCAGCCCGCCGACAAGCCCGTCGTCTCGTGTTCTCACGACGGCAAGGCCAAATACATCCTCGGCCCGGTCGAACTCGCCGGCGACCACCTGGCCGATGCGAACGCCGGCTACGCCTCGGGTGCGAACGGCGTGCAGACCAACCAGCCTGCCGTCAACCTCGAATTCGACTCGACCGGACGGGAGATCTTCAAGCAGATCACCTCGGACATCACCGGAAAGCAGCAGCCGTACAACCAGTTCGCCATCGAACTCGACGGCCTCGTGCTCTCGGCGCCGAGCTCGAACGCGGTGATCTCCGACGGCAAGGCCCAGATCACCGGCGACTTCAGTCTCGACGAGGCGCAGACACTGGCCGATCAGCTCAAGAACGGCTCCCTGCCGCTGAGCTTCCAGGTTCAGAGCGAGGATCAGATCTCACCGACGCTGGGTTCGAACTATCTCAAGATCGGTCTGCTCACGGGCCTCGTGGGCCTTCTCCTCGTCGTCGTCTACTCGCTGCTGCAGTACCGGGTGCTCGGCCTCGTCACGGTCTCGAGCCTCGTCGTCGCCGGTGTGCTCACCTATCTTCTTCTGCTTCTCGCGTCCTGGAGATACGGCTATCGCCTGTCGCTGGCGGGCGTGGCCGGTATCATCATCGGAATCGGTATGGCGGCGGACTCGTTCATCGTCTACTTCGAACGCGTCCGGGACGAGCTGCGCAGCGGCAGAAATCTGCTCTCAGCCGTGGAGGTCGGATGGGATCGGGCCAAGCGCACGATCTACGCCTCGAAGGCCGTGAACATGCTCGCCGCGGTCATCCTCTACATCCTGGCGGTCGGGTCGGTGCGCGGATTCGCCTTCACCCTGGGGCTGACCGTGATCATCGACGTGCTCATCGTCTTCCTCTTCACCCACCCGATGCTGCAGGTGCTGGCCCGGACGAAGTTCTTCGGCGAAGGCCACCCGATGTCGGGTATGGATCCGCGTCTGCTCGGAGTCAGACCCGCCGGCTATCGCGGTGCGCTCAACCTCTCCATCGACGATAAGGACAAGACCCCGGAAGCCAAGCGCCGGGAGAAGGCGCGTCTGCGCAAGGCCGGACTCGACGACGCAGAGGACTCCGCTGCCGACACCTCGGCCGCGACCACCGAGCCGGCGGCATCGTCGCCGGCGCCCGAGCCCGGCAAGAAGAAGCGGAAGTCGGCCGTCGGCGGTTCGATCGCCGAACGCAAGCGCAAGAAGACCGAGGGCTCTGAGACGGAGTCGGCCGCAGGCGGGCCCGAGGCGGAATCCGAGACGCCTGACACTGAGGCTCCTGACACCGAGGCTCCTGACACCGAGGCTCCTGACACCGAGGCGGGGAACGCCTCCGCGAATGGGGCTTCAGCCGCGAACACGGCGAAGGACACGGCAGCCCGGTCCCGCCTGAACGGCGGATCGATCGCCGAACGCAAAGCGGCGGCGCGACGCGCCGCCGAGGACACAGCTGCCGACGAGGGCAAGGAGGCAGACAAGTGAAACGGTTCTTTGCCTGGGGCAACCGCCTCCACAGCGGCGAATCATCGATCCCCTTCGTCGGCAAGGCGAAGCTGTGGTTGGGAATCGCCGGAGTCCTCGTGATCCTCTCCCTGCTCGTCCCCCTCGTCGCCGGATTCAACTTCGGCATCGCCTTCAAGGGCGGTTCGCAGTTCCAGGTCGACCACGTCACCGACACCTCCGCCGCCAAGGGCGAGAAGATCGTCACCGATGTGGTCCCCGCCTCCGAACCCAGACTGACGCCGACGAGCGACACGGCCGTGCAGATCGAGACGAACCAGCTCACAGACGCTCAGATGCAGGAAGTCCGCGACGCGCTCGTCGCCGGCTACGACGCCGAGCCCCAAGAGGTCACCTCGACCTTCGTCGGACCCGAATGGGGCCAGGACGTGACCTCGAAGATGATCCGTGCACTCGTGATCTTCGTGGGGATCGCCTTGGTCGTGATGGCCCTGTACTTCCGCACGTGGAAGATGTCGATCGCCGCCATCGTCGGGCTCTTCGCCGTGATGATCGTGACCATGGGCATCTACTCGGCCACCGGCTTCGAAGTCACCCCCGAAGCCATCATCGGCTTCCTCACCGTGCTCAGCTTCTCGCTCTACGACACGGTCGTGGTCTTCGACAAGATCCGCGAGAACACTGCCCGATTCCAGGACAAGCGCAAGCTGAAGTTCTCTGAACTGGTCAACCTCGGCGTGAACCAGACGACGGTGCGCTCGATCAACACCTCGGTGGTGTCCGTGCTGCCGATCGCCTCGATCCTGTTCATCGGAGTGTTCCTGCTCGGCGCCGGCACCCTCGTCGATATCTCTCTGTCGCTGTTCATCGGTACGATAGTGGCAGCCGCGTCGACGCTGTTCGTCGCCAGCCCGCTCTATGCGCTCCTTCGCGCCAACGAACCGGCGGTGCAGGAGCAGGAGAAGGCCGTGCGTGAACTACGCTTGAAGAACGGGGATGCAGACGTCCCACCGGTGATCCACTCCGAAGTCTGACCCCGAGAGAGGAGATGTTGTGGCTTCGTCCGCTGAATCGCGCCGTCCGCGAGGCATCTCCCGCTTAGCCTGGTGGGCGGCCAGGGCACAGAACAACCCCGGCTACCCACGAGTGCTCGGCCCGATGATCCGGGCCCTGCAGTCGAACCATCCGAAAGCGGACATCGACCTCGTCGTGCGAGCCTACAAGGTCGCCGAGGAGGCCCACCGCGGGCAGACCCGGAAGTCCGGCGACGCCTACATCACGCATCCGATCGCTGTGGCGACCATCCTCGCCGAGATCGGCATGCTCCCGGTCACCCTCGCCGCGGCTCTGCTCCACGACACCGTCGAGGACACCTCCTATTCGCTCGACGAGCTGACCGAGGAGTTCGGCTCCGAGGTCGCGGCCATGGTCGACGGGGTGACCAAGCTCGACAAGCTCACCTACGGCCAGGCCGCCCAGTCCGAGACCGTGCGCAAGATGATCGTGGCCATGGCCAAGGACATCCGGGTGCTCGTCATCAAACTCGCCGATCGCCTGCACAATGCTCGGACGTGGCGATTCGTCCCGGCCTCGTCGAGCACGAAGAAGGCCCGCGAGACCCTCGACATCTACGCCCCGCTGGCCCACCGTCTGGGCATGAACACGATCAAATGGGAACTCGAGGACCTGTCCTTCCAGGTGCTGCACCCGAAGGTCTACGACGAGGTCGTGCGACTCGTCGCCGATCGCGCCCCCGAGCGCGAGAAGTACCTGGCGACCGTGTCGAGCGAACTCCAGTCCGAACTCAGGGAATCGGGGATCGAAGCCGCGATCACAGGTCGTCCGAAGCACTACTACTCGATCTACCAGAAGATGGTCGTGCGCGGACACGAGTTCGCCGACATCTACGATCTCGTCGGCGTCCGCGTGCTCGTGGAGTCGGTGCGCGAATGCTATGCCACCCTCGGCATCGTCCACTCCCGGTGGAATCCGGTGCCGGGCAGGTTCAAGGACTACATCGCGATGCCGAAGTACAACATGTACCAGAGCCTGCATACGACGGTCATCGGACCCAACGGCAAACCGGTCGAGATCCAGATCCGCACCCATGAGATGGACCGACGTGCCGAGTTCGGCGTGGCCGCCCACTGGAAGTACAAGGACCTGGGCAAATCGTCGAAGGCGGTGACGTCGAACACCGCACGCTCGGTGAAGGTCTCGGACGCCGGCGAAGTTGACGATGCGGCCTGGCTGCGGCAGCTGCTGGACTGGCAGCGCGAGGTCAGCGACCCCGACGAGTTCCTCGACAGCCTCCGCTACGAGGTCAACTCGAAAGAGGTCTATGTCTTCACGCCCAAAGGCGATGTGATGAGTCTGCCGGCCGGTGCCACACCCATCGACTTCGCCTACGCCGTGCACACCGAGGTGGGCCACAAGACGATGGGCGCACGCGTCAACGGCCGTCTCGTGGCTCTGGACACGGAGCTGAAGAACGGCGACTCGGTCGAGGTGTTCACCTCGAAGGACGAGAACGCGGGCCCCAGCCGCGACTGGCTCGGGTTCGTCAAGAGCCCCCGTGCGCGCAGCAAAATCCGCCAGTGGTTCTCCAAGGAGCGCCGCGAAGAGGCGATCGAGAACGGTCGCGAACAGCTGGCTCGGGCGATGCGCAGGCACACGATCTCCGCCGCCTCGCTGATGAGCCAGGAAGCTCTCCAGGTAGTCGCGACGGAACTGCGTCTGCCCGATGTCAGCGCACTCTACGCCGCGATCGGCAACGGCGTGTCCTCGGCGCAGCACGTCGTCGATCTGCTCGCCAAAGAGGTCGGTGAGGACGACGAAGAGGTCGTGCTGCCTCCGGAGCCGCGCAATCGCACCGGTCAGTCATCGGGGCACCATTCTTCGTCCGAAGGCGTGACCGTCAAGGGCGTTGACGATGTGCTCGTCAAACTCGCCCGCTGCTGCACTCCGGTTCCCGGCGACGAGATCCTCGGCTTCGTCACCCGCGGATCGGGGGTGTCCGTGCACCGTGTCGACTGTCCGAACGTCGTCTCCCTCGAACGCGAGCCCGAACGGATGGTCGAGGTCGAATGGGGCGAGAAGACCAGCGGCATCTATCTCGTCCAGATCCAGGTCGAAGCACTCGACCGGTCGGGCCTGCTCTCCGACATCACCAAGGTGCTCACCGACACGCATGTGAACATCCTCTCTGCGTCCGTGGGCACCTCGAGAGCACGGGTGGCGCAGTCGAAGTTCGTGTTCGAGATGAGCGACGCCAGCCATCTCGACACCGTGCTCTCGGCTGTGCGCAAGGTCGAAGGCGTCTTCGACGTCTATCGCATCTCCGGCGGCTGATCGGTCCGAGGGCATCCGGCAGCTGCTCGTCTCCGAGGGCACCCGGCAGTGTCAGGCGGTCGCCGATGTGCTCCGGCGATCTCCGGCTGTGTCAGGATCGGTGCCCGTCGAGGAGTGCGCGCATCTGCGCCACGAACGGCCGGCGCGAGACGGCGTCGAGATAGAGCCTGAATCGGTAGGCCAGACCTTCGGGGATCTCCCTGACGATTCCGCGCAGCATCTGCGCGGACTGCGATCGCGGCTGCCGGAGATGGGGGAGGAGCAGGTCATAGAGCGTCCTCTCCTCCACAGTGATCGGCAGCCGGCCGATGAACTGCCACTCGTCATCGGCCAGAGCGATCTCATGGACTGCGAAACCGTCGTCGGCGACCCAGCGGCGCCGCGGCAGAGTGATGAAGCTCAACGGCGACGGCGCCCGACCCAGACCACGGTGCACCCACCAGGCGCTGTCATGGGAGAGGGCCAGTCCGGGCGGGACGATAGAATGCAGGGCCGCCATCCGGTCCACGGGCGAGAGGATCGCGCCCTTGCGCACCCAGGTCGACTCGGTGAGACGGATGAGCAGACCGTCGAGGGTGAGCTCGGTGAGATGTTCGTACCCGTAGTCACGCAGATGAAACAACGCCTCCATACGCCGACTATCGTCGAGCATGGAGGCGTTGACAAGAGCCGTGGCAGGCGCTGTGGACGAGTACGGACTCGAACGTCAGGTCCTGTGGACAGGCCGCCAGGGCCTCACTCAGTCGAGTTCGGCCGCGGTCTGGGCCACCTGGTCCCTCCAGGCACGGCGAGCGTCGAGAGCGGACTGCGCCTCGGCGACGGTCTTCTCATCACCGCCGGCACGAGCGGTTTCGAGCTTCTTCTCGAGCTCGAGAATCGAGTCGTCGAGCTGGCTCAGTGCGCCGGAGGTGCGGGCCTTCGTCTCCGGATTGCTGCGCTGCCACGCGGCCTCCTCGGCCTCGGACAGGGCACGCTCGACCTCACGCAGACCGTTCTCCATCCGTGAGATGTCAGCCCGGGGGACCTTACCGGCCTCTTCCCACTCATCCTGAATGGCCCGCAGCTCCTTCTTCGCGGCGACCGGGTCCGTGATCGGCAGCAGCGCCTGCGCCCTCTTGAGCAGCTGCTCCTTGACGACGAGATTGCCTCTGTACTCCTCATCGAGCGCGGCGTTCTCGGCATCCCGGGCGGAGAAGAACACGTCCTGCGCCGCACGGAAGCGTGCCCACAGGGCGTCGTCGTCCTTCCGGGAGGCACGCGGGGCCCGCTTCCATTGGGTCATGAGCTCTTTGTACTTCTGGGACACGGAGCGGAAATCGGTCGATGCCGACAGCGATTCAGCCTCGGCGACGATCTTCTCCTTGATCCGCTTGCCCTCGGCGTTGAGCTTGTCGAGTTCTGCGAAGAACTCCTTGCGCTTGTGCTCGAAAGTGCTCCGCGCCTGTGAGAAGCGTCCCCACAGCTCCTGGTCGACCGAACGCGGCAGGCGAGGCCCGCTGCGCTGCATTTCCTTCCACTGCGCGAAGAGTTCGCGCAGCCGCGCACCCGACTGCTTCCACTGGATCTTCGAAGGATCCTGCTTGGCCAGCGCTTCGGCCTCGGCGACGAGCTCCTCTCGGTCCTCGGCGGCGGCGAGCTTCGCGGCCTGAGCGCGGGCGGCCTGCCGGGACTCCGTGGCCTCGGCATCGGAGATGAGAGTGTCGAGTGTCGCACTCAGGTTCTTGAGATCACCGACGACATTGGCCTCCGGCAGCGATTCCTGCAGGGTGGTGGCGGCAGAGACGATCTCGCGGCCCGGGGCGCCGGCGGAGAGGCGATTGCGCAGCAGGACCGCGCTCTCGACGAGTTCGACGTACTTCTTCGCGAAGTATTCGAGAGCCTCTTCAGGGGTGGCATCCGGATACTGACCGACGGGGCGTTCGCCGTCCGGGGTGGTGACGAACACACTGCCGTCGGCATCGGCACGACCATGCGCCACCGCGCGGGCCACCTCGGCGTCGTGGTCGACATGGCTGGCGTTGACCACCTGTGCCGCCTGCGGGCGGGGCAGGGATGACGGGCGGGGGGTCGGCTTCGGTGTCGGGGTCGACATGGTTCTCACCTTGTTTCCATCGGTCGAACCGGCAGGTCTTCACACCCGCCGATCACTCGATTGTGGGATAGACGTTATCCCAGCATAACCATCAGCGAGCCTGTGGATAGACTTTGCTCATGGATGTGTTGACAACCCACGCTGAATTCCTCGACGTCAACTGCTATGCCGTGCGCGCCGAGGGGCGCAGCGACTGCATACTCATCGACTCCGGCTACGACTGCGCTCCGGCTCTCGAGCGTCTGCTTGCCGAAGAGGGCCTGGCCCCACAGGCGATCTTCCTCACCCATGGCCACCCGGACCACATCCTGGGGCTGAACAACGTGCTCGCCCGCTGGAATGTGCCCGTCCACCTCGGCGGGGCCGATCGATATCGGCTGGATCGACCGGCGACGACGCTCAGCCCGCAGTTCGCGCAGATGCTCGCCCCGCTGGTCGAAGGGTGGGCGGCGCCCGAGGTGACCGACATCGCCGACGGCGAGAACTTCGAAGTGGCGGGACTGACGGTCACGGCCGTCTCCGCCCCCGGACACACCGAAGGGTCGATGCTGCTGCGCGTCGTCGCCGATGCCGAGGAGATCATCTTCACCGGAGACGTCGTCTTCGCCGGAGCCATCGGCCGCGTCGACCTGCCCGGGGGAGACGCTCGGGCGATGCAGGACTCGCTGCGTGCCTTCGCGGCCCTGCCGGACGTTCCCATCTATCCTGGACACGGTCCAGCGTCACGGGTCGGACGAGAACTGGCCACGAACCCCTTCTTCTGACCCACGACCGCGCCGGTGCCAGCGCCGGACCGCGGACCATCCGAACCTCACACCGCAACCGCACCGAAAGCAAGGAGCACCATGGCGAAGTCAGCCCGTCTGTCCGGATTCCCGGAACGACTTCCGGCCGAACGCGTGATCGAGAAGGCCATCATCGACACCCTCGAGCACACCTTCGCCCTGCACGGGTTCTCCGCCCTCAACCACCGCGCCGTCGAACCGATCAGTCAGTTGGCGAAGGACGGGGAGATCGACAAGGAGATCTTCGCCGTCTCCCGCCTGCACTCCGACGGTGCCGATCGCAACCCGCTGGGCCTGCACTTCGACCTCACCGTGCCTCTGGCGCGGTATGTCGCCGACAACGCCAATGAGCTGAGCTTCCCGTTCAAGACGGCTCGCGTGCAGCCTGTCTGGCGAGGGGAGCGACCGCAGGCCGGCCGCTACCGCGAATTCATTCAGGCCGATATCGACGTCATCGCCGACACGGAGCTGCCCGGCCATTTCGAAGTCGAGATCCCACTGGCCGTCGCCGACGCCTTCTCCCGACTCGCGCCCCTGGGGGTGCCGGGCATCAAGATCGTCGTCAACGATCGCCGGCTCCTCGAAGGCTTTGCCCGCGGCATCGGCCTGACGGACATCCAGGCGGTGCTGCGCTGCCTGGACAAGTACGACAAGATCGGGCCCGAAGAGGTCGGGAAGCTCCTCGCCGCCGAGGCCGGTGCCGACGAGAGCCAGCAGCGGCTGTGCCTGCAGCTGGCTGCCATCGAATCAGCCTCCCCGGCCTTCGCCGACGAAGTGCGCGCTCTCGGAGTGGAGCACCCGCTGCTCGACGATGGGCTCGAATCGCTGACGACCCTGCTTCGGGCCGCCCACGAACGGGCCCCCGGAGTCGTCGTCGCGCAGCTCAAGATCGCTCGCGGGCTCGACTACTACACCGGCGCCGTCTATGAGACACAGCTGATCGGACACGAAGAGCTCGGCTCCGTGTCCTCCGGCGGCCGCTACGATTCGCTCGTGAGCGTGGGCAAGAAGAACTACCCCGGAGTCGGGATGTCCATCGGAGTCTCCCGCCTCATGGCCTTCGTCCTCGGCGAGGACTCCGGTGTCCGCGCCACTCGGGGAACTCCCTCTGCGGTGGTCGTGGCGGTGACCGACGAGGACGGTCGCGGCGCGGCCGATGCCGTGGCCACAGCGCTGCGGGCCCGTGACATCCCGTGCGAGGTCTCGCCGAGCGCCGCGAAGTTCGGCAAGCAGATCCGCTACGCCGAACGACGCAACATACCCTTCGTGTGGTTCACCGACGGTGATTCCGGCCACGAGGTCAAGGACATCCGCAGCGGAGAGCAGACGCCGGCCGATCCGGCCACATGGGCGCCGAGCGCAGACGACCTCTGGCCGCGCGTGTACAGGGCCTGATTCATAAGCGACTATCATTGTTCAGGCGCTGACACATCAATATCACTAAGGAGTCCTAGGTGCTGCGAAGCCACGAAGCCGGAAGCCTGCGAGCCGAGAACGCAGGACAAAACGTCACCCTCACCGGGTGGGTCGATCGTCGTCGCGATCACGGAGGTGTGGCCTTCATCGATCTGCGTGACGCTTCGGGAATCGTGCAGGTCGTCGTCCGGGAAGACGATGCTCACCAGCTGCGCAACGAAACCGTGGTCAAGGCCACAGGCACCGTCTCGGTCCGCCCCGAAGGGAACACGAACCCGAACCTGCCTACGGGCGAGATCGAGGTCGTTGACACCGCCGTCACGGTGCTCTCCGAGGCTTCGGCTCTGCCGTTCCAGGTCTCCGACCACGCCGAGGACTCCGGCACCGTGGGGGAGGAGACCCGTCTGCGCTACCGCTACCTGGACCTGCGCCGCTCGGGTCCGGCGGCGGCGATCCGTCTGCGTTCGGACGTCAACAAGGCGGCCCGCTCGGTGCTCGATGCGCACAGCTTCGTCGAGATCGAGACTCCGACTCTGACCCGATCGACTCCCGAGGGCGCCCGCGACTTCCTCGTGCCCGCCCGGCTCAGGCCCGGCTCCTGGTACGCCCTGCCGCAGTCTCCGCAGCTGTTCAAGCAGCTGCTCCAGGTCGCAGGCATGGAGAGGTACTACCAGATCGCGCGCTGCTACCGTGATGAGGACTTCCGCGCCGATCGCCAGCCCGAGTTCACCCAGCTCGACATCGAAGCCTCCTTCGTCGAGCAGGAGGACGTCATCGCCCTGGCCGAGGAGATCCTCACCGCGCTGTGGAAGCTCATCGGACACGAGATCACCACCCCGATCCCGCACATCACCTACCACGAGGCGCTGGAGAAGTACGGTACGGACAAACCGGACCTGCGCTTCGGGCTCGAGCTGCACAACCTCACCGAATTCTTCGCCGACACCCCGTTCCGGGTCTTCCAATCGCCCTATGTCGGCTCCGTCGTCTATCCCGGCGGCGGATCTCTGCCGCGCCGTCAGCTCGACGGCTGGCAGGACTGGGCCAAGCAGCGCGGCGCCAAGGGACTGGCCTATGTGCTCGTCGGCGAGGACGGGGCCCTGTCCGGACCCGTGGCCAAGAACATCTCCGAGACGGAGAAGGCCGGCCTCGTCGCCGCCGCCGGAGCGAGTCCGGGCGATGCGATCTTCTTCGCCGCCGGAGACGCGAACTCCTCCCGCGCGCTGCTCGGTGCCGCCCGCAACGAGATCGCCGAGCGGACCGGTCTGATCGAGGACGGCGACTGGGCATTCGTCTGGGTCGTCGACGCGCCGCTGTTCGAATCGGCCGCTGATGCTCAGGCCGCCGGAGACGTCGCCGTGGGCGAGGGCGCATGGACCGCAGTTCACCACGCTTTCACCGCGCCGAAGCCGGAATTCCTCGACAGTCTCGAATCCGATCCGGGCAACGCTCTGGCCTACGCCTATGACATCGTGTGCAACGGCAACGAGATCGGCGGCGGGTCCATCCGCATCCACCGACCCGAGGTCCAGGAACGCGTGTTCAAGATCATGGGCATCTCCGAAGAGGAAGCGGCCGAGAAGTTCGGCTTCCTCCTCGAAGCCTTCAAATTCGGCGCGCCCCCGCACGGCGGCATCGCATTCGGCTGGGACCGCATCGTCTCCCTGCTGGCCGGTGTCGACTCGATCCGCGAGGTCATCGCCTTCCCGAAGTCCGGCGGCGGCTTCGACCCGCTGACCCAGGCACCGGCACCGATCACCGATGCCCAGCGTGCCGAGGCGGGCGTGGACTTCGAGCCGGAAGACGACGACGCCGAGGCCTGATGAGCCAGGAACCGAATCTGTTCTCCGACGGCCCGGACCAGGAACCGCCTGGTCCGGGCTTCACCGGTTCTGCGAACAGCTCTTCCGGCCGGGCGCTGGACCCCCTGGCCGTGCGGATGCGTCCGCGCACGCTGAGCGAGGTCGTCGGGCAGGAGCATCTGACCTTCCCCGGCTCCCCGCTCAACCAGCTCGTCGAGGCCAGCGGGGGAGACCGGGCGGGGGCCTCCTCGGTGATCCTGTGGGGCCCGCCGGGCGTCGGGAAGACGACTCTGGCGCATGTGATCTCCCATGCTCCGGGACGCACCTTCGTCGAACTCTCCGCGATCACCGCCGGGGTCAAGGACGTGCGGCAGGTGATCGAGAACGCCCGTCGCGAAAGGGAGATGTACGGCCGCACGACGGTGCTCTTCCTCGACGAGATCCACCGCTTCTCCAAGGCCCAGCAGGACGCCCTGCTGCCGGCGGTGGAGAACCGTCTGGTCGTCCTCGTCGCAGCCACGACGGAGAATCCCTCGTTCTCCGTCATCTCGCCGCTGCTCTCACGCTCACTCATGCTCACCCTCCGTCCCCTCGACGATGCCGCGGTGGGCAACCTGCTGGACCGTGCGATCGAGAGCGAACGGGGCCTGGCCGGGCAGTTCGAGCTCGCCGCCGAGGCTCGCGACTTCATCGTCCGCATCGCTGGAGCCGATGCTCGGCGTTCCCTGACAGTGCTCGAGGCGGCCGCAGGGATCGCCGCGGCCCAGGCCGCGGCCGGTCGGGCCGGCGAGGACGATGAGGTCAACGAGGCCGAGGACGGCGAAGAGGCCGAGACGCCGATCCGCATCACCGAACAGGCCTGCGCCGAGGCGAGCAGCGAGACCGTGTTGCGCTACGACCGCAACGGCGATCAGCACTACGACGTCGTCTCCGCGTTCATCAAATCCATCCGCGGCTCCGACGTCGACGCGGCGCTGCACTATCTGGCGCGGATGATCGTCGCGGGTGAGGATCCGCGCTTCATCGCCCGCCGGGTCGTCATCTCCGCCGCTGAGGACATCGGCATGGCCGACCCGCAGGCGCTGCCCATCGCCGTCGCCGCATCCACCGCCGTACAGAACATCGGCATGCCCGAAGGTCGGATCCCGCTCGCCGAAGCCGTCACCTACCTGGCTCTGGCACCGAAGTCGAACGCCAGCTACCGCGCACTCGACGCCGCCATCGCCGACGTGAAGAACGGCCTGGCAGGGCAGGTGCCGACCCACCTGCGCGACGCCCATTATCCGGGTGCCAAGGAACTCGGCCACGGTCACGGATACAAGTACTCACACGACTACCCGCACGGGGTGGCCGATCAGGAGTATCTGCCCGAGACGCTGCGGGGCAAGCGCTACTACACGCCGAGCACGAACGGCATGGAACGGTCGATGGCCGAACGGCTGGAGAACCTCAACCGCCTCCTGCGACCCTGACCTTCGAAGACGCCGCCGTCGAAAGCCACGATGGGTGACAGGCCGACCGCTGCGAGTGGGCGGGGAGTCGGGAAGATCACAGTCGCGGACACGCCGATCGGCTTTGCGGCGGACCGCGCGCACCCGCTAGGATTGACAGCTGTTGTGCCTGCACCCTAAAGGCGGTCGGTGCGAGCGGATCTCGACGCTCAATCCCTCTTTCCCATCCGGGGAAACAACGGTTGCGATCAGGGCGAGAACCTCAGGCCGGTCGTGACGAACCATATTGATGAAAGGTAATACAGTGCCAGCACCAGCACGCAACCGCCGCATGACGCGCCTCTCGCGCGCCCTCGGCATTGCTCTGACACCCAAGGCCGAGAAGTACTTCGAGCGTCGTCCTTACCCTCCGGGCGAGCACGGCCGCGCCCGTCGTCGCAATGACAGCGACTACTCGGTCCGCCTCAAGGAGAAGCAGCGTCTGCGCGCGCAGTACGGCGTCCGTGAGGCTCAGATGCTCAAGACCTACAAAGAAGCCAGCCGCCTCCCCGGTCTGACCGGTGAGACCATGGTCGAGCTCCTCGAATCGCGTCTCGACGCCCTCGTCCTGCGCGCCGGCTTCGCCCGCACCATGGCCCAGGCCCGCCAGTTCGTCGTGCACCGTCACATCACGGTCGACGGACAGCGCGTGGACCGTCCCTCCTTCCGCGTGAAGGAAGGCCAGACCATCCAGGTTCACGAACGGTCGGCATCGATGGATCCGTTCCAGGTCGCCGCCGCCGGCGGCCACAAGGACGTCCTGCCCGCAGTCCCGGGCTACCTCAACGTCAACCTCGAGGGCCTGCAGGCCACCCTCCTGCGCACCCCGAAGCGCGAAGAGGTGCCGGTCACCTGCGACGTGCAGCTCGTCGTCGAGTTCTACTCGCGCTGATCGGCTGAGCGAAACGCAGAGCGTCACCACGACTGCCCGGGACCGCTGGTTCCGGGCAGTCGTGCATTCACCGCAAGAGCGGCCGCTGGGCCGGAGCACGGTTCACGACGGGCCGGGCACGGCGGGTCGGCGTCGGCACGCCGCGCGGCCTCGCATATTGTGGTTGAGCCATTAAACTAGTCCCTGGTAAGTGCGGGTACGCATGAGTGAGTGCCGGTGCGCACGGGCAATTCGTGAAAGGTCTTGGATTGAAGACGGCAGAGATCAAACAACGCTGGTTGGACTACTTCGAAGCGAACGGGCACACCGTGGTCCCCTCAGCGTCGGTGATCAGCTCCGATCCGTCCATCCTGTTCAACATCGCAGGAATGGTTCAGTTCATCCCCTACCTCACCGGCCGTGAACCCGCTCCGTTCAACCGTGCCACGAGCGTGCAGAAGTGCGTGCGCACCGCCGATATCGAAGAGGTCGGAAAGACGACGCGCCACGGCACCTTCTTCCAGATGAACGGCAACTTCTCCTTCGGCGACTACTTCAAACGCGAGGCCATCCGGTTCGCCTGGGGACTGCTGACGAACCCCATCGCCGAGGGCGGACTCGGGTTCGACCCTGAGCTCCTGTGGGCGACCGTGCACGAGGACGATTCGGAGACGATCGACTTGTGGCTCGAGGAGACCTCGATCCCACGCCATCGGATCCAGCTGCGCGACAGCGAGGACAACTTCTGGCACACCGGCCAGCCCGGCCCCGGCGGGTACTGCTCGGAGATCTACTTCGACCGCGGACCCGACTACGGAGTCGAAGGCGGCCCCGTGGCCGACGAAGACCGCTACATCGAGATCTGGAACCTCGTGTTCATGGAGTTCGAGCTCAGCGAGGTCCGCTCGAAGGTCGACTTCGACATCGCAGGCGAGCTGCCGGCGAAGAACATCGACACCGGCATGGGTCTCGAGCGCGTGGCCTTCCTGCTGCAGGGTGTGGAGAACATGTACGAGATCGACGAGGTGTTCCCCGTCATCGAAGCCGCCAGCCGTCTGTCCGGCCGAGCCTACGGCAATGATGAGCAAGCGGACGTGCAGATGCGCGTCGTCGCCGACCACGTCCGCTCGGCGCTGATCATCATCGGCGACGGAGTCCGCCCGGGCAATGAAGGACGCGGCTACATCCTCCGCCGACTGCTCCGCCGTGCTGTGCGCGCAATGCGCCTGCTCGGAGTCAAGGACGAAGTCCTGCCCGAACTGCTGCCCGTGTCGATGCAGGCGATGAAGCTGTCGTACCCGGAACTCGAAACGGAGTTCGACCGGATCTCACGCGTGGCCTATGCCGAGGAGAAGGCGTTCCTGCGCACCCTCGAATCCGGCACCCAGCTGTTCGCGAACGCGGCGGAGTCCCTCGCCGGATCCGAGAAGACCATCAGCGGCGACATCGCCTTCGCCCTCCATGACACGCACGGATTCCCCATCGATCTCACCCTCGAGATGGCCGCCGAGGCCGGACTGAGCGTCGACGAGGCCGGTTTCCGAGAGCTCATGAGCCAGCAGCGCACTCGCGCCAAGGCCGACGCGAAGGCCAAGAAGGGCGGCGGGCACACCGACCTGTCGGCCTATTCGGCCCTCCTCGACGAAGGAACGAGCGAGTTCGTCGGCTACGACCGGCTCGAAACCGACACACGCGTCCGCGGAATCGTCGTCGACGGCGCGGCCGCCGAGGTGCTCACGACCGGGCAGAGCGGCGATGTCGTCCTCGATCTCACCCCCTTCTACGCGGAGTCCGGCGGCCAGCGGGCCGATATCGGCCTGATCTCCGGCCATGGGTTCACCGCCCGCGTCACCGACGTGCAGAACCCGGTCAAGGGCCTGCCCGCCCACCGCGTGGAGATCATCGACGGAGAGCTGCACACCGGCGACGAGGTGCTTGCCGCCGTCGACCACGACCACCGTTTCCAGGGCGCCCAGGCGCACACCGCGACCCACCTCGTCCACGCGGCGCTGCGTGAGATCCTCGGCAACCACGCCGTGCAGGCGGGCTCGCTCAACCAGCCCGGCTATATGCGCTTCGACTACTCGTTCCCCGAAGCCCCGAGCACCCAGATGCGCGCCGAGATCGAAGAGGTCGCCAACCTCGCGGTGCGCTCGAACTACGAGGTCGGCACCGAGTACATGCCCTTCGACGAGGCCCGGAAGTCCGGAGCCATGGCACTGTTCGGCGAGAAGTACCCGAACATCGTGCGCGTCGTCGACATCGGCGGTCCCTTCTCCCGCGAACTGTGCGGCGGCACCCACGTCGGCGCGTCTGCCCAGGTCGGGCCGATCTCCGTGCTCTCCGAAGCCTCCGTCGGCTCCGGCGTGCGGCGCATCGAAGCAGCCGTGGGCATGGACGCCTTCCGGTCCCTGGCCGCGGAGCGGACCATCGTGTCCTCGCTCTCGGAGATGCTCAAGGTCCCGGGCACCGACGTGCCCGGCCGCGTCTCCGATCTGATGAGCCGCCTCAAGGATGCTGAGAAGGAGATCTCGCGTCTGAACTCCCAGCAGCTGCTGGCCTCGGCCGGGAAGTTCCTCGACGACGCCCAGACCGTGGGCGCGACGCTCTTCGTCGTCGCCGATCTCGGCGAGGTCGCAAGCGGCGGAGACGTCCGCACCGTCGTCACCGATCTCCGTGCACGGGTGAGCGACCGTCAGGCCGTGGTGCTGGGACTCGGTGTGAGCAGCGGCAAACCCGTCGTGGTCATCGCGACCACCGAGGCGGCCCGCACAGTCGGACTGCAGGCCGGTCGGCTCGTGTCCCAGGCCTGCGGCGAGCTCGGCGGCGGAGGCGGCGGCAAACCCGACCTCGCCCAGGGCGGCGGCAGCGACCCGGCAGCGATCCCGGCCGCCATCGCGGCCGTCAAGGCGGCCATCCAGTGAGTTTCCGCCGAGGTCGCCGTCTGGGCCTCGACATCGGTGCGGTGCGGATCGGGGTCGCAGCCAGCGACCCCGACGGCATCCTCGCGACCCCGCTGACCGTGTTGCGGCGCAAAGACGAACCGGCGGCACTGAAGCAGCTGCGCGAGATCGTCGCGGAGTACGAACCCATCGAGATCCTCGTGGGGGACCCGAAGTCCCTCGACGGGGCCGCCCGGGCCGCGGCCGCCTCGGCGCTGAGTTTCGCGCGCGCGATCGCCGAGGCGACCGGCGCCCCCATCCGACTGATCGACGAACGCTTCACGACCGTCGAAGCCCACCACGCCCTGGCTGCGGCCGGGAAAACGTCGCGCCAGCGCCGAGAGATCGTCGACGCCCAGGCGGCCGTGATCATCCTGCAGAACGCCCTCGAGTTCGAACACAACACCGGTGCCCCCGCCGGACGCGAGATGCCCGACGAGGAGAGTGAGCAATGAGCCCGTTCCCAGGTGAGTTCTCGGCAGACGAGGGCCTGACCCGG
Organism: Brevibacterium renqingii; assembly: GCF_017808105.1. Taxonomy (GTDB): domain Bacteria; phylum Actinomycetota; class Actinomycetes; order Actinomycetales; family Brevibacteriaceae; genus Brevibacterium; species Brevibacterium renqingii. The sequence goes on along the minus strand of NZ_JADBHF010000010.1, from coordinate 122,846 downwards.
TCGGAGATCCGAGAGAAGAAGCGGCGTCGGATGATGCGCAGGCGACGCACCACGACGATCGTGGTCATCTGCGTCCTCGTCTTCGGCATCGGGGGATTCTTCGGTGTCAGGGCCGCCGGCGGCGTGTTCGACGACCTCTTCGGCCCGAAAGGCGACTACGAGGGGAAGGGCACCGATGAGGTGTCGATCGAGATCGCCCCCGGGTCCTCCGCACGCACCGTGGCCAACCAGCTGGTCGAAGAGGGCGTGATCATGAACTCCGAACCCTTCCTCGACGAAGTCGAACGCCGTGACGCGACCATCCAAGCGGGAACCTGGACGATGCGGGAGAAGATGAGCTCGGAGGCCGCGGTCGAAGCGCTCATCAACCCGATCGCGCCGCCGAAGATCACCATCGCCGAGGGCAAACAGGTCGAAGAGATCAAATCGATCATGATCGAATCGGGAATGAACGCCGACGAGGTCGACAAGGCCATCGACGACAAGACGCCGAAGGACTACGGACTCGAGATCGAGGCACCGAGCCTCGAGGGCTATCTCTACCCGGCGACCTACGACCTCGACAAGACGAAGACCGCCGAGCAAGTCGTCCAGGAGATGGTCGACAAGACCGCGAGCGAACTCGACGAGAAGGGCATCGAGGACAAGGACGCCAATCGTGTTCTCACCCTGGCCAGCCTCGTGGAGAAGGAGTCCCCAGGGGACGAAGAGGTGCGCAAGAAGGTCGCCCGGGTCTTCCTCAACCGGATCTCCGACCATTCGAAGACCGGCGGACTGCTGCAGTCCGATGCCACCGTGGCCTATATCCACGGAGCCCGTTCGGATCTGACGACGACGAAGAAGGAACGTCAGTCGGATTCTCCGTACAACACGTACAAGAAGAAGGGACTGCCTCCCGGCCCGATCAACGCCCCGAGCTCCGGTGCCGTGGACGCCGCGCTCGACCCGACGAAGGGCGACTGGCAGTTCTTCGTGGCCACGAACCCCGACACGGGTGAGACGAAGTTCGCGGACACGTACGCCGAGCACAAGAAGAACGTCGAGATCTACCGCAGATGGCTCAAGGAGCACAGCGAGGACAGTGGTGAGGGATGAGGATCCTCGCCGCAGTGCTCGGGCGGCCGATCGCCCATTCGAAGTCACCGCTGCTGCACCGCTGCGCGTTCGCGGCCCTCGGCCTGGACACGAGCGAATACTCCCGCGTCGACCTCGGGGCCGATGAGCTCGAGACCTTCCTCGACGACCACCCCGCACACACCGGTTTCTCGCTGACCATGCCGCTGAAGGACCGGTTGGTCGACCTCGCCGACGCACGCGGCTGGACGATCGAGGACACGGCGGAGCTCACCGGCGCCGGCAACACGCTCGTGCGCACGGGGGAGCAGGTGCAGGTCGCGAACACGGACGTGCGCGGGATCGTGCGCGCGATCGCCCCGCACCTGGCGGCCCGCGCTCCCGGAGAGCCGGCGAGTCTGCAGGCCTCACGGGCGACGATCCTCGGCGCCGGAGCCACTGCCGCCTCGGCGCTCGTGGCCTGCCGCGAACTCGGCATCGGCCACGTCGACTTCCTCGTCCGCAGCCCCGACCGTGCCCGTCGGGTCCTCGAACTCGCCGACCGGCTCGGCATCACTGCATCGACGGCACCGCTGGAGAGGATCCCTGAGTCGGCACTCGTCATCTCCACCCTGCCCGCCGAGGCGGCTCCCGAGCTGCGCTGGGACGATTCCTCCACCGCCGGCGACGCCCCCGTCCGGGTCGCCCTCGACGTCGCCTATGCGCAGGACTCGGCGTTCCTCGCCGCAGCCGCCGCGCACGGTCTGCGTCCGGTCGAGGGCACGGCGATGCTCGTCGAGCAGGCCGTCGCCCAATTCGAGATGTTCCTGACCGCCGCGCGGGCAGCGACGGGTTCCCCGAACTCGGAGATGCCGCCTGAGACGATGAGCGGCGATGAGCTGCGCGAGCGGATCAGCACGGCCATGTACGCCGCCCTCGACCACCCCGGCTCCGAGTCCGGCGACTGATCGCAGGACGCGGTGGTGACGGGGATGCTGCACGGGATGGTCATCGTCCTGACGGTGCTCATCGCCCTGGCCACGGGACTCGTCCTCTCCCGCACGTCCCGGACCTGGATCGCCGACGACGGGCAGGCCGCCGCATTCGCTCGCGGTTGCGCACCCGGCGCAGTCCGCCCCGTGGTCACCGGCATCGCCATCGCCGCGGCGGCGGGACTGCTCTTCCCGGTCGGCACCGCCGGTCCGACCGGCCCGGCGCCGACGGCGTCTCCGGCCGCGGTCGGCATCGTCTCCGGCTCGAGCGGCCCGGTCGACCACATCGGCCTCGCGCTCGTCCTCGGAACGGTCGCCGGAGCGACGCCGTTCCTCATCCGGGCCGATGTGCTTCTGCGCCGGCTGCCCGATCGGATCGTCTGGCCGCTCATCGGAGTCTGCTTCGGCGTCGCAGCTCTCGCCTCCGTCCTCGGCCGCTGGCCCGGCTGGTCCCTTGCGCTCATCGCCGGTACGATCGCTGTCCTCGCTTTCGCCGGGCTGCATCTGCTCGGTCGCGTGCTGGGAGCCCGGACGATGGGCCTCGGCGACGTCAAACTCGCCTTCGTCGTCTTCTCCACGGCTGCGCTCTTCCACCCCTGGGCCGCAGCGCCGGTCCTCGTGGCGATGATGCTCGTCTCCTGCGTATGGGCGCTCATCGAAGCGATCCGGGCCCGTCGCCTGCGCGGGGTGACGATCGCCTTCGGACCGGCGATGCTATCCGGAATGTGGCTCGGGTCCGTGCTCGCCCCATTCGTTTTGTAGAATCGGTGGAATGTTGAGATGGCTGACTGCAGGCGAATCCCACGGCGAGGCGCTGACCGGGATCATTGAGGGGCTTCCCGCCCATGTACCGATCACCAGGGACGACATTCGAGCGAGCCTGGCTCGCCGCCGACTCGGCTACGGGCGCGGGTCGCGGATGAAGTTCGAAGCCGACGAGGTGAGGCTCCTCGGCGGAGTCCGCCACGGCGAGACCCTGGGCTCACCCGTGGCCATCGAGGTCGGCAACACCGAATGGCCGAAATGGGAATCCGTGATGAGCGCGGACCCCGTCGACGAAGGCGAACTCGAGGGCCTGGCGCGCAACGCCCCGCTGACCCGGCCCCGCCCGGGACATGCGGACATCGTCGGCATGCAGAAGTACGGCTTCGACGAGGCCCGGCCCGTGCTCGAACGCGCCTCGGCGCGCGAGACCGCGATGCGCGTGGCTCTGGGCACCGTGGCGGCGAAGTTCCTCGGTGAACTCGGCATTTCGCTCGTCTCTCACACCGTCGCGATCGGCACGGCCGAGCACGGCAGCGAGGCCGAGCCCGAACTGCCCACTGCCGCTGACGTGGCGGCACTCGACGCCGACCCCGTCCGCTGCTTCGACACGGAGCTGTCGGCGGCCATGGTCGCCGAGATCGACACCGCGAAGAAGGCGGGCGACACCCTCGGCGGCGTCGTCGAAGTCCTCGCCTACGGCCTTCCGCCCGGACTCGGCTCGCATGTGCACTGGGACCGTCGCCTCGACTCCCGCCTCGCCGGAGCCCTCATGGGCATCCAGGCGATCAAGGGCGTCGAGGTCGGCGACGGCTTCCTCACCACGAAGCGACCGGGATCCAGAGCCCATGACGAACTCGAAGTCGGGCCCGACGGGTTCCGGCGCACGAGCAATCGCGCCGGCGGCACCGAGGGCGGCATGAGCACCGGGGGACCGCTGCGTGTGCGGGCCGGCATGAAGCCGATCGCCACGGTCCCGCGCGCTCTGTCGACCGTCGATGTGAGCACCGGGGAGTCCGCGAAGGCGAACCACCAGCGCTCCGACGTCTGCGCGGTCCCGGCCGCCGGTGTCGTCGCCGAGGCGATGGTCGGACTCGTCCTCGCCGAGGCCGTGGTCGAGAAGTTCGGCGGTGACTCGGTCGCCGAGACGAAACGGAACCTGGACGCCTATGTCGCGGCCATTCCGGAGAATCTCCGCATCGGACGATGAACCAGCCCCCGATCCCGAAACCGGTTCCGCCACTGGAACCGGTCCCCGCCGCGCTCTCGCGCATCGTGCTGTCCGGCCCGCCTGCGGCCGGGAAGTCGACGATCGGGCGGCTGCTGGCCGACCGCCTCGGGCTGCCGCTGATCGACACCGACGCCAATATCGTGGACCAGTACGGAGTCATCGCCGAGATCTTCGTCGAACGCGGTGAGGACCACTTCCGACGCCTCGAACGCGAAGTCGTGCGCAAGGCGCTGCGGCGCCTCCTCGACCGCCCGGGCATCGTGTCCTTGGGCGGGGGAGCGATCCTCAACCCCGGCACCCGAGCTCAGCTGCGACACCCGGCGATCAAGGTCGTGCACATCGACATCGACGTCGACACCGTCGCCCAGCGGCTCAATGCCCCGCACCGTCCGCTCCTGCGCGGCGCCGGAACCGCGGTGGAGAACTGGCAGGCTCTGGTCCGCGAACGCGAACCGCTCTACCAGCAGGTCGCGACCTTCCGCGTGCAGGCCTCGAATTCGCCGCCGTCGACGGTGGTCAACCGGGTCGTCGACGTCCTCACCGGTCTGCAGCGGGCCGAGGAGTATGCGAAGTACGCCCATCTCGACGAGGACGGCACCGATGGCGGACGGTGAGACGCTCCTGCCCACAGCAGCAGCCGTGTGGCCGCCGCGGACCACTGAGGGCTAGGCTGGGTCGGGGCCGGTGCCGCCTCGGCACCCGCGCCCGGACGGTGCAGCGCCGAGGAGGCTTGCACCGTGCCGATAGGACGATGGACGATCAGGAAGACGGACGAATGAGCTTCACACGCATCAATGTCGACGCCGGCGGGACCTACCCGGTCCTCGTCGGCCAGGGGCTGATGGGCGAACTGCCCGAGCTCCTCGGAAACCGCGTCGAGAAGGTGCTCGTGATTCACCCGCGTGCCCTGCGGACCACGGGTGAAACGGTCCGCGACGACCTCTCGGCGGCGGGGCTCGAGGCTGTTGCCGCCGAGATCCCCGACGCCGAAGAGGCCAAGCACGTCCAGGTGGCCGCCTTCTGCTGGCAGGTCCTCGGCCAGTCCGATTTCACCCGCACCGATGCCATCGTGACTGTGGGCGGAGGCGCCGTGAGCGACCTCGGCGGATTCGTCGCCGCCACCTGGCTGCGCGGCATCCGGGTCATCCACATCCCCACGACCGTCCTCGGCATGGTCGACGCGGCCGTCGGCGGCAAGACCGGCATCAACACCGCCGAAGGCAAGAACCTCGTCGGCTCCTTCCACGCCCCCGCAGGAGTGCTCGTCGATCTCGACACTCTGGCCACCCTGCCGCAGAACGAACTCTTCACCGGCCTCGCCGAGGTGGTCAAGACCGGTTTCATCGCCGATCGCGGCATCCTCGACCTCGTGGCCGCCCATACCAAGGACGAGATCGGAGACGTCCAGGGGCCCGTGCTCCGGGAGCTGATCGAGCGCTCCATCCGGGTCAAGGCCGAAGTCGTTTCCGAGGACTTCGAGGAGTCCGGGCGGCGCGAGATCCTCAACTACGGGCACACGCTGGCCCATGCGATCGAACACAAGGAGCGCTACCAGTGGCGGCATGGAGCCGCGGTCTCCGTGGGCATGGTCTTCGCGGCAGAGGTGGCCTCCATGATCAAGAACCTGCCGTTCGAGACCGTCGACCTGCATCGGGAGCTGCTGAGCAAGCTCGGTCTGCCCACCGGATACCGTTCGGACGTGTGGCCGCAGCTGCTGGAGACGATGAAGCGGGACAAGAAGGCCCGCGGGTCGATGCTGCGGATGGTGCTGCTGTCCGATATCGGCGAACCGTCCACCGTCGAGATCCCCGATGCCTCGATCCTGCACACCGCTTATCAGGAGATCGGTGAGACCTCGCCGACGGTCGCGCTGCGCACCGACCTCGGCTGAGAGCCCATCGGCGAGGTCCGGCCTCGGCTGAGTCCTCGCCGCCGCGCTTCGACCTCGGCTGCGCCCGCCTGCGCGTGGCCTCGGATGGAAGCGGAGGTCCGGGCTTGCTAGAATTGCTCAGTGGCGCATTCGTCGACCCATCAGCATGGGTGCCCGGATCGCGCCTGCCGACTGCGATCACCGGTCGGTGCTCAGGACTGAAGCGAAGAAGGACGAATTAGTGGCGACAACCAACGACCTGAAGAACGGCCTCGTGCTCAACCTCGACAACCAGCTGTGGCAGGTGCTGGAGTTCCAGCACGTCAAGCCCGGCAAGGGTCCGGCGTTCGTCCGCACCAAGCTCAAGAGCGTGACCTCCGGCAAGATCATCGACAAGACCTTCAACGCCGGAACCAAGGTCGAGACCGCCAACGTCGATCGTCGCGATATGCAGTACCTCTACCATGACGGCACCGACTACGTCTTCATGGACTCCGAGGACTACGACCAGGTCAACATCTCCGCAGCGCTCGTCGGCGATGCCGCGAACTACATGCTCGAGAACCAGCAGCTGCAGGTCTCCTTCCATGAGGGCACTCCGCTGTCCGTGGAGCTGCCGCCCTCGGTCGAGCTGACCATCGCCCAGACCGATCCCGGCCTCCAAGGCGATCGTTCGACCGGCGGCTCGAAGCCGGCGACGCTCGAGACCGGCTATGAGATCCAGGTTCCCCTGTTCCTCGAAGAGGGCACCAAGGTCAAGGTCGACACTCGCAGCGGCGACTACCTCGGCCGCGTCAAGTAAGTGGCATCCGCACGCACCCGAGCCCGCCGCAGGGCTCTCGAGCTGCTCTTCGAAGCCGGGCAGCGCCGACTCGCGATGGACGAACTCGTCACCATGCGATCGAACGATCCCGACTATCCGATGAAGGAATACGCGGTCGAGATCGTCGAAGGCATCACTGCGAGGCAGGCGGAGATCGACGAGATCATCTCCACCTATGCGCAGGGCTGGACTCTCGATCGGATGCCGGCGGTCGACCGGTCGCTGCTCGAGATCGGCACCTGGGAGATCCTGTTCAACGAGGACGTCCCCGACAAGGTCGCCATCGACGAGGCCGTCTCCCTGGCCCGCAAGTTCTCCACCGACGACTCACCCGGTTTCGTCTCGGGTCTGCTCTCCCGCATCCTTGACGTCAAGCCGACGCTCATCTGAATCGACGGGTCCGCAATTCGGACCCGTCGACCGGCGCCGTCGACGCCGGGTCTACAATCGAATCGAACCACTCCTTTAACCACCGTCCGGAGAGGCGGAGAAGGGGAAACATGACACAGCGAACAGTGCTGGACGCCCCCGATATCTCGAGGGCGATCACCCGCATCGCGCACGAGATCATCGAATCCAACAAGGGCAGCGAGGATCTCGTTCTGCTCGGCATCCCGCGCCGCGGGGTCCCGCTGGCCCACCGACTCGCCGAGGCGATCGCCGCGATCGAAGGCCGACCCGAGGCAGCGAGCGAACTCGCCGGCAGCCTCGACATCACCATGTACCGCGATGACCTGCGCGGCGGCTCCTATCGGGCACCCGAACCGACGAGCATCCCGTCCTCGGGCATCGATGCGAAGACCGTCGTCCTCGTCGACGATGTGCTCTTCTCCGGCCGCACCATCCGCGCCGGGCTCGACGCCCTGGCAGATTTCGGCCGTCCGGCGAGGGTGCGGCTGGCCGTCCTCGTCGACCGCGGCCACCGCGATCTGCCGATCCGCGCCGATCATGTGGGCAAGAACCTTCCGACTTCGAGCAGCGAACGCGTCAACGTCTCCCTGGCCGAGATCGACGGCAGCGATGCGGTCACCATCTCGGGAGGCCGCGAATGAAGCACCTGCTCGACACCGCATCCCTGAGCCGGAACGACGCCATCGCCATCCTCGACATCGCCGAGGAGATGGCCCTCGTGTCCGAACGCGAGGTCAAGAAGCTCCCGGTGCTGCGCGGCCGCACCGTGGTCAATCTGTTCTTCGAGGACTCCACACGCACACGCCTGTCGTTCGAAGCCGCCGCCAAACGGCTCTCGGCCGATGTGCTCAACTTCTCTGCGAAGGGATCCTCGGTGTCGAAGGGCGAGAGCCTGCAGGACACCATTCAGACGATCTCCGCGATGGGCGCCGATGCGATCGTCGTCCGTCATTCCGGCGCCGGCACCGCGCACCGGCTCGCCCACACCGGCTGGATCGACGTCCCCGTCGTCAATGCCGGCGACGGCACCCACGAACATCCCACCCAGGCGCTTCTCGACGCTTTCACTCTGCGCCGGGCACTCGCCGGGGTGCCCGCCTCGGGGCCGGTGGCCGGCGGCCCGCGCGGGCAGGGACTGGACGGTGCGAAGGTCGCCATCGTCGGAGACGTCCTGCACTCCAGAGTGGCTCGCTCGAATGTGCACCTGCTCTCCGGCCTCGGCGCGGACGTCCACCTCATCGCACCGGCCACCCTGCTGCCCTGGGGAGTGGAGGATTGGCCGGTCACCGTCCATTACGACTTCGACGCCGCACTGAGCGCCGAGGACTTCGCAGCCGTGATGATGCTGCGCGTCCAGCACGAGCGCATGCACGAATCGTTCTTCCCCAACGCCCGCGAATACGCCCGCCTGTGGGGACTGAGCGCCGCACGGCTGGAGAAGCTGCCGGCCGAGACGTTCATAATGCACCCGGGACCCATGAATCGCGGATTCGAGATCTCCGCCGCCGCGGCGGACTCACCCCGCGCCCTCGTCCTCGACCAGGTCGAGAACGGTGTGAGCGTGCGCATGGCGGTCCTCTACCGTCTGCTGACAGGTCAGGAGGAGACCAATGACTGATTACCTCATCCGCGGAGCCGATGTGCTCGGACGCGGTGCCGCCGACATCGCCGTCCGCGACGGGCGCATCGTCGAACCCGAGCTCCTCGACCCCGATGCGACCGAGATCGTCGACGCCGCAGGGCTCGTGGCTCTCCCGGGACTCGTCGACATGCACACCCATCTGCGCGAACCGGGCAAGGAAGATGCAGAGACGGTCCTCACCGGTTCCCGCTCGGCCGCGGCCGGGGGCTTCACCTGCGTGCACGCCATGGCGAACACCGCTCCCGTGGCCGACACCGCCGGAGTCGTCGAACAGGTTCACCGGCTGGGCCGCTCGGCCGGCTTCACCGAGGTCGTGCCCGTCGGTGCGGTCACCATCGGCCTCGAAGGCAGGCAGCTGGCCGAGCTCGGGGCGATGGCCCGGTCGGCGGCACGGGTGCGGATGTTCTCCGACGACGGCATCTGCGTCTCGGATCCCCTGCTCATGCGCCGAGCGCTCGAATACGTCAAGACCTTCGACGGGATCATCGCCCAGCACGCACAGGAACCGCGTCTGACCGAAGGCGCGCAGATGAACGAGAGCGCGGTCTCGGCCGAACTCGGACTGCCCGGTTGGCCGGCGGTGGCCGAGGAGTCGATCATCGCCCGCGACGTGCTGCTGGCCGAACACGTCGGCTCCCGGCTGCACATCTGCCATGTGTCCACGGCCGGCAGCGTCGACCTCATCCGCTGGGCGAAGGCCAGGGGAGTGGCCGTGACCGCCGAGGTGACCCCTCACCATCTCATGCTCACCGACGAACTCGTGCGCACCTTCGACCCCGTGTACAAGGTCAACCCGCCCCTGCGCACCGATGTCGATGTCACCGCCCTGCGCAAGGCACTGGCCGACGGCACGATCGACGTCGTCGGCACCGACCACGCCCCCCACACCGCCGAGCACAAGTGCAGCGAGTGGACCGCGGCGGCCATGGGCATGGTCGGCATGGAATCGGCGCTGTCCATCGTCGTCGCAGCGATGGCCGACTACGACTTCGGCTTCGGTGACGTGGCACGGGTGATGTCGACCGCTCCGGCTCGGATCACCGGTGCCTCAGGCCACGGAAGCCTCGAGATCGGAGCGAGCGCGAACATCGTCCTCGTCGATCCCTCGGCTGCGCACACCATCGATCCCGCCGCACACGCCACGAAGGGACGCAACAACCCTTTCGCCGGCGTCGAAGTGACCGCCCAGGTCACCGACACCTTCTTCTACGGCCACCGGGTATTGGCCGCAGGGGCACTGACAACACCCCACCCGGCAGGAGCAACATGGACAGATCACTAGGCACACTCATCGTCGCAGTCGTCATCATCCTCGTGATTCTGGCGATCGCCTGGGGATGGAGCCGACGCAAACGAGACCAAGCGCAAGTCGTCGTCCCTCCGAAGCCGCATCTCGGGATCACCCCCGTGGCCGATCCCGTCGAAGGCTCGTACGTGTCGACGACGAAGGCCGGACATCCGCTCGAACGCGTGGCCGTGCACGGCCTGGGCATCCGCACCACCGCCGAACTCGTCATCACCGACGGCGGAGTGATCATGGACCTGGCCGGACGCGAGGACTTCCTCATCCCGCGCCGGGACATCGTGTCCGTGGACACCACGTCCGGGATGATCGGCAAATTCGTCGAACGCGGCGGCATCGTCCGCATCACCTGGCGCCTGGGAGACACCCTCGTCGACACCGGCTTCCGCGCCCGCTACGCAGCGTCCACCGCTCCCACCGTCGACCGCATCCGCGCAATGATCGAAGAGGCACAATGAGTTTTTCCACCACCCCCGCCGTCCTCGTCCTCGAAGACGGCCGCACCTTCCACGGCTCCGCCTACGGAGCGATCGGCGAGACCACGGGCGAAGCCGTCTTCGTCACCGCGATGTCCGGTTACCAGGAGACGCTGACCGACCCGTCCTACCATCGCCAGATCGTCATCCAGGCCGCGCCGCACATCGGCAACACCGGGATCAACCGCACCGATGACGAATCGGCCCGTATCTGGGCCGCAGGGTACGTCGTCCGCGACGCCTCCCGGATCTCGTCGAGCTGGCGCTCCGAGGGCGACCTCGCCGATTGGCTCGCAGACTCCGGCATCGTGGGCATCAGCGACGTCGACACCCGCGCGCTGACCCGGCATCTGCGCGACAAGGGCGCCATGCGCGTGGGCATCTTCTCCGGACCGTCCGCCGAGATCGCCGAGGCAGAGCTCTTGGCCCGAGTGCAGGCCTCCCCGCAGATGGCCGGGGCCAACCTCGTCGACGAGGTCTCGATCACCGAACCGAAGCTCATCCCGGCCCGCGGCGAGAAGAGGTTCAGCGTCGCCGCCGTCGACCTCGGCATCAAGTCGATGACCCCCGAACGCCTGACCGAACGCGGCATCGACGTCCACCTCGTGCCGTCGTCGGCCACCTTCGACCAGATTCGAGCGCTGAACGTCGACGGAGTGTTCTTCTCCAACGGCCCCGGCGACCCCGCCACTGCCGATGACCAAGTCGAACTGCTCCGGTCCGTCCTCGACGCCGGGATCCCCTTCTTCGGCATCTGCTTCGGCAATCAGCTGCTCGGCCGGGCGCTGGGCTTCGGCACCTATAAGCTGCCCTTCGGCCACCGCGGCATCAACGTGCCCGTGATGGATCGGACGACGAGCAGAGTCGAGATCACTTCGCAGAATCACGGCTTCGCCGTCGACGCCCCGCTCGAGGGTGAGACGACCGCCCCGCACAAGGCCGACTACGGGCGCGTCATCGTCTCGCACGTGTGCCTCAACGACGATGTCGTCGAGGGCTTGGCCTGCCTCGACATCCCTGCCTTCTCCGTCCAGTTCCACCCCGAGGCCGCGGCCGGACCGCACGATTCGAGCTATCTGTTCGATCGCTTCATCGACCTCATGTCCGCTTCCCAGGCCGATACGGCTGCCCAGGCCTAAGGAGACCACCCATGCCACTGAGACAAGACCTCAACTCCGTCCTCGTCATCGGTTCCGGGCCGATCGTCATCGGCCAGGCCTGCGAATTCGACTACTCGGGCACACAGGCCTGCCGTGTCCTGCGGTCCGAGGGCCTGCGCGTCATCCTCATCAACTCGAACCCGGCGACGATCATGACCGATCCCGACATCGCCGATGCCACCTATGTCGAACCGATCGACGCGCAGGTGATCGAGACGATCATCGAGAAGGAGCGCCCTGATGCGCTCCTGCCCACGCTCGGAGGGCAGACCGCCCTCAACGCCGCGATCGCCCTCTACGAGTCGGGTGTGCTCGAGAAGTACGGCGTCGAACTCATCGGCGCGGATGTCGATGCCATCCAGCGCGGCGAGGACCGGCAGAAGTTCAAGGACATCGCCGTCGAATGCGGCGCCGAAGTGGCTCGTTCGGCCATCTGCCACAGTCTCGACGAGGCCATCGCCGCGGCCGAGGAACTCAACTACCCCGTCGTCGTCCGCCCCTCCTTCACCATGGGCGGTCTCGGCTCGGGCATGGCCTACGACGAATCGGATCTGCGCCGGATCGCCGGAGCCGGACTCGCCGACTCCATCACCCATGAGGTGCTGCTCGAGGAGTCCATCCTCGGGTGGAAGGAGTATGAGCTCGAGCTCATGCGCGACAACAAGGACAACGTCGTCGTGGTGTGCTCGATCGAGAACGTCGACCCCGTGGGCGTGCACACCGGTGATTCGATCACGGTCGCGCCGGCCCTGACGCTGACCGACCGGGAATACCAGGAGATGCGCGATATCGGCATCGCCATCATCCGTGCCGTGGGCGTGGACACCGGCGGATGCAATATCCAGTTCGCCGTCGACCCCAAGACCGGTCGCATCGTCACCATCGAGATGAACCCGCGCGTCTCCCGGTCCTCGGCGCTGGCGTCGAAGGCGACGGGCTTCCCGATCGCGAAGATGGCCGCCAAACTCGCCGTCGGCTATTCGCTCGACGAGATCCCCAACGACATCACGAAGGTCACCCCGGCCAGCTTCGAACCGACCCTGGACTACGTGGTCGTCAAGATCCCGCGCTTCACGTTCGAGAAGTTCCCGGCTGCCGACCCGACCCTGACGACGACCATGAAGTCCGTCGGCGAGGTCATGGCCCTGGGACGCAACTTCACCACCGCCCTGCAGAAGGCTATGCGCTCACTCGAGCAGAAGGACGCCTCCTTCGGCTGGGACGAGCTGCCCGATGTCTCCAACGACGAGGTCCGCGAATCGGTCCTTGAGGCGATCTCGCACGCCACCGCCGACCGCATCCACTCCGTCCAGCGGGGGCTCGCCGCCGGGCTGAGTGCCGCCGAGGTCTTCGACGCCTGTGAGATCGACCCCTGGTACCTCGACCAGATCCAGCTCATCAATGAAGTCGCCGCGCATATCCGCGATGCCGAAGAACTCGATGAGGCGGTGCTGCGGATTGCGAAGAACCACGGGTTCTCCGATGAGCAGATCGCCAGTCTGCGGAGCCTGCAGACCGATGTGGTGACGGGGATCCGCCACGCTCTGCGCGTGCGTCCGGTGTTCAAGACCGTCGACACCTGTGCCGGCGAGTTCGAAGCGCACACTCCGTACCACTACTCGAGCTACGATGCCGAGACCGAGGTCGCACCCCGTGAGCGCTCCGCCGTGATCATCCTCGGCTCGGGACCGAACCGGATCGGGCAGGGCATCGAATTCGACTACTCGTGCGTGCACGCGACCATGGCGATCGCCTCGGCCGGCTACGAGACGATCATGGTCAACTGCAATCCGGAGACCGTGTCGACCGACTACGACACTGCCGATCGCCTCTACTTCGAACCCCTGACCTTCGAAGACGTCATGGAGGTCTACCACGCAGAACTCGCCGCCGGGCCAGTCCTCGGCGTCGTGTGCACCCTCGGCGGACAGACGCCGCTGGGTCTGGCCGATCAGCTCAAAGCCGCAGGCGTGCCCGTGCTCGGCACCCAGCCCGAGGCGATCGACCTGGCCGAGGACCGCGGCGAATTCGGTGCCGTCCTCGACCGGGCGGGGCTGACCGCGCCGAAGCACGGTACGGCCGTGACGTACAAGGAAGCCGCCGACATCGCCGAGGAGATCGGCTACCCGGTGCTCGTGCGCCCCTCCTACGTCCTCGGCGGCCGCGGCATGCAGATCGTCTACGATCGCACCCAGCTGCTCGACTACATGGCCACGGCAACGGAGATCTCCGTGGACCGACCGGTGCTCGTCGACCGCTTCCTCGAAGACGCCATCGAGATCGACGTCGATGCACTCTACGACGGTGAGGAGGTCTTCATCGGCGGCATCATGGAGCACATCGAGGAAGCCGGGATCCACTCGGGGGACTCGGCCTGCGTCCTGCCCTCGCTGACCCTGGGCGATGATGTGCTCGAGCGCGTCCGTCAGGGGACGAAGGCGATCGCCGAGGGAGTCAGCGTGCGCGGACTGCTCAACATCCAGTTCGCCATCGCCGCCGACGTCCTCCACGTCATCGAGGCCAATCCGCGCGCCTCCCGCACGGTGCCCTTCGTCTCGAAGGCGACGTCGACCCAGCTGGCCAAGGCCGCAGCGCTCATCGCGGTGGGCCGAACCATCGACGAGATGCGCGGAGGGCTGCTGCCGTCGACCGGCGACGGTTCGAGCCTGCCGTTGGATCACCCGATCGCGGTGAAGGAAGCGGTTCTGCCCTTCCGTCGGTTCCGCACGGTCGAGGGCAAGGTCGTCGATTCGATCCTCGGACCCGAGATGCGCTCGACGGGTGAGGTCATGGGCATCGACCACGACTTCCCGACCGCCTTCGCCAAAGGCCTGCTCGGAGCGTCGGTGAAGCTGCCGACCTCGGGCACCGTGTTCGTGTCCGTGGCCGATCGGGACAAGCGGGCCATGGTGCTGCCGGTCAAGGAGCTCGTCGACATGGGATTCGACGTCGTCGCCACCACCGGCACAGCCGCCGTCCTCTCGCGCTACGGAATCCGGACCACGCAGGTGCACAAGCACTTCGAGGCCGATGCCGAGGACCGCACGGTGCTCGACTACCTCGCCGCGGGCACCATCGACATGGTCATCAATGTACCCTCCGGCAGGCAGGAGCGCGCCGACGGCTACGAGATCCGCGCCGCAGCGACCGCGAACTCCGTGCCTCTGATCACCACGCTGGCGGAATTCGCAGCGGCCGTGACCTCCCTCGAAGTCGTCCGCGACTCGACTTTCCAGGTGCGCAGCCTGCAGGACTGGAGCGCATGATGTTCGGCACCCGGCTGGCCGCCGCGACGGCCGAGCACGGTCCGCTGTGCGTGGGCATCGACCCGCACGAGCATCTGCTGCAGTCCTGGGGTCTGCCGCTCAGCGCCGAGGGCGTGCGCGAGTTCGCCCTGCGCACGGTCGCCGAGCTCAAGGGCACGGTGGCTGCGGTGAAACCCCAGTCGGCGTTCTTCGAGCAGTACGGTTCGGCCGGTGTCGCCGCCCTCGAAGAGACGCTGGCCGCGGCCGGCGAGGCCGGCATCCTCAGCGTCCTGGACGTCAAGCGCGGCGACATCGGCTCGACCATGGCTGCGTACGCGAAAGCCTATCTCGACCCCGCCTCGGCGTTGGCCGCCGATTCGATCACGGTGTCGCCCTACCTCGGATTCGGGGCGCTGGAGCCGGCGTTCGAACTGGCCGCCGCCCACGGCAAGGGCGTGTTCGTGCTCGCCCTGACCTCGAATCCCGAAGGCGCGCAGGTCCAGCACGCGCAGGGCACAGAGGGCTCGGTGGCCGGCTCCATCGTCGCCCGAGTCGCCGAACGCAACAGCCTCGCCCTCGCCGAGGCTGGGGAACGGGAAGGGCTCGGACCCTTCGGTCTCGTCGTCGGCGCCACCATCGGCACCGCCGCCCACGACCTCGGTGTCGACCCCAGCGGCTGCGGAGGCCCGATCCTGGCACCCGGGGTCGGCGCGCAGGGCGCCGGCATCGCCGAACTGCGCACGGTCTTCGGCGATCGGGCACTGACCTCCGGACAGGTCCTGGCCACCGCCTCGCGAGCGGTGCTGGGAGCAGGTCCGCAGGGTCTGGCCGATGCCGCTCGCCGCCTCAACGCAGCGCTGACCGAGCTCCGCTGACCATCGGTCGCCGCTGAGCCGGGGAGTCCCGGTCCGAGCATCGGACTTCGGTCAGGGGGCTCTGCCCGATGCCAGGAGCGATCGGAAAGGGCCGAAATCGGACTCGTGAGGAGTTTTCTTCGGCTCATTGCGCCTCTGCGCAGGGAATGTGTCTTAGACTGAGACAACTTCCCTACCTGCCCGTTCATGGTGACAGAGGAGATAATGTGGCACTCGAACCGTTGACCCCGCAACAGCGTTCCGCTGCTCTGGACAAGGCGTTCAAGGCGCGTCAGGCGCGGGCCGAAGTCAAGTCGGCACTGAAGAACGGTGAAACCGATCTCGCAGCCGTGCTCAAGAAGGCCGCAGACGACGAGGCACTCGCGAAGATGCGCGTGCTCGATCTGCTGCGGGCACTGCCCGGTGTCGGAGACCGCCGGGCAGAGGCAGCCATGGAAGAGGTCGGCATCGCGACCTCCCGCCGGATCAAGGGACTGGGCGTGCACCAGAAGTCCGCCCTGTTGGAGAAATACTCCTGAGTGTGACAACCTCGGATCTGTGAACACTCGACTCACCGTCCTCGCGGGTCCGACTGCCGTCGGAAAAGGCACCGTCAGCACCTACATCCGGCAGAATCATCCCGAGGTCTGGTTCTCCGTTTCCGCCACCACGCGGCCGAGGCGACCGGGCGAGGTCGATGGTGTCCATTATCACTTCCTGTCCGATGACGACTTCGACGCGCTCATCGCCGACGGACAGCTGCTCGAATACGCCGTGGTCCATGGACGTCACCGCTACGGCACTCCGGCGGCGCCGGTGCGCGAGAGACTCGAGCAGGGCGTCCCGGCCCTGCTCGAGATCGATCTGCAGGGCGCCCGCCAGGTCAAGGAGAAGATGCCCGACGCCCGATTCGTCTTCCTCGCCCCGCCCAGCTGGGACGAGCTCGTCTCCCGGCTGACCGGCCGGGGAACCGAATCGGCCGAGGAGCAGCAGCGGCGTCTGGCCACTGCGAAGCGCGAAATGGCCGCCGAAGCCGAGTTCGACGTGACCATCGTCAACGACCACGTTCGCACTGCGGCCGAAGAACTCCTATCATTGATGGGTATATCCACCTCCGATTAGATGGGAACCCCCTTGCCCGCACAGCCCGAAGGCATCACCAATCCTCCGATCGACGATCTGCTGAGCGTCACCGGTTCGAAGTACGAACTGGTCTCCATCGCGGCCAAGCGCGCCCGTCAGATCAACTCCTACTACGCCCAGCTGCAGGAGGGACTCCTCGAGAACGTCGGTCCGCTCGTCACCCCCGGCACGAACGAGAAGCCGCTGTCGATCGCTCTGCGCGAAGTCAACGAGTCGAAGATCGTCGCCCGTGAGGTCTCCGAGGCCGACTTCCTCCAGACCGCTGCCGAGCCGCAGCAGCCCGCTCCCGTGAGCAACGACGGCGCGATCGACTTCAGCGACCAGTGAGGACCGTACTCGGCGTCGCCGGTGGGATCGCCGCCTACAAGGCCGCGCACATCGTCCGGCGACTCCGGGAACTCGAGCACAGCGTCAAGGTCGTCCCGACGGCCAATGCGCTGAATTTCATCGGTGCCCCCACGTTCGAGGCACTCTCCGGACAGTCCGTGACGACCGACGTCTTCGCCGAGGTCGAAGACGTCAACCATGTCCGCATCGGACAGGAAGCCGAACTCGTCATCATCGCCCCGGCGACGGCGAACCTCATCGCGAAGATCGCCGCCGGAATCGCCGACGACCTGCTCACAGCCACCGTGCTGACCACCACGGCAGAGGTGGTCGTGGCGCCGGCTATGCACACGGAGATGTGGCACAACCCGGCGACCGTGGCCAATATCGCGACCCTGCGCTCCCGCGGCGTCCACGTGCTCGAACCGGCCGTCGGACGACTCACCGGACCTGATTCGGGACCGGGCAGACTGCCCGAACCCGAGGACATCGTCGCCTTCGCCCTGTCCGCGAAGGAAGGCGCACGCGGAGCCGTTGCCGCCGGAGGCGAGGAACCGCCGCCGACAGCCGGGGGACTGGCCGGCCGGCGCATCGTCATCAGCGCCGGTGGGACCCGGGAGGCACTGGACCCGGTGCGCTTCCTCGGCAACCGGTCCTCGGGCAAACAGGGCATCGCCCTGGCCAGAGCCGCCCGGGCCGCCGGCTCGCAGGTCGAACTCGTTGCAGCCAATATCGATTCGGGCCTGCTCAGGACCCTGCCTGCCGACATCGACGTGCAGCACGTCGAATCCACCCTCGAGCTGCAGGCGGCGATGCGCGCGGCCCAGTCGGACGCCGATGCCCTCATCATGGCGGCCGCCGTCGCCGACTACCGACCCGCCGCGACCGCCGAGTCGAAGATGAAGAAATCCGGCGACGACGGGCTGACGCTGCGTCTGGTGCAGAACCCGGACATCCTGCGCGGGCTCGTCGACGATCGACCCGAGAGCCAGATCATCGTCGGCTTCGCCGCCGAGACCGGTGACCCGGACACTGCCGCCGTCGACTACGCGCGGGCGAAGTTCCTGCGCAAGGGCGTGGATCTGCTCGTGTTCAACGACGTCTCCTCCGACCGCGCATTCGGTCATGATCACACGGCGGTGCAGATCATCGGCTCCAGAGCCGGAGAGACCTTCGTCGGTGAGGAATTCCACGGCACCAAGGACGATGTTTCGCAAAAGGTCATCGAGGCAGTGATCGACCAGCTCACCCACGTAGAATCGACAACGTGACTCATTCAAATCTCCGTTTCTTCTCATCCGAGTCCGTCACCGAGGGACACCCCGACAAGATCTGCGACCAGATCAGTGATGCCGTGCTCGACGATCTGCTGCGACAGGACCCCAACGCGAAGGTCGCTGTCGAGACCATGGTCACCACCGGGCTCGTGCACGTGGCCGGTGAGGTCAATACCGCGGCCTATGCCGATGTCGCCGGCATCGTCCGCAGCCTCATCACCGGCATCGGCTACGACTCCTCGGACACCGGATTCGACGGGCATTCCTGCGGAGTCTCCGTCTCGATCGGCAGCCAGTCCACGGACATCCACTCCGGAGTGACGAATCCCCTGGACTTCCGTGAGGCCGTCGCCTCCGACGACCACGGCACCAGCCTCGGTGCCGGTGACCAGGGACTAATGTTCGGCTATGCCGACAATTCGACCGATGTGCTCATGCCGCTGCCGATCCATCTGGCCTCCCGGATGGCCGAGAGGCTGTCCGAAGTCCGCAAGACCGGTCGGCTCGACTATCTGCGCCCTGATGGGAAGACCCAGCTGACGCTCGGCTACGACGGCGACGAAGCCGTGTCCATCGAGAACATCGTCGTCTCCACCCAGCACTCCGCCGATGTCAGCCAGTACCAGCTGCACGCGGAGATCCAGGAAGAGGTCATCGAACCGGTGATCGCCGACTCCGGTCTCGACACCTCCGGAGCGAACATCCACATCAACCCCGCCGGGCCGTTCGTCACCGGCGGTCCCATGGGAGACGCCGGACTGACCGGACGCAAGATCATCGTCGACACCTACGGCGGCTTCTCCCGCCACGGCGGCGGGGCGTTCTCCGGCAAGGATCCCTCGAAGGTCGATCGCTCCGCGGCCTACGCCATGCGCTGGGTGGCGAAGAACGTCGTCGCCGCCGGGCTGGCCGATCGCGCCGAGGTCCAGGTGTCCTACGCGATCGGGCGCGTGGATCCGATGGGCCTCTACGTCGAGACGTTCGGCACCGAGAAGGTCGACCCGAACGCGATCTCGGCAGCCATCCGGGAGGTCTTCGATCTCCGCCCGGCGATGATCATCGCCGAACTCGACCTGCTGCGCCCCATCTACTCACAGACCTCGACCTACGGTCACTTCGGTCGTGAGCTGCCCGATTTCACCTGGGAGGTCACGGACCGCGCCGAGGACCTGCTGCGCGCCGTGTCCACCCACTGAGCCTGCTTCGCGGCGTGGACGAACCCCTCCCGATCGACACCGGCACCTCGGCCGAAGGCCAGGTGCCGGTGGCCTCTGACGATCCGGTCGCCAGAGTGCTCATCGACCACCCGGTACCCCATCTCGCGCGAGTCTTCGACTACGCCGTGCCCGCCAAGCTCGCCGAGGCGGCCCTGCCCGGGGTGCGGGTGCGCGTGAAGTTCGCCGGGAAGCTCCGTGACGGATATCTGCTGGAGCGCGTGAGCTCCTCGGAGCACCTCGGCCCGCTGGCGACGCTCCAGCGCCTGAGCGGGCCCGTGCAGGTGCTCGGCCCGGAGCTCCTGGCTCTGTGTGAGGCCACCGCGAGACGGTACGGCGGCACCCTCGCCGATGTGCTCCGACTGGCCATCCCACCCCGCCATGCCCGCGGCGAGAAGGCCGTGCTCAGAGCCGAGAAGGCGCGCACCGAAGACGCCGACCGCGGCACCCCTGCCCAGCAGGGAACGGCGACCGACGACACCGGGACGCAAGCGGCGCAGGCGGCCGCGGGGATCGGGGAGCCCGAAGCACAGCTGCTTCGTCGCCTCGCCGGATGGCTCCTCGAGGCGGTGCCCGAGACGACGGCCCCTGACGACGGTCCCGTGCCTCGGCGACGGACGCTGGCCTGCACCCCAGGTCCCACGCCCGGACTGAGCTGGATCCGAGCCGGACTCGCCGCGGCACGGCGGACACTGGCGGCCGGCCGATCAGTGCTGTGGCTCGTCCCCGACCATCGTGAGCTCACAGTCCTGCATACCAGCCTCGTCGCCGCAGGCATCGAGGACGTCTCCGTGCTCAGCGCCGACCAGCCGCCCGAACAGCGCTGGCAGTCATGGCTGCGCGGACTGCTCGGACACACGCGGGTGACGATCGGCACTCGGGCCGCGGCCTTCGCTCCGATGACCGAACTCGGCCTCATCATCTGCACCGATGACGCGAACCGCAACTACCTCGACCAGCACGCTCCCTATCCCCATGCCCGGGAGGTCAGCCTCCTGCGATCGACGATCGAGGACACCGAGCTCCTCTTCGTCTCCACCGAACGCAGCGCCGAGGTGCAGCGGCTCGCCGAGATCGGCTGGCTCGCCGACATCACTCCCACGGGGCCCGCACGCCGGAACGCGGCGCCCGTCGCCCACGTCCCCGACGAAGACCGGGACCCCTTCGCCTGGCAGCGGATCCCCAGTCGCGCCTGGCAGATCATGCGCACCGCTCTGCGGCCGCGGCCCCGTGACGGAGGCGTCCCCGGTCCCGTCCTCGTCCAGGTGCCCCGCTCCGGGTACTACCCGGTCTTCGCCTGCGCCCGGTGCCAGGAGGTCGCTCGCTGTCCCCGCTGCGAAGCCACGCTGACCACTCAGTCCGAGGTGGGCCCCTTCGCCTGCCGCGCCTGCGGGTATCACTCCGAGGAATTCACCTGTTCCCGCTGCCGCTCGCATCAGGTGCGCGCCGTCGTGCGGGGGCGAGCGCGGACAGTCGAGGAGCTGCGCCGGGCGATGCCGGACGTCGAGATCATCGAATCCGGCGGCGAGCACATCGTGACCGTCCTCGACGAAGCGCCGCGGCTGATCGTGGCCACCACCGGAGCCGAACCCTATGTGCTCGGCGGCTACTCCGCGGCGATCCTGCTCGACTCCCTGTGGCCGGGGCCGTGGATGCGTTCGATCGACGAGGCCGTGTCCCGCCGCCTCCGCGCGGCCGCGCTCGTGCGCTCACGCGACCAGGGCGGAGTCGTCTACCTCGGCGACGAGGACGAACTGATCAGGAAGACGCTGACCGGGTTCGACCCCATCACGTTCATGTCCCGGCAGCTGGCCGACCGGAAGGCGCTCGGGTTTCCTCCCTACCGGCGGATCCTCGAGCTCACCGGCGCCGGCTCCGACATCGACGCCGTGCTCAGCGAGCTCGGGGAGGTCGACGAGCTGCTGCGTGACGAGGCCGAGGACGGTCAGCGGAGTGTCTCGGCCTACCCGATCTCCGCCGGAGACCGGGTCGGGACCCGAGTGGCCGAGATGACCGCCTCCCGCTCGGCGAAGAAGCAGCCGCAGGTCCGGGTGCGCATCGACGATCCCCGCTCGCTGTGACCGGCCGGAGAACCAGTAGAATCCATGACGTGGATATCGTCTTCGCCGGAACCCCGGATGTCGCAGTGCCCGCCCTCGAGGCCCTCGCCGAATCCGAGCACCGCATCCGTGCGGTCCTCACCCGCCCCGACGCCCCCGTCGGGCGCAGGCGCGTCCTCACCCCCTCGCCGGTCAAGACCCGCGCCCTCGAACTCGGCCTCGACGTGATCGAGGCCGATCGGCTGCGCGGAGAGGTCATCGCCAGGCTGCGGGAGCTGCAGGTCGACGCCGTCGCCGTCGTGGCCTACGGCGCCATCGCCGGGCCCGCCGCACTGGCCACCGCCCGGCTCGGCTGGTTCAACCTCCACTTCTCCCTGCTTCCCGCCTACAGAGGCGCGGCACCCGTGCAGCGGGCCCTCATCGACGGCCTCGACCGCAGCGGAGTGAGTGTCTTCAGAATCGATACGGGCATGGACACCGGCCCCGTGCTGCGTCGGCGCGAACTCGACCTCGGCCACCTCGACGTCAGCTCCGCCTTGGAGGACTACGCACGACGCGGAGCTCACGAACTCGTGGCCGCCTTCGACGACCTCGCCGCGGGCACCGCCCACGAGACCCCGCAGACCGGACCGTCCTCCCATGCGGAGAAGATCACCGCCGCCGACGCCCGACTCGATCTCACAGCCCCTGTCGGTCGCGTGATCGACCGGGCCCGCGGCACCAGCCCCAGTCCCGGCCCCTGGGTCGAACTCGACGGGAAGCGGACGAAGCTCTTCGGCCTCAGCCGGGCACCGGAGGTGACTGCGAGCGCCGAAGCCGGAACGCTGACGAGCTGGAACGGTGCTCCCGTACTGCGCTGCGGAGACGGCTGGGTCCATATCGCCGAGATCCAGCCCTTCGGCAAACCGCGGATGGCGGCCGCTGACTTCCTCCACGGTCACGGCGACATCCGCTTCGACCACCACACCGACCAGGGAGCATGAGAGCAATGGCCGAATCAGAGCGACGTCGCGGGCAGCGCCGTCGGGGCGCGGCGGGACCGCGACGCAGCGGAGGCGGCGCGTCTCCTCGCTCAGGTGCGGGTGTGAACCTGCCCCGGCGCATCGCCTGGGAGGTCCTCCTCGATGTGGCGACGAAGGACTCCTATGCGAACCTGCTGCTGCCGGCGAAGCTCACCCGCACCCGCATGAACGCTCAGGACGCCGCATTCGCCACCGAACTGACCTACGGGGCCCTGCGCCGACAGAAGTTCTACGACGCCGTCATCGAATCAGCAGCTCGCCGCCGGATCGACGCGATCGACGCAGAGCCCCTGGCGGCGATGCGCCTCGGCGCCCACCAGCTGCTGGCCATGCGCGTGCCCGACCACGCCGCCCTGTCCGAAACCGTCGCCGTGGTCAAACGGAATGCTGCGAAGACCGCCGGCTTCGTCAATGCGGTGCTCCGTCGCATCTCCGAGGCCGACAGCCGGGAATGGCTCGAGCGAGTCACCGCGGGGACCTCGGAGACGACGCGCTTGGCCATCGAACACTCCCATCCGGAATGGATCGTGCGGGCCCTGACCCAAGCGCTCAAGGGCCACGAACGCGATGCCGGGGAGCTCGAGGCGCTGCTGGCGGCCGACAACGCGCCCGCGAAGGTCGGCGTCAGCGCCCTGCCCGGCCTGCTCGACCGTTCCGAACTGCCCGGAGAGGCGACCCCGCTGTCGCCGATCGGAGCGACCCTGGACACGGCGGTGCCGCGCGAGGTCCGAGCTGTCGCCGACGGTCGCGCCCGCGTCCAGGATGAGGGATCGGCGCTCGTCGCACTCGCCCTGGCCGAGGTCGACGCCCCCGCCGGCACGTGGGCCGATCTGTGTGCCGGGCCCGGCGGCAAGGCCGCTGTGCTCGGCGCCGCAGCTGCCCAGCGGGGAGAGGCCGTGGCCGCCTTCGACTCGAGCGAGCACCGGGTCGAGCTCGTCCGCGACTCGACCCAGGCTCTGCACAATGTCACCGCAGAGGTCCGGGACGGACGCGAAGCGAGCGGGCCCTACGTCAGGGTCCTCGTCGACGTGCCCTGCTCCGGGCTCGGAGCCCTGCGTCGGCGTCCCGAAGCCCGCTACCGCAGACAGCCGGAAGACATCACCGCACTGACCGGACTGCAGCGCGAACTCCTCGGCGCCGCCCTCGACGCCTGCGCCCCCGGGGGAGTGGTCGCCTATTCGACCTGCTCGCCGCACTACGCCGAAACCGTGCTCATCGTCGACGAAGTGCTGCGGACCCGCGCACAGAACGGGCACGAGGACGTCGAGGTCCTCGACGCTCCGTCCGTACTCGCGGCGATCACCGGTGCCGCCGCCGACGACTTCGCCTCGGTCTCACGAGGCGAAGGACGCTGCGCTCAGCTGTGGCCCCACCTGCACAACAGTGACGGAATGTTCCTGACACTCCTGCGAAAGGCGGAATGAGACATGGCCATCGACATCAACCCGAGCATCCTGTCCTCGGACTTCTCCGATCTGCGGGGCGAACTCGCGAAGATCGACACCGCCGATATGGCGCATATCGACGTGATGGACAATCACTTCGTCCCCAACCTCACCTTCGGCCCGCCCGTGGTCGAGAGGATCCAAGCGATCTCGCCGATCCCGCTCGACGCGCACCTGATGATCGCCGACGCCGACCGCCACGCCCCGGTGTATGCGGAGATCGGCTGCGCCTCGGTGACCTTCCACGCCGAGGCGGCAGCAGCACCGGTGCGCTTGGCCCGCGAACTCCGCCGACTCGGCGCGAAGGCCAGTCTCGCGCTCAAACCCGCCACCCCCATCGAGCCCTTCGTCGACCTCCTCGACGAGTTCGACCAGATCCTCATCATGACCGTCGAACCCGGATTCGGCGGACAGAAGTTCCTCGACGTGTGTCTGCCGAAGATCCGCCGCACCCGCGAAGCGATCTCCGCGACCGGTCTCGAGATCCGCCTGCAGGTCGACGGGGGAGTCTCGGCGGCGACGATCGACCGGGTCGTCGACGCCGGTGCCGACGTGCTCGTCGCCGGCTCTGCCGTCTACGGCGCCGCTGACGCCGCTGCGGCGATCAGCGAGCTGCGTTCCCTGGCCGCTGCCCACACCCACTGACCGATCCGGGCCGGCACGACCGACCCACCGTCCGAAGAGAGCCACCGATGGAACTGTTCGACTGGTTGAACACCCCGGCATTCGAGCTGCTGGGTCGACTTGTGCCCTATTCCGACCTGTTCGGCAATATCTGCGCCCTGGCCACGGTCGTCCTCGCTCTGCGACGCAGCATCCTGTCCTGGCCGGTGCAGATCCTCGGCTCGATCCTCCTGTTCTCCGCGAGCGTCTCAGCCGGCCTCGGCGGCAACGCCTCGCGGCAGGTCGTCATCATCGTCGCCGCCGTCTGGGGCTGGTCCCAGTGGAAGAAGTCGAAGGAGGTCTCCGGCGAGGTCATCGTCCGGTGGGCGAGCTGGAAGGAACGCGGTCTGCTGCTGGCGGCCCTGCTCATCGGGACCGCGGCCTTCGGCTGGGTCCTCGCCCTCGGCGGCTGGTCGTGGAACCCGTACCCGGACGCCTATATCTTCATCGGATCGGTCGTGGCCATGTACGCCCAGGGGCGTGCCATCGTCGAATTCTGGTTCGTCTGGCTGGCCGTCGACCTCGTCGGCATCCCGCTGGCCGTGGCCGGCGGGCTGGTCTTCTCCGGAGCCGTCTACCTCATCTTCCTCGTCATGGTCGTCCTCGGGCTCATCGACTGGTCGAAGCGCTCGAAGCAGACGATCTCGGCACCGCACCGCTCGGCCACCGATGTCGGTCGCGACCCGGATGACTGAGCCCCACGGGCCGGACCCGCTCGGAACATGAGACCCGTGGTGCTTCGTCCGGAGACGATGCATTAGGCTGGTCGGGTGAAGACCTTTGACTCTCTCTACGCCGAACTCCTGCAGAAATCCCACGATCGGCCGGACGGTTCGAAGACCGTGGCCGAACTCGACGCCGGAGTCCATGCGATCGGCAAGAAGGTCGTCGAAGAGGCCGCCGAGGTGTGGATGGCCGCCGAATACGAAACCAAGGAGGAGCTCGCCGAGGAGATCTCGCAGCTGCTCTACCACGTGCAGGTGATGATGATCGCCAAGGGAGTGACCCTCGACGAGGTCAACACCCACCTCTGAGACCCTCACGAATCCCACCGACCCGATGCCATCGAACTCACAAGGGACCTCATGCTGCGTGTAGCCGTGCCCAACAAGGGCGCACTGTCCGAAGCCGCCTCCGAGATGCTCGGCGAAGCCGGATACTCCACTCGACGCGGAGCCAAGACGCTCGTCCATCAGGACGAGGTGAACGGGGTCGAGTTCTTCTACCTGCGCCCCCGCGACATCGCCATCTACGTCGGTTCGGGCATCCTCGATGCCGGGATCACCGGGCGTGACCTGCTGCTCGAGTCGCAGGCCGAAGCGCAGGAGGTGCTCGGACTCGGATTCGGCGCCTCCCGCTTCTTCTACGCCGGCACCGCCGGATCCTTCACCTCGCCGGAGGAGCTCGCCGGAGCCCGCATCGCGACGAGCTTCCCGAACCTCGTCGCCGCCGACCTCGACGCCCGCGGCATCGACGCGACCACCGTGCAGCTCGACGGCGCCATCGAGGTCTCGATCCAGCTCGGCGTCGCCGAGGCCATCGCCGACGTCGTCGAGACCGGGTCGACCCTGCGAGCCGCGGGGCTGGAGACCTTCGGCGAGCCGCTGCTCGAATCCGAGGGCGTGCTGATCCAGCGCGCCGGAGCCGAAGAGCGCATCGGCGTGCTCAAACGCCGCCTCGAATCCGTCATGGTCGCCCGCCAGTACGTGCTCGTCGACTACAACATCGAACAGCGACTCGTGCCGGAGGCGATCGCGCTCACCCCGGGTCTGGAATCCCCGACCGTCTCGCCCCTGCAGGAGACCGGATGGGTCGCCGTGCGCGTGATGGTCGAGGCGAAAGAGGTCAACAACGTGATGGACCGGCTCTACGGCGCCGGTGCCCGAGCGATCCTGGTGACGAACATTGGCGCCTGCCGAATCTGATCTGCGCATCTTCCGGCCCCGACAGGTGCGAATCATCGGCATCGTCGGCGCCATCGCCGTGACCCTGGGCTTCGCGATCCTGTCCGTGGCTCTGCTCATCGTGGACTGGGAACCATGGACCGTTCTGGACATGGTATGGATGAACCTGCTGGGCATCCTCTTCGGAGCCGCCCTGCTGCGTATCGCCGACATCCAGGCCCGACCGACCGAGACGGGCCTGGTGGTCAAGAACATGGTGCGCACCCGGCGCTTCGAATGGGGGCAGATCCTCGGAGTGTCGTTCTCACCCGAGGGCGACGACCCCTGGCCGCTGCTCGACCTCACTGACGGCACCACATGTGCTGTGATGGCCATCCAGCATGCCGACGGTCCCCGCGCCCATGCGGACGTCGCACGATTGCGTATGCTCATCAGCAGACGCACCCACTTCAAGGAGGATTAGGAATGGCGAACGAGACTCACGAGGCGGGCACGGGACCGCTGACCGGCTACACCGTCGTCGATCTCTCCCGCGCACTCGCCGGTCCCCACGCGGGGATGATGCTCGGCGACCTCGGTGCCCGTGTGATCAAGGTCGAGAACCCCGGCAGGGGCGATGACTCGCGTTCCTGGGGGCCTCCGTTCGTCGGACCCGAGGACGACCCGCAGGCCACGTACTTCTTCTCCTGCAACCGCAACAAGGAATCCATCGCCCTCGATCTCAAGTCGGAGACGGGCAAGGACACGCTGACAGGGCTCATCGCACGGGCCGATGTGCTCGTCGAGAACTTCCGCTCCGGGGTCCTCGACCGGCTCGGCTTCTCCACCGCCAGGTGCATGGAGATCAACCCTCGTCTGGTCATCCTCTCGATCACCGGGTTCGGTCACGACGGCCCTGAGGCCTCTCGCGCCGGCTACGACCAGATCGCCCAGGGCGAGGCCGGGCTGATGTCCCTGACCGGTTCGGGACCCGATGACATGCAGCGCGTGGGTGTGCCGATCGCCGATCTCCTGGCCGGCATCTACGGCTCGTACGGCGTGCTCGCCGCCCTGCTCGAACGCGAACGCACCGGCAGGGGAAAGGTCGTGCGCACCTCTCTCATCGCCGGAATGGTCGGCGTGCACGCCTTCCAGGGGACACGGGCGACCGTGGCCGGACAGGAACCGCAGCCCGGCGGCAACCACCACCCCTCCCTGTCGCCCTACGGACTCTTCGCCTGCCGCGACGGTGCCGTGCAGATCTCCGTGGGCAATGAGAACCTGTGGCAGAAGTTCTGCGCCGCCTTCGATATCGATCCCGCCGCCGCGGGACTGGCCGACAACGCCTCCCGCGTGGCGAACCGGCCGGCGCTCATCGAACTCATCGAGGACCGGTTCTCGGCCTACGACTCCGCCGAGCTGCTGACCAAACTCACCGAGGCAGGCATCCCGTCGGGCACGGTGCGCACCCTGCCCGAGGTCTACCAGTGGGAGCAGGCGCTCAGCCAGGGACTCAAGGTCTCCGTCGACCACCCGGTGCTCGGCGACATCGACCTGCCCGGACCGCCGCTGCGCTTCTTCGACGCCTCCGGAGACGGCGAGGTCGAGACCACCCGCACCGCCCATGACGCCCCGCCGCTGCTCGACGAGGACGCCGAATCGATCGTGGCCTGGCTGGCCGACGGGAACTGAGCGCCGTCATGCCGCGTCTGAACGCACACGAACTCGTCGACATCGTCCTCGACGAGGGCTCCTTCCGGTCCTGGGACACCGCGCCCATCCAGCCGGCCGGCGGGGTCTCCGAGGACTACGCAGCCGAGCTCGCCGCCGCAGCCGAGAAATCCGGGGTCGACGAGGCCATCATCACCGGTGAGGGAACCATCTCCGGACGTCGCGTAGCCGTGGTCGTCGGCGAGTTCCGGTTCCTCGCCGGCTCGATCGGCGTCGCCGCAGCCGAACGCCTCGTCGACGCCATCGAAAGGGCGACGCTCGAGGGGCTGCCGCTGCTGGCCGGGCCCGCCTCGGGGGGAACGCGGATGCAGGAGGGCACGATCGCCTTCCTGTCGATGGTGAAGATCACGAATGCCGTCGTCGCCCACCGCCGGGCCGGCCTGCCCTACCTCGTCTACCTGCGGCATCCCACCACCGGGGGAGTGTTCGCCTCCTGGGGATCCCTGGGACACGTGACCGTGGCCGAACCCGGCTCGCTCATCGGCTTCCTCGGCCCCCGGGTCTTCGAGGCCATCTACGGGGAGAAGTTCCCGGACAACGTCCAGACCGGGGAGAACCTGCACAAGAACGGCATCATCGACGCCGTCATCGGCCCCGAACGGATCACGGCCACCGTCTCCCGCGTCCTCGACGTGCTCATGGGAGCCAAAGAGGTGCCCGGCCGCGTTCCCGACCCGGACACGGCTCCCGCCGAGACCGACCCGGCCTCCGACGCCTGGGCGGCGATCACGAGCTCGCGCCGCCCCGAACGTCCAGGGGTCAGAGATCTGCTGCGCACCGCGGCCAACACCGTGCTGCCGCTCAACGGCACCGGCGAAGGTGAGAAAGACCCCGGTCTGCTCCTGGCACTGGCGAAATTCGGCTCCGCCCCCTGCATCGTCCTCGGACAGGACCGGTTCCGCCAGGACTCCCGTGCCCCACTGGGCCCGGCGGCCCTGCGCGAGGCCCGCCGGGGCATGCGCCTGGCGGCCGAACTGCACCTGCCTCTCGTCACCGTCATCGACACGCCCGGAGCGGCCCTGTCCCAGTCCGCGGAGGAGGGCGGGATCGCCGGAGAGATCGCCCGCAGCCTCGCCGAGCTGGCCAACCTCGACGCGCCGTCCGTCTCGCTCATCCTCGGCGAAGGCTCCGGCGGAGGGGCTCTGGCGCTCATCCCGACCGACCGCGTGCTCAGCGCCGAACACGGCTGGCTCTCACCGCTGCCGCCCGAGGGCGCCTCGGCGATCGTCCACCGCACCACCGCTAGGGCCCCGGAGATGGCCCAGAGCCAGGGGGTGCACGCCCCGATGCTCCAAGCCACGGGAGTCGTCGACCGGATCATCGCCGAACACCCCGACGCCAGCGACGAACCTCTCGACTTCGTCGCCCGCGTGGGAGCGACACTCGAATTCGAACTCATCTCGCTCATGCGCGAACCATCGGCCAGACGACTGGCCCGCCGAATGGATCGCTACCGGGGCCTGGGCATCTAGGAGAACTGCATGGTAGCTGTGAGAATCATCCCCTGTCTCGACGTCGACGGCGGACGCGTCGTCAAGGGAGTGAAGTTCGCCGACCTCAAGGACGCCGGCGACCCCGTCGAACTCGCGAAGCGGTACGGAGAGTCCGGCGCCGACGAACTCACCTTCCTCGACGTCACCGCCAGCAGCGGGGACCGCGAGACCGTCCACGATGTCGTCCGCTCCTGCGCCGAACAGGTCTTCATTCCGCTGACGGTCGGCGGCGGCGTGCGCAGCCTCGCCGATGTCGACCGGCTGCTGCGCGACGGGGCCGACAAGGTCTCTGTGAACACCTCGGCGGTGGCCGATCCGGGGCTGATCAGTGAGATCTCCCGGCACTTCGGCAATCAGGTCCTCGTCCTCTCCCTCGACGCCCGCCGGGTGCAGTCGACGGCGACGCCCTCCGGCTTCGAAGTCACCACCCGCGGCGGTCGCGAGGGCACGGGCCGCTGCGCGATCGAGTGGATCCGGGAGGCGGCCGAGCGGGGAGTCGGAGAGATCCTGCTCAACTCCATCGACGCCGACGGCACCCGGGAGGGATTCGACCTCGAACTCATCTCCGCCGCCCGCGCGGCCGTCGACGTGCCGCTCATCGCCTCGGGTGGGGCCGGGAAAGTCGAGCACTTCGCACCGGCCGTGGCCGCCGGAGCCGACGCTCTGCTGGCCGCCAGCGTCTTCCACTTCGGCACGCTGAGCATCGCCGAGGTCAAATCCGCGCTGCGAGCCGAGGGGGTCGAGGTCCGATGAGCGGGGACACCGCGCTCGACGCGACGCCGGAGAACTGGCGCGAACTCATCCGGCCGAACTCCGACGGGCTCGTCCCGGTCATCGTCCAGGAGACGACGAGCCGCGAGGTCCTGATGCTCGCCTGGATGGACATCGAAGCCGTGGAGCGCACTCTGGACACCCGCCGCGCCACCTATTGGTCGCGCTCACGACGGGAATACTGGGTGAAGGGCGAGACCTCGGGGCATGTCCAGCACGTGCGCTCTCTCAGCCTCGACTGCGACGCTGATGCTCTGCTCCTCCTCGTCGACCAGACCGGTCCCGCCTGCCACACGAACACACCGACCTGCTTCACCGGAAGGACCATCAGTGCCGACTGACTCAGCGGCGAACCCGAGCGACCTGCCGATCCGTCCCAGCCTCGAGGAGTTCCGCTCGCTCGGGGCCGAGCACAGGCTCGTGCCCGTCCACACTCAGGTCCTCGCCGACTCCGAGACCCCGTTGAGCCTCTACCGCAAACTCACCGACGGCGGTCCGGGCAGCTTCCTCTTCGAGTCCGCCGTCGCCGGCTCCTGGGCCCGGTACTCCTTCATCGGCTCGGCGCCCGTGGCCACCCTCGTCTCGACGGCGGACGGCTTCCGGTGGTCGGGGACCCCGCCCGTGGGCATCCCCACCGACGGGGACGTCCTCGACGCGATCACCGCCGCACTCGACCTGCTCGCCGTGGACGCAGGCGAGTCGGTTCTGCCGCCGATGGTCTCGAGCCTCGTCGGCTACTTCGGCTGGGACATCATCCGCCGCTTCGAGCGCCTCGGCCCACCCCTGCCCGATGAACACCACCTGCCCACCGTGCAGCTGATGATCCCCGGCGACATCGCCGTCTACGACCACTATTCGGGCACGGTCACCCTCGTGGCCAACGTATTCAACGTCAACGGGGCCGACACCGGGATCGACGAAGCCCACGCCGCGGGAGTCGAGCGCATCACCGCCATGCTCGAACGCCTCCGGCGGCCCAGTCCGTCCGACATCCTGCGCGTGCAGAGGACCGACCCCGAGGTGGCCACCCGGACCCCCTCGCAGATCTACCTCGACGGCGTCCGGCAGGCGAAGCAGGAGATCATCGACGGGGAGATCTTCCAGGTCGTCCTCGGACAGCGCTTCGACACCCCGTGCGCGGCGGACGCGCTGAGCGTCTATCGGATGCTGCGGCACTCGAACCCGAGCCCTTTCATGTATCTGCTCAACCTCCATGACGACG
Source organism: Brevibacterium renqingii (assembly GCF_017808105.1). Classification (GTDB taxonomy): domain Bacteria; phylum Actinomycetota; class Actinomycetes; order Actinomycetales; family Brevibacteriaceae; genus Brevibacterium; species Brevibacterium renqingii. The sequence goes on along the minus strand of NZ_JADBHF010000010.1, from coordinate 90,773 downwards.
CAGGAGAGCCGGCAAGCATCATCGGCTCCTCGCCCGAGGCCCTCGTCACCGTCCGCTCCGGCGACGTCGTGACCCATCCGATCGCCGGTTCTCGTCCCCGCGGGGCGACCCCGGAGGCCGATGACACCCTGGCCAGGGAGCTGCTGGCCGATGAGAAGGAGCGGGCCGAACACCTCATGCTCGTCGACCTGGCCCGCAACGATCTCGCGAAGGTGTGCTCTGCCGGAACCATCGACGTCAGCGAATTCATGGACATCGTCCGCTACAGCCACATCATGCACATCACCTCGACCGTCCGCGGCGAACTCGAACCGGGAACCACCGCCATCGACGTCCTGCGCGCGACGTTCCCCGCCGGAACGCTGTCCGGTGCGCCCAAACCACGCGCCCTGCAGATCATCGACGAACTCGAACCGATCGGTCGGGGCATCTACGGGGGAGTCGTCGGCTATATGTCCTTCACCGGTGACCTCGACCTGGCCATCGCCATACGCACCGGCGTGCTGCGCCGGGGCACCATGAGCGTGTATGCCGGCGGAGGCATCGTGGCCGATTCGGTCCCGGAGACCGAGTACCAGGAATCCGAGAACAAGGCCGCCGCCGTGCTGCGCGCCGCTGCCGCAGCGAACACCCTGTCTGCGGAGTCATCGGCGCAGGGCCGGCACACGACGGACGGAAGTCAGGAGTGATCTGAGATGTCGAAGTCACGCGGAGTCCTCATCGTCCTCGTCATCGCCGCCGGCCTGTGGGCGCTGACGATCTCGTCCTGGCAGGCCGGTGCCGTGGGAGACACCCTCGGGCCCAGCGGTGTGGCCACCGTCGCCGAGGACCCGAGCTCGCAGGCCTCTCCCGTCGCCACCGCCTGCGTGGCCATCATCGCGGTGACCGGCCTGCTGGCCGCAATGCTCGGCCGGGCCGGACGCTTCGTCGTGCTCGGACTCGCGGGGATCGCAGCCGTCGGCTACGGCATCACCGCGCTCTTCGCCGCCTCGGCCCCCGGAGCGACCGCCTGGCCGATCATCGCGGCCGTCGCCGCAGGCATCGGAACCATCGGAATCGTCTGGGTCGCGACCGCCTCGGCGGGGTGGACGAACTCGAACCGGTACGCTCGCAGCGCCGAAGCCGCCGAAGGAGAGTTCGATTCGGCTGCGACCTGGGACGCGCTCTCCCGCGGCGAGGAGATCGCCGACGGTCCCGGCTCTGAGACGGAGACCGGCCATGTGACGGGGTCCGGCGCACAGTCGCACGTCGACGCGGACGACGCCGAGACCGGCATCGATGCGGACGACCCGGATTCGAAATGACCTTGTGACCGGGTCGGTGTCCGGTCAGCCCACGAAGCGTGACACAATGGAGGAAAGTTTCCACACGCGTGCCACGCCTGTCACTCTAAGGAGCGCCATGTCGCAGTCCCTCGCCCGCAACGGGGCCACAGATCTCGACAAATCCACGATCGACTACGCAGCGATCGCCGATCCCGGCCACGGCAACTCGGTGGCGGGGTGGACCGGTGTCATCATCATGCTCATCGGCGTCTCCGTCGGCTGTGTCGGCTTCACGATCCACAATGCGATGATCACCTACATCTCCATCGGCATCGTCGCTCTCGGCGTCGTCGTCGGCCTCATCCTGCGCGCAGTCGGACTGGGCAACAAGCCGAAGACCAAATGACGGTACTGGCCGAGATCATCTCCGGCGTGCGTGAGGATCTGCAGGCACGCCGGAGGGACCTTCCGCTCCCGGAGATCATCGCCCGAGCCGAGGCGGCCGAACCCGTCCGCCCCTTCGCTCTCCACGCCGACTTCGGAGTCATCGCCGAGGTCAAACGGAAGTCGCCGTCTCGCGGCGACCTTGCCCACATCCCCGATCCGGGCACACTGGCCGGCCTCTACGCCGCCGGCGGTGCTCACGCCATCAGCGTCCTCACCGAGTCCCGCCGCTTCTCCGGCAGCCTCGACGACTTCGATGCGGTCCGGGCCGCCGTCGACGTCCCGGTCCTGCGCAAGGACTTCATGGTCGACGAATACCAGTTCCATGAGGCTCGTGCCCACGGCGCCGACATCGTCCTGCTCATCGTGGCCGCCCTCGATCCCGTGCAGCTGGGTGAGTTCCACGCTCTGGCGAAGGAACTGGGCATGACCGCGCTCGTCGAGACCCACAGCCGTGAAGAGCTGGAGATCGCCGCCGACCTCGGCGCCGAACTCATCGGAGTCAACACGCGCAATCTCAAGGACCTCAGCGTCGACACCGACCGATTCGCGCCGCTGGCCGATCTGGCCCCGCAGGGATGCACCCTCGTCGCCGAATCGGGCGTCGCCGGTGCGGCGGAGGTCACGAAGTACGCGGATGCCGGAGCCGACCTCGTGCTGGTCGGCGAGGCCCTCGTCACCGGGGGCCGACCGCAGGCCGCGGTCGAGGAATACACAGCCATCGGCCGGGAGCGCCGCCGGCTGTCCGCATCCTGAACCCTGACCCCGCCCCTCGCCCGAGGTGACCGACCATGGGCGAGGAGTGCACCCATCCGGCCGTCTGACGGGAGCGAGGTCGCACCTCACCCGACGACGTTGAGATCGAGAAGGACCGCAATGAACGATGTGAGCCAGGAGACCGGGCCGTATTTCGGCGAGTTCGGAGGCAGATTCATCCCCGAAGCGCTGATCCCGGCGCTCGACGAGATCGAGGAGACCTGGCGCAAATCCCAGGTCGATCCCGCCTTCACCGACGAACTCCTCGAGCTGCAGCGCAGCTACATCGGCAGGCCCTCGCTGCTCACCGAGGCCACTCGCTTCGCCGAGCACTGCGGCGGCGCTCGTGTGTTCCTCAAGCGCGAGGACCTCAACCACACGGGCAGCCACAAGATCAACAACGCCGTGGCCCAGGCACTGCTGGCCAAGCGCATGGGCAAGTCCCGTCTGATCGCCGAGACCGGCGCCGGTCAGCACGGGGTCGCCACCGCGACGGCTGCGGCTCTGCTGGACATGGAGTGCGTCGTCTACATGGGCGAGGAGGACACTCAGCGTCAGGCTCTCAACGTCGCGCGCATGCGTCTGCTCGGCGCCACGGTAAATGCGGTGACCAATGGCACCCGCACGCTCAAGGATGCGATGAACGAAGCCATGCGGGACTGGGTGGCCAACGTCGACGCCACCCACTACGTCATCGGCACCGTCGCCGGACCGCACCCGTTCCCGGCGATGGTCCGCTCCTTCCAGAACGTCATCGGCATCGAGGCCCGCGAACAGATCATCGAGGCGGCCGGGCGTCTGCCCGACGCCGTCTGCGCCTGCGTCGGAGGAGGATCGAACGCGATGGGCATCTTCGCCGCTTTCCTCGCCGATGCCGACGTCAGGATCTTCGGCTTCGAGGCCGGGGGAGAGGGAATCGACTCCGGCCGTCACGCGGCCCGCTTCTCCGGCGGGCGGCCCGGCGTCCTCCACGGGTCCGCCACGTACATCCTGCAGGACGAGGACGGCCAGACTCGCGGCTCGCACTCGGTTTCGGCCGGCCTCGACTACCCGTCGGTGGGTCCCGAGCACTCCCACCTCCACGACATCGAACGGGTCACCTACGAACCCGTCGTCGACGAGGACGCGATGGAGGCCATGCGCCTGCTCTCGCGCACCGAAGGGATCATTCCCGCGATCGAATCGGCACATGCTCTGGCCGGTGCCATGCGCGTCGGCCGCGAACTCGGTCCCGACGCAGTTCTGCTCGTCAATCTCTCCGGCCGCGGCGACAAGGACATGACGACCGCCGCCAAATGGTTCGACTACCTCGACGAAGGAGCTGTGCAGGTATGACAGCAGCAGGTCCCCGCACGGGCACGACTCTCACCGCCGTCGCCGAGGCCGGTCGCAAGGCCGCCCTCATCGGCTACCTTCCCGTCGGCTTCCCCTCGGTCGAGGGATCGATCGAGGCCATGGTCGAACTCGTGAAGTCCGGCGTCGACATCGTCGAGGTCGGAATGCCCTATTCCGACCCGGGCATGGACGGCCCGGTCATCCAGCGAGCCGCGGAACGGGCGCTCGAGGGCGGAGTTAGGACCAGGGACGTGCTCACCGCCGTCTCCGCCATCGCCGAGGCGGGCGGCACGGCCGTGGTCATGAGCTACTGGAACCTCATCGTCCAATACGGCATCGCCGACTTCGCCCGCGATCTCGACTCCGCCGGCGGGGCCGGGATCATCACCCCCGACCTCATCCCGGACGAAGCCGATCCCTGGTTGGCCGCCTCGGACGACTACGACCTCGACAGGATCTTCCTGGCCGCACCCTCGTCCACACCCGAGCGCATCGCACGCATCGTCGCCCAGACGCGCGGATTCGTCTATGCCGCGTCCACCATGGGCGTGACCGGAGTCCGGGCCGAGGTCGACAACCACGCACGTGACCTCGTCTCCCGACTCAGAGAGGCCGGCGCTCAGCGGGCCTGTGTCGGACTCGGAGTCTCCACGCGCGCCCAGGCCGCAGAGGTCGCCGACTACGCCGACGGCGTCATCGTCGGATCCGCGCTGGTCAAGTCCCTCGACACCGATGGGGTGCGCGGGCTCGGCGAACTCGCTGCCGAACTCGCAGAAGGATGTGCATGAGCTTCAGCCCGGCATGGGCCCTGTTCGTCATCCTCGGCATCGGCCTAGCCCTGTGGATGACGGCGATCCAATGGCGAGCACGCGGTGGTCACAAGGGCGACCTGTGGGCGATCACGGTGGTCACGGTCCCAGCAGCCGTGGTCGGGGGTCGTCTCGGTCATGTGCTGCTGTCGCTGGACACCTATTTCGGACCCGGCATCAGCCCGCTGCGGGCGCTGGCCGTCTGGGACGGCGGATTCAGCTTCTGGGGCGCGCTGCTCGTCGGGTTGGTCACCGCCGTGCTGCTCACGCGATATCAGGGAATCCGCATCCTGCCCTTCCTCGATGCGGTCGCTCCCGGCCTCATCCTCGGTCAGGTGGCCGGAGCCTGGGGCGACTGGTTCGACGGCAGGGTCAACCTGCCGTCCATTATCGTCGAATCGGCATGGAACCTGTTCGGCTGCATCGCCCTCATCATCATCTCGAAGCGGCTGCGTCTGGGCTACGGGCAGGTCTTCGCCCTCTACCTGTGCCTCTTCGGGCTCGGCCGAGTCATGCTGGAGGCGCTGCGCATCGGCACCCCGGCGGCGGCACACGCTCGTGAGGTGCTGGGCCTCTCGCTCAATGTGTGGACCGCTGCACTGACCCTGTTCGTCGGGTTCGTCTGGCTGATCGTCTCGCGGCTGCGTCACCGGACGCAGGAGCGCGGCGTCTACGTCCATCAGGCCCGCACCCTGATCCGACGTCGCGATCGCGGCAAGCACACATACGAAGTCAACGCGCCGATGACGGGATCCATACCGTATGTCGTCGAGACGGGGACCGGCACGAACGTTCGGCGGCCGGCAGATCGGTCCACGCAGGACCCGACGGCCGCGGACACCGGTGCCGGCCATCCGTCCATCGCGCGTCAGGAAGCCGCACGAGCGGCCGGGGCGGCGCAGCCGCCCGCTCCCGACGACGAGGAAGCGATCGCCCTCCGAGGTGCGCACAGCTTCGGATTCTTCGGTGCGGTGACCTCCGCGATCTCCATCGTGCCCGATGTCCGCGGCCGGACGGGTGTCCAGCCCGGAGCCCGGGTGGAGGCGCCGTCTTCGGGACAGGAGCCCTCAAGTCCCGAGCGCTGAGACGAATAGGTTCACAGTTCGAGCCTTTCCGATCGTTCAGCGCAGGCAGCGGTTCGTGTAGATTGAGATTCCGCCTGTGAGGGACGTCTCACAGGTGAGTCCTCGGAACTCTTCCGATGACACGTCCGAACCGCAGAGGACAGCGCCGTCTTTTCGGAAGCACCGCACCGGGAAGGCAGCTGATGGCACAGAAGAATCGCACGACTCCGAAATCCTCGTCCCCGCCCGGCCGCGCAGGCCTCTACGATCCGGCCCTCGAACACGATGCGTGCGGTCTCGCCCTCATCGTCCGCTATCGCGGACCGGCCGACCACGAGGTCGTCGACCAGGCTCTGACCGCTCTGCGCAGGCTCGAGCACCGAGGCGGCATCGGCTCGGACGAAGGCACCGGCGACGGAGCGGGCATCACGCTCCAGATCCCCCACGACTACTTCTGCCGAGTGCTGAGCGAACAGGGAGTCGAACTCCCGGCTGTCGGCGAGTACGCGACAGGGATCGGCTTCTTCTCCCAGGACTATCGTCGTGACCTCATCGGCACAACCGCGGCCGTGACCGCCGATGCCGCCTGCGGACTGCCCGAACCGGGCACCGACGATGGGGACGCCGAAGAGGACACCGTCCGCCGGATCGCCGCCGAAGAGGGGCTGAACGTGCTCGCCGTGCGCGATGTGCCGCACGACGAGAGCGTGCTCGGCGAGATCGCGCGCTCGACGCAGCCCCGGATGCGCCAGGTCTTCTTCGTCCTCGACGCCGACTATCCGGCCGAAGACGCCGAGGACCTCCGTCGCCGCGCCTACATCATCCGGAAGCGGCTCGATGCCGAGGGCATCTACTTCCCCTCGCTGTCACCGGCGACGATCACCTACAAAGGCATGCTCTCGACCGGGCAGCTGTCCGGCTTCTACACCGAACTGAACGACGAACGCCTGACCTCGCGGATCGCGCTCGTCCACTCGCGGTTCTCGACGAACACCTTCCCCTCCTGGCAGCTCGCGCAGCCCTTCGGCACGATCGCCCACAACGGTGAGATCAACACCGTGCGCGGCAACCGGAACTGGATGCAGGCCCGCGAGTCCCAACTCGACTCCGAGCTGCTCTCCTCACCGGTGCCGACGACCTCGAACAGCCTCGAGCGGGTGTGCCCTATCGTGCCTCCGGGTGCGTCCGACTCGGCCTCCTTCAACGCCGTACTCGAACTCTTAGTCGCCGCCGGCCGCTCGCTGCCGCAGGCGATGCTCATGATGATCCCCGAAGCCTGGGAGAACAATCCGGGCATGGGCGAATCCCGCAGAGCATTCTACGAATACCACTCCCTGCTCATGGAGCCCTGGGACGGACCCGCCTGCGTGGCCTTCACCGACGGGCGCCTGGCCGGTGCCGTGCTCGACCGCAACGGTCTGCGCCCCGCCCGCTATGTGATGACGAACGACACGGTCGTGCTCGCCAGCGAGGTCGGCGTGGTCGACGTCGACGAAGCCGAGATCGTCGCCCGAGGACGCCTGACCCCGGGACGGATGTTCCTCGTCGACACCGAGACCGAGCGGATCATCTCCGACACCGAGATCAAGAATCGGCTCTCCGCTCAACACCCCTACGCGGACTGGGTGAAGCAGAGCTCGAAGCGCCTCGAGGAGCTGCCCACCCGCGTGCACGTCAGCCACCCGCAGGCCTCGGTGCGCCGCCGGCAGCGGACATTCGGCTACACCGAGGAGGAGCTGCGCCTCCTCATCGCCCCGATGGCCGAGACAGGCGCCGAACCCCTCGGGGCGATGGGCACCGACACCGCGATCGCAGGCCTGTCCGCACGGCCCCGTCTGCTCTTCGACTACTTCCACCAGAATTTCGCGCAGGTGACGAACCCGCCGCTCGACTCGCTCCGCGAACACATCGTGACCAGTATGGCCGCCGGACTCGGACGGGAGGGCAACCTCCTCGAACACGGCCGGACCGACTCCGCGCACATCATTCTGGACCGCCCGGTCATCGACAACGACGAACTCGCCGCCATCGCCCACATCCGCGGCGACCACCTCGGCACGGCGGCCCCGCGAGCGACGGTGACCCTGTCCGGGCTCTACTCCGTCAACGCCGGAGCCGATGCCATGGAGGAACGGATCGAGGCGCTGTGCGCCGAGGCGAGCGCCGCCGTCGCCGCAGGCGTCGTGTTCATCGTGGTCAGCGACCGTGAGTCCACAGCCGATCTCGCGCCGATCCCCTCCCTCCTGCTCACCTCCGCCCTCCACCACCATCTCGTGCGTCAGCGCACGCGGACCCGGGTGAGCATCGTCGTCGAGGCCGGAGACGTCCGCGAGGTCCACCATGCGGCCACGCTCGTGGCGTTCGGCGCCTCCGCGGTCAACCCCTATCTGCTCATGGAGTCCGCCGAAGAGCTCGTGCGGGCCGACCGGATCCGCGGGATCACCGAGACCGCGGCGGTTGCGAACGTGCTCACCGCGCTCAACAAAGGCATGCTCAAGATCATGTCGAAGATGGGCATCTCGACAGTGCGGTCCTACCACGGAGCGCAGACCTTCGAGGCGGTCGGACTGGCCGCCGAACTCGTCGACCGCCACTTCACCTCGACGCCGCATCAGCTCGGCGGCAAGACCATCGCAGACATCGCCGCGGACAACTCGGCCAGGCACGCCGATGCCTACCGCGACGACCATCCGAAGCCGGCCCACCGGCCGCTGCGCGGCGGCGGGGAATACCAATGGCGCCGGGAGGGCCCGGGCCACCTGTTCAGCCCGGAGACGATCTTCAAGCTCCAGCACGCGACGGCGACGAAGCGCTTCGACATCTTCTCCGAGTACACGGCGGCGATCGACGAGCAGTCGCGGGAGCTGATGACCCTGCGCGGTCTGTTCGAACTCGTGCCCGGAGACTCGGGTCCGATCGACATCTCCGAGGTCGAACCGGCCGAAGCGATCATGCGCCGTTTCTCGACCGGGGCGATGAGCTACGGCTCGATCTCACGCGAGGCTCACGAGACGCTGGCGATCGCGATGAATCGGATCGGCGGGAAGTCGAACACCGGCGAGGGCGGGGAAGACGCCGACCGGCTGGTCGACCCCGAGCGGCGTTCGGCGATCAAGCAGATCGCCTCCGGACGCTTCGGGGTGACCAGCCACTACCTCACCGAAGCCGACGATCTGCAGATCAAGATGGCGCAGGGAGCAAAACCCGGGGAAGGCGGACAGCTTCCGGGGGAGAAGGTCTACCCCTGGATCGCGAAGACCCGTCACGCGACCCCCGGAGTGGGCCTGATCTCTCCGCCGCCGCACCACGACATCTACTCGATCGAGGATCTCGCCCAGCTGATCCACGACCTCGGCCGGGCCAACGCCCGAGCCCGGGTCCACGTCAAACTCGTCTCCGCGATCGGTGTGGGCACCGTCGCGGCGGGGGTGGCGAAGGCCGGAGCCGACGTCGTCCTCATCTCCGGTCATGACGGCGGCACGGGAGCGAGCCCGCTCGGCTCGCTCAAGCATGCCGGAACCCCATGGGAGCTGGGCTTGGCCGAGGCGCAGCAGACGCTCGTGCTCAACGGTCTCCGCGATCGAGTGAGCGTCCAGGTCGACGGTCAGCTCAAGACCGGTCGCGACGTCATCATCGCCGCTCTGCTCGGCGCCGAGGAATTCGGGTTCGCGACCACCGCGCTCGTCGTCTCCGGCTGCATCATGATGCGCGTCTGCCACAAGGACACCTGTCCCGTCGGGATCGCCACCCAGAACCCGGTGCTGCGCGAGCGCTACCGAGGCCAGGCCGATCACGTCGTGAACTTCTTCACCTTCATCGCCGAGGAAGTGCGCGGCCACCTCGCGCAACTGGGCTTCCGCACCCTCGACGAGGCGATCGGGGCCGTGGAGCGTCTGCGCATCGATGTGGAACGGGCCGCCGCCACCGGCCTCCACCTCGATCTCCAGTCGATCCTCACCGTCCCCGCCGACCCCTCGGGGTCGACGACCGGAGCGCGCAAAGGCTCCGGTCCGGTGACCCGCGACTTCGCCGGAGAGCTCGATCCCCGGCTGCTCGAACAGGCCGGCGAGGCGATCGCCACCGGCAGGCCGGTGACGATCAGTTCGAGGATCGAGAACACCGACCGATCGGTCGGCACGCTGCTCGGCCATCACGTCACCCGGTCGCACGCCGCACGCGGACTGCCCGAGGACACGATCCGCCTCGAACTGGGCGGCACGGCCGGCCAGTCGCTCGGCGCCTACCTGCCCAAGGGTGTGAGCATCTGCCTGTCCGGAGACGCCAATGACTACGTCGGCAAGGGCCTGTCCGGCGGCATCATCAGCGTCCGTCCCGGCGAGCTCAGCCGGACCCGACCCGAACACGACGTGATCGCCGGCAATGTGATCGGCTACGGAGCCACCTCGGGCAGGCTCTTCGTCTCCGGCCAGGTGGGGGAGCGGTTCCTGGTCCGCAACTCGGGTGCCGAGGCCGTCGTCGAAGGGATCGGCGACCACGGCCTGGAGTACATGACCGGGGGCGTGGCCGTCATCCTCGGCGGAACCGGAAGGAACTTCGCAGCCGGCATGTCCGGCGGAACCGCCTACGTCCTCGACTTCAATCCTGTCCGGCTCAATCCCGACGAGCGCGCGGCCGGCGTGTTCCGGTTCACCGGAGTCGGCGTCGACGACATGACGGTCCTCGAGCGCCTCCTCGGCGAACACCTCGCCCGGACGGGCTCGCCTCTGGCGGACGAACTCCTCGAGGGGCTCCACCGCGGCGAGGACGTCCTCTCCCGCTTCACGAAGATCATTCCCGTCGCCTACCAAGCCGTCCGCGACATCCAGGCCGATCTCGCCGCCGCCGGGCACGAGCCGGACTCCGAGGCCGTCTGGAACACCATTCTGGAGGTCACCCATGGCTGATCCGCACGGATTCCTCACCGTCACCGACCGTGAGCTGCCGAAGCGGCGACCCGTTCCGATCCGGCTGATGGACTTTCGCGAGGTCCACGAAGAAGGCGATCCCGAGCAGCTGCGCCGCCAGGCGTCTCGCTGCATGGACTGCGGTGTGCCCTTCTGCCATCAGGGGTGCCCCCTGGGCAATCTCATCCCGGAATTCAACGACGCGATGCACCGCGGCGAGCTCTCGCGCGCCGTGGAACTCCTGCACGCGACGAACAACTTCCCGGAATTCACCGGCCGGGCCTGTCCGGCCCCGTGTGAGAGCGCTTGTGTGCTCGGCATCAACCAACCGCCGGTGACGATCAAACAGGTCGAGGTCAGCATCGTCGACCAGGGATTCGCCGCGGGCCTCATCGCCCCGGAGATCCCTGACCGGATCTCCGGGCATACCGTGGCCGTCATCGGCTCCGGACCTGCGGGACTCGCCTGCGCCCAGCAGCTGACTCGGGCCGGACACACGGTCGTCGTCTACGAACGCGACGAGCGCCTGGGCGGGCTCCTGCGCTACGGGATCCCCGATTTCAAACTCGAGAAGCACCACATCGACCGCCGGCTCGAACAGATGCGGGCCGAGGGCACACGCTTCGAGACCGCGGTCGAGATCGGCGCGGAACTCACGCTCGAGGACGTCCGAGCTCGCTTCGACGCCGTCGTCGTGTGCACCGGTGCGACGGTGCCGCGGGACATGCCCGTGCCCGGACGGGAACTCGCAGGCGTCGAATTCGCCATGGACTACCTCGTGCCCTCGAACAGGGCTCAGGCGGGTGAGGACTCCGTTCCGGGTATCGACGCGGCGGGCAGACATGTCATCATCATCGGCGGCGGCGACACGGGCGCCGACTGCCTCGGCACGGCCCTGCGACAGAAAGCCGCCTCGGTGACGACCCTGGCGATCGGGGACAAGCCTCCCACCGAACGCAGCGAGAGCGATCCCTGGCCGACGGTTCCGCGGATCTTCGAGGTCCAGACCTCGCACGAGGAGGGAGGCGTCCGGCGCTACCTGGCCTCGACCACGGGTTTCGTCGGCGACCGGAACTCAGCGGTCCGCGGCATCGAGGTATCCGAGACGCAGTTCCTCGACGGACGCCGGATCCCGACCCCGGGCACAGAACACGTGCTCGACGCCGATCTCGTCCTGCTGGCCCTCGGCTTCTCCGGCCCCGAATCCGAAGCGCTCGGCCTCGACCTCGATGAGTCAGGAGCCTTCTGCCGCGACGACTCCTTTCAGACCGCGACCGCCGGTGTCTTCGTCGCCGGAGACGCCGGCCGCGGCCAGTCGCTCATTGTCTGGGGGATCGCGGAGGGACGTGCCGCGGCCGCCGAGGTCGACCGGTACCTCACCGGATCGACGCGGCTGCCTGCCCCCGTCACCCCGCGTGACATCGGGTTCAAGTAAGATGAAAAATGTCGAACATTGAGACACTGGCACACTGAGGTGCCGGCAGCCGAACGAGAACGCATCCCGGCGGACGAGTCGAAGCCGTCGTCGCGATGCAGGTAGGGTGGAGTGCATGAGGCGTGCAAAGATAGTCGCAACTTTAGGTCCGAACCAGAATTCCTACGAAGAGATCCGCGCACTCGTCGATGAAGGAGTCGACGTCGCGCGATTCAACCTCAGCCACGGAACCCGAGACGAACACGAGGAGAAGTTCGCATGGGTCCGACAGGCGGCCCTCGACACCGGACGGGCGGTCGCCGTGCTGCTCGACCTGCAGGGGCCGAAGATCCGCGTGGGCACCTTCGCCAACGGCAAGGAGGAGCTCACCGAAGGATCCGCCTTCACGATCACCAGCCGTGATGTGTCCGGCACCGCCGAAATCGTGAGCACAACGCTTCCGACCCTGGCCGAGGACGTCTCCGTCGGCGATCCGCTGCTCATCGACGACGGGCGCCTGCGCCTGCGCGCCACCGAGGTCACCGACACCGAGGTGGTCACCGAGGTGGAGATCGGCGGAACCATCTCCAACCACAAGGGCATCAACCTGCCCGGCGTGCCGGTGTCCGTCCCGGCCCTGTCGGAGAAGGACATCGACGACCTCAAGTGGGGGCTGCAGCTCGGCTTCGACTGGGTCGCGCTGTCCTTCGTCCGCAGCCCGGAGGACATGGACGATGTGCGCGCCGTCATGGACGAGGTCGGGATCACCGCGCCCGTCATCGCCAAGCTCGAGAAGCCTCAGGCCGTCGACCGGCTCGATGAGGTCATCGACGCATTCGACGGCATCATGGTCGCCCGGGGAGACCTCGGAGTCGAGCTGCCGCTCGAGCAGGTCCCGATCGTGCAGAAGCGCGCTGTCGAGATCGCGCGTCAGCAGGCGAAGCCGGTCATCGTGGCCACGCAGATGCTCGAGACCATGATCGAAGCTTCGCGCCCCACCCGGGCCGAGGCCAGTGACTGCGCGAACGCCGTCCTCGACGGCGCCGATGCGCTCATGCTCTCCGGGGAGACGTCGGTCGGCGCCCACTGGATCGAGGCGATCCGGACGATGAGTCGGATCATCGGCTCCACCGAGGAGCACGGTCTCGACCGGATTCCGCCGCTGGGCACTGTGCCGCATACGAAGGGCGGAGCGGTGACCGCGGCTGCCGTACAGATTGCTCAGCAACTCGACATCGACTTGCTGTGCACGTTCTCACAGACCGGTGATTCGGTGCGCCGGATGTCGCGTCTGCGCCCGGCTTGGCCGATCCTCGGCTTCACCCCCGACGCGCAGGTCCGCCATCAGCTGGCCCTGACCTGGGGAGTGCGGCCGTATCTCGTCAAGCCGGTGCGGCACACCGACCAGATGGCCAGGCAGGTCGACGCGGTCCTGCTCGCCGACGGCACCGCTCGCGAAGGGGACCAGAGCATCCTCGTGGCCGGTTCTCCTCCTGGGATCCCCGGCTCGACGAACGCCCTGCGCATCCATTCCATCGGGGATGCCGCCAAGGGCGTCACGGCCGCCTACCAGGACGCCTCGGACTCCGAGGAGGATCCGCTGGCCGGATACGGGGTCGTTCCCGAATCCCCGATCACCCGTGAGGTCCCGATCGTCCGGGAGGGCGGCTCGCCCCGGCACTGAGCCCGCGAGAGTCGACGATGCCGGCGGCGTCCGATCCGAATCAGGGTCGGGCGCCGCCGGTTTGCGCATGCGGCGCAGCTCACACGGATTTGCGGAATTTCCAGAATTGCTCAACAGTTGTTCCTGTCGAACACTCCCCGCAGCAGAACGCGGGAAGGAACAGCTAGGAGAGTTATCACATGAGACTGCCCGCATGGAGCAAGTCATTCGGAGTGCAGGTGACCATCGCACTCATCGCCGGTGTCATCCTCGGGCTCATCGCGCGGTCATGGGGTCCGGTCAGCGGAACCGAAGACAACTGGCTCGGGCAGACGCTCGACACCATCGGATCGTCCTATGTGACTCTCCTCAAGGCCGCTGTGGTCCCACTGGTCATCACCGCGATCATCGCGAGCATCGGCAATCTGCGCAAGGTCACCAATGCCGCCCGACTCGCCGTGTCGACCCTGCTGTGGTTCGCGCTCACCGCCCTCATCGCCGTGCTCATCGGCCTCATCCTCGGCGTCGTCATCCAACCGGGCGCGCACGCCGATGCCACCTCACTGAGCGGATCCGCTCCGGATTCGCAGGGCAGCTGGATCGGTTTCCTCACCGGGCTGGTGCCGGTGAACTTCCTCGGACTCGAAGTGGCCACCTCGGCCGATGAAGCCGGAGGACTGAGCTCCGAAGTCGACTTCAACATCCTCCAGCTCATCATCGTCTCGGGTGCCATCGGCATCGCCGCCGTCAAGGTCGGCAAGGCCGCGGAACCGTTCCTCGAGTTCACCGAGGCGGCCCTGGCCGTGGTGCAGAAGGTCGTGTGGTGGATCGTGCGCATCGCCCCGATCGGCACCCTGGGCCTGATCGGCAATGCGGTGAACTCCTACGGCTGGTCGACGATGGGTTCGCTGCTGTGGTTCGTCGTGGCCGTCTACGTGGGACTGGCCATCGTGTTCTTCGGCGTCTATCCGGCACTGGCCAAGGCCAATGGTCTCTCGGTCCGGCAGTACTTCTCCGGTGTGTGGCCCGCCACTCAGATGGGATTCGTCTCCCGGTCCTCGATCGGGACGATGCCCGTGACGCAGAAGGTCGCGACCGACAACTTCGGTGTGCCGCAGAGCTATGCGGCCTTCGCCGTGCCCTTCGGCTCGACGACGAAGATGGACGGCTGCGCCGCGATCTATCCGGCCATCGCCGCGGTGTTCGTCGCGCAGTTCTTCGGCGTCGACCTCTCACTCATCCAGTACCTGCTCATCATCTTCGTCGCGGTCATCGGATCGGCGGCGACGGCGGGCACCACCGGCGCCACCGTGATGCTCACGCTCACGCTGTCGACTCTGGGCCTGCCTCTCGAGGGCGTCGGCCTGCTGCTGGCGATCGAGCCGATCGTCGACATGGGCCGGACAGCGCTCAACGTCTCAGGTCAGGCGCTCATCCCGGCCATCGTGGCCAAGCGGCATGAGATCCTGGATGTCGAACGCTTTGATGCGCAGCGCATCAACGGCTACGTTCCGGTCGAGGAGGAGGCCGAGACCGAGGAGGCGATCGCCGCAGAAGGCGCCGCACGCGAACCCGTCGGCGAAGCCGCCGTCGGCCGGATGCGCGACTGAGTCGGAGCCCGGGTCGAACGCGACCCGGTGACAGCCGGGCCGGCATGAGCGTCTCGTTCATGCCGGTCAGCGTGTCTGACACCCGCGGTCTGCGCGGTGAGGACGACCGGACTGTCGGGATCTGCGGCTCCCTCGCCTGTGCTCCTGCGAGCCGCCGCCCAGTCGAGCACTGTTTGTGGTCAGCGCACCGAGGAAATGGCCGCGATTCGGCGGATTCTCCTCGGTTCCGTGACCACAGACGGCGCAGGGAGCGTGCAGGAACCCCGCGGGCGCGAGGGGCGGAGGAGTGCTGAGGGCTGCGGGCGCGAGAAACGGGGGAAGTGCTGAGTGCTGCGGGAAAGCGGCGCGGGGCTCGCCGCGAAGACGACTGAGCCGCGACCTGGTCGAGGCCGCGGCTCAGGGTTCCGTACCGGATGCGGGACTCGAACCCGCACGTCTTTCGACAATGCATTTTGAGTGCACCGCGTCTACCGATTCCGCCAATCCGGCTCGCACCGGCGCCCGTTCGAAGGCCGCCACGCGACGTGGATGATTCTACTGCCAGGCGTCTGGGATTGCACAATCCGTCGAGCGGCAGCAGTGCGCCGGTGGCCGTGGTCACCGCTGGTGGCCACCCTCACAGAAGAAACTTTCCCGCCCGCTGGTCAGGAGGAGCCGGGCCTGGTCTAGACTGGTGCCGTGCTTTCAAACAGCGAACAGTCAACTGCAGATGAGTCCGTGCCGGTCCGCCGCGTCGTCGTGGCCGAAGACGAGGCAGTGATTCGTCTCGATATCGTAGAAATGCTGCGCGAGGTCGGCTACGACGTCGTCGGCGAGGCCGCCGACGGTGAGTCCGCCATCCGCCTGGCCGAGGAGCTCCGTCCCGATCTCGTCGTCATGGACATCAAGATGCCGATCCTCGACGGCATCTCCGCGGCCGAGCGCATCGCCCGCGCCCGCATCGCCCCGGTCGTGCTGCTCACCGCGTTCTCGCAGAAGGAACTCGTCGAGCGCGCCCGTGACGCCGGTGCGATGGCCTATGTGGTCAAGCCGTTCACCTCGGCCGATCTCATTCCGGCGCTCGAGATCGCGCTCTCGCGCCATGCGGAGATCAGCTCCCTCGAATCTGAGATCTCCGATCTCACCGAGCGCTTCGAGACCCGCAAGCTCGTCGAACGCGCCAAGAGCCTGCTGCAGACCTCGATGGGCCTGAGCGAGCCCGAGGCCTTCCGCTGGATCCAGAAGACCTCCATGGATCGCCGACTGACCATGCGCGAGGTCGCCGAGACCGTTCTCAATCAGATCGGCTCGAAGAAGTAGCCCACCCCACGTCCGTCGAGGGCCCTGACTGCTCAGCAGTCGGGGCCCTCCTTCGTCGGCTGGCGCCGCGCGTCCACCATCGTGGTCGGTCGGCCGCCGCAGCCGTCGCCGGTGCCTCGGCCGCCGGCTACTTCGCCTCGGTCCTGAGGATCATATTCGTGATCCGCACGATCGAGAGCAGGCGCTCCGACGCATCCGTCATCCTCACTTCGTGCGAGACGATCGTGCGTCCCTGGTGGAGCACCTCGGCGCGGCCGGTGACGACACCCTCACGAGCCGCACGCAGATGCGTGGCGTTGAGGTCGACGCCGACGACGCCCTTCCCGCCCGCGAGCAGGTAGGAATGCATCGAGGCCAACGACTCGGCGAGCACGACATGAGCCCCGCCGTGGAAGAGTCCCATCGGCTGAGTATTGCCCTGCACAGGAGCGGTGGCGGTGAGATGACCGTGACCGAGCTCAACGAACTCGATGCCCATCTTCCCCGCCAGGTCGCCGCCCGCTCCCGGTGAGCGCAGCTGCTCGAGCAGCCGCTCGATCTGGTCGGCGGGCGTGTGCGAGGTCAGGGAAACTTCGGGACGCAGCATCGGTTCTCCTTCGAGTCAGGTTCGAACGCTAGGCTATGCCATGTGAGTCACTCAAACGAATCCCTCCTGCTCATCGACGGACACTCCCTTGCCTACCGGGCCTTTCACGCCCTCCCGGTGGAGAACTTCTCCACCAGCACGGGGCAGACGACGAACGCCATCTACGGCTTCATCTCGATGCTCATCAACGTCCTCCGCGACGAAGCACCGAGCCATGTGGCGGTCGCCTTCGACCTCGGTCGGCAGACGTTCCGCCTCGAGGAGTATGCCGAATACAAGGCCGGTCGGGCCAAGACCCCGCCTGAGTTCCACTCCCAGATCGACCTCATCAAGGACATCGTGCTGGCCATGGGCATCACGGTCGTGACGAAGGAGGGGTTCGAAGCCGATGACGCATTGGCGACCATGACGCGCATCGGCACCGAAGCCGGCGCAGCCGTGGCAGTGATGAGCGGGGACAAGGACTCCTTCCAACTCGCATCCGAAACGGTGACGATCCTCTATCCCAAGCGCGGAGTCAGCGACCTCAACCGGATGACGCCCGCGGCCATCGAGGAGAAGTACGGCGTCAGTCCCGCGAACTACCGGGGGCTGGCAGCGCTCGTCGGTGAGAAGGCCGACAACCTGCCCGGAGTCCCCGGCGTGGGGGACAAGACCGCGGCGAAGTGGATCGCCGCTCACGGGGACCTGCGCGGGGTCCTCGACAACGCCGATTCGATCGGCGGGAAGGTCGGGCAGAAGCTGCGCGACCACCTCGCCGAGGTGGAGCGGAACTTCCGTCTCAACCGTCTCCTCGACGACGTCGACCTCGGGCTGAGCTTCGACGATCTCGGCTGGGGCGAGGGCGATCCCGCAGAACTGTCCAGCCTGTTCGACCAGCTCGAGTTCCAAGCCCTGGGCAAGCGACTGGCCGCCATCTTCCCGGACGCCGCCGAGACCGAAGACATGCCGGCCCGCGAAACCGCTGTCGAGTCCGTCGGCGTCGACACATTGCTGGCGAACATCGCCGACCACGACGTGCTGGCGCTCGACTCCGACGCGCGGTTCGAGCTCGGCCACGGCGACGCGCGAGTCCTCGCGGTCTCCGCCGAACCCGCTCAGGCCTGGGTCGTCGACCTCGCCGAGGCGAGCGAAGCATCGATCATCGAGCTCGGCGCCGCCCTGGCCCGACGCTCGCTCATCCTCCACAGTGCGAAGCTGCAGATCAAGGCCTGGGAATCGATCGGCCTCTCAGTGACCGACATCGGCGGGGACACAGCACTCGCCGCCTACCTCCTCGTTCCCGACGCCCGCTCCTACGAACTCGGACAGATCGCCTCCGAACGCGCCGGAATCGACCTCGGCGAACCCGCGGCCGATTCGGGGCAACTCGCGCTCGACCTCGACTCCGATGCGACCGTGAGCACGCACGGGCAGCGCGCCGCAGCGCTGCTCGAAGTCCACGATGTGCTGGCGAAGGCCGTCGAGGATGCGAACATGACCCGGGTCTACCGCGAGATCGAACTGCCGCTCGTGCCGGTGCTCGCTCGAATGGAGCTCAGAGGCATCGCCGTCGACGAGGACGGCCTGTCCGGCCTCATCGGGGAATTCACCCGGCAGGCCGAGGCCAGCGCACAGCAGGCTTACGAGGCGATCGGCCATGAGGTCAACCTCGGATCGCCGAAACAGCTGCAGGCCGTGCTCTTCGACGAACTCGATATGCCCAAGACGAAGCGCACGAAGACGGGTTACACGACCGACGCCGATGCGCTGGCCGAACTCTTCGTCAAGACCGAACACCCCTTCCTCCAGCACCTCCTGGCGTACCGGGACTCGACGAAGCTCAAGCAGACCGTCGTCGGACTGCTCAAGACCGTCGCCGACGACGGTCGCATCCACACGACCTACCAGCAGACGGTCGCCGCCACCGGTCGGCTGTCCTCGCTCGACCCGAACCTGCAGAACATTCCCGTCCGCACCGAATCCGGTCGTCGCATCCGAGAGATCTTCATCGCCGATCCCGGCGTCACAGGAGGTCGCCTGCTCACAGCCGACTACTCGCAGATCGAGATGCGCATCATGGCGCATCTGTCCGGCGATGCCGCACTCATCCAGGCATTCAAGGACGGCGAGGACCTGCACTCCTACGTCGGGTCGAAGGTGTTCGGCGTCGGCATCGACGAGGTGGACTCCGAGATGCGTTCGAAGGTCAAGGCGATGTCGTATGGCCTCGTCTACGGACTGTCCGCCTACGGGCTCTCCAGACAGCTGGCGATCGGTGTCGACGAGGCCAAGGGTCTCATGGAGCAGTACTTCGAACGCTTCGGTGCGGTCAAGGACTATCTCGACGAGATCGTCGAGCAGGCCCGGGCGAACGGATACACGGAGACCATCATGGGACGTCGGCGCTACCTGCCGGCTCTGCACAGCGATCGACGACAGCTGCGGGACATGGCCGAGCGGGCGGCGCTCAACGCTCCGATCCAGGGTTCGGCCGCGGACATCATGAAGATCGCGATGCTCAAGGTCGCCGACCGCCTCGAGAGTCTGCGCTCCCCGATGCTCCTGCAGGTCCATGACGAGATCATCGTCGACCTCCACCCGGAGGAAGTCGACGAGGTGACGGCGATCGTCACCGAGGAGATGGGGTCGGCCTTCGAACTCGACGTGCCGCTCGACGTCAACGTCGGCACCGGAATCTCCTGGCACGCCGCCGCCCACTGAGCGGAGCGCCGGCGAGTCCTCAGTCCTTGTGCAGCGTGGTCGAGAAGATCACAGTGCCCGGCATGAGGGCTCCGCGCAGCGGCGACCACCCGCCCCAGGCGGTGTGGTTGCCCTCGGGCCATTCGGGTTCGGTCACCGAGTCGATGGTGAATCCGGCGCTCACGAGCAGGCGGACCCAGTCGCTCATCGTCCGATGGTGTTCGGCGTAGACGGGCTGACCGGCCGATGACAGTTCGACGTACGGGGTGCGGTCGAAGTACGAGTACTCCACCGTCAGGCCGGCCTCGCCGGGCACATCCGGGAACATCCAGCGAATCGGATGCGTGGTCGAGAAGACCCAGTGCCCTCCGGGACGCACGACACGGGCGACCTCGGCGAACACCACCTCGGCGTCCTTGACGAAGGGGAGTGCGCCGTAGGAGGAGAAGGCGACATCGAAGCTGTTCGACGCGAACGGCAGCTGGCGGGCATCGGCGAGGAGGAACGTCGGGGGAGTGGCCGCGGAGCTCAGGGGATGCTCCCGCTGCAGGCGTGATGCCTGTTCGAGCATTCCGGCCGAGACATCGACGCCGGTGGTGATGGCGCCCTGCTCGGCGAGCCACCGGGAGCACTGGCCGGCACCGCAGCCGACCTCGAGGACCTGCCGGCGGTCGACATCGCCGAGGAGGCGGACGTCGGACTCGTGAATTCCCTCCGGACACCAGATGAAATCCGAGGCTCCGAGGAACGTGCCGTGCTCGGCCAGGTACTCCTCTGCGGAATTGTCCCAATAGCTGCGATTGGCCCGGACAGAGGCCTCTTCGTCGATCGGCAGATACCCGCCGCTGATGACCTCGGCTCCGTCGGTTCCCTCGCTCATCGTTCCTCCGTAGCCGCGGGTGCTGAAAAATCGGATCCTCGGCGTGCATTCACGCCCGTGTTGGTGCTAGCATTGACAACCGTATGCGCCTGTGCATGCAAGTCCAAATTCGCAATCGAGACCGGATCCGTCAACTGCGGCAAGACTTACTGACCTGCCGACAGAGTACCGGATCTGGACCAATATTCCATCGGAGTCCCTACCTATATGACCACCACCACGCCGGAATCGGTGCAGCCGAAGCAGGTCGCTGTCAACGACATCGGAACCGCTGAGGATTTTCTCGCCGCCGTCGACGAGACCATCAAGTACTTCAACGATGGTGACATCGTCGAAGGAACCGTCGTCAAGGTTGACCGTGACGAGGTCCTCGTTGACATCGGATACAAGACGGAAGGCGTCATCCTCGCACGTGAGCTTTCCATCAAGCACGATGTCGATCCCGGCGAAGTCGTCGAGGTCGGGGACGAGATCGAAGCCCTCGTGCTCCAGAAGGAGGACAAAGAGGGTCGTCTCATGCTGTCGAAGAAGCGTGCGCAGTACGAGCGCGCCTGGGGCGACATCGAGAAGATCAAGGAAGACGACGGCGTCGTCACCGGCACCGTCATCGAGGTCGTCAAGGGCGGCCTGATCGTCGACATCGGACTGCGCGGCTTCCTGCCCGCTTCCCTGGTCGAGATGCGTCGCGTCCGCGACCTCGCTCCCTACATCGGCCAGCAGGTCGAGGCCAAGATCATCGAGCTCGACAAGAACCGCAACAATGTGGTCCTCTCGCGTCGTGCCTGGCTCGAGCAGACCCAGTCGGCCGTCCGCCACGACTTCCTGCAGACCCTGCAGAAGGGCCAGGTCCGTCCCGGTGTCGTGTCCTCCATCGTCAACTTCGGTGCCTTCGTCGACCTCGGTGGTGTCGACGGACTCGTCCACGTCTCCGAACTGTCGTGGAAGCACATCGATCACCCGGGTGAGGTCGTCACCGTGGGCGACGAGGTCACCGTCGAGGTCCTCGACGTCGACATGGACCGCGAGCGCGTCTCGCTCTCGCTCAAGGCCACCCAGGAAGATCCCTGGCAGCACTTCGCCCGCACCCACGTCATCGGACAGATCGTGCCCGGCAAGGTCACCAAGCTCGTTCCCTTCGGCGCATTCGTGCGCGTCGAGGACGGCATCGAAGGCCTCGTCCACATCTCCGAGCTGGCTGTGCGCCACGTGGATCTGCCCGAGCAGGTCGTCTCGGTCGACGAGACCATCTACGTCAAGGTCATCGACATCGACCTCGAACGCCGCCGCATCTCGCTGTCGCTGAAGCAGGCCAACGAGGGCGTCGATCCCGAGGCCGAGGAGTTCCTCGACCCCGCTCTCTACGGCATGCCGCAGGAGTACGACGAGGACGGCAACTACAAGTACCCCGAGGGCTTCGACCCCGAGACCAACGAATGGGTCGAGGGCTACGAGGCGCAGCGCGAGGCCTGGGAGCAGCAGTATGCCGCCGCTCAGGAACGATGGGAAGAGCACAAGAAGCAGGTCGCCAAGGCCATCGCAGCGGACGCCGAGGCCTCCGCAGCCGATGCCGTCGGTTCTGCCGATGCCGCTCCGGCCACCGGATCGTACTCCTCGGAAGAGGCGGGCGACGAAGGTACGCTGGCCAGCGACGAAGCTCTCGCAGCCCTGCGTGAGAAGCTTGCAGGCAGCTGATAGCAGCCATCACAGGGGCTCCCGGTCGGAAGGCCGGGAGCCCTTTGTATATGCCCCCACGACCGGCACGCCGCTGCAGAGGCTGCGCCCCTGGCTGTGGTTCACGGTGCTGCTGTCCCTGGTCAGCCTCACCGTATTCGGCTCCGTCGCGGCACGCCCCGGCGAGGTGGTCGTCGCCGACAACGATGACACCTCCCTCTTCGTGTGGTGGCTCGGACACGGTGCTCAGGTGCTTGCCGACCGCCTCGGCTTCGGACACGGCGAAACCGGCGGTCTCCTATTCACGGACTCGATGAATGCGCTCGGCGGAGGAGTCAACGGCGCGTGGAACACCTCGATGGTCGGCATCGCCCTTCTCCTCGCCCCTCTCACCTGGCTGGCGGGTCCGATCGTCAGCTACAACCTGCTCATCCTCACGATCCCGGTCCTGAACAGCCTGGCCGTCGCGGTGCTCTTCCGCCGCTTCCTCCACCGGCTTCCGGCCTTCATCGCCGCCGGCGGAGTCGGCTTCTCGAGCTACGTCATCGCACAGCTCGGCGGCCACCCGAATCTCGCGTTCGCCGTCACACCGCCCCTGACCGCCGCGGCGATCCTCGCCCTCCTCGGCCTCGGCGGCTCCGGTCGCGGGCAGGCCGACACTCGGTTCGATTCCGCCCGCGGGGCCGGGCAGTCGGCGAGCACCTCCCGTTCCTTCGCATCGTCCGTGCTCTGGCGCAGTCGCCGTGTGTGGTCGATCGGCCTCAGCTTCGGCCTGCTGCTCGGCTTCCAGTTCTATGTCTCCACCGAGGTGCTGGCCGGGACCTTCCTCGCGGCTCTCTGCTTCCTCCTCTGCCTCGCAGCATTCGCCCGCCGGATGCTGACCATGCACTCGTGGATGAAGCTGGGATCGGGCTCGCTCATCGCCGGAGCGGTGGCACTGCTCTGCGCGGCGCCGCTGCTCAAGACCATGACCGGGGCGAACGCGCCCGCGGGGACGCTGCGTCCCCACGGCGTCTGGAACACCGATCTGCTCGACCCCGTCCTGCCCGCGGCCCCCGCCTGGCTGAGTGCAGGGGTCTCCCCGCTGCCGCGCGTGATGGACATCGACCCCGCCGAACTCGGCGCATACGTCGGCGCGCCCGCACTGCTGGCCGCGGTCGTCATCCTCATCGGCCTCGGTCGCCGCTCCCGGCACCGCTCGGCCCTGCGCATCGCGGCCGCGACAGGCCTGCTCGTCTTCTCCCTCGCCTTGGGCTCGCCGATCCTCCTCGGCGGGCGCGTGATCGCCGGGAGCGGGCCATTCGCCCTCATCGAAGCCGTCCCCGTGCTCAACAACATCCTGCCCATGCGACTGGTCCTCCACTCGACCATCGCCCTCTTCGCCGTCCTCGGCATCGGGCTCGACTGGGCGTGGGCCCACCGTCGGCTGCTGCGTGCCCGACTGCTGATCGGGCTGCTCGTGCTCGCCGCCGTATGCGTCGTCCCCGGTCCCCAGACCGCGCGCGAGGTGACGGTGCCCGAGTTCTACACAGAATCCGTCGCCGAGGTGATCCCGCCCGGATCCACCGTCAAGACCCTGCCCCGTCCGCTGGCCTGGGCCGAACCGCATGCCGACGAGGCGATGGTGTGGCAGGCGGTGAGCGGCTTCCGCTACCGGGAGACCGGCGGCTACTTCATCGGTTCCGGCGCGGACGCCCCCGTGATCTATTCCGCCCCCGAGGACAGCCTCGACGCTTTGCTCCACGCGTCCGTCTTCGACGGCGCGGATCTGCCCGACCCGAAGAGCCCCGAGACCGCCGCGGCGATCGCGGACCTGCGCGCGGCGGGAGTCGACTTCATCGTGCTGGTGCCCGAGGCCCCGCTTCTGCCCGGCGGGGAGGGAGCCTACGCGCAATTCCTCGATGAGGCAGTCGGAGATCCGGAATTCGCCGACGAGGGCGTGCTGGTCTACCGGCTCGATCAGTAGGATGAGCCCATGCTGAGAATCGGTCTCACCGGCGGAATCGGCGCCGGCAAGTCAACCGTGTCCGAGATGCTCGTCGAACACGGGGCAGTGCTCATCGACGCCGACAGGATCGCGCGCGAAGTCGTCGCCCCCGGCGAGCCGCTGCTGCCCCGACTGGCCGAGGCCTTCGGCCCGGAGATCATCGACGCCGAGGGAGGACTCGATCGGGTCCGACTCGCAGCAGCGGCCTTCGCCGACGCCGAGAGCACGGCCAGGCTCAACGGGCTCATGCACCCGGCGATCAGGGACCGCACGGCCGCACACTTCGCCCGACATGCCGAGGCTGCGATCGTCGTCCACGACGTCCCGCTGCTCGTCGAGAACTCGATGACGCCTGCCTACCATCTCAACCTCCTCGTCGACGTGCCCGCCGAAGTGCGGCTGCGCAGGCTGATGGACTCCCGCGGCATGGATCGCGATGATGCGGAAGCGCGGATCACCCGCCAAGCCGAAGACTGGCAACGACGAGCGGCATGCGATGTCATCATCGACAATTCTGGTCCGATCGAGTCCACTCGCGACAGAGTCCGCGAGCTCATCGACGACCGGATCGGGCCCTTCGCCGCGAACCTGTCCCAGCGGCGTCCGGCTCCGCGCGGCCGGCTCGAGCTCACTGACCCCGCGGACAAGGACTGGGCTGGTGAGGCCGAGCGGGTGATGGCGAAGCTGAGGCACGGAACCGACGCGGAGTTCGCCGTCGAGCATATCGGCTCGACCTCGGTGCCGGGCCTTCCGGCCAAGGACGTCGTGGACCTCCAGCTCCTCGTGCCTGATCTCGCGACTGCAGAACGGCTTGCACCCCGCCTGGCAGAGCTCGGGTACCCGGGTGGGGAACTGACCGACCACCTCGGCGAGGGCGGGTCCGAGGGCAAATGGTTCCACAAGAATTCGGACCCGGGCCGCGCAGTCAACCTCCACGTGCGCACCGAGGACTCCGTCGGTGCCCGCTTCGCCCGAGCCTTCCGGAGCCTGCTGCGCACCGATGCAGGGGAGAGGGAGCGCTACCTCGAGCTCAAACGCGAGCTCATCGAACGGATCGGCGAAGCGACGGACACGGAGGCGGAGACGACGAATGCCTATGCCGACGCGAAGGAGCCGTACTTCCTCCGGATGCGTCAGCGGCTGGTGCCGGAGAGCTTCGCCTGACCGAGTCCGGAGATCGCGACTGCCCAATGTCAGGGCCGAGGGTTAGTGTGGGGATATGAGCTCAGCACGCCCCCTGCCCGCGATCGGCCACCGTCCCGACGTCACCCGAGAGGTGGCGCCCTTCGAGGTCGTCTCCGAATACTCGCCCTCCGGCGACCAGCCGACTGCGATCCAGGAGATCTCCGAACGGCTCGACGCGGGGGAGAGGGACATCGTGCTGCTCGGCGCCACCGGCACGGGCAAGTCCGCGACGACCGCGTGGCTGATCGAGCAGGTCCAACGTCCCACCCTCATCATGGCTCCGAACAAGACATTGGCCGCGCAGCTGGCCAATGAGTTCCGTCAGCTGCTGCCGCACAACGCGGTCGAGTACTTCGTCTCCTACTACGACTACTACCAGCCCGAAGCGTATGTGCCGCAGACGGACACCTTCATCGAGAAGGACTCCTCGATCAACGACGAGGTCGAGCGGCTCCGCCACTCGGCGACGAACTCGCTGCTGACGAGGCGCGATGTCGTCGTCGTCTCGACGGTCTCATGCATCTACGGCCTCGGCACCCCCGAGGAGTACGTCGACCGGATGGTCACCCTGCACAAGGGCGACGAGTGCGACCGCGACGAGCTCCTCAAACGCTTCGTGTCCATGCAGTACGCCCGCAACGACATGGCCTTCACCCGCGGCACCTTCCGCGTCCGCGGAGATACCGTCGAGATCATCCCGCAGTACGAGGAGCTGGCCCTGCGGATCGAGTTCTTCGGCGACGAGATCGAAAGTCTGCAGACGCTGCACCCGCTGACCGGTGAGATCGTGCGCGACGAGGACACTATCCATGTGTTCCCGGCCAGCCACTACGTCGCCGGTGAGAACCGGATGGCCACGGCCATCAGCGGCATCGAAGAGGAACTCCAGCACAGGCTGAGCGAATTCGAGTCGCAGAACAAGCTCCTCGAGGCCCAGCGGCTGAAGATGCGCACGAGCTACGACCTCGAGATGATGGAGTCGATGGGCTTCACCTCCGGCATCGAGAACTACTCACGTCACATCGACGGCCGTGACCCCGGATCGGCGCCGAACTGTCTGCTCGACTACTTCCCGGAAGACTTCCTGCTCGTCGTCGACGAGTCCCATGTCACCGTCCCGCAGATCGGCGGCATGTACGAGGGCGACATGTCTCGCAAACGCACACTCGTCGAACACGGATTCCGTCTGCCCAGCGCCATGGACAACAGGCCCCTGAAGTTCGACGAGTTCCGCGAACGCGTCGGCCAGACCGTCTACCTGTCGGCCACGCCCGGCAACTTCGAGCTCGGAAACTCCAACGGCTACGTCCAGCAGATCATTCGACCCACCGGACTCGTCGATCCGGAGATCAAGGTCAAACCGACGAAGGGACAGATCGACGATCTGCTCGACGAGATCAGAACCAGGGTCGATGCGAACGAACGTGTGCTCGTGACCACCCTGACGAAGAAGATGGCCGAGGATCTCACCGACTATCTGCTCGAACACGAGATCCGCGTCCAGTACCTCCACTCGGACGTCGACACCCTCCGTCGCGTCGAACTGCTCACCGAACTGCGCGCCGGCGAGTTCGACGTCCTCGTCGGGATCAACCTGCTGCGCGAGGGCCTCGACCTGCCCGAGGTGTCCCTCGTGGCCATCCTCGACGCCGACAAGGAGGGCTTCCTCCGGTCCTCGACCTCGCTCATCCAGACGATCGGGCGTGCGGCCCGCAACCTGCACGGACAGGTGCACATGTACGCCGATACGATCACCGACTCGATGCGCACGGCCATCGACGAGACCGATCGCAGGCGCGCGATCCAGATCGCCTACAACGAGGAACACGGCATCGATCCGACGCCGCTGGTCAAACGGATCGCCGACATCACCGAACGGCTGCAGCGCGAGGACGAGGACACCCGCGAGCTGCTCACCGAGTTCGACTACGGAAAGGGCAAGCGCGGCTACAATTCGACGCTGAGCGACGAACAGCGAGAAGCCGCGAACAAGTCGGGATCGCTGCGGCCGCCGGCAGCCGATCTCACCGAGCTCATCGAATCGCTGACCTCGCAGATGCACTCGGCGGCCGCCGAACTGCAGTTCGAGCTCGCCGCGCGGCTGCGCGATGAACTCTCCGAGCTCAAACAGGAACTGCGGCAGATGAAGGAAGCCGGCCACGCCTGAGCGGGGAGCCGCCCGCGGGCGGCAGCGAGCATCGGGCCGCGGGGCGCCCGTGTAGACTGGAGCGCCGGAGGGGAGTATCCCAAAAGCTCCGAGCCCGTCATCACGATCTTGTCTTGGATCCGGGTTCGGGCGCGGTCGAATCACGCCGCGGGAGAGACTTTCGAATTGCCCAGCCGTGCTCGACACGCACGGACAACAGCGAAAGGCTTCCATGACAACCGAATTGCCATTGTGGTTCGAGACCGGTTCACTCATCGTTCTCGTCCTGATCCTCGTGGCCGATCTCCTGCTGGTGATCAAGCGACCGCACATCCCATCGATGCGCGAAGCCACACTCTGGGTGAGCTTCTACGTCACGCTCGCTCTTCTCTTCGCCGTAGCCATGTACTTCTTCGCGGACGGGGAGCACGCAGGCCAGTTCCTCGCCGGCTGGCTCACCGAATACAGCCTGAGCATCGACAACCTCTTCGTCTTCGTCATCATCATGACCCGGTTCAAGGTGCCTCGCCAGTATCAGCAGGAAGTGCTGATGGTGGGCATCATCATCGCCCTGGTCTTCCGCGGTGTGTTCATCCTCGCCGGATCTGTCGTCATCAACCTCTTCATCTCCGTGTTCTACCTCTTCGGCATCTTCCTGCTGTGGACGGCATGGAACCAGGCTTTCGGCAGCGAAGAGGACAACGATGAGGACAACCGCTTCGTCAGATGGCTCAAGGGGCGGGTGAACATCTCCGATGACTTCGACGGCAACAAGCTCAAGACGACGATCGACGGGCAGAAGCACTTCACCCCGATGCTGCTGGTCTTCATCGCCATCGGCACCACCGATGTGATGTTCGCCCTCGACTCCATTCCGGCGATCTTCGGCATCACCCAGAGCCCCTTCATCGTGTTCACCGCGAACATCTTCGCCCTGATGGGTCTGCGTCAGCTCTACTTCCTCCTCGGCGGCCTCCTCGACCGTCTCATCTACCTCAAGTACGGCATCGCCGCGATCCTGGCGTTCATCGGAGTCAAGCTCATCCTCCACGCCGCGCACGAGAACAACCTTCCGTTCATCAACGGCGGGGAGAAGCTCGAATGGGTCCCCGACGTCAGCACCGGCATGTCTCTGGCCGTCATCGTCGGGTGCATGGCGGTGGCGACGGTCGCCAGCCTCATCGCCATGAAGCGCGGTCACCAGGAGGTCCACTTCGGTCAGGTGGAACACGAGCAGCACCACTCGGTGCCGGGCGCGATGGAGGAAAGCCCCGACCACGACGACCCGGACCTGGGCCGGACGACGAAGGAGCCCGGTTCCCCACAGGAACCGGACTCCGAGTAGCTCCGTCCGCGCGCACCGGAGCAGCCGGTGTGCGCGACTCGCGGCCGATCTGCGGATTGGCCGCGAGTCAGTCTGTCGAGAAGGGTCCGAAGACGGGAGTCCACTCCCGGATCGCCGTCTCCTCGATGACACCGAGCGAGGCGTAGGGGTCGCCGGTGAGCAGCCGCTCGATCTCGTCCCGGTCACCCGCCCGCATGAGCAGCAGACCGCCCGGCTGCGGATCCGAGTCCAGGGGGCCCGAAGCCAGGATGGTCCCGGCCTCGTTCATCTCCGACTGCCAGCGGCGATGCGCGGGCCGGTGCTCCATTCGCGTTTCGGTATCGGGACCATAGACATAGGTGACGGCGAAGACCGGCATATGTGACTCCTCGGGGTCGAGCAATAGGATGGAACCAGTCTAATCGGAAAGGTCTGTGCATCAGCGTGGCCAGATTGCAGGAGATCCCAGCGGAATTCGCGGACGACGACTCCATCTACGAGTCCTTCGGCGAGTACTGCGCAGAGATCGGCGTCGAACCCTACCCGGCCCAGGACGAGGCCTTCCTCACCATCCTCGCCGGCGACAACACGATCATGGCCACCCCGACCGGGTCGGGGAAATCCCTCGTCGCCCTCTTCGCCCTCTACCAGTCGTACACCCGCGGCATCCGGGCCTACTACACCGCCCCGCTGAAAGCCCTGGTGAGCGAGAAGTTCTTCTCGCTCATCGATGCGTTCGGCGCTGAGAACGTCGGTATGATCACCGGCGACTCGACTGTCAACGGCGATGCGCCCGTCATCTGCGCCACCGCCGAGATCCTGGCCAACCAGGCGCTTCGCGAAGGCGGGCTCCTCGACGCCGGGATGGTCGTCATGGACGAATTCCACTATGTCGCCGACCCCGCACGCGGTTGGGCCTGGCAGGTCCCGCTGCTCGAGATGCCGCAGTCGCAGTTCGTCCTCATGTCCGCGACCCTCGGCGACACCACCGAGATCTGCCGCACGATGGAGGAGACGACCGGGCGCGATTCCTCGGTGGTCACCTCGGCGACACGGCCGGTCCCGCTCGAATACGAGTACTCGACCGAGACGCTCTCGGACACGCTGCGCGGCCTCGTCCGCAATGACAAGGCACCGGTCTACGTCGTCTCCTACTCGCAGAACGGAGCGATCGATCTCGCCACGAATCTGCTGTCGGTCGACCTCGCCTCCAAGGAGCAGAAGGCCGCCGTCGCCGAGGCGATCAAGGGCTTCGCCTTCGGCAAGGGCTTCGGACAGAGCCTGCGCAGACTGCTCCTCCACGGCGTCGGAGTCCACCACGCCGGAATGCTCCCGAAGTACCGGCGGCTCGTCGAACAGCTTGCGCTCAAGGGAGTGCTGCTCGTCATCTCCGGGACCGATACTCTGGGGGTCGGCATCAATGTGCCCATCCGCTCCGTGCTGCTGACGGGTCTGACGAAGTTCGACGGCCGCCGGATGCGCAGGCTCAGCGTCCGCGAATTCCAACAGCTGGCCGGACGTGCCGGCCGGGCCGGATTCGACACCCGGGGCTATGTCATCGCCCAGGCGCCCGAACACGTCATCGACAACCTGAAGGCCGAGGCGAAGGCCGCGAACGACGACAAGAAGAAAAAGAAGAAGGTCAAGAAGAAGGCCGCTCCGGCCGGATTCGTCGGCTGGTCGTCCGAGACCTTCGCCAAACTCATCGAAGGCGACTCCGAGACGCTGCGTCCGCGGATGAAGATCGATCATTCGACGATCCTCAATCTCATCGCCCGTCCCGGCTCCGATGTGTCCACCATCAGCGACTTCATCGACAAGACCCACGAGAGCAGAGACCGCAGGCTCGACCTCAAGCTCACAGCCCTGAGCATCGGACGCTCGCTCATCGACGCAGGGCTCATCGAGGTCAGGGGAGACGAACTCGTCCCCACCGAGGACCTCGGTCCCCAGTTCGCACTCAACCAGCCGCTGGCGCCGTTCGTGCTCGCGGGGCTCGAACTCCTCGACGCAGACGACGAGACCTACGCCCTCGACGTGGTCTCCCTCGTGGAATCGACCACCTCGGTGCCGTACCAGATCCTCAAGGGACAGCTCGATCGGATCAAGGCGGACACGCTGGCCGAGCTCAAGGCCGAAGGCGTCGACTACGCCGAGCGCATGGCCGTCCTCGACGAGATCGAAGGCCCCGCACCGTTGGCCGATGTGCTCGAACCGGCCTTCGAGCATTTCGTCGAGACCCACCCATGGCTGCGCGGAGGCAGCTTCGAACCGAAGTCCGTCGTCCGCGACATGTGTGAGCAGGCCATGGGCTTCACCCAGTTCGTGGGATATTATTCCCTGACCCGAGCCGAGGGCGGCCTGCTGCGCTACCTCACCGACGTCTACCGGGCCCTGCTGCACAATGTGCCGGCCGAGAACCGGACCGAGGAGCTGTCGACGATCATCGAATGGCTGGGAGAGACCATCGCGCGCACGGATTCCTCCCTGCTCGACGAATGGCGGACCCTGCAGGGACTCGACCCGACGGAGTTCTCCGGCGAGGAGCTGCCCGATCTCGACCGGCGCTTCTCCGAGAACACGAAGGTCTTCACGGCGGAGATCCGCAACGCTCTGTTCCACCGGGTGCTCCTGGCCGAACGAGCCGACTACGCCGAGCTCGGCCGGCTCGACTCCGAATCCGGCTTCGACGCCCGAGCCTGGGAGGACGCGATCGAGGACTTCTACGACGAATACGGAGACCTGCTCACCGACCAGAAGGCCCGCGGACGGGAATATATCGACATCGAACCCGGTTCCCAGACATGGAGCGTCCGCCAGATCCTGGCCGACCCTGAGGGGAACCGGGACTGGGCCATCGACGCCGAGGTGGACGTGGCCGCCAGCGACGCAGCCGGAGACATCGTGCTCCGGATCGTCTCCGTCGGAGAGATCGGCAGCGGTCGGTGAACACCGAACCCGAATCGGTCGGCGTCGGAACGGCGCCTGAGAATCCGCAATGTCAGTGCCGAGTAATACAGTGGTCAGGTGATGAAAACCAATAACGGTGAGCAAGTGACAGGCGTCTCCCATCTCGACACCCTGTGGGTCAAGGGTGCGCGGGCACACAATCTCAAGAACGTCGAGATCGCCCTGCCGCGCGACTCCATGGTCGTGTTCACCGGCCTGTCCGGATCCGGCAAGTCCTCGCTGGCGTTCGACACGATCTTCGCCGAGGGGCAGCGGCGCTACGTCGAATCCCTGTCCTCCTACGCCCGCATGTTCCTCGGACAGATGGACAAACCCGATGTCGACTTCATCGAAGGGCTGTCCCCGGCCGTGTCGATCGACCAGAAGTCGACGTCTCGCAACCCGCGTTCGACCGTGGGCACGATCACCGAGGTCTATGACTTCCTGCGTCTGCTGTGGGCGCGCATCGGGGTGCCGCACTGTCCCGTGTGCGGTGAGGTGATCACGAAGCAGACGCCGCAGCAGATCGTCGACCAGCTGCTCGAACTCGAGGAGCGCACGAAGTTCCTCGTGCTCGCACCCGTCGTGCGTTCGCGCAAGGGGGAGTTCGTCGACCTCTTCACCGACCTCCAGACCAAGGGCTTCTCCCGCGCCATCGTCGACGGCGAGCAGATCAGCCTGAGCGAGCCCCCCACGCTGGAGAAGCAGTACAAGCACACGATCTCCGTGATCGTCGACCGACTCGTAGCCAAACCGGGCATGCGTCCCCGACTGACCGACTCCGTCGAGACCGCCCTCGGACTGGCCGACGGCCGCATCGACATCGACCTCGTCGACGAGGGCACGATCCGCACCTTCTCCGAGCACATGTCGTGTCCGAACGAGCACCCGCTGACGATCGA
Organism: Brevibacterium renqingii; assembly: GCF_017808105.1. Lineage (GTDB taxonomy): Bacteria > Actinomycetota > Actinomycetes > Actinomycetales > Brevibacteriaceae > Brevibacterium > Brevibacterium renqingii. The sequence continues at coordinate 57,898 of NZ_JADBHF010000010.1, read as the reverse complement.
CGAGATCGAACCGCGCTCGTTCTCCTTCAACTCTCCCTTCGGCGCCTGCCCCACCTGCGACGGCATCGGCACCCGCCTCCAGGTCGATGAGAACCTCGTCGTGCCCGACGACGATCTCAGCCTCGGGGCCGGTGCGATCGCCCCCTGGTCGGGCGGCAAACAGGTCTCGAAGTACTTCAACCGTCTGCTCAAGGGACTCGGAGACGAACTCGGCTTCGACATGAAGACGCCGTGGAAGAAGCTGCCGAAGGCGGCGAAGACGGCGATCCTCACCGGCAAGGACTACAAGGTCCATGTGAAGTACAAGAACCGCTTCGGTCGTGAACGCACCTATTCGACCGGGTTCGAAGGCGTGTACCAGTACATCCAGCGCAAGCACGAGGAGACCGAGTCGGACTGGTCGCGGGAGCGCTATGAGTCCTATATGCGCGAAATCCCCTGCGCCAGCTGTCAGGGCAGCCGCCTCAAACCCGAGATCCTCGCCGTCAAGGTCGGCGACCGCTCCATCGCCGAAGTGTCCGAGCTCGCCCTCGACGAGGCCGCTGAATTCCTCGGCTCCCTCGAACTCAGCGACCGTGACGCCGCCGTGGCGGCGCAGGTGATGAAGGAGATCAACGCCCGGCTCGGATTCCTCCTCGACGTCGGACTCGACTATCTCAGCCTCAACCGGGCCGCCGGCACGCTCTCCGGCGGCGAGGCCCAGCGCATCCGCCTGGCCACCCAGATCGGTTCGGGACTCGTCGGGGTCCTCTACGTTCTCGACGAACCCTCGATCGGTCTGCACCAGCGCGACAACCGCCGGCTCATCGAGACCCTCAACAAGCTCAAGGACCTCGGCAACACCCTCATCGTCGTCGAACACGACGAAGACACCATCGAATCCGCCGACTGGATCGTCGACATCGGTCCGGGAGCCGGCGAACACGGGGGAGAGGTCGTCTACTCCGGTCCCGTGCCCGGACTCAAGGATGCCGAGGGGTCGATCACCGGCGACTACCTGTCCGGTCGTCGCGAGATCCAGATCCCCGCCGCCCGCCGACCCGTGGACAAGGACCGGATGGTCACCGTGGAGAAGGCGGTGGAGAACAACCTGCGCAACGTCACCGTGTCCTTCCCCCTCGGAGTGCTCACCGCCGTCACCGGGGTCTCCGGGTCGGGCAAGTCCACCCTGGTCAACGAGATCCTGTACACCCAGATGGCCAATGTCCTCAACGGGGCCTCACGGGTGCCGGGACGCCACAAGCGGGTGACCGGTCTGGAGAACCTCGACAAGGTCGTCCACGTCGATCAGTCGCCGATCGGTCGCACTCCCCGTTCGAATCCGGCCACGTATACGGGAGTCTTCGATCATGTGCGCCGGCTGTTCGCGGAGACCGAGTCGGCGAAGGTCCGCGGCTATCTGCCCGGACGGTTCTCCTTCAACGTCAAGGGCGGGCGCTGCGAGAACTGCAGCGGCGACGGCACGATCAAGATCGAGATGAACTTCCTGCCCGATGTCTACGTCCCCTGCGAGGTCTGCCAGGGAGCCCGGTACAACCGGGAGACCCTCGAAGTGACCTTCAAGGGAAAGAACATCGCCGAAGTCCTCGACATGCCCATCGAGGAGGCCAATGACTTCTTCGCCGCGATCCCCGCGATCTCGAGGCACCTGAAGACCCTCGTCGAAGTCGGGCTCGGCTACGTCCGCCTCGGCCAGCCGGCGACGACTCTCTCCGGCGGTGAGGCACAGCGGGTGAAACTCGCTGCCGAACTGCAGAAGCGCTCCCGTGGACGCACCGTCTACGTGCTCGACGAACCGACGACGGGTCTGCACTTCGAGGACATCTCGAAGCTGCTCATGGTCCTCCAGGGTCTCGTCGACAAGGGCAACACGGTCATCGTCATCGAGCACAACCTCGATGTCATCGGCAACGCCGATCACGTCATCGACCTCGGTCCCGAGGGCGGACGCGGCGGCGGGCAGGTCATCGCCCAAGGCACACCGGAGGAAGTCGCCGAGGTGTCTGCATCGCACACCGGTCGATTCCTCAAACCGATGCTCGACGCCTGATCCGAATGCCCGAACCCTCCAGCTACCGTCCGGCCACAGGGACGATCCCCACCTCGGCCGGGGTCTACAAGTTCCGCGACCCCGACCGACGGGTCATCTATGTCGGGAAGGCGAAGAACCTCCGGAATCGGCTGAACTCGTACTTCTCCAATCCCGCCCAGCTGCATCCGCGGACCTCGACGATGGTCCACACCGCGAATTCCGTGGAATGGACCGTCGTCGACACCGAGGTCGAAGCGCTCCAGCTCGAGTGGACGTGGATCAACGAATACAATCCGCGGTTCAACGTCATGTTCCGCGACGACAAGTCCTACCCCTACCTCGCGATCACCATGAATGAGGAGGTCCCGCGGGCCTACATCACCCGCGGGAAGCGTCGCAAGGGGATCAAGTACTTCGGTCCCTTCGCACAGGTATGGGCGATCAAGGACACGCTCGACCTGCTGCTCAGAGCCTTCCCGATGCGCACCTGTACTCCCGGCGTCTACCGTCGCGCCGAACGCAGCGGTCGGCCCTGCCTGCTCGGCTACATCGACAAATGCGCCGCGCCCTGCGTCGGACAGATCGGCAAGGACGAACACCGGGAGCTCGCCCGCAGCATCACCGACTTCATGTCCGGCAACACCGGTCGGTTCATCAGCTACCGCCAGAAGGAGATGGCGGCGGCCGCGGCCGAGCTCGACTATGAACGCGCTGCGCGGCTGCGCGATGAGATCACGGCCCTGCAGAAGGTCCTCGACAAATCCGCGGTCGTTCTGTCGGTGAGCGCTGACTGCGATGTCTTCGCCCTCGTGACCGAAGAGCTCGAAGCCTCCGTGCAGGTCTTCCACGTCCGGCAGGGACGCATCCGCGGCCAACGCGGATGGATCATCGAACGCTCCGACGACCACACCCCGGCCGAACTCACGACCGACTACCTGCGCCAGGCATACTCCGGCGTCGACGCCGAGGCGATCCCGAAGGAGATCCTCGTCGACACGCTTCCGGCCGATCTCGAGTCCCTGGAGAGCTGGCTGAGCGAACAGCGCGGTTCGCGAGTGACGGTGCGCGTACCCGAGCGGGGGGAGAAGAGAGCGGCCTTGGAGACCGTTGCGAAGAACGCCAAGGAAGCGCTCGTCCAGCACAAGCTCAAACGCTCCTCAGACCTGACCACCCGCAGCCAGGCGCTGAAGGAGATCCAGGAGCACCTCGGACTGCCCGAGGCCCCGCTGCGGATCGAATGCATCGACATCTCCCACACCCAGGGCTCGAACGTCGTCGCCTCCCTCGTCGTGTTCGAGGACGGAATGGCCAAGAAGCGCGACTACCGGCACTTCGCCATTCACGGGGAAGCGGCAGCCGACGACACGGCGTCGATGTACGACGTGGTGTCCCGCCGCTTCAGCCGCTACCTCGAACAGATGGGCGCCGACGAACCCGATGAGCGCTTCGGCTACCGGCCCAGCCTCCTCGTCGTCGACGGCGCCGGACCCCAGGTCTCTGCCGCCACCAAGGCCCTGCTCGACCTCGGGATCGTCGACATCTCCGTGGTCGGCTTGGCGAAGAGACTTGAGGAGATCTGGGTTCCCGAAGATCCCTTCCCGGTCATCCTGCCGCGCAACTCCGAGGGCCTCTTCCTCATGCAGCGGCTGCGAGATGAGGCCCACCGCTTCGCCATCACCTACCATCGCTCCAAACGGGCGAAGGCGATGACGAGTTCCGTCCTCGACGACATCTCCGGGCTGGGGGAGGCCAAGCGCACCGCTCTGCTGCGGCACTTCGGCTCCGTGAAGAAGGTCCGCGCCGCCACTGCCGAGGAGATCTGCGAGGTCAAGGGAATCGGTCCCTCCCTCGCTGCGAAGATCGTCGAGGCGATGGCCGACTGAGCGGTTCGGATCTGGCTTAGAGTAGTGCCCAGAGACGCAGTGCCACGCACCGATCGGGCACAGACAGAGGAGGACGTGTGAGTACACAGGCCATAGCGGACGGTTCCGACCACCCCATCGAGGTCGTGCTCGTCACCGGCATGTCCGGAGCTGGCCGGACAACCGTGGCCAATGTGCTCGAGGACATGGACTGGTACGTCGTGGACAACCTGCCGCCGCAGATGATGCGGCCGTTGGTCGAGCTCGTCGCCCGCGCCGACGGCGCCCTGCCGAAGATCGCCATCGTCATCGACGCGAAGGGGCGAACGAAGTACACGGAGCTGCAGGAGACGATCGGGGACTTCCTCGACCAGGGACTGTCTCTGCGCATCCTCTACCTCGAAGCCTCCGACGAGGTCCTCGTCCGCCGGTTCGAGTCGACCAGACGACCCCATCCGCTGCAGGGCGAGGGCACTCTCCTCGACGGCATCGAGGCAGAGAAGGCCCAACTCGAGACGCTCAAACACCGAGCCGATATGATCGTCGACACCTCGGATCTCAACGTCCACCAGCTCTCGGCCGAGATCCGCAAACGCTTCAGCGACGACGACACACCGCCCCTGCGGCTGACTGTGATGAGCTTCGGCTTCAAATACGGTCTGCCCAAGGACGCCGACCACATCGCCGATGTCCGCTTCCTGCCCAACCCGTACTGGATTCCGCACCTGCGCGGACACAACGGTCTCGACTCCGATGTCGCGAGCTTCGTCCTCGAACAGAACGGCGCCGAGGAATTCATCTCGCGTTATGCGGCGACGCTGTCGACCGTGGCCGAAGGGTATCTGCACGAGGGGCGCGGCTATGCGATGATCGGCATCGGCTGCACCGGCGGCAAACACCGTTCGGTGGCGATCAGCGAACGCGTGGGCAAGCTCCTGTCGGCGCAGACGGGCATCCCCGTGACCGTGCGCCACCGTGATCTGGGAAGAGAATGATATGGAGACCGAAGATCTTCCCGTCATCACACCGGGTGCCCAGAATGAGGGTCCGAACATCGTCTCCTTCGGCGGCGGACACGGCCTGTACGCCGCATTGCGGGCGTTCCGCCTGCTCACCGAGGAACTCACAGCCGTCGTCACCGTCGCCGATGACGGCGGATCCTCCGGCCGCCTGCGCGACGAGCTCGGCGGGCTGCCTCCCGGAGACCTGCGGATGGCGCTGGCCGCTCTGTGCGACGACGGGACCTGGGGACAGACCTGGCGAGATGTCATCCAGCACCGCTTCGAGTCCGAGGGCGAGCTCTCCGGACATGCGGTGGGCAATCTGCTCATTGCGGCCCTGTGGCAGATCCACGGTGACCATGTGGCCGGACTCGACTGGATGGCTCGGCTGCTGCGCGCCCACGGCCGCGTGCTGCCCATGTCCTCGGTGCCGCTGACGATCGAAGCCGATGTGAAGTTCCCCGGCTCGTTCCAGGTCGTGCGCGGACAGTCCGTGCTCGCCTCCACCCGCGGGCACGTCGAGACCGTGCGGCTCGATCCGGCCGATCCGCCCGCTCGCTTCGAAACCGTCGAGGCGGTGCAGGAGGCCGATGTCCTCAACCTCGGTCCCGGTTCCTGGTACACCTCGGTGATGCCGCATCTGCTCGTGCCCTCGCTCGCCGAGGCGATCGTCGCCTCGAAGGCGGTGAAATCACTCACGCTCAACCTCAGCTCGACCGACGGCGAGACCAGGGATCTCAGCCTCGGCGAGCACCTCGTCTCCCTGCACCGCCACGCCCCGTCCCTGACCTTGGACTACGTCCTCGTCGACGAGGCGGCCACGGAGCTCGAGCCGGATCTGGCACAGCGGGCGCGGGACATGTTCGATGCCAAACTCTGGCAGCGACCGCTGCGCTCCCGCAGGCAGGGTCAGCATGACAGCCTCAAACTCGCGGCATGCTACCGTGACATGTTGTTGGACGCCGGGATCGGTGTCGCCGAGCAGTGGTAGGACATCAGGTGCAGGAGGACGAGCAATGGCACTGACCGCTCAGGTCAAGGACGAGTTGGCGCGAGTGAAGATCACTCGCACCTCCGCGCGCAAGGCCGAAGTGTCGTCGATCTTCCGGTTCTCCTCGGCGCTGCATCTGGTCAACGGCTCGATCGTGCTCGAAGCCGAACTCGACACCGCGCAGGCGGCGAAGCGCCTCCGGGCCGAGATCAAGGACCTCTATGGCCAGCACGCCGATATCGTCGTCATCAATGCCGCCGGGATCCGCCGCTCCAACCGCTACCTGCTGCGCGTGACCCGCGACGGCGGCGCGCTGGCCCGGCAGACCGGCCTCGTCGACAACCGAGGACGGCCCGTGCGGGGTCTGCCCTCGGCCATCGTCAACGGCTCCGTGGCTGACGCCGAGGCCGCCTGGAGAGGTGCCTTCCTCGCTCACGGCTCCCTGACCGAACCCGGACGCTCCTCCGCCCTCGAAGTCACCTGCCCCGGCCCCGAGGCGGGCCTGGCCCTCGTCGGAGCCGCCCGTCGCCTGGGACTGAGTGCGAAGGCCCGCGAGGTCCGCGGGGTCGACCGCGTGGTCATCCGCGACGGCGATGACATCGCTGCACTGCTCACCCGGATGGGCTCCCACAGTGCGGTGCTGGTCTGGGAGGAGCGCCGGATGCGGCGCGAGGTCCGCGCCACGGCCAACCGGCTGGCGAACTTCGACGATGCGAACCTGCGCCGGTCGGCGCGTGCCGCTGTGGCCGCAGGTGCCCGCGTCGAACGGGCCCTGGAGATCCTCGGCGACGACGTCCCCGAACATCTGCGATATGCCGGTCAGCTGCGCGTCACCCACAAACAGGCCTCGCTCGAGGAGCTCGGCCAGCTCGCGGACCCGCCGATGACCAAGGACGCGGTGGCCGGGCGGATCCGCCGGTTGCTGTCGACGGCGGACAAACATGCTGAGGAACTGGGAATTCCCGGCACAGAAGCCAGCCTGACCCCGGAAATGCTCGAGGATCGCTAAGATCGAGGCATGAGACGAATCGCCATCAACGGCTTCGGCCGCATCGGCCGCGCCCTGTTCCGCCTGTCCCTCGAACCCGGCAGCGACTTCGACGTCGTCGCCATCAACGACCTCACTGACACCACCACTCTGGCCCATCTGCTCACGCACGACTCCGTGTGGCCGCGCTTCGACCACGAGGTCGAGACCACTGAGGACTCCCTGTCCGTCGACGGTCGTACGGTGACCGTATTCAGCCAGGCCGATCCCGGGAGCATCGACTGGTCCTCCCACGACGTAGAACTCGTCGTCGAGTCCACCGGCCGGTTCACCCGCCGCGATCAGGCCGAGGCCCACCTCGGCGGATCCGTGAAGACGGTCCTTCTCTCGGCCCCGGGCAAGGACGTCGACGCGACCTTCGTCATGGGCGTCAACGAAGCCGATTACGATCCGGACCGGCACACCGTGGTCTCGAACGCCTCGTGCACGACGAACTGCATGGCCACAATCGTCAAGGCCATGGACGACGGCCTCGGCGTCGAATCCGGGCTGCTCAACACCGTCCACGCCTATACCGGTGACCAGATGCTCGTCGACGGTCCGCACCGCGACCTGCGCCGTGCCCGTGCCGCGGCCGTCAACATCGTGCCGACCACGACCGGAGCCGCACGCACCGTCGGCAAGGTCATGCCGCACCTGGCCGGCAAGCTCGACGGGCTCGCCGTCCGCGTGCCCGTGCCGGCGGGCTCGATCATCGACTTCACGTTCACGCCCAGCCGTGAGACGAGCCTCGAGGAAGTCAACGACATCCTGGCCCGGGCTTCCGAGGACTCGCCGTATCTCGACTATTCCGACGATGAGCTCGTCTCGACCGACATCGTGGGCACAACGGCCTCGGCGATCGTCGATTCGAAGCTGACGATGGTCCTCGGCGATCAGGTCAAGGTCGTGGCCTGGTATGACAACGAATGGGGTTACACGAACCGCCTCAAAGACATGGTCAGCTTCATTCTCGGGGAAAGGAACTCATGAGGACATTCGACGACGCGGGGATCTTCGCCGGGCATACGGTGCTCGTCCGCAGCGATCTCAATGTGCCGATGGACGAGGGCACGATCACCGATCGCGGCCGCATCGACGCGTCGGCGCGAACGATCCGGCAGCTCGCGGAGGCGGGAGCCAAGGTCATCGTCATGTCTCACCTCGGGCGTCCGAAGGGGGAGCCGGATCCCCAGTTCTCCCTGCTGCCGATCGCGGCGGAACTCGGCGAGGCCATCGGCCGTGAGGTGTTCTTCGCCGCCGACACCGTCGGGGAGGAAGCGCAGTCCAAGGCCGCCGCGCTCGAGCCAGGCCAGGTGCTGCTGCTCGAGAACCTGCGCTTCAACCCCGGGGAGACGTCGAAAGACGAGGACGAACGTCGGGCCTTCGCCGAGCAGCTGGCCGCACTCGCCGACGATTTCGTCTCCGACGGCTTCGGCGTGGTCCATCGCAGGCAGGCCTCGGTGTATGAGATCGCCGGCCTTCTGCCGCACTTTGCCGGTTCGCTCGTGCGCTCCGAGGTCGAGGTCAGCGACCGACTGCTCAACGACCCCGCGTCGCCTTTCACTGTGGTTCTGGGCGGATCCAAGGTCTCGGACAAGCTCGGTGTCATCGACAACCTCATCGAGCGGGCGGACAATCTGCTCATCGGCGGCGGCATGGTATTCACCTTCCTCGCCGCACGCGGCCACAGCATCGGTGCGAGCCTCGTAGAGACCGAGCGGATCGACGACGTCAGGGGCTACCTCGAACGCGCGGAGGCCGGAGGAGCCAAGATCGTGCTGCCGACCGATATCGTCATGGCGGCCTCCTTCGCCGCCGATGCCGACAACTGGGTTCGCGAGGTCTCGGAACTCGAATCCACTCCCGCCGGCGCAGAAGGGATCGGCCTCGACATCGGGCCCGAGTCCGCGAGGGCCTACGCGAAGATCATCGAGGACTCGACGACCGTGTTCTGGAACGGCCCCATGGGCGTCTTCGAATTCCCGGCCTTCGCTTCCGGCACCAAGGCCGTCGCCGCGGCTCTGACGGACACGGCGGACACCACCGGGCGAGAGCGCCTGACCGTCGTCGGCGGCGGAGACTCGGCCGCGGCCGTGCGCAGCCTCGGCTTCTCCGACGACGACTTCGGCCATATCTCCACGGGCGGAGGCGCCAGCCTCGAATACCTCGAAGGCAAGACGCTGCCCGGACTCGAAGCACTCGCGTGAGGAAGAGGACAACCATGAGCGATCGCACCCTGCTGCTGGCAGGCAACTGGAAGATGAACCACGACCACCTCGAGGCGATCTCCAGCGTCCAGAAACTGGCCTGGGCACTGGAGGACGCGAAGCTCGACGAGAGCAGCTGCGAGGTCGTCGTCATCCCGCCGTTCACCGATATCCGCTCCGTGCAGACCCTCGTCCAGGGGGACAAACTGTGGCTGAAGTACGGCGCTCAGGACGTCTCGCAGCACGCGCCCGGCGCACACACCGGTGAGGTCGCCGCGCCTTTCCTGGCCCGACTCGGCTGCACCTATGTCGTCATCGGGCACAGCGAGCGGCGGGCCGACAACCACGAGACGAACGAGGTCGTGGCGGCGAAGATCCGTGCCGCGCTCTCAGCCGAGCTGACCCCGATCGTCTGTGTGGGAGAATCACTGCAGCAGCGGCAGGAGAAGACGCACATCGACTTCACTCTGCGCCAGCTCGAGGAGTCCCTGGCCGGATTCGCGGCGGACGAGCTCGAGGGCCTCGTCATCGCCTATGAACCCGTGTGGGCGATCGGCACCGGTGAGACCGCCACCGCGGCGGATGCGGCCGAGATGGCCACAGCCATCCGCGCGCGGATCGAGGAGACCTACGGAAGCGGATTGGCAGGGTCCACCCGCATCCTCTACGGAGGTTCGGTCAAAGCCGACAATGTGTCCGAGATCGTATCCTCCGCAGACGTCGACGGGGCTCTGGTCGGCGGTGCGAGCCTCAGCGGCCCGGACTTCGCCGCTTTGTGCAAGGCCGCGGTCGCCAAGTAGACTGACAGACGAATCACTCGACGAAACATAGGTTGAATCCGACGTGGAAATCCTCAACATCATCCTCATCGCTCTGCTCGTGATTACGAGCATCTTCCTCACCCTGCTGATCCTCATGCACAAGGGCAAGGGCGGTGGCATGTCCGACATGTTCGGCGGCGGAATGTCCTCTTCTCTGGGGTCGTCGGGAGTCGCCGAGCGCAACCTCAACCGTTTCACAACGCTGATGGCGATCGTGTGGGCGGCCTGCATCATCCTGCTCGGCATCCTCACTCGTTTCAACGCCTGACGCCGGGCGCCGAGGCGATTCCGCCTCGAGAGCACAAGGACCCCGACCGATAGGTCGGGGTCCTTCTCGTATGTGGGGTCGAGGCGCCTCGGCAGGGACAGTCAGTCGATGCCGAAATGGTGGCGGGGACTGACTGCAGCGATCGCTTCCCGCATCTGCTCGAGCCCGCGTGCGCGATCGAGCAGATGCACTCGCAGAACGGGTCGGCCCTTGGACTGCAGTGCGGCCGCGTCACCGGCAGCCTGCGCCCGCTGCAGCTGGGCGAAGCTGTAGCCGAGCCCGGGCACGAGGATGTCCGTGCGAGCTTCGCCCGTGATCTGGAGGAACACGCCGTTCGGGCGTCCCCCCTTGTGATACTGGCCGGTCGAGTGCAGATAGCGGGGCCCGAAGCCGAACGTGGTCTGGACACCCGCATGAGCGGACACCAGCGGACGCAGCCCGGCTGCATCGGCATCGGCGAGACGATCGAGATATGCCTGGACCGCGACGTACCCGTATTCGTCGACCTGCCCGAACAGCTCCTGCAGAGCGGCGACGAGATCCGTGGCCTCTCCGACGGTCTCGATGACGTCGATGGAACCTTCCCGGAAGACGGGTTCGGCCGACTGCGCCGTGACCGGCTGGTCGAGCAGCTGCCTCGCCTGCGCCTTCGCCTCTTCGACGTCCGGTTGGTCGAAGGGATTCACGCCGATGCTGTAGCCGGCGAACGCCGTCGCATGCTCCCAGAACAGGAACAGTTCGCCGAGGTCGCCCGTGACGGTGGCCTCGAAACCGGACGGGGCACCGAGCTCCGCGTCTTCATCGGCGGAGCCGAGCAGGCACAGAAGCGCATCGGCGCGCGCATCGGAGAAGCCGACGTCGGTGGGGGAGTCCACGACGACGGGGAGGATGCCCTGCTCGTCCTTGCCCAGGGATTCGGCGATGAGCTGTTCGATCCATGCCGCGAGTCCGCGCGGACTCGGATCGGCCTCGGCGAGGACGAGCTTCTCCGTCGCCCGCGCATGAGCGATGCTCAACCACGTGCCGAAGCGAAGCGCCGGATTGTCGAGGCTGTCCGCGGCGAAGAGTTCTGCCGCAGCGGCGGCGTCGGCGACGACTGCGCGGACATCGGCGCCGGCGAGACCAGCGGGGACGAGCCCGAAGGCCGACAGTGCGCTGTAGCGTCCGCCGACGGTCTCATCAGCGTGGAAGACAGCGAGGAACCCCTCATCGGCAGCCAGCCTGTCGAGTTCGGTGCCGGGATCGGTGATGGCGACCATCCGGGAGGCCGGATCGATTCCCACGGATTCGAATGCCGCGGCGAAGCTGCGACGGATCGCATCGGTTTCCACGGTCGTTCCCGACTTCGACGCGACGATGAGCACCGTGTTCGACAGATCGGTCCCGACCGCCTCGACGATCTGGTCCGGGTCCGTCGAATCGACGACTTCGAGCTGCACTCCGGCGGTCGCGGCCATCACCTCGGGTGCCAGCGAGGAACCGCCCATACCGGCGAGGCTGATGGTCCGCAGACCGCGTTCGACGAGTTCGACTCGCAGGGCTTCGATCCGGGTGAGCAGTTCCTCGGCCCGGTGCGGCAGCTCCACCCAGCCCATACGCTGGTGGGCACCTTCGGCACCGGAGAACAGTTCGGGGTCCTGCCGACTCAGGCGCGAGGCCAGACGAGAGTCGACGAGACGCGCTGCCTCGGCGTCGAACTCGGCGCTGACCGGAACTTCGAGTGAGAGTCTCATGATCGGTCCAGTGCCGTTCGGATCGTCTCCTGCAGTTCGGTCCAGCTGACGTCGAACTTCTCCAGACCCTGCTCTTCGAGCACAGTCATCACCTCCGCATAGTCGATGCCGAGTCGAGCCAGGGCGTCGAAGACCTCATCGGCGGCCCGGTAGTCCTCGGCAGTGATCTCCCGCGTGACCTCACCGTGGTCGGCGAAGGCCTGCAGGGTGGGTTCGGGCATCGTGTTCACGGTGTTCGGAGCCACGAGCTCCGAGACGTACATCGTGTCCGCGTAGTCGGGATTCTTCACCCCTGTCGAGGCCCACAGCAGACGCTGCGGGCGAGCTCCTGCGAGTTCGAGGACCTTGAACCGCTCCGAGGCGAACAGCTGGGAGTGGATCTCATGGGCGAGCACGCAGTTCGCGATCCCGGCACGCCCCTTGAGGTCGGCGGCCGCCGGGTCGTCGAGCGCATCGAGGCGCGCATCGATCTCGGTGTCGACACGGGAGACGAAGATCGAGGCCACCGACCGGATCGTCGCGAGGTCGTGACCGGCCGCTCGGGCCTTCTCCAGCCCCTGGAGGAACGCTTCGACCACGTGACGGTATCGGGTGAGGGAGAACACGAGGGTGACGTTGACGCTGATCCCGGCGGCGATGGTCTCCGCGATCGCCCGCAGTCCCGCCTCGGTGGCGGGGATCTTGATCATCGCATTCGGTTCGCCGACCCGCTCCCACAGGGCCTTCGCCGATTCCACGGTGGCTTCGGCGTCATGGGCCAGCGGGGGAGCGACCTCGATCGACACGCGCCCGTCGTCGCCGTCGGTGGCGTCGAAGACGGGACGGAAGACACGCGCGGCTTCGGCGACGTCGGCGGTGGTCAGAGCCTCGATGGCGGCGTCCACATCGGCGCCTTCGCGGCCGAGCTCAGCGACCGCGGAATCGTAGTCCGAGGCCGCGGAGATCGCATTCGCGAAGATCGTCGGATTCGTCGTCACACCGGTGACCGAGGACTCGTCGATGAGCCGGGCGAGATCCCCGGACTCGAGACGGGTCCGGGACAGGTCGTCGAGCCAGATGGAGACACCGGCGCGACTCAGCCGATTCAAACGCTCACTCATGCTTCCGCCTTCGCTGCCGTGATGGACTCTTCGGCGGCGTCGACGACGGCCGCCGGGGTGATGCCGAACTTCTCATACAGCGTCGCATAGTCCGCCGAGGCTCCGAAATGTTCGATGGACACGGCACGCCCGGCATCGCCGAGGTACCTGTGCCAGCTCATCGCCGAGGCCGCCTCGATGCTCACCCGCGCCTTGAGGGAGCGCGGCAGAACCGTGTTCCGGTATTCCTCGGGCTGAGCGTCGAACCATTCCTGGCAGGGCATGGAGATCACGCGTGCCGCGGTTCCCGACGCCTGCAGGGTGCGTGCGGCTTCGAGAGCGATGGCGACCTCGGACCCGCTGGCGATGATCGCGACTTCGGGGTGGTCGCCGGTGTCGGTGAGCACATAGCCGCCGCGGGCCGCCTCGGAGGCCGGCGCGTATTCGTCCCGGTCGAGGACGGGCACGGCCTGGCGAGTGAGGACGAGGCCGCTCGGGCCGTCCGTGCGGTCGAGGATCTTCCGCCACACGACCGCCGTCTCGTTCGCATCGGCCGGGCGGACGACGTCGAGTCCGGGGATAGCGCGCAGGGCGGAGAGGTGTTCGATCGGCTGGTGCGTCGGACCGTCCTCGCCGAGGCCGATGGAGTCGTGCGTCCAGACGAATACGTTCGGGATCTGCTGCAGGGCCGCCAGCCGGACGGCAGGACGCTGGTAGTCGCTGAAGACGAGGAACGTGCCGTTGTAGGGCCGTGTGCCTCCGTGGAGCGCGATGCCGTTGCCGATGAGTCCGGCGGAGAACTCGCGGACGCCGAAGTGGATGTTGCGACCGTACTCGTGGCCGGAGAAAGCCTCGGTCGAACGGTGCGCGGGCAGGAAGCTCGGCTCACCCTTGATCAGCGTGTTGTTCGAGCCGGCGAGATCGGCCGAACCTCCCCACAGCTCCGGCATCGTCTCCGCGATCGCGTTGAGCACCTGCCCGGAGGCCGCGCGCGTGGCGATGCCCTTCTCACTGGCGTCGAAGACCGGGAAGGCCGCATCGAGACCAGCCGGCAGCTCGCGCTTGGCCAGGCGATCGAAGAGCGCCGCGTTGTCCGGATTGGCGCTGCGCCAGGCGGCGAAGGAATCGTCCCACTTCAGGTGGGCCTCGCGGCCGCGGTCGAGGGCCTTGCGGGTGTGGGCGAGCACCTCGTCATCGACGGCGAAGCTCGCGTCCGGATCGAAGCCGAGGAGCTCCTTGGTCGCGCGGATCTCGTCGTCACCGAGTGCGGCACCGTGCGAGCCGCCGGTGTTCTGGGCGTTCGGAGCAGGCCAGGCGATGATCGTCGACAGGCGGATGAACGACGGCCGGGAATCCGCACGCGCCGCCTCGACAGCGGCGTGGAAGGCCTGGATGTCCTCGCTGTAGCCGTCTCCGGCGGTGAAGTCGACATGCTGAACGTGCCAGCCGTAGGCGGCGTAGCGGGCGGCGGTGTCCTCGCCGAAGGCGATGGCGGTGTCATCCTCGATGGAGATCCGGTTGTCGTCCCAGATCACCAGCAGGTTCGACAGCTCCTGGGTGCCGGCCAGCGATGAAGCCTCACCGGACACACCTTCCTCGAGGTCCCCATCGGAGGCGAGGACGATGACGGAGTGATCGAACGGGGAGGCCCCGGGAGCCGCCTCGGGATCGAAGAGACCGCGTTCACGGCGAGCCGCCATGGCCATGCCCACAGCTGAGGCGAGGCCGGAGCCCAACGGGCCGGTGGTGATCTCGACGCCGGCGGTGTGGCCGACTTCGGGATGGCCCGGAGTCAGGGATCCCCAGGTGCGCAGCGCCTTGAGATCATCGAGTTCGAGTCCGAATCCGGCCAGGTAGAGCTGGATGTACTGGGTGAGCGAACTGTGACCGCAGGAGAGGACGAAACGATCACGGCCGACCCAGGTCGGGTCGGCCGGGTCGTGGGTGAGTCCGTGCTGATAGAGGTAGTGGGCGATGGGAGCCAGGCTCATCGCGGTGCCCGGGTGACCGTTCCCCGTCTTCTGGACCGCATCGGCGGCGAGGAGGCGGGCGGTGTCGACTGCGCGGTTGTCGAGTTCAGTCCAGGACAGGGAATTCATGTCTTCGAGCGATCCTTCGTTCGGCTGAGAGCGTGCAATCAAACTCTACCGCGCCGGGCGCCTGATTCGCTGAGCGTCATCACAGGCTGATCAGAGCAGCTGCGGGACTTTCCGGCTACCGACGGGTAGAGTGTGGTCGCGCGCACAGTCTCGGACCGCGCAGGAGCGGGTCCTGATGCGAAGGCGACTTGCGCGAGACGACGACCGCGAGCGTGAAGGGAAAACGGTGAGCGAAGGAGCGAAACCGGTCAGCGATGCCGCTGCCGTCCGCGGCGCGGACGAGCAGCCGAAGTGGGGAGCGGCCAAGAGGCCGGACCTCGCCGAGGCGGCCGCTCTGACATTCGGCGCACGCCGATTCGTCTCCCGGATCGGTCTGGGCATCCCCTTCCTGTTCATCCTCACCACGATCGCGGTCTCCTCCTCGCTGGGGCAGCCTCTGCGCGGCGGCTGGGACACCGGCGAGCTGGTCCTCTGGGCACTGGGGACGCTGCTCCTGCTGACTCCCTTCATCGCTGCGTTCGTCGTCATGCTCACCGCCCGTCGCGGCGGATTGGTCTGGACGACGGCGCTGATCTATGCCGTGGTCACCGGTCTGCTCGGAGTCGGCGTCGACGTCACAGTCCTCGGCACAGATGCCTCGAGCGCCTCGCTGACACTCGTCTCCGCACTCATCGTGCAAGTCGTCCTCCTCGCCCCCGTCTGTGCCGCAGTGGCCTTCCTCGTCCACATCGTCCGCGAATCCGCTCGCCGTTGACTGCCGAGGGGAGACGCTCGGCGACGGCCTCATCGGCTTCGCAACATGAGCCCGCGCGACTGGCAAAAAATTCGACAGCAGGTAGAATCGGGGCCGTGAGCAAACTTCGTCAGCACCGGGAAGAGCAGAGCGAACGTCCTCTGCAGAGGGTCATCGACGAGCGGGATCTCTCCGCCCGACCGCGATCGATCATCAGCGCCTATATCGCGCTGACGAAGCCGCGCGTCATCGAGCTGCTCCTGGTCACCACCGCGCCCGTGATGTTCCTGGCCGCACACGGCATGCCGAACATCTGGCTTGTCATCAATACGCTCATCGGCGGTGCCGCCGCTGCGGCCTCGGCCTCTGTCTTCAACTGCTACGTCGATCGCGACATCGATGCGAAGATGGAGCGGACGAAGGACCGCCCTCTCGTCACGGGTGAGATCAGCCCTCGTGCCGCACTGATCTTCGCGATCGTGCTCGGCCTCGGCTCGATCTTCTGGCTCGGAGGATTCACGAACTGGGTCACGGCCGGTCTCACCGCCTGTGCGATCCTGCTCTACGCCGTCTTCTACACCCTCATCCTCAAGCGCCGCACCTCGCAGAACATCGTATGGGGCGGAGCGGCCGGCTGCATGCCGGTGCTCATCGGCTGGTCTGCTGTGACCGGGGGAGTGGCCTGGGAGCCGGTGCTGCTCTTCCTCGTCGTGTTCTTCTGGACACCCCCGCACTACTGGCCGCTGGCGATCAAGTACAAGGCCGACTACGACGCGGCCGACGTGCCCATGCTGCCTTCGAAGGTTCCGCCGACCTCCGTCGGTCGGCAGATGATCCTCTACACGTGGGCGATGATCGCCTGTTCTCTGGCGCTCATTCCCGTCGCCCCGATGGGTCCGGTCTACACGATCGTGGCCGTCGGCGCCGGAGCCTGGTTCCTGTTCTCGTGCTACTCACTGGTCTCAAGGGCCAAGAAGGGCAAGGACGGCACATCGCTGCGGGCCATGAAGGTCTTCCACGGTTCGATCACGTACCTCTCGCTGCTCTTCCTCGCCGTGGCCGTCGACCCCTTCGTCGAAACGCTCATCCCCGGCATCTGGTGACAACCCGGGGCTGCCCCTGAGCTGTCTGCGCACCTGCGTTCCCGCAGCGTGTGAATCGAGGCCGGTTCCGGTCGAACCGCACAGCGGTATCGACAGGAACCGGCCTCGACTCGTATCACCATCGCGAACCTGGGAACCTCCACTGCGGACTCAGGCTTCCCGCCGCTGATTCCGGCAGCTCGACCGCGAACTCAGACAGTTCCCCCGCGGACTCCTGAGGATCCAGGTCGTATCCCGCCGTTCCCACCGCGGGCGTCAGGGCCGGTCGAGGGCCGATGAAGTCCGTGCCGTTCGAGATCAGAAGGCCCCGACGTGTGCTCCCGGGTGCGATGAGGCAGCCCCGGTCCGTGGCATCAGGGCTGCTTCTCCGCGTGATGGAGACGTGGGTGTGATGATCAGGAGATGGACGTGACGCGAGCTCAGGCGACCGCAGTCAGGGAGCGTCCGCTCTCGGCGTCCGTGCTCCTCGGGTAGGCGCTGTCGAGGACGGCGACGCTTGCCGCGATGGTCGCGGAGAGGCCGACCATATGGAGGGCGACGAGCAGTTCGGGGACTCCGAGGAAGTACTGCACATATCCGATGAGTCCCTGCGCGATCTCCACGCCGAGGAGCACACCCAGCGGGGCGACCATCGCCGACTGGCCCTTGCGCTTCGCGATCACCAGGGAAGCGACGGTCGCGATGACGAGCAGCCAGACGGGGAAGGCGTGGGCACGGGTGATCCAGATGTTGTCGAGGCCGTTGCGGGTCGACATCGTCGAACCCGAGTGCGGGCCGGCGCCGGTGGTGAGCACGCCGAAGATGACGACGACGGCCGTCAGAGCGAGGATGATCCAGCCCAGCGCCGGCAGAGGGGCGGATGCCTTGGTCGTGAGTCTGACACCGCTGTCGTAAGTGCGGCGGACGAAGTACGTGGCGACGCCGACGGCGATCGCGGAGGGGACGAAGTGTCCGGCGACCACCCAGGGATTGAGCTTCGTCCACACGGTGATGCCGCCGACGACGGCCTGGACGGGCACGATGGCGAGCAGGCCGATGTTGAGCCAGAACAGATCGGGACGCTTCTTCCGATGCCTCCACAGCATGAGGGCGATGCCGACGCCGAGGATGGCCAGGACCACCGCGATGAGCCGGTTGCCGAACTCGATGTAGCTGTGGATGCCCATCTCACGAGTGGCCACGAGCGAATCCGGGGTGCATTTGGGCCAATCCGAGCAGCCCAGCCCGGAACCCGTGAGTCGGACGATGCCGCCGCTCAGGATGATTCCGCCCTGGGCGATGAGCATGGCCCAGGCGGCGATGCGGATCTTCTTCGTGACCACTTCACTCCTCATTCGAAACGGAACCACCTGCGCGCTGCAAGCGTTCCCACCAGCCCCCATACGAGGAGGACGATGACTGCCTTGATATCGATTCCGCCGTCTCCGATGGCGGCGCGCATGACGTCGCCGAGCGCTCCGGACGGCAGATAGCCCACGACCGTTCCCCATTCTCCCGGATGTGCGACGACGAGACCACCGACTCCGGCCATGAGAACCCAGATGAGGTTCGTCGCCGCCAGGGTCGCCTCGGCGCGGACCGTTCCGGCCATGAGCAGTCCGAGCGAGAGCAGGGACGCGGTGCCCAATACGGTGGCGAGGACGAGTCCGAGGACATCGATCGGACCGCGGAAGCCGAGCCCGAAGGCCACGGCGAAGACCAGTGCGAACTGGATGAGCACGACCATGATGACGGCCCCGAGCTTGCCGAGGATGAGCCCGTTCGTGCCCAACGGGGTCGTGGCCAGCTGCCGCAGCACCCCGTAGCGGCGGTCGAAGGCGGTGGCGATCGCCTGCCCGGTGAAGGCGCTCGAGGCCAGACTCAGGCTGAGCGCTCCCGGTACGGCGATGATCAGCGGATCGGTCGTGGAGTCGATGATGTCGAGACCCGCCAGCAGCGGAGTCTTCGCGAGGAAGACCAGCAGGCCGAGGGGGAAGACGAGGGAGAGCAGGAGCTGCTCGCCGTTGCGGAGCACGGAGACGGTCTCGAACTTCGTCTGGGAGGCGATTCGCCGCATTCTCATCGCAGCGGCCTCCCGGTCAGTTCGAAGAACACCCCGGCCAGGGACTGCGCGTGCATGTCCATGTCCGTGATCTGCAGTCCCGCCTCGGCGATCGCGGCACACACGGCCGCGATCTGGGCCGTGTTCGGTGCCTCCTCGACGACGACGGCCGATCCGCGCGCCGAGGCGGGGGCGATGTCGTTGATCCGCGAGACCAGTTCCGGCGGGGCCGGTCGGTCGAGCCTGATGTCGAGGGTGCGGGAATCCGCCGAGGCGTTGCGCAGCTCCTCGGGGGCGCCCTGGGCGATGATGCGGCCGCGGTCGATGACGACGACCTCATCGGAGAGCTCTTCGGCCTCGGCGAGGTCATGGGTGGTGAGGACGACCGCGACTCCGCGATCGGCGAGGTCGCGGACGAACGTGTGGACGACCTCCCGCGCCTGCGGGTCGAGGCCCGCGCTCGGCTCGTCGAGGAAGACCAGGCGCGGCCGGCCGATGAGTGCGGCGGCGAGGGCCACCCGCTGCTTCTGACCGCCGGAGAGCCGGCGCATGGTGCGGCCGGAGAATTCGTGGAGGCCCAGCGGTTCGGCCAGCTCTGCTATCGGCAGAGGATCCTCGTAGAGCGAGGAGAGGTGCCGCAACACCTGGAGAGGCTTCGCGCTCATCGGCAGCCCGCCGTCCTGAAGCATCACACCGGCCAGCTGTGAGGTCGTGGCATGCTCGCGGACCGGATCGTGTCCGAAGATCTCGACCGTGCCGGCGTCGGGGCGGCGCGTGCCCACAGCCAGGGAGATCGTCGTGGACTTGCCGGCTCCATTGGGCCCGAGGACGCCGAGGACGGAGCCGGAGCGCGCGGTGAGGTCGATTCCGTCGACGACGCGGTGGGCGCCGTAGGAGTACTGGAGACCGCGAATGGTCAGGGCCGAAGATGACACCCATCCATTCTACGACGCGTCGAAAGCACCGGTGGTTAGGCTCACCTAGTTTTACGAAACAAATTACGCAACAATAGTGTTGTGTTAGTCAAGGAGGTGGATTATGGCTGCAAACGACACGGAGGATCGCCGAACCCGGCAGAAGGTCTTCCAGTCGGTGCTCGACGAAGGTCCGATCACCGCTTCGTCATTGGCCAAAGCCCTCGACCTGACCCCGGCGGCGATCCGTCGTCACCTGGATGCGCTGGAGACCGAGGGCCTCATCGAGGTTCGAGAGCTCGCCGGCAAGCAGGCGGGCAGAGGACGACCGGCCAGACACTATGTGGTCACGGCGGCCGGACACGACTCGGTCAGCCATTCCTATGACGAGCTGGCCGTGAACATCCTCCGCTACATGGAGGACCGGCACGGCAAGTCAGCGGTCGAGGGATTCACCGAGGACCTCGTGGCTCGTCTGCGGGATCGACTCGGACCCGAACTCGACAAGCGCGGTGGAACCACCGTGGCATCGCGTTCCCGAGCGCTGGCGACCGCTCTGACACGGGAAGGGTACGCCGCCTCGGCGACACCTGTCGCGGCCGGGACCCCTCTCGAAGCGATGCAGCTGTGTCAGGGGCACTGTCCGATCCAGGCCGTGGCCGCGGAGTTCCCGGAGATCTGCGAAGCAGAGCTCGCGATGTTCTCCGACTACCTCCGCGTGGACGTCAGACGGCTGTCCTCGCTGGCACAGGGAGACCATGTGTGCACCACCCACATTCCGACATCGGAACTGACCAGACCACTCATCCACAGCAATGATCGACCTCAAGGAGGTTCACGATGACTGACACAGGCAATCGGATCATCGATGCGAATCCCGAGCTCAAAGACCTCGGGCAGTACGCATACGGTTGGCGTGACGAAGACGACAAGGGGCTGACCGCCGAGCGCGGCCTGAACGAGGACGTCGTCCGCAACATCTCGAAGCTCAAGGACGAACCGGAGTGGATGCTCAAGCGTCGGCTCAAGGCTCTGCGCCTCTACGACAAGAAGCCGCTGCCCAGCTGGGGCGCGGATCTGTCGACGCTGCCCTTCGACGACATCAAGTACTTCGTGCGCTCGACCGAGGGCCAGGCCCAGACATGGGAAGATCTGCCCGAGGACATCCGCAACACCTATGACCGTCTGGGCATCCCCGAGGCCGAGAAGCAGCGCCTCGTCGCCGGCGTCGCCGCCCAGTACGAGTCCGAGGTCGTCTACCACAAGATCAACGAGGAACTCGAGTCGCAGGGCGTCATCTTCCTCGACACGGATACCGGTCTGCGTGAGCACCCCGAGCTGTTCGAAGAGTACTTCGGTTCGGTCATCCCGGCCGGTGACAACAAGTTCGCTGCGCTCAACACCGCTGTGTGGTCCGGCGGATCCTTCATCTATGTGCCCAAGGGCGTTCATGTCGAGATCCCGCTGCAGGCCTACTTCCGCATCAACACGGAGAACATGGGCCAGTTCGAGCGCACGCTCATCATCGCCGACGAAGGCTCCCATGTGCACTACGTCGAGGGCTGCACCGCTCCGATCTACAACACCGACTCCCTGCACTCGGCCGTCGTCGAGATCATCGTGAAGAAGGACGCCCACGTCCGCTACACGACGATCCAGAACTGGTCGAACAACGTCTACAACCTCGTCACCCAGCGGGCCATCGCCGAGGAGGGCGCACAGATGGAGTGGGTCGATGGCAACATCGGCTCGAAGGTGACCATGAAGTACCCCGGCGTGTGGATGACCGGCGAGCACGCTCGCGGTGAGACCCTGGCCGTGGCCTTCGCGGGCGAGGGACAGCACCAGGACACCGGTGCGAAGATGGTCCACGCCGCACCGAACACGCATTCGTCGATCGTGTCGAAGTCCGTCGCCCGCAGCGGCGGCCGCGCCGGATACCGCGGTCTCGTGCACGTGCATCCGGGAGCCGAGGGCTCGTCGAACAACGTCCTCTGCGATGCTCTGCTCGTCGACAACATCTCCCGCTCGGACACATACCCCTACATCGACATCCGTGAAGACGATGTCACTCTCGGTCACGAGGCGACCGTATCGAAGGTCAGTGAGGACCAGCTGTTCTACCTCATGTCCCGCGGTATGGAGGAGACCGAGGCGATGGCGATGATCGTGCGCGGCTTCGTCGAGCCGATCGCGCGTGAGCTGCCGATGGAGTACGCGCTCGAACTCAACCGCCTCATCGAACTGCAGATGGAAGGTGCAGTGGGCTGATCCTCTCCGCCCACCACCGACCTGCCTGACAAGGAGTTTTCACGTGACAGATACCACCAACCCACTCGGAGTCTCGGAGCATTCGCACGGCGGGGACGTCCACGTTCCGCTGTCCAAGCGCGACGACCGCACCCGCAGCTTCGATCCTGCCGACTTCCCCGTTCCGACCGGACGCGAAGAGGAATGGCGCTTCTCGCCGGTGCGCAAGATCAGCGACTTCTTCGCCGATGAGGACACCGATGCACGACTGAAGATCGACTCCGATCTGCCCACAGGGCTCTCGGTCGAGGAGATCTCCCTCGAGGCCGCTCAGGAGCTCGGCATCCTCGAGCCGGAGGACCGGCCCTCGGTCGTGGCCGCCAAGCGCGCCCCCGTCGTCACCCACTACTCGGTGCCGGCGAACACGGAGCTGGAGAAGGCCGCGATCATCCATGCCGATGGTCAGGGCGACCAGATCACCCATGGCCACATCGTCGTCTCCGTCGGGGCCAACGCGAAGGCGACCATCGTCGTCGAGCATGAGGGACTGAGCCGCTATTCGGAGCTCGTCTCCCTCGTCGTCGGCGACGGCGCGGATGTCACCTTCGTGTCCCTGCAGCTGTGGGACGACGGTTCCCAGCACATGGGCCAGCACGACGCGATCGTGGGCAAGGATGCGAAGTTCAAGCACATCCACATCACCCTCGGCGGTGACATCGTGCGTCTGAACACGAATGTGCGCTATTCGGCGCCCGGCGGAGAGGCCGAACTGCTCGGTCTCTACTTCGCCGATGCCGGTCAGCACCTCGAGCACCGGACCTACATCGACCACAACTCTGCGAAGGCGACTTCGAACGTCCACTACAAGGGCGCTCTGCAGGGCAAGGACGCACGCAGCGTCTGGATCGGCGATGTGCTCATCCGTCCCGAGGCTCTGGGCATCGACACCTACGAACTCAACCGCAACCTCATCCTCACCGACGGGGCGCGGGCGGACTCGGTGCCGAACCTCGAGATCGAGACCGGCGACATCGAAGGCGCCGGGCATGCCTCCTCGACGGGACGCTTCGACGAGGAGCACCTGTTCTATCTCATGAGCCGCGGCATTCCCGAAGAGGTCGCCCGTCAGCTCGTGGTGCGCGGGTTCTTCAACGAGGTGATCCAGAAGATCCAGGTGCCCGAGATCGAGGATGTGCTCAACGAGCGCATCGAGGACGAACTGTCCCGGAGCGTTCTGTGACCATGATCGACGTGGCCGCCACCGATGAGGTGGGCCCCGGCGGAACCATGCGCATCGAAGTCGGCGAGTTCGAGATCTGCATCGCCCGCGACTCCGATGGCACGATCCATGCGATCGACGACCTGTGCACCCATGGTGAGGTGTCGCTGGCCGAAGGCGATGTCGAAGACTGCACGATCGAGTGCTGGCTGCATGGATCGCAGTTCGACCTCAACTCGGGCAAGCCGGTGAACCCGCCGGCCTTCGAGCCCGTTGCGGTCTACGACTGCAAGGAGATCGCCGGCCGCATCCTCGTCGACCCGAACACCATTCTCAACTGACCTCCCGAACGAAGAAAAAGGATGAATATGTCCACTCTCAAGATCGAAGACCTGCACGTCGGTGTCACCACCGAGACCGGCCTCAAGCCGATCCTCAACGGCATCAACCTCGAGATCAGCTCGAACGAGACCCATGCGATCATGGGCCCCAACGGCTCCGGCAAGTCGACTCTGGCCTACGCGCTGGCCGGTCACCCGAAGTACGAGGTGACCTCCGGGTCGGTCACCCTCGACGGTGAGGACGTGCTCGACATGTCCGTCGACGAGCGCGCCAAGGCCGGCCTGTTCCTGGCCATGCAGTACCCCGTCGAGGTTCCCGGCGTGACCGTGACGAACTTCCTCCGTTCGGCCAAGACCGCGATCGACGGAGAGGCACCGAAGCTGCGCAACTGGACGAAGGACCTCAAGCAGGCCATGGAGAACCTGCGCGTGGATCCCGCATTCGCCAGCCGCAATGTCAACGAAGGCTTCTCCGGCGGCGAGAAGAAGCGCCACGAGATCCTCCAGCTCGAGATGCTCAAGCCGAAGTTCGCCGTCCTCGACGAGACCGACTCCGGCCTTGACGTCGATGCCCTGCGGATCGTGTCCGAAGGCGTCAACCGCGTCAAGGGCGTCACCGATGTCGGCGTCATGCTCATCACCCACTACACCCGCATCCTCAACTACATCACGCCCGATCACGTCCACGTGATCATCAACGGCAAGGTGGCCGAGGAAGGCGGACCGGAACTGGCCGAACGTCTCGAGAACGAAGGCTACGATCGCTTCTTCGCTGCCGGCGTCTGATGTTCGCACGTCTGAGGGGCGACTTCCCGATCCTCGATGCGAGGGTCGGGCAGTCGCCGCTGTCGTATCTCGACTCCGGCGCGACTTCGCAGAAGCCGCAGTGTGTCATCGACACATTCATCGAGTACTTCCAGCAGCGCAATGCGGCCGTCCATCGGGGCGCACATTCTCTGGCAGTCGATGCCACCGAAGCCTTCGAGAACGGGCGCATCGCCGTCGCGGAGCTCGTCGGAGGCGCCCCCGAACAGGTGTGCTGGACGAAGAACGCCACGGAGGCTCTCAACATCGTCGCCATGGGCATCGATCGGGCCAGCCGGGGGTTCGGGGGACAGGCGGCCGAACGCTTCGTCCTGGGTCCCGAGGACTCGATCGTGGTCACCGAGATGGAGCATCACGCGAACCTCGTGCCCTGGCAGCAGCTGGCGGCATCCACCGGTGCGCAGCTGCGTTGGCTGCCGGTCACCGAGACCGGTGAGCTCGACCTGAGCAGCCTCGAGACCATCGTCGACGACTCGACGAAGGTGCTGGCCTTCACGCATGTGTCGAACGTGCTCGGCACCATCAATCCCGTCGAGCGGCTCGTGGCCCGAGCCCGCGAGGTCGGGGCATACGTCGTCCTCGACGCCTGCCAGTCCGTGCCGCATATGCCGGTGGACTTCACCGACCTCGACGTCGACTTCGCCGCGTTCTCCGCTCACAAAGCGCTCGGTCCCACGGGCCTGGGTGTGCTGTGGGGCCGGACCGAACTGCTCGACGCGCTGCCTCCGGTGCTCACCGGAGGGTCGATGATCACCACGGTGACCATGGAGGGAGCGCAGTTCATGCCGGCCCCGCAGCGCTTCGAAGCCGGCACGCAGCCGGTGGCCGAGGTCGCGGCCTTCGCCACCGCTATCGGCTATCTCGCCGAGGTGGGGCTCGAGCAGATCTTCGACCACGAGCGCGAGCTCGCCGGCATCCTGCTCGACGGCATCGCCGAGATCCCCGGCATCCGGGTGCTCGGAACGGCGGAGAACCGGATCGGGACCGTGGCCTTCGACGTCGACGGCGTCCATGCCCACGACGTCGGACAGTACCTCGACGGGCAGGGGGTCGCCGTGCGCGTCGGCCACCACTGCGCCCAGCCGCTGCACCGCAGATTCGGAGTCACCGCCTCGACCCGGGCGAGCACCTACCTGTACAACAACGCCGAGGACTGTCAGCGGTTCCTGACCGCACTGGCAGAGGTCCGTCCCTTCTTTCGGGTCCAGTGAGAGAGGGAGTGCAGCGATGAGCACACCGATGGAGCAGCTCTACCAACAGGTCATCCTCGACCAGTCGCGAGCACGGATCGGCAACACCGATCTGCTCCGCGACTCCGCCCAGGCACCGCACGGCAGTTCGCATCAGGTGAATCCCACCTGCGGTGATGAGATCGAACTCGAGACCGAGCTGCTCGATGACGATCATCTCGCCGTACGCTGGACAGGCGACGGCTGTTCGATCTCGATGGCCTCGGCCTCGGTGCTCTCCGAGCTGGCCGCGGAGAACTCGGTCGCTGAGATGCTGCAGATCGAATCGGCTTTCCACGAACTCATGCATTCTCGTGGGACAATGGAGGCGGATGAGGGCATTCTCGGGGACGCCGCGGCGTTCACGGGGGTGTCGAAGTTCCCGGCCAGGATCAAATGCGCTCTCCTGTCCTGGATGGCGTTCAAGGACGCACTCAACCAAGCACAAGCAGCTCGTGAGGAGAAACACCATGCCTGAAGTCATAGACGCACCGCAGAATGCGAGCGTCGACGAAGTGCGCGAAGCGATGATGGACGTCGTCGATCCCGAGCTCGGTGTCAACATCGTCGATCTCGGTCTCGTCTACGGAATCTCGGTCGAGGACGACGGCACCGCCGTGATCGAGATGACGCTGACCTCGGCGGCCTGCCCGCTGACTGACGTCATCGAGGACCAGACGGCACAGTCCCTCGAGGGGATCGTGCCCGCCTACCGCATCAACTGGGTCTGGATGCCGCCATGGGGCCCGGAGAAGATCACCGAGGACGGCCGCGAACAGATGCGGGCGCTCGGCTTCAACATCTGAGCAGTCCGCTGCGAGAGTCGCAAGCGAGACGTCCCACCAGGGCCAACACCGACACCGTCGCCGAGGCGGGGCACCCGATCCGGGTCCCCGCCTCGGCGTGCGTCGTGCGACCGTGAGCAGTCGGCCAGATCGTGTCCCGGACGGTCGGGGTCGCAGACATCACCGCCCCGGAGCGGCGGTCAGGGCGATGGACGTGAAAGAATGGAATCCGACTTTCCAAGGAGAACCATTGACGATCATCGCTGCCGCGGACGGCTCCGCGCTCGGAAACCCGGGCCCGGCCGGGTGGGCCTGGTACATCGACGAGGGCTGCTGGCACGCCGGCGGCTGGAAGAACGCGACGAACAACCGCGGCGAGCTCATGGCCGTTCTCGACCTGCTGCAGTCGACCGCGGACAGCGGTGAGGACCTCAAGGTCTTCTGCGACTCGCAGTACGTGATCAACGCCCTGACCAAATGGATGCCCGGCTGGAAGCGGAAGGGCTGGAAGAAGGCCGACGGGAAAGAGGTGCTCAATCGGGACCTTCTCGAACTCCTAGACTCCGCGCTCACAGGCCGCGAGGTCGAATTCGAGTGGGTCAAGGGGCACAGCAACCACGCGATGAACGAGGCGGCCGACGAACGTGCCAGGGCCGCAGCCACGGCTTATCAGAAGGGCACGGAGGTCCCCGAAGGTCCCGGATATGTCCCCGCGGGGGCACCGACGTCACGGTCGGCGCCCGCCACGGACACGATGTCCACGGAGGACCCAGCGCCGGTGTCGACAACGGCATCCGCCCCGGCGGGGGAGACCACGACCGTCATCTCCTGTCGCGTATCCGCAGCCGTCGCAGACGAACTCGTCGCACGGGCGAAGGCCCGCGGCATCCACCCCCAAGAATTCCTGGCCGAACTCATCGGCCGCAGTTTGGAGACAGAATGATTCAGGCCTCCGGCCTCGAAGTCGCCGTCGGCGCCCGCACCCTCATGTCCGAGGTGTCCTTCCGCGTGGACAAGGGAGACCGTGTCGGTCTCGTCGGCCGCAACGGTGCAGGCAAGACCACCCTGACCAAGGTCATCATGGGCAGACATCCGTCCGCCGCCGGCTCCGTTTCGGTCTCCGGAACCGTCGGCTACCTGCCGCAGGACCCCCGCAGCGGAGACCTCGAGGCCACCGGACTCGAACGCATCCTTTCGGCCCGCGAACTCGACGTGCTCGTCAAACGCCTGCGCAAGGCCGAACGGCAGATGGCCTCGCCGGATGAGAAGGTGGCGACGAAGGCCATCGACCGCTACCCGCGCATCGAAGCAGAGTTCATCGCCGCCGGCGGCTACGCGGCCGAATCCGAGGCCTTCGCGATCGCGGCGAACCTCGGTCTCGACGAAGCGCTGATCAACCAGGAGATCGGAACGCTCTCAGGAGGTCAGCGACGCCGAGTCGAACTCGCCCGGATCCTGTTCTCGGCTCCGGACACAATGATCCTCGATGAGCCGACGAACCACCTCGACGCCGAGTCCGTGCTGTGGCTGCGCGACCACCTCAAGACCTATTCGGGAGGGCTGGTCATCATCAGCCACGACCTCGACCTCATCGACGAGGTGGTCAACAAGGTATTCTTCCTCGACGCCACGAGGCAGACCATCGACATCTACTCGATGGGCTACCGGCTCTATCTCAAACAGCGTGAGGACGATGAGAGGCGCCGCCGTCGGGAGCGGGCGAACGCGGAGAAGAAGGCCGCGGCACTCAATGCCCAGGCCGACAAGATGATGGCGAAGGCGACGAAGACCGTTGCCGCCCAGCAGATGGCCAAACGCGCCGAACGGCTGCTGGCCGGCCTCGAGGACGAACGCACCACCGAGAAGGTCGCGAACCTCAGATTCCCTGCCCCCGCTGACTGCGGGCGCGTTCCGCTGACAGCCGAGGGACTGTCCCGCAGCTTCGGATCGACCGAGGTGTTCACCGGCGTCGATCTCGCCGTCGACAAGGGCACGCGTGTCGTCGTGCTCGGCTACAACGGTGCCGGAAAGACGACGCTGCTGCGTCTTCTGGCAGACCTCGACGAACCGGATTCGGGGAAGGTCGTGCCCGGTCACGGGCTCAAGCTCGGCTACTATGCGCAGGAGCACGAGACCCTCGACCTCGAGCGCACGGTGCTGGAGAACATGACCCGCAGCTCCCCGCATCTCGACGACACCGCAGTGCGCAATGTGCTCGGTTCGTTCCTCTTCAGCGGCGACGATGTGCACAAACCCGCTGGAGTGCTCTCCGGCGGAGAGAAGACGCGTCTGGCGCTGGCCACTCTTGTGGTCTCGAGCGCAAATGTGCTGCTGCTCGACGAGCCGACGAACAACCTCGATCCTGCCTCTCGTGAGGAGATCCTCTCAGCGATCCGCCGCTACGAGGGCGCGATCGTGCTCGTCACCCACGACGAGGGGGCTGTGTCCGCCCTCGACCCGGATCGGGTGCTGCTTCTGCCCGACGGAGATGAGGATCTGTGGAACGACAGCTACCTCGATCTGGTCACCCTGGCCTGAGACGCGGCGGGCCGGCTCATTTCGACCGGAAGCGCTCCTCGAGCATGGCGTCCTCCTCGGCCTCGGCCTGCCCGTGGACACCGGGGGAGCTGAAGCGGTTTCGACCGTAGCGGCTGCCCGGCTGACTGACTTTCGCCCCGGCGTCGAGCGCAGCTTTGTCGATGACGACGAATTCGTTGTCGCTGCCTCCGCGCGCGCCCGCCTCGGCGGCGGCCTTGCGTTCCCGGCGGGCCGAGATCGTGACGGCGATGATGATCATGATCCCGAAGGCGAACCACTGGAGCATATAGGACAGATGGTTGCCCGGATCGAGATCCGGCATCGGCAAGGCGGTCAGCCCCTCCTCCGCGGGGCCGTCGCCCGATTCGGCCGAGGTCTCCGCATACACGTGGGAATAGGAGTCCTCCATGCCGGGGATGCGGGCCGGGTCGATGGCCTTGATCATTCCCCGGGGATTGTCATCCTCGGAACCGTCCTGGGCCGGTCGCAGGTGTGCGATCACGGTCTGCTCCCCGCGGGGAGCCGGGGGAACCGAGTCCTCTTCGGCAGTGAAGCCCCTGACCACGGCGATCGTCGACCCATCCTTCAGCTCGAAGGGGGTCACCACGTAGAATCCCGGTCTGTCGTTCACGGTGCGGTTGCGGGCGAGCACCGTGTCCGCATCGGAGAACTGCCCGGTCAGCGACACCTGCGTCCACTCATCGGTGGTGGCGAGGGTGGAATCGGTGCTCGAGAGCACCGTGTCGATGGCGACGGGGTCGGCTGAGTAGTTCGCGGTGATCGTGTCGATCTCCTGCTCCCGCTGTTCCCTGCGGTCCTTCTGCCACAGGGCGAGGAACACGCAGGCGATGACGACGACGATCGCCATGGCGATGTACTTGAGCCAGCGTGCGCTGAGGAGGAAGGAATAGCGACTCAACCGGCGTCCTCCGGAATGTCGTCGATGGATACGTCACCGATGTAGAAATCGCGGAGGGTCAGGAAGCTGCTCAGATGCTCGAGATGTTCATCGCAGGCCAGCCAGGTCTTCTTGCGTTCAGGAGTGTGCAGGCGGGGGTTGTTCCACAGGATCGCCCGGGTCGCGGGCGCCCGGCATCCCTTGGCCGAACACTGAAGCTCCTCGCTCACGTGCCTTCACCCCTGTTCCTGTCGTCGTCTTCCGTGCCGCCGTCATCCTTCGTGCCGTCGTCGGTCTCCGTCGCATCGACGGCTTCTCCGGAGATCGTGTCCCCTTGGACAGTCTCGCCGCGGGCCGGCGGCAGCTCCGCCAGCGGAGCCTCGTCGATCAGCGCAGTCTGGTCGTCGCGCGTGCGTTCACGACCGGCATTGGCGAAGATCACGGCCGGATAGGGCAGCACCACGGCTCCGGCGACGCAGATCCACATGAGCACATGCAGATCGGCCCTGAAAGTGACATAGGCGGCGACGAAGCAGACCGTCCTGATGCCCATGGTGATCGAATACTTGATGATCCGAGACCTCATATCATCATCAAGGGCGGTGTCTGCCGTTGTGATCTGCTGCGAGTGCCTGACCATATCCTTCTTCGATCGATGACTGCCAAACATGATACTCGTCCTTTGTGAGAGTCATATCCATTGACCGGGGGACAGGATAGGTTTGTCCACGATAGATTTGCACACACAGTCGATCAACAGGAGTCATCAGTGTCAGAACCACGCACCGTCCTCGTCACCGGCGGCAACCGCGGCATCGGCCGCACCATCGCCGAGGAGTTCCTCGCGCAGGGAGACAGGGTGGCCGTCACCTCCCGCAACGGGCAGGCCCCTGAGGGCGCTCTGGCCGTCGCCGCCGATGTCACCGACACCGAATCCATCGATCGGGCCTTCTCCGAGATCGAGGAGAAGCTCGGACCCGTCGAGGTGGTCGTGGCCAACGCCGGCATCACCGCCGACAATCTGCTCATGCGGATGAACGACGACGAATTCGAATCCGTGGTCGACACGAACCTCACGGGAGCGTTCCGGACCGTCAAACGTGCCATCACCGGAATGATCCGTGCCAAGCGGGGCCGCATCGTCCTCATCTCCTCGGTGTCGGGGCTCTACGGCGTGCCGGGACAGGCGAACTACTCGGCGTCGAAGGCCGGTCTCGTCGGCCTCGCCCGCTCGATCACGCGGGAGCTCGGTTCCCGCGGGATCACCGCCAATGTCGTGGCCCCGGGCTTCATCCGCACCGATATGACCGACGAGCTCAGCGAGAAGCAGCGCTCGGAGTACCTTTCCACGATCCCGGCCAAGCGCTTCGCCGAGGCCGAGGAGGTCGCCAAGGTCGTCCGCTGGGTGGCCTCCGACGAAGCCGCATACATCTCCGGCGCCGTCCTCCCCGTCGACGGCGGCCTGGGCATGGGCCACTGAGGCCGGACCCACCAGTCCGATCGGCACCGGCCGAAATCTCCTGCGATGCGGCCGAGGCTGTCCATTGCCCGTAGACTTCACCCCAGAGACGCCGCCTTCCGCGGCGCCGACAGATCACCATCCCTGAAGAAAGGACCACCATGGGAATCCTCGACGGAAAGCGCATTCTCGTCACCGGCGTGCTCACAGAGGCATCGATCGCCTTCGCCGCCGCCCGCATCGCACAGGAGCAGGGAGCCGAGGTCATCCTCTCGAGCTTCGGCCGTCAGATGAAGATCACTCAGGTGATCGCCGAGCGTTTGCCGCAGACTCCGAAGGTCATCGAGCTCGACGCCACGAACGAAGAGGATCTCGCGGCCCTGCACGAACGCCTCGAGGGCAATATCGACGGCATCGTCCACGCGATCGCCTTCGCCCCGAAGGACGCTCTCGGCGGCGTCTTCCTCGACACCCCGTGGGAGTCGGTCTCCGGCGCGATCCACGTCTCCGCCTACTCGCTCAAGGCGATCGCCGTGGCCGCCAAG
Organism: Brevibacterium renqingii; assembly: GCF_017808105.1. Lineage (GTDB taxonomy): Bacteria > Actinomycetota > Actinomycetes > Actinomycetales > Brevibacteriaceae > Brevibacterium > Brevibacterium renqingii. Next base: position 25,895 of record NZ_JADBHF010000010.1, on the reverse strand, counting down.
CCCGTGCTCAACAAGGGCGCCGGAATCGTCGGCCTGACCTTCGATGCGACGATCTCCTGGCCCGTCTACGACTGGATGGGTGTGGCCAAGGCCGCCTTCGAGTCCACCGCCCGCTACCTCGCCAAGTATGTCGGCGAAGACGGTGTGCGCGTCAACCTCGTCTCGGCCGGTCCGCTCAAGACGACCGCAGCCACCTCGATCCCCGGCTTCGGCACCCTCGAGGACATGTGGGGCGACCGGGCGCCGCTGGGCTGGGACCAGACGGACACCACTCCCGCCGGCAAGGCGATCGTCGCCCTGCTCTCGGACTGGTTCCCCGCCACCACCGGCGAAATGGTCCACGTCGACGGCGGCTTCCACTCCACCGGAGCCTGAGACTCCCATGCCTGTGCTCATCCTCGCCCGCCACGCCAAGGCGGAGGCGGAAGGTCCCACCGACTTCGAACGGTCCTTGGATTCCAAAGGTCTGGCCCAGGCCGTCGAAGCCGGCGCCGAGATCGCCGAACGGTGGCCGCCCGATGTCGCCATCGCATCGGCGGCCCGCCGGACGGTCCAGACCGGGCAGGCCGTCGTCGAAGCGGTCAACCGGGCCCACGGCGGGTCCCTCGACGATCCGGGCAGCCTCGCGCTGCGCGAGGACGCCTCGCTCTACGCCGGAGCGATCGACGACTGGCTGGATGCGATCAATTCGATCCCGGCGGACTCGCAGTGTGCCTATATCGTCGGCCACCAGCCGGCCGTCTCCGAGGTGATCGGCCATCTCAATCCGGCCGGCGGGGTTCCGGCCGCGTTCCGTCCCTCCTCGATCGCGGTCTTCGACCTCGAGAGCTGGGACCTGGAGCCCGGGGAGTATCCGGCACCGCAGATCCGGGTCTTCCACGGAGTCTGAGCTGCGCACTCCCGCGAGGTGTGCTGCCCGATGAGTGAGGCCCTCCGAACCGAACGGTTCGGAGGGCCTCAGTCGTCTCCGGTCGCTTCCGAGGGCCGCGGTCGTCTCCGATGCGGTTCACGGAATCATGCGCCGGCCGTGGACCGGGCGTCTTCGCGGACGGCGATGAGGTCGAGCACCTTGCGCAGATCCCGGGTGGTCACCGAGGCATCGGCGGCTTCGACGAGGGCGGGTTTCGCGCAGAATGCGACCCCGAGCCCGGCCGCGCGGATCATGCCGATGTCATTGGCTCCGTCGCCAACGGCCACGGTCGCCTCCCGCGCATAGCCGCCCGCGGTCACGAGGTCCGCGAAGATCTCCGCCTTCGCGCTCGGGTCGATGACCCGTCCGGCCGTGCGCCCGGTGAGAGTCCCGTTCTCGACCTCGAGATGATTGGCGAAGACGTCGGTGATGCCCAGCCGTGCGGCCACGGGAGCGATGATCGGGGCGAAGCCTCCGGAGACGAGCGCCACCTGCCCTCCGCCTGTCTGCACCGCAGCGACGAGCTCGGCTGCCCCCGGGGTGAGGGTGATCTGCGATCGCACATCGTCGAGCACGGTCTCCGGCAGCCCCGCCAGCAGCGCCACCCGTTCGGCCAGGGACGCTGCGAAGTCGAGCTGACCGGCCATCGCGCGCTCGGTGATGGCGGCGACCTGGTCTCCGAGGCCGGCGTGGGCGGCGATGAGGTCGATGACCTCCTCATTGATGAACGTCGAGTCGACGTCCATGACAAGCAGCTGGACGGGAATCTGGGCGGTCGAAGTCTCATTCACCCCTTCATCGTAGCCACTGCCATGATGTAGTCCGCGGCGGCGGGGTGCAGCTGAGACAGCAGGGCGCCGAACTGCGGCGGGGAGACGGTCGCCGGGGCGAGCACGGTGCGCATCCGGTGGTGGATGTCGAGTGCGGCGTAGATCGCTCGGGAATCGGCCTCGGTGGGGATGAGGCGAGAGATCGGATGTGACGTCGACAGCTCCTCCTGCCAATCCCGCCACGGTCCTTGCCGCCATTCCTCCGGCACCTCGAGGGATTCGATGAGACCGAGTCCCTCCATCACGAGCAGCCGCAGCCGGCGCAGGGCCTCGGCGGAGGTGCCCACGGTGACCGGACGGTAGAGAGTCGGCCGGCAGGCGATGATCTCGACGTTCGCCTCGGCGCCGATGAGCGCGACTGCAGCCTGCTCGGATCCGCGATGGAGGACGACCGGGGCGCTGTGCCGACCGACTTTCGTGCGCGCGGCCCGGTCGACCGGGGGAGTGGTGTGCGGCAGTGAGGGGTGGTGCAGCGCGAGGCGGGCGTGGGTGATCCCGGCAGCGGCCGCGGCGGCTGCGAACATCAGCAGGCCGGTCGGAGAGGCGGTGGCGAACACCTCGTCGGAGACGATGAGAGGAACATCACGGTCGTCGTCGAGGAACGCGGCACTGACCTCGTCAGGGGCGAGGGTCGAGCGCAGGCGGTGGTTGATCGCCAGGGTCAGCAGAAGTGAGTCGGTCGTCTGGTCCATGTCGAACCAGAATAGACCGCCCGCCTGCGATAGAGTCTGAGGATATGAGTGATGTCCTGACTTTGGATTCCGTGTCCGTGCGCCGGGGGGCCGATTTCCTCCTCGAAGATTTCTCGCTGACCGTCGCCGAGGGCGAGCACTGGGCGGTGCTCGGACCCAATGGTGCGGGCAAGACCACCCTGCTCGAGCTCGCCGCCGGACGCATGCACCCGACGACGGGCACGGTCGGCATTCTCGAAGAGCGTCTGGGGCGTGTCGATGTGTTCGAACTGCGTCCGCGCATCGGCTACGCATCGACTGCGCTGGCCAGCCGCATTCCGAACTCCGAGGCGGTGCTGGACACCGTGCTCACCGCCGCCTACGGAGTCACAGGACGGTGGGTCGAGGAGTACGAGCAGGACGACATCGACCGTGCGCACGACCTGCTGTCCGCGTTCAACATCACACATCTTGCCGAGCGCACCTTCGGCACTCTGTCCGAGGGCGAACGCAAACGAGTCCAGATCGCCCGCGCGCTCATGACCGACCCGGAGCTGCTGCTGCTCGACGAGCCGGCCTCGGGCCTCGACCTCGGCGGCCGTGAGGAGCTGCTGGGCGCTCTGTCGGAGATCCTGTCCTCGAAATGGGCACCGGCGACCATCATGGTCACCCACCACGTCGAAGAGATCCCGGCGGGGATCACACATGTGCTTCTGCTCTCGGAGGGCACGGATCTGGCTGCCGGTCCGATCGAGGAGACGCTCACCGCGGACAATCTCGCCGCAACCTTCGGCGTCGACGTCAAGCTCACCCGCGACGGTCAGCGCTACCACGCTCGTTCCGCGCGCTGAGCATGGAGCTGTGGCAGAGTCTCAGCCTCGAACCGTGGCAGATCGCGCTGATCGTCCTCGCCGGCATCGCCGCCGGCGGCATCAACGCCGTCGTCGGATCGGGCACACTCATCACCTTCCCTGCGCTCGTGGCCTTCGGGGTCGCGCCCGTCGTGTCGACGATGAGCAACGCGGTGGGCCTCATCCCGGGCAACATCGCTTCGTCGTTCGGTTACCGTGAGGAGCTGCGCGGCCAGTGGAAGCGGATCCTCGGGTTCGTCCCGGCCTCCCTGCTGGGATCCCTGACCGGCGCGTACCTGCTGCTGCACCTGCCCGAGGACGCCTTCGAGACGATCGTGCCGGTCCTCCTCGTCGTGGCCCTGGTCATGGTCGTCGGCCAGCCCTACCTGTCGCGGTATCTCAAAGAACGTTCCCTGCGGCGAGCCCACAGGGCCGGCATCGAGCACACCACGGCCTCCGTCGGCGACCGCCTGTCGACCGGCCGGTACCTGGCCGTCCTGCTCGTCGTCTTCCTCACCGCGATCTACGGCGGCTACTTCGCTGCAGCCCAGGGCATCATCCTCATCGCCCTGCTCGGTCTTCTGCTGCCCGACGATCTGCAGCGGCTGAACGGCCTGAAGAACGTCCTCGTCCTCGTCGTCAACACGGTCTCGGCGAGCACCTACATCATCGTCGGCCACGACCGGATCAACTGGGTCGCAGTGGTCTGCATCGCGGTCGGCTCCCTCATCGGCGGCTACTTCGGAGCCCGGATCGGCCGGAGGTTCTCGCCGGTGCTGCTGCGCTCGGTCATCGTCGTCCTCGGCATCGTCGCGATCTGGAGGATCCTCACGCTGTGAACACACCGGCCAAGGCGCCGCTGACCCGGCAGCAGGTCATCGACCGGGCGGGCGAACTCGGGATCGCCGCCGAACGGCTGCGGTTCTTCGATGAGGATGCGCTGACCGGCGAAGCAGCGGCAGCCGGCCGCACGAGCGCATCCGAACTCTCCGATTACACGCAGCTGACCGACGTCGGGCTGCGCAGCGTACGCGAACCCGCCGAGGGACTGTTCATCGCCGAATCCTCGAAGATCATCCGCCGGGCCCATGCCGCCGGAATGGTGCCGCGGTCCTACCTGACCAGTCCGAAGTGGCTGTTCGACCTCGCCGACGTCATCGCCGGCAACGATGTCCCGATCCACATCGGCACGGACTCGGCGGTCGAATCGCTCACCGGCTTCCACCTGCACCGAGGAGCGCTGGCAGCCATGCACCGGCCGCAGCTTCCCGATCCCGCTTCGTTGGTGGAGACAGCCCGACGCATCGTCGTCATCGAGGACATCGTCGACCACACGAACGTGGGCGCGATCTTCCGTTCGGCAGCGGCCTTCGGCGTCGACGCCGTCCTCGTCACCCCGCGCTGCGCCGACCCGCTCTACCGACGTTCGATCAGAGTCTCCATGGGCACGGTGTTCCAGGTTCCCTGGGCTCGGATCGAATCTTGGCCGGCCGACATCCGCACGCTGCAGGAAAGCGGCTTCCACGTGGCCGCCCTGGCTCTGGACGATGACTCCGTAGCGCTGCGGGATTTCGCGGCGACCGCACCCGAACGCACCGCAGTCGTCTTCGGAACCGAGGGCGAGGGCCTGCGCAGGTCGACGATTCGAGCCTGCGATTCGACCGTGATGATTCCCATGAGCGGGGGAGTCGACTCCCTCAACGTCGCTGCCGCCTCGGCGGTGGCCTGCTTCGCGCTGCAGAAGGACTGACCTCGTCTCGGGTCCGATAGGCACCGGGAATGCGCACGACGAGACGAACCGCCGCAACAGAGAGGATTCCAGTGGACAGAAGCACCCTTGCCCGAGCCCTTGAAGCCGGACGCATCACCGGAGAGGTCGCGACCCCGCGAGAGAACAACCTCTCCCACATCCACCGCTTCCTCCACCAGGAACGGCAGTTCGACTTCGGCGTCGAGCTGACCCGCGAATGGGACTATGACGCCGTGTTCGCGCTCATGGTCGACCGCGCCGGACTGCGTCCCGACCCCGAATTCGTCGAAGGCGTCGACACGATCTCCACCGACCGGTGCATCACGGCGCTGGAGAAGCTCGCCGAGGCGGTCGGTCGGGTGAGTCGGGACGGCGGTCGGATCCTCTTCGCCACCGGCCATCCGGCAGGACTGCTTCCCGTCCACATGGCGATCGCAGCAGCCGCGAAGTCCGCAGGCGCCGTTGTCGACACCTGCGACCACCTCATCCCCGTGCCCGAGGTCGGCGGCGACGTCCGCCAGATCGACGATGTGTGGACCTGGCACCTCCACGGAGGCAGCCCGCACACGCACCTGGCCGAACCGATGCATGCCCTCCTCGACGATATCGCCGCGCGCGGCGGATCGGCCCCGGATCTCGTCGTCGCCGACCACGGGTGGGCCGGCGCGGCTGCGAGCAGAGGACTGCGCACCATCGGATATGCGGACTGCAACGACCCGGCCCTGTTCGTCGCGGAAGCACAGGGCCAGATCGAGGTCACCGTCCCCCTGGACGACGACGTGGTGCCGAACCTCTACGCACCGCTCATCGCCTTCGTCATCGACCGGGCGGGCCTGATCTGAGCGGATCGGTCGATCGCTCTCGGTGCCTCGGGACTCAGACGATCTCGTTGGCCAGACCGTCGACGACCTCCGCGCCGGGCAGGGACGCGAGTGCTGCACCGGACAGCAGCAGCTTCGAACCGCGGATCCCGGATCCGATGATGAGCTCCTTCGCCTCGGCGACGCGGGAGTCGATGAGCACCCGATAGCTGCCGGGCAGTCCGATCGGACCGATGCCGCCGTACTCCATCCCGGATTCGGCGACCGCCCGCTCGAGCGGGAGGAACGAGGCCTTGCGGACGTCGAGGAGCTTCTTGACCCGTCTGTTGACATCGGCGCGGGTGTTCGCGAGCACCATGCACGCCGCGATGCGCTCCTCACCGGCCCGGGAACCGGCCACGAGGACGCAGTTCGCCGAGGTGGCGGGACTCAGATCGGTGGCGTCGAGCAGGGCGGCGGTGTCGGCGATCTCGGGATCGATGGCGAAGACCTCGACGTCGCCGGTGATCGTCGGCAGCGCCTCGGCGGTCGCAGCGGCCAGGAGTTCCGAGGCCGCTGCCGCCGGGTGGAGAGTGAACTGGGTGGAGATGCGTTCCTTCGTGGTCATGGCCACAGTGTAGGAGATGAGCGTCGAATCGCTTTGTCCCCTCCCATCGGTTAGACTTGACTGTCGCTTCGTGTCCGGTTCCTACGGTGCGGGGCGTGTCCAGCAGACGAATTCGGGCACTGGCGGATGGGCCGACCCATACCAGGCGCCTGAGAGGATTCAGCAGAGGTAAGAAAATGAAGAAGGACATCCACCCGGAATACGGACCGATCGTGTTCAACGATCTCGCTTCCGGAACCAAGTTCCTCACCCGCTCCACCGCCAAGAGCGACAAGACGATCGAGTGGGAAGACGGCAACACCTACCCCGTGATCGACGTTGAGATCTCGAGCGCTTCGCACCCGTTCTACACCGGCAAGCAGCGCATCCTCGACTCCGCCGGCCGCGTGGAGAAGTTCAAGGACCGCTACAAGAGCTTCGGCAAGCGCTGAGTCCGCATCGGCTCCGGCCGAGAGGAAAGCGTTCCTTCGGACGCTCTCAGCACTGCGCGAACTGCCCCGCACACCATCCGGTGTGCGGGGCAGTCTGTTTCTCGGACGTCCCCGCGGGGACGTCGGAGGATCTCAGTCGACGGTGACCGAGACCTCGGACGAGGGCTGTGTGCGAGCCGCCGGGTGAAGCAGCGAGGCGACTCCGGTGGCGTTGTCGAGGCAATTGGCGATTCCGTGGGCGACCTTCTCCTTCGCAGCGATCACAGCCTCACGGATGTTCAGGCCCGTGGCGATTCCCGCCGCGATCGAGGACGCGAACGAGCATCCTGCCCCGTTGACGAGCTTGTCGTTGACCTTGCGCGAACGCAGCGTCGTGACGGTCTCACCGTCGAAGAGGATGTCGACGGCGTCCTCACCGGCCAGGCGGGCACCGCCCTTGACGACGACGTTCTCCGCGCCCTGGGCGTGGATGATCCTCGCGGCTTCGATCATGCCCTCGACGGAATCGATGGGATCGAGATCGGCCAGCGTGGCGGCCTCTTCGAGGTTCGGGGTGATGACGGTGGCCAAGGGCACGAGATTGTCGACGAAGAGGTCCTTGAGATCGACCATGGTGCCCACGCCCTTGCACACGAGCACCGGATCGAAGACATAGGGCAGCTCGTTGGTCCGCAGCTCCTCGGCGAGGACCAGCGCGGAGTCGACGGATCCGAGCATGCCGGACTTGATTGTGTCGAAGGTGTGCACGGCCAGCGTCGATTCGAGCTGACGATTGACGACTTCGGGGTCGATGAACTCGACGACGTGGGCGAAGCGATCATTCGGGTCGAAGGTGACGATGCAGGTGACGACGGCGGTGCCGAAGGCACCGTACTCCTCGAACATCTTGAGATCGGCTTCCAGCCCCGCGCCTCCCGAGACGTCGGAGCCGGCAACGGTGAGCACTTTGGCGGTCATAGCGGTCCTTTCGTAAAGCTGTCGCGAAGAAGTCTACGCGGGTTCAGGTCCCTGCGTATCCCTGCTGCCGCCAGGCCTCGTAGATGGCGATCGATGCCGAGTTCGCGAGATTGAGCGAGCGGCGGGCCGGCAGCATGGGGATGCGCACCGACATGTCGACGTGTTCGTCCTCGATGACCGAGTCGGGCAGACCGGTCGATTCCCGACCGAACAGGAGGACGTCCCCGTCGCGGTAGTCCACCTCGGCGAAGGAACCTGTCGTATGCGTGCTGAAGGCGATCACCCGACGGTCTCCGAGGTGGTCCCACAGGGCCGCCAGCGACTCGTGGACCGTGACATGGGCGAGGTCATGGTAGTCGAGTCCGGCTCTGCGCAGCTTCGCATCGGAGAGGTCGAAACCGAGCGGTTCGACGAGGTGGAGGTGAGCCCCCGTGACCGCGGCGAGCCGAATGGCGTTGCCGGTGTTGCCGGGGATCTCGGGGGTGTGGAAGACGATGTCGATGTTCATAGCCCTCTCATCTTCTCACCCCTCGCCGTGATCTCCTGTCGCCGCGGTCGTCGCCGGCGCTGGCGGCCCGGGCGACGGGGACGAGCCCACCGTCACCGGCTGGTCTTACGCACGAGGAGATAGCCCTGTCGGCTAGCCTCGGGATATCGGCCGCGGCGATCCGGCTCGCGTTCGAGTCGGGTGACCGGGAGGAGGCCGTGCGGTTCGAGGGCGGAGGCCACCTGTTCGATCGAGCGCCGGTGGAAGTCGAGGTCGATCGCGGTCCCGGCCAGATCCGAATGATGGTCCACTCGGTCGCCGAGCTGGAAGGCGAGCTGGAACCATCCGCCCGGGCGGAGGACACGTGCCGCCTCGGCGAAGACGACGGGGAGTCCGTCATCGGGGACATGGATGATCGAGTACCACGCCACAAGACCGCCGAAGGATGCGTCCGCATGGGGGAGGGCGGACATCGTTCCGAGGTCGAAGTCGAGGTTCGGGTAGAGGCCCTGGGCGAGCTCGATCATCGCGGGGGAGAGGTCGAGACCGCTCGGGGTCAGCCCGAGGGCGGCGAGGAACGAGGTGATGCGCCCGGGGCCGCAGCCGATGTCGAGGACCTCGGCCGACCCGGTGGCGAGCACGAGTTCGGAGAACGCTCCGAGCACGGCCCGATCATGAGGTTTGGCGGTGAGTTCGTCGGCGACCCAGTCCGTATACGCCTCCGCGATCGCGTCATAGGAATCGCGAGTGGGCCGCTCGCGGGCAGTGCCGATGCTGTCAGTTCTGCTGCTGTCAGTGCTCCCGTCGGTCATGACCTCACCCTACCGGTGCGCGTCGGCCCGAACCGCAGCGCTGTGGCTTCTTCGCAGCTCTCCGGCGGGCTCATCTGGAAAACGAAGAAGAATCGAATCTCAACAGATGAAGATTCCTGGAGACTGCTGTCGATCCGATTCTCGTGTCAGTGCCGAGTTCTACAGTGATGGCACGGTCAGCGGTCATGGAGTCTGCCGGACCGGAAAGGCCGAGGGGCCACGGGAGGGGAAGCCATGCAGGACGAGAAAACGGTCGAGGCGGCGGAGCCCGATGCTGTGCAGCACGGGAACATCGAGCAGCTGAGCATCGACCCGCAGGACTACGGAGGCGCTGAGGTCGAAGCCGATCTCAGCCGACTCAGCTGTGCGGAGATCGTCACCGACATCCGCCGCAACACCTCGTGCATCGCCTTCTGCCACGCTCGGGTCATCGCCCTCATCGACGAGGTGGAGCGACGGGAGCTGTGGGCGGAGTGGGTCGGGGTGAGGACCCTGCCCGAATGGGTGATGCATGTGGCCTCGGTGAGCATGCACACGGCACGCGAATACGTCAGGGTGATGATGGCGCTGCGGGCGATGCCGAAAGTGCAGAAGAGTCTGGCCGCCGGCGAGGTCAGCTTCTCCAAGGTGCGGGAAGTGACCCGGCTGGGCGAGCGGATCGGCGACGACGAGGCGCTGCGCTTGGCCACCATCGCCACGGGCAGCCAGATCAGCCGGATCTCCCGGGACTATCAACAGCTGGCTGCCGCGATCGAGCCCGGACCGCTGCCGGTCCGCCTGCCGCAGGACAGCGTCACCATGCGCCAGGTCGCGCCCGGCCGGACCCGCATCACGATCGATCTCGAGGAGGACGAGGCCGCGGAGCTCTTCACGATGCTCGATGCCGCCCGTCACCTTCTCGAACGCCGCGCGGAGGAGGAATCCGCAGAGCAGCGGACCTCCGATGCAGGGAACGGCACCGACGACCCGGATGGCGAGGAAGAAGCACCCCATGAGCCGATCTCCCAGGTGATGTGCCTGATGGAGCTCGTCCGCGCCTTCCCTCGCTCCGCACCCGCCGGTGCGATGGACGCCGACCGCGCCAGGATGCTCATCCACGCCTCCGCCGAGGTGGTCACCCGCGCAGGTGCCGCTTTGGAGGCCAGCACGACCCTGGAGGCCGGCGCCGAAGCCAGTATCGAGGCCGGCGCCGACGTCCCCGCGGGGACGCTTTCCTCCGCCGGCGTCCTCGCAGGGGCGAAGGAGAGAAGAGCGGATACGACCTGCAGGATCGAGGGGTTCGGCGGCATCACCGCCGCGACTGCGGAGCGGCTGAGCTGTGAGGCATTGATCAGCGGAGCGATCAAAGGCGGCGATGGCGACGTCCTCATGCTCGGACGCGCGAAGCGTCTGGTGAGCAGGCGCCAGAGGCTGGCCTTGAGTGTGCGCGATGTCTGCTGCCAGTTCCCCGGATGCCGAGTCCGTCGGCGATGCGACGCCCACCATATCCGGCCCTGGTCCCAGGGCGGGACGACGGATATGGACAATCTCATCCTGCTCTGCCGACGCCACCACACCGTGGTGCACAAGTACCAGCTGCGCATCGAACGCACCGGGGCCGACTTCGCCGGAGCGATGCGCGGCCCCGCGGCTTTCGCCTTCTACCTGCCCGAGGGCTCACAGCTGCTGCCGCTGGAGAGCCGTGTGAGGGGACGTGCGATGTTCGACACCGCGGTCCAGGTCGCGGAGGTCGAGGAGGCCACCGGCGATGCGGATCCGGGCACCGTCGGCGGCGGTTATGGCTTTGACCTGGGGCTCTGCATCGCTTGGATGTTCGAGGCCGAATGGCGACACGCCCGGGAGAGCAATGCGGTCGCCTGAATCTTGCCAATTTAGAACACCAGTTCGATAATGGATGTCATGTCAGCCGCACCAGTCGTCGAACAGCTCAGCCGGGAGACAGGGATCTCCACGGCCACGGCCCTGTTCGACAGGATCCCGCCCCATCCGGTGAATCCTGTGCTCTCTCCGCTGTTCCGTCGCGGTGGCCTGCCTCGGGGAGAGCTCGTCACCGTCACCGGGGAACTCTCTGTCAGCTGCGCACTGGCGACGCTCGCCGCTGCGACCCGGGAGCAGAAGTGGTGTGCCGGCATCGGGCTCGGCGAACCGGCGGTCTCCTCCATCGCCGATCTGGGTGTCGACCTCGATCATTTCGTCAACCTGGCCACCCCCGGCGAGGACTGGCTGCGCGTGGCGTCGATCCTCATCGAATCCTTCGACATCATCCTCGTCGATCCGGGGTTCTCGCCGAGTGCTTCGGAGCGTGCTCGGCTCCTGGCCAAGGTCCGCGAACGGCGGATGAGCGTCATCGGTCTTCGGCCCATGCCCGGCAGCACGGAGCAGATCGAGATCACGGACACGCGATGGTCGGGCACCGAACGCGGTCGAGGCCGTCTGCAGTCCTGCCTCGTCCGTGCCCGCTCGCAGACGGGGATCCACCGTTTCCTGCTGCCCGGCCCGACCGGAACTCCCGTCGCAGTCCCCGCGGGGACGTCGGAAGCTCCCGCAGCGGTCTCCGAGGCGGCTTCTGAGCCGACCTCTGCCGCCGGCTCCGAGGACCCGAGGTGGACGACGATCACGCATCTGCGGCAGGTGATCGATCATGTCGGGTGAGGCTCAGCGCACTCTCGTCCTCACGGTGCCCGACTGGCCGGCCGTGGCCGCAGCGGCCGAACACGAGATCGGCCCGGGCCGCCCGGTCGCGGTGCTCCACGGAGGAAAGGTCATCGCCGCCAATGCCCCCGCCCGCGCCTCCGGCGTCGCCGTCGGCAACAACAAGCGAGCCGTCGGGTTCCGCTGCCCGGAGGCCCGTGTCGTGGTCTGGGACGAAGACGTGGACAATCGGCACTTCAGCGCCGGAGTCGGAGCTCTCGAGGACCTCGTCGCTCGATTCACCCTGCTCAGCCCGGGCACGCTGGCGATTCCGCTCGACTCACTCCGACACGGCTACCCTGACGAGTCCAGCGCCGTCGAGGCCCTGGTCTCCGCGCTCGTGGACGAGACCGGGTGGGAATTCTTCCCCGGCATCGCCGACACCGTCTTCGCCGCGGTGCTGGCCTCCGGGCAGGCTCGCCGGGTCGAGCCCGGACGGACCGTGGACTTCCTGGCCGAGCAGCCGATCACGACCCTGGAATATGCCGGGGCCGGGGCGACCGCGCTGATCGAGGTCTTCCTGCAGCTGGGCCTGCGCCGCCTCGGCGACCTGGCCCGGCTGGAGGCCAAGGACGTGAACTCACGGTTCGGTGCCTTCGGTCGGCATGTGCACGAGCTGGCCTCCGGCGTGGAGGGCAGACCCCTGGCCGATCAGGTCCGCGGGGAGCCCCTCGATGCCGAACTCGACCTCGACGCACCGACGACCCGCAGCGACACCCTCGGCTTCCTCGCCCGTCAGCTCGGCGCCGAGCTGCTGACCAAGGTGCGCAGGCAGGGGATGGTCTGCACCCAGATCACGATCGAACTGGACGCAGCGGCCGGACAGTCCTCGTCCCGGACCTGGCGGATCGAGGACATGCAGGAGAACGCGATCGCGGATCGGCTGCGGTGGCAGGCCGAGGGCTGGCTGGCCGGAGCGAGCACCGGAGCGGGCACCGGCCCGACTACCGGGTCAGGGCCCCGGCGCGGGGGCACGGACCCGCAGGCTCTCGACTTCGGTGACGAGCCGGCTCCCGACGCAGAGGACTTCTCCGCGGACGGCATCATCGCGCTGCGTCTCATCGCGGCGGAGCTGACCACTCCGATCGGAGCCACGAAGAGCCTGTTCGAGGAGAACACCGGTCAGATCACCCATACCCTCGAACGCCTGCAGGGTCTGTTCGGCCCGGATGCGGTGCTCGTGCCGGGCATCCAGGGCGGGTGGGACCCGGCCGAGACGAACCTGTGGACCCCATGGCAGCAGGCGGCCGTCCCCGAACGCAGTCCCGGAGCCCCCTGGCCCGGTGCCCTGCACGCGCCCCGACCGACCATCGTCGAGCACTCGGCCGTCGATGTGCTCGCCGCGGACGGTTCGCCGGTGCAGGCGCGCCCCTCGGGTCTGGAGGCCGCACCGACGACGATCAGATTCCCCACCGGGGAGACCGCGGCCATCACCGACTACTCCGGTTCCTGGCCCATCGAATCCGGGTGGTGGGATCCCGAACGGACCGTCTACCGAACCCGGCTGCAGGTGGTGACCGATGCGGGGCGGGCCCTCCTGCTGAGCAAGGAACGCGGCCAGTGGTACCTCACCGGTCGCTACCGCTGAACCGGGTCAACGAGACACAGGCAGGAGAGAGGAGGCACCGATGGGTTTCTCGAACCCGCGCACTCCCTGGTCGAAGCTGGCCCGCAGACTCGAAGGCAAGGACACTCCGGACGCACACGGGGCGGACGCTCCCGTCGACAAGCATGCGGACGGTTCCGACGCCCCTGCGTTCTCCCGTCCCGACCGCTACCAGGTCTCGGTCGGCCCCCGCGGCCCCGACGGACGCGACCGATATGCAAAGACACTCGGCGAAGGTCCGAAGCGCGGCCCGCTGCTGCGCACCGCGAGCGTGGAATGGGCGGAGCTGCACGTGCATTCCCAGTTCAGCTTCCTCGACGGAGCCTCCGATCCCGAGGAGCTCGTGACCGCCGGCGCCGCCGCCGGGCTGACTTCCTTGGCGCTGACCGACCACAACGGTCTCTACGGTGCGGTCCGATTCGCTCACGCCGCCGCCGAGGTGGGGCTGCCCACCGTCTTCGGCGCCGAACTGTCCGTGGGGCTGAGGGAGAGGATTCCCGGACAGACCGACCCCGAGGCCACGCATCTGCTCGTCCTCGCCCGCAGCGTCGACGGCTACCACCGGCTCTCGCAGGCCATCACCGAAGCGAACCTGCGCGGTGAGAAGAACCGTCCCGTGTTCGACCTCGAGGAGCTGGCGGCGATGGACGGGGACTGGACGATCCTCACCGGCTGCCGCAAGGGTCCGCTGCGGCGAGCCCTCGGCGATGCCGACGGCGGCCTGGGCGCCCTGCGCGAACTCATGACGCTCTTCGGCCCCGACCGTCTGGCCGTCGAACTCAGCCGGGACGGGACCCCGGACGATGATGAGAGGCTGCGCCACCTCGGCGATCTGGCCGAACGGACGCATCTGCCGATCGTGGCCAGCAATGCAGTCCACTTCGCCACTCGTGCTCAGTGGAGATCTGCCCAGGTGAGAGCCTCGGTGCGGTCGCGTCTCTCGCTCGATGAACTGACCGGGTGGCTGCCGGCGACGGCGAACGCTCGGATCCACACGGGGGAGGAGATGGCCGCGCGGTTCCCTCGGCAGGCCCTCGAGAATGCGGTGCGCATCGGTCGGGAGGCCTCCTTCGTCCTGGGTACGGCCCGTCCGGACCTGCCGCGGGCCCCGATGCCCGACGACCGGGAGGCGGAGGAGTATCTGCGCGGTCTCATCGACGAGCGCGGCCGCTGTCGCTACGGGTCCAGGGCAGCCAACCCGCGGGCCTGGGCACAGCTGGACCGGGAGACGGACATGATCGCTCAGCTGGGCTTCTGCGGGTACTTCCTCATCGTCTTCGACATCACGGAGTTCTGCCGCCTCTCGAGCATCTTCTGCCAGGGCAGAGGTTCCGCGGCGAACTCCGCGGTCTGCTTCGTCCTCGGCATCACCGCCGTCGACGCGGTCAAGCACGGGCTGCTCTTCGACCGATTCCTGTCTCCGGACCGCAAGGGGTATCCGGACATCGACATCGACATCGAATCCGGTCGCCGCGAGGAGGTCATCCAATACGTCTATGACCACTTCGGTCGTGAGCGCGCCGCCCAGGTGGCCAATGTCATCACCTACCGGGCGAAGTCCGCGATCCGGGACGCCGCGTTCAGCCTCGGCTATGCCCCGGGGCAGCAGGATGCGTTCTCGAAGGCGAGCAGCCGGTGGTCGAGCCTGCCCGATGCAGAGGACTCGCCGGTCCCCGCTCCCGTGCTCAGCATCGCCGGCGACCTGCTCGGCTCTCCCCGGCATCTGGGCATCCACTCCGGCGGAATGATCCTCGCCGACCGCCCCATCGGCGAGGTGGTCCCGATCGAGAGGGCGACGATGGGCCACCGGACCGTCGTGCAGTGGGACAAGGACGACTGTGCGGCCATGGACCTCGTGAAGTTCGATCTGCTGGGTCTGGGGATGCTCACCGCGCTGCATGAGATGGTCGACCTCGTCCACCGTCACACAGGAGAGCTCATCGACCGGGCGGAGATCGACGACGAGGACCCCCGCGTCTACGAGATGCTGCAGAAGGCCGATGCCGTCGGAGTCTTCCAGGTCGAGTCCCGTGCCCAGCTGGCGACTCTGCCGCGGCTGCGGCCGGAGATCTTCTATGATCTGGCCGTTCAGGTCGCCCTCATCCGGCCCGGTCCCATCCAGGGCGGGTCCGTCCACCCCTACATCCGCAGGAGGCAGGGGATCGACGAGGTCGAATACCTCCACCCGCTGCTGAAGAAGTCCCTGTCCAAGACCTACGGGGTGCCGCTGTTCCAGGAGCAGCTGATGCAGATGGCCATCGACGTCGGCGGCTTCAGCGGAGCCGACGCCGATCAGCTGCGTCAGGCCATGGGCTCACGACGGTCGGAGAAGCGGATGGCCGAACTGGCCGAGAAGTTCCGCGTCGGAGCCGTGGAGCGCGGGGTGGCCGAGGACACCGCCGAGTCGATCTTCGCCACCATCGCGGCCTTCGCGAACTACGGGTTCCCCGAATCGCACGCCATCAGCTTCGCCAATCTCGTCTATCAGTCCGCCTGGTTCAAATACCACCACCATGCGGCCTTCACCGCCGGTCTGCTGCGCAGCCAGCCGATGGGCTTCTACTCCCCGCAGTCGCTCATCGCCGATGCCCGCCGGCACGGGGTGCCGATCCTGCCGGTCGACATCCGCCGTTCGCAGGCTGCGACCGATCTCGAATGGCTCGGCTCCGACCAGCCCGGCGCCTCGACGCCGCAGCTGGGGATCCGCTTGGGCCTGGATTCGGTCGCACACGTCGGTTCCTTCGCCGAGGTGATCGTCCGTGAACGCGAGACCGCCCCCTTCGCCTCGGTGGCGGATCTGGCGGAGCGGACCGGCATCGGCAGACAGGCTCTGGAGAGCCTGGCCACGGCCGGAGCGCTGGCCGGATTCGACCTCGACCGCCGGCAGGCTCTGTGGCTGGCCGGGGGAGTCGCCGGAGCCCACCCCGGCCTGCTGCCGGGGACGGCGACGGTGGATTCGGCGCCGAGCCTGCCGGCCATGGATGCCTTCGACACGACCCTGGCCGAGCTGTTCTCCACGGGGATCACCGTCGACGGCTACCCGACGGAGATGCTGCGCGAACAGCTGATCGCACGAGGCTGCTCCTCGACCGCGGATGCGGCGAAGGCCGCGGACGGGACCCGGATGACCGTGGCCGCGATCGTCACCCACAGGCAGCGACCGGCCACGGCCTCGGGAATCACCTTCATCAACCTCGAGGACGAATTCGGGATGCTCAACGTCGTGGCCACCGCCGGGCTGATGAAACGCTTCCGCACGGTCGCGACTTCCCGCAACGTCCTCGCCGTCACCGGTCTGATCCAGCGTGGGGGAGAGGTCGTCAGCCTCTATGCGCACAAGCTCATCCCGCTCGAGGTGCAGCTGCCGACGAAGGCCAGGAACTTCCGCTGACGGATCCGGTTGTGACGAAAGATGACAGACGATGACATCAACATGACACACAGGCGGGCTCGCGGGGAGGAAGTCGATGACAGTGGACACAGCACACCCACTGCAACCGCCGGCGCCCCCGTCGCACTCACAGAGGAGCTATCATGAGCCAGTCATTCGACACCCGCCAGATCCATGCGGGGCAGACCCCCGATCCGGCCACCGGTTCGCGAGCGCTGCCGATCCATCAGACCACCTCGTTCGTCTTCGACAGCAATGAGACCGCGGCCAACCGCTTCGCCCTGTCCGAGCTCGGTCCGATCTACACGCGCATCACGAATCCGACGACCGAGGTCGTGGAGAACCGCATCGCCGATCTCGAGGGCGGCGTGCACGCAGTCCTCACCGCTTCGGGACAGTCCGCGGCCTTCCTGGCGATCACCAACATCGCCGGTGCCGGCGATCACATCGTGGCCAGCTCCAGCCTCTACGGCGGCACTCAGAACCTGTTCAACGTGACCCTGCGCAAGCTCGGCATCGAGACCACCTTCGTCGACGTCTCGGATCTCGACGAATGGAAGAGCGCCGTTCAGGACAATACGAAGCTCTTCTTCGCCGAGGTCGTCTCGAACCCCCGCTCCGATGTCCTCGACATCGCCGCGGTCGCCGATATCGCCCACGCCGCCGGCGTCCCCCTGTTCACCGACAACACTCTGGCCACCCCGTACCTCGTGCGGCCCATCGAGCACGGCGCCGATGTCGTCGTCCACTCGGCCACGAAGTACCTCGGAGGCCACGGCACCTCGATCGCCGGAATTCTCGTCGACAGCGGAAACTTCGACTACGGTGCCCAGCCCGAGAAGTACCCCGGCTTCAACGAACCCGATGAGTCCTACAACGGCCTCGTCTACGCCCGGGACCTCGGCGCCGACGGTCCCTTCGGAGCGAATGTGTCCTTCGGCCTCAAGGCCCGCGTTCAGGGTCTGCGCGATCTCGGCCCCGCGGCCAGCCCATTCAATGCCTTCCTCATCGCCCAGGGGCTGGAGACGCTGAGCCTGCGCATCGCCCGCCATGTCGAGAACGCAGAGAAGGTCGCCGCCTACCTGGACGACCATTCTCAGGTCACCCGCGTAGCCTATGCGGGACTGGCCTCGAGCCCGTGGAACGAGGTGGCGAAGAAGTATCTGCCCAATGGTGTCGGCTCCGTCCTGGCCTTCGACATCGCCGGCGGCTACGACGCGGCCGTGGCCTTCGTCGACTCCCTCGAGTTGCATTCGCACGTCGCCAATATCGGCGATGTCCGCTCACTTGTCATCCACCCGGCCTCGACCACCCACTCGCAGCTGGACGAGCAGGCGCAGGAAGACGCCGGCGTCAACCCCGCCCTGGTGCGTCTGTCCGTGGGGCTCGAAGGCATCGACGACATCATCGGCGACCTCGACAAGGGCTTCGCGGCGGCAGCGGCGAAGGCGTCGACCGCGGCCTGAGATGACCACCCAGAGCACCTCCGTCGAGCGGATTCTGGGCTTCGGCACAGACTCCGGGCATACGTTCGGCACCGTTGAGATCGCCTATGAGACCTTCGGCACGCTCAACGCGGATCGCTCCAACGCGATCCTCATCGAACATGCCCTGACCGGCGACACCGAGGTCACCGAATGGTGGTCGGGTGTCGTCGGGCCCGGCGAAGCCGTGGACACGGACGAGTACTACGTGGTGTGCGCGAATTCGCTCGGCGGCTGCTCGGGCACGACCGGTCCGCAGTCGATCTACGACGACGGACTCGCCTACGGCTCCCGCTTCCCGGCCGTGTCGATCAGGGATATGGCCAGGCTCGAGCACAATCTTGCGCAGATCCTCGGCATCGACTCCTGGGCGGCGGTGATCGGCGGCTCGATGGGCGGGGCCAGGGCGTTGGAGTTCGCCCTGTTGGACAGCCGGAAGGTGCGCAAGTGCGCGATCCTGGCCGCACCGGCCTTCTGCGAGGCCGACCAGATCGCCTGGGCGATGATGCAGGAGCGCGCGATCGAACTCGACGCCGACTACTATTCGGGCGACTATTCGGCCGTGGGTCGATTCCCGTCCCAAGGGCTCGGTCTGGCCCGCCAGATCGCACACCTGACCTACCGCAACGACGCCGAACTCAATGAGCGCTTCTCCCGTCGCCTGCGCGCCGAGGACTACTACGAGGTGACCTCGTACCTCGACCATCAGGCGAAGAAGCTGACCGCCCGGTTCGATCCGCACAGCTACATCGTGCTCACCCGGGCGCTGCGCGACCACGATGTGCGCCGCGGTCGTTCCACCGACCTGCGCACGGCGCTGGCGGATGCCTGCACGGACAATCTCGTCGTCTCCGTGTCCTCGGACCGGCTGTTCCCACCGCAGCAGGTGGGCATCCTCGCCGAGGCCCTGCCCGGCAAGGTCAGCCACGAGGTCATCGAATCAGCCGTCGGCCACGACGGATTCCTCACCGAGACCGAGAAGGTCTCCGCGGCACTGCGGGACTTCCTCGCCGCATGAGGAGGCCCGCCACACGCGCAGAGCCCCCACAGCCGAGTGGCTGTGGGGGCTCTGCGCGTGTCCTGCTGTGGGTTCCTACTTCGATCCGGCCTTCGCCGCCTGCTTCTCGGCCTTGCGCAGCTGCTTCTCGTCGACGGGGAAGTTCTGCTTGGCCCGGGCTCGGCGGTAGTAGTCGGCCGCCTCGTTCTGACGCTGCGCCTCGATGCCGGTGGCGATCGTGGCCCGACGGTGCTCATCCCCGTAGCCGAAGGCCTCGACGAGGTCGAGAGCGTTCGCGGCGAGTTTCGCGCACAGGCGGTTGAGGGTCTCGTTGATCTGCCGCGCCCGCGACATCGGCAGGCGACCGTACATGAGATGCCAGGCCATGTGCTTCTCGATGAGACCGAGGCCGTAGGTGTCGCGCAGGCGGCGGAAGACCTTCGCCTGGTCGGCGTCGGTCTGCTCCCGCATCTTCTCGTCGAGGGCCTTCCACTTCTCCAGCTCCACATAGGCACGCGCCATCTCGATGAGTTCGTGCTGGTGGGTGTTGAACAGATCCGCAGCCTTGTCCGCGGGCATCTTCGTCGCCGGGCGCAGCGCCTGGGCGACGCCCGAGACCATGACGTCGAGGCGGGTCTCGAGCAGCGTGCGCTGCAGGCGACCCGAACGGATCCGCTTCTCACCGAGGTTCGGGGTGAAGGCGTCCGAGATCGCCCGACCGGCATTGGCCAGGCCGGTCCGGTAGAGCGTGTGCTCGGCGGCCTGCGTGCCGATGAAACGCGCGGCACCGCCGACGTCGAGGTGAGCGAACTCCTTCGCATAGTCACCGAGGAGGCGCTTGGCCACGAGCTGCAGAAGCACCGTGTTGTCGCCCTCGAAGGTGACATAGACGTCGAGGTCGGCACGCAGGCCGACCAGCCGGTTCTCGGCCATGAATCCGGCACCGCCGCAGGCCTCGCGGCATTCCTGGATCACGTCGAGGGCCATCCATGTCGAATCGGCCTTGAATGCCGCGGCCCGGGTCTCGAGCAGGGCGCGGTTCTCCTCGGAGTCATCAGCTGCGGAGAAGACCTCCTCGAACGAGGTCAGCAGCTTCTCGTGGGCGAATGCCGAGGCGTAGACGGCGGCCAGGGCCGGCATGAGACGGCGCTGATGCTGTCCGTAGTCGAGCAGCGTGGTCTCGGCGAAGTCGTCACCGGCGGTGAACTGCTTGCGCTCGAGGCCGTAGCGCACGGCGATGTCGAGCGCGATCTTCGAGGCGACCACGGAGGCGCCGTCGAGGGACACGCGTCCCTGCACGAGGGTGCCGAGCATGGTGAAGAAACGGCGTCCGGGCGACTCGATGGGGGAGGAGTAGGTGCCGTCGGCGGACACGTCGCCGTAGCGGTTGAGCAGATTGCTCCGGGGGACACGCACAGAGTCGAAGGCGATGCGGCCGTTGTCGACGCCCTTGAGACCGCCCTTGTATCCGTCGTCCTCGATCGTGATCCCCGGCTGCGGGTCGCCGGCCTCGTCGCGGACCGGAACGAAGAACGCATGCACCCCGTGGTTGACCCCGGCGGTGATGAGCTGAGCGAAGACCACCGCGGCGCGGGCGTCCCGGGCGGCATTGCCGATGTACTCCTTCGTCGCAGCTCGGAAGGGTGTGTCGATGACGAATTCCTCGGCCGCAGGATCAAAGGTGGCTGTCGTGGCCACCGAGGCGACATCCGAACCGTGCCCGATCTCGGTCATGGCGAAGGAGCCCAGGAGGCGCCCCTCCTGGGCGTCGAGCAGCCACTTCTCGTGCTGCTCGGCATCGCCGAGGTGGAGGATCGCGCCGCCGAAGAGTCCGAACTGCACGCCGGCCTTGATCTGCAGGCTGGGATTGGCCGTCACGGTCTCCTCGAACCCGGCGACGTTCGTCGCATGTTCGTTCCGCCCGCCCATCTCCGGGGGCAGTCCCGTCAGCGGCAGACGGGTCTCGGCCATCATGCCCACACCGGTGAGGGTCTTCGCCCGCGCGGTCTCGAGGTCATCGGCCGGATCGTCATGGGTCGTCGGGTCCAGGGCCAGGCTCCGACCTTGGCGGCGGGCTTCGGCCCACCGTCCGTCGAGAACGTCGTTGATGGCCTGTGGGTTCAGAGACAGCTTCATTCTTCTTCTCCTCGTTGTGCGGGCAGGGATGCCCAGAGCCAGTGGCTGATGGTGGTGGCGAACTCTTCGGGACGGTCGGGCCGGGACAGCCAGGTCTCGGTGGCTGCGCGGACGAATCCGATGGCACCGGCCGACCACAGCTGGGCCCGTTCGCCGCTGAGGTCGAGGCGTTCGGCCAGCAGTCCGGCGATCGAATTGAAGAAGCCGCCGGTCTCCTCGGGGGCGAAGCGGTTGACCGCCGTGTCGCAGAAGCGGTAGACGTTCGGGGACTCCCCGGCGAGCCTGACGAAGGCGCGGATCATCGCCGCCAGGGACTCCCGGGAGTCGGCGGACGGATCCGTGCCCGCCGATGCGGCCGCGGCATCGTCGAGGGAACGGACGATGACACCCATCGCCCATTCGCCCATGGCCGCCTGCAGTCCGGCCCGGTCCGTGAAGTACCGGTAGAGCACGGACTTCGTCGTGCCCGAGTGCTCGGAGATCTGGTCCATCGACAGTTCGTCGCCGTATTCGTCGACGACGGATCGGACCGCACGCAGCAGTTCGCGACGACGCTCATCGCGGTGCTTCTGCCACCTCGTCGAGCGCCCGTCTGTGATCGATTTCATGGAACAGACGGTATCAGGTACTGTCGGTATCAGCTAAATCCAACACTCGGAGGTGCACATGTCCACTCCCCAGCAACGCGCCGTCATACTCGGCGGCAACCGCATACCCTTCGCACGCTCGAACAAGCAGTACGCGAAGGCCACGAACCTCGATATGCTCACCTCGGCGATCGACGGGCTCGTGGCCCGCTTCGGTCTGGCCGGAGAGAACATCGGCGAGGTCGCAGGAGGCGCGGTCCTCAAGCATTCGAAGGACTTCAATCTCACCCGCGAGGCCGTGCTCGGCTCCGCCCTGGCCCCGACGACGCCGGCCTTCGACCTCGGTCAGGCCTGCGCCACGGGACTCGAAGCCGTGGTCAGCCTCAACAACAAGATCAACGCCGGCCAGATCGAATCCGGCATCGCCTCCGGCGTCGACTCGGCCTCCGATGCGCCGATCGTCATCAACGACTCGATGCGCGAGATCCTGCTCGAGCTCACTCGGGCCAAGACCGTGGTGGCCAGAGCGAAGATCGCCGCTCAGATCCGGCCCGCCTACCTCGCCCCGCAGGCGCCCTCGACGGGGGAGCCCCGCACGGGTCTGAGCATGGGGGAGCACCAGGCGATCACCACCGCCGAGTGGAACATCAGCCGGCAGGCCCAGGACGAACTCGCCCTGGCCTCCCACCGGAACCTCGCCGCGGCCTGGGATTCCGGCTTCTTCGACGACCTCACCACCGCCTACCTCGGCGTCAGCCGGGACACGAACCTGCGTGCGGATTCGACCATGGAGTCTCTGGCCAAACTCAGCCCCGTCTTCGGCAGGAAGCTCGAGACCGAGGCGACCATGACCGCCGGCAATTCGACCCCGCTGACGGACGGCGCCTCGTCGGTGCTGCTCGGCAGCGAGGACTGGGCGGCCGAACACGGCTACACCCCCTTGGCCCGCCTCGTCGACGCCGAAGCCGCGGCCGTGGACTTCGTCGACGGAGCCGAGGGCCTGCTCATGGCTCCCGCCTACGCCGTGCCGCGGCTGCTGGCACGCAACGGCCTGACCTTCGCCGACTTCGACGTGTTCGAGATCCACGAGGCCTTCGCCTCCACCGTGCTGTCGCATATGGCTGCCTGGGAATCCGAGGAGTTCTGCAGGGAGAAGGCCGGACTCGACCACGCTCTGGGCACCATCGACCGCGACAAGCTCAACCCGCTGGGCTCGAGCCTCGCCGCAGGTCACCCCTTCGCCGCCACCGGCGGGCGCATCATCGCGACCACGGCGAAACACCTGAAGACCACTGGTAAGAAGAGGTCGCTGGTCTCGATCTGCGCCGCAGGCGGCCAGGGACTCACCGCGATCGTGGAGGCAGCATGAAAGACACCTATCTCTCCCTCGTCAACGGACCGCTGAAGCAGGTGGCGAAGACCCTCGGACTGCCGCAGCCGGTCGAACTCAACCGCTTCGGCTCCACCCCGGAGGACTACCTCAACAAGCCGGTCCTCGTGCTCGGCACCGGGGCCGGCGCCCAGGGGCTGGCCGACCTGCTCCTCGAAAACGGCCTCGAGGTGCGACGGAACGCGCAGACAGGCGAGAAGCTGCGGGCGATCATCGCCGTCCTCGACGAAGCGCAGTCACCGACCGAGCTCTCACCCATCGTCCTCGAAGTCGGTGCGGCCCTGCGATCGCTGGCCGCCTGCGGACGCGTGGTCACGATCTCCGCTGCGCCGGACGCGGGCAGCCAGAGCCCGGAACAGGCCGCCGCCACCCGGGGCATCACCGGCTTCACCCGGTCCCTGGCTCACGAGATGCGCGCCGGCGGCACGGCCAACGGCATCCTGCTCGACGGCGTCGACCTCACCGCCCCGTCGGTCGCCTCGGCCCTGTGGTTCCTGCTCTCGGGCAAATCCGCCTACGTGTCCGGGCAGTTCCTCACCGTGTCCTCGGACGCGGGCGAGCGACTGAGCCTGGACGCGTTCATGTCCACCGGCGGCGAGGGCCCGCTGGCCGGGCGCAGCGCAGTGGTCACCGGCGCGGCCCGGGGCATCGGTGCGGCGATCGCCCGCAACCTCGCCCGCGACGGAGCACACGTCATCGGTGTCGATATGCCCCAGGCCGGTCAGGCTCTGGCTTCGGTGATGAACGAGATCGGCGGAAAGTCCGTCCAGCTCGACATCACCGCCGCCGATTCGGCGGAGAAGATCGCCGAGGCGGTCGGGGCCCCCGTGGACATCCTCGTCCACAATGCCGGCATCACCCGCGACAAGATGCTCGCGAACATGGATGCCGCGAGGTGGGAATCGGTGATCGCGGTGAACATCGCCGCTCAGACGACGATCAACACACACCTGGCCGAGGCGGGTCTCTTCGCCGACGGCGCCCAAGTGGTGTCGCTGGCCTCGACGTCGGGAATCGCCGGCAACCGGGGGCAGACGAACTACGCGACCTCGAAGGCCGGCGTCATCGGGCTCACGGCCGCCTCGGCGGAATCGTTCTCCACACGCGGCGGGTCGATCAACGCCGTCGCACCCGGCTTCATCGAAACGGACATGACTGCGAAGATGCCCGCGCTGACCCGGCAGGTCGCCCGGCGGCTGTCGAGCCTGCAGCAGGGCGGTCACCCGGTCGACGTCGCCGAGGCCATCGGCTTCCTCGCATCAAGCGGTGCTCGCGGCATCAACGGCGAGACCCTGCGCGTGTGCGGGCAGAACATGGTGGGTGCATGATGGCGGATTCGATGCTTCCGATCTATGCCCGCGCACTGCTCAAGACCCTGCCTGTCGGGCCGCGGACGAGCCCGGACCTGCCGGATCGATCCATCGACCGCAGTGTCCCGCTCGAACCGGTCGCCTACGCCGGATTCGCCCATGTCGTGGGACAGACCCTGGACGACATCGTCCATCCCGGGTACCTGCACATCCTCGGCTTCCCGCTGAGCATGCAGCTGCTGGCCGACCCCGAGGTGCCGCTGCCGATGATGGGCATGGTCCACATCCACAATCGCGTCGACATGCTCGGTCCCGCCCGCCTCGGCGAGGTCGTGGACTTCCATCTCGAGCTCGCCGGCCCCTTCGAGCACACGAAGGGCACGACGGTCGAGATCCGCGTCGAGGCGAGGGTCGAGGGCAGACCGGTGATGAACGAGGTCTCCACCTATCTGGCCAAGGGCAGGAAGCTGCCGGGGGCCGAGGCGAAGGCGCAGACTCCCCACGCGGAGTTCGCCGCGCCCCGTCCGAGCGCACTGTGGCGACTGGATCCGATCATCGGACAGCGCTATGCGCGGGTCTCCGGCGACTACAACCCGATCCACCACAACGGCCTGGCCGCCAAGGGCTTCGGGTTCCCGCGGCAGATCGCGCACGGAATGTACAGTGCCTCCCGGGCGCTGTCGGCGATGGATCCCCGTCTGGAGACCTATCGCTGGGACGTGTCGTTCGCCAAACCGATCCTGCTGCCCGCGACGGTCGGCTACGCGCTGACCGAAGGGCGGCGTCACGAGGCCGCGCGATCGGCCGTCTTCGACCTCCGAACAGGCAAGCCGCACGTGCTCTCGCAGGTGGCACACCTCGGAGAATGATCCGATAAGTGGAGTGCGTCACAAATGCCGATTTCGATTTTGCGACACCGAAGCTCGCATGTAGAGTTATCTCTGTTGCCAGCGCGAGTGGCGGAATTGGTAGACGCGCTAGCTTGAGGTGCTAGTGCCCAACTTATCGGGCGTGGGGGTTCAAGTCCCCCTTCGCGCACAACGAGGAGATGGCCTCCGGATTCGATCCGGAGGCCATTTTCGTGTCCCACGGGGAAACGGGGGTTATAGGCCAAAATGTGTGTACAGGATAGCCTGCTTGCCCAGTAGCCAGTAGGGCAAGACCGGGTTGAACATG